>CAZVHQ010000008.1:0-126415 GCA_964627225.1 uncultured Mesoterricola sp.
AAGGAGTTGAGCGGGATCCTCTGGCCCAGCGGAGGGAAGCGTCGCAAGCTACGTCAAGCCCCCGGCAGGGAATCCTGGAAAGGGACGTAAGGTCCAAACTGCAGCGCATTCCTGCACAAGTCCAGGGCCCCGGTCGGGGCCCTGGATTTGTGCAGGAATGCCGAATTAATTCTTCAGGATTCTTGGGGTGATGAACACCAGAAGCTCGTCGTTGGCGTCCGAGTCGGTCTTGTTGCGGAACAGGAAGCCGATGATCGGCAGCTTGGCCAGGAACGGCACGCCGGTGGAGGAGGTGCTGTTGGTGTTCTTGTAGACGCCGCCCATGATGGCGGTCCCGCCGTCCTTCACCAGCACCTGGGTCTCGACCATCTTCTGGGTGATGGTGGGGGTGCCGGCGACCTCGTTGCTGAAGTCGGCATCGGACTTCTCCACATGGATATCCATGAGGATGGTCCCGTCATTGGTGATCTGCGGCGTCACCTCCAGGGACAGGTTGGCATCGGCGAAGGACACGGTGATGGCGCCGGAGTTGGTGCCGGCCTGCTGGGCCGGATAGGGGATCTTCGTTCCGGAAAGGACCTTGGCCTTCTTGTTGTTCTGGGTCACCACCTTGGGCGAGGAGATCACCTTGATCACGCCTTCGGATTCCAGGGCCTGCAGGACCACGTTGATGCTCATGCGGTTGCTCAGGAAGGACAGCCAGAACTGGCCGGCCGGTCCCTGGATGTCGGTGACCCCGGGCTGTCCGGGCGAGAAGTTGAACATGGCGCCGTTGCCGCCATTCGACTGCAGGTTGTTGATGGTGTTCCAGGCCGGGCCGTTGGTGGTGCCCCAGGTCGCGGCGGTGTTGTTGACGGTGAGGGCCGTGCTGCCGGAATTGCTGGTGGGCCACTGGACACCGAAAGCCTGCTGCCAGTTCTTGGTGGCTTCCACGATCCGGGCCTCGATCTGCACCTGCTGGATCTGGATGTCCAGCTGGGCGATCAGGTCGTCGATCAGCGGCAGGTTGCGCGGCAGGTCGGTGATGATGAGCGTGTTGGTGCGCTCGTCGATGATCAGGCTGCCCCGCTTGGTGAGCACCTTGTCCAGGATCGCCTTGGCCTCGGAAGCCTTGGCGAAGGACAGCGGGCGGGTGATGCTCTGGGTCTCGCCGGAGAGGGCCTTGGCGTCGTCCAGGCGCTTGCGGTCCTCCTCTTCCTTCTGCAGCTTCTCCACCTTGGCCACGCGGATGATGCCGTTGCTGATCTCCTTGCCCAGGCCGGCATGCTTCAGGATCACGTCCAGCACCTGGTCCCAGGGGGTGTCGGTGAACTTGAAGGTGTAGATGCCCTGGACGTCCTGGTCGACGATCAGGTTCAGGTGCGCGGTGTCGGCGATGATGCGCAGGAAGCTGGTGAGATCCGTGCCCACCACGTCGATGGTCATGCGGGTGCCGGTGTAGCGCGCGCCCGTGTCGCCAAGGATGCGGCCGCCGCGTCCGTCCTTGCGGAGTTCAGCGCGGGGGGCCGGGGTTGGCACCATGGGCGTGTCCTGGGTCACCGCCGGGGTGGCGGGCAGCAGCGCGTTGACCGTCAAGGACGGCAGCGTCTGGAACGGCGCGTTGAGCGACGGCAGCGGCGTCAAGGGCGGCAGGGCGGGCTTGGCGGCAAGCTTCGGCGGCTCGGCGGCCGGCGCGGCCACGGGGACCGGTTGCGGCGCGGCCGCGACGGGCGCGGCCACGGGAACGGCTTTCGCCACCGGCGGGAGCGCGGCCACGGGAGCGGCTTCAGCCACAGGCGGGAGCGCGGCCACAGGAGCGGGTTCCGCCACAGGCGGGAGCGCGGCCTGGAGCTGGACGGGTTCGACCGTGGTCTGGCGCAGCTCGGCCAGGACCGGGCCCTTGCCCTGGTTCAGGGCGATGCTGACGCCGTCGGCGCCGCTGCTCACCTCGGCCTTGGTGCCGGGCTTGACCTCCAGCACCACGCGGGTCTGCTCAGGCTGCACCGAGAACTGCGCCACCCGCCAGCGGATGACCTGGGGGCTGGAGAGCCCCTTCAGGGCCTTCTTCGTAAGGGTCGCCCCGCGGTCCACGCCGGGAAGGTCCACCACGATCCTGCTCGGATGGGCGAGCACCTGCACCCTGGGGGTGCCCTGGTAGCCTGGAATGTCCAGTTGCAACAGGAAACCTTCGCCCGGACCGGGAATGAAGGCCGCGCTCTTCAGCGTGGAGATCGGGCTGGGATTGACCGCGTCTAGGACGGCTCCGTGGAGAGATCCGGATTGGATCCCCGCCAGAACGACGCCCCCCGCCACCAGCAAGGAACACAGGCGAGCATTCATCGTTTAGCCTCCTCGCGCTTGTAGATTTTGACGACTGTCCGATAAATCCGGGTGTTGGTTCCACTGGGATCCCATTGATGGAACGTGACCGACTTGTCACCGATGGCCACCAGCACGCCGTCGCGGAACTTGTAGCCGACCGGCAGCAGGCGCATGTTGCCGCGCGCATCCGAAACCACCGCCAGGGTCCTGCCCGCGGATGCGACCCGGCCCTTGACGGCGATATCATCCACCATGTCACCCTTGTTGGTCTGCTCGGCATCGGTCGGGGTCGCGAAAGGATCGCGCACCAGGGTGGGACGATAGGGAACGGCATTGGTGACCAGCAGATCCTCGGTGTTGATGTCCGGGATGGCCGACTGGGCGGGCGTGGCCACCGAGGCGGCGGGTTTGCCCGCCGGCGGAGGCGTGCCCTGGGCACCGAGTTGGAGGCCGAGCGCCAGGGCTGCGAGCATGGAAAGGATGCGTGGCATATGGGCTCAGTCTCCTTGGTCTTTCTTCTTGGCCGCGGGCGCGGCTGCAGGCTTGGGGGCTCCCGCGGCCGCGGGCGCCGGCTTGGCCGGGTTGTAGACGAAGGCGCTGACCTTGCAGGCCGCGGTGAGCGGGTAGAGCGGGTTGCCGGTCGCACGGGTCAGTTGCAGGTCCGAGATGTTGATGATCTTGCCGTAGCCGGAAACCAGGGAGGCGAACTGGCCCAGGGTGTGGTATCCGGCCCGGAACGAGAACTGGACCGGATACTCGGTGTAGTATTCCTTCGGGCTGGGCGGCAGCAGGGAGAACGACACCTGTTCGATGCCCGCGGCGTCGGCCAGTTTCTTGACCCGGTAGGGCAGCTCGCCCCGGTCCGCGTCGGTGGGCATGATGCGGATCAGGTCCTCGATGAACTTCTCCCGCTGGGCCACTTCCACCTTGAGCTTTTCGTAGATGTCCTTGAGGGCGTAGCCCCGGTTGACGTCGGCCGTCAGGCTGGCGTTGGTGGCCTTCAAGGCCGCCAGGTCATCCCGCTTGCCCCCGAGGAAGAAATAGATGAGGACCAGGATGAGCAGCCCGGACATGCCACCAATGAGGATCTGTTTCTGCAGTTGCGTGTTCATGGGCGGCCTCAGGCGGAATTCTTCAAATCACAGGAAATGGTGAATTCAACCGTGCGATCCTTCTTGTTTGCCGCCGGATACTGGACGTTCTGGAACCACTTGTTCTTCTCCAGCAGGCGGTTGCGGAACTGGTTGATGGCCTCGAAGCTGCTGCTTTCCCCTTTGATACTGATGTTCATGCCCTTCTGGCTGACCTCGCGGAACCAGACGTCGTCCGGCAGGCAGTTGGCCAGTTCCTCCAGCAGGTGCACGGGGAGCGCCTGGCTGGTCTTGAGGGCCACCATGACATCCTTCTTCTTCTGCAAGGAATCGTTCAGGGACCGGAAGGTCTTTTCCAGCTGGATGTACTTCTCCAGCTCCTTCTTCTTGGCCTCGAGCTCCACCTGCTCCCGGCGCGCCTTCTCCACCTTGCCGTTGAGATAGACGTAGTAGACGCCGCCCACGGAAGTCAGGATCACCCCAAGCAGCACCCCCAGGATGGGGAAGCTGGAACGCCCGGCGCCCGCCCCTTCCGCGTAGACCTGGACGGCTTCAGCCTTTTCCGGTTTCTTGGCGCCGACCTGGGCGAGGGTGTCACCCAGCAGGTTGATCTTGATCATCGGTCCCCCACTTGGCGCAAAGCCAATCCAACCGCCACCGCGGCGGTGCAGCCGATGTCGCGGACCACGGCCGGATCCACGCTTCTTTCGTCCATCTCAACCGACTGGAACGGGTCCAGCCGATCCACCGGAACCCGGAGCCGTTCCCCGAGGATATCGGGGAGATGGATCACCTTGGCGCTGCCGCCCGAAAGCAGCACGCGGTCCAGGCGGTCCACCTTGAAGCTGGAGCGGAAGAAATCGATGGTCCGGCCCAGTTCGTCCGCGAAACTGTCGGATATGGCGGAGAGCGAAGGCTCCACCTCCTCGGGCGTGCGGCCCTCGGCCGCGACCCCCTCCTTCAGCTGGTCCGCCGCCTCCCGCGAGATGCCCCAGTCTTCCATGAGCTTGTCGGTGAAACGATGGCCGCCCCAGGCGATATCCCGCCAGAACAGCGATTTCCGCCCAACCAGCATGGTGAGGTTGGTGAACTGGGCACCGATATTCACCAGGGCCACCACCTCGTCCCGGGCGCCCTCGCTGGCGGTGACCTCGTAGAGGTTCTGGATGGCAAACACGTCCACGTCCACCAGCACCGGCTTGGCCCCGGCCATGGCGACGCAGCTGAGGTAGGCCTCGATCTTGTCCTTGCGGCAGGCCACCAGCACGACGTCCATGTTGCCGTCGGCGGGGCGTTCCTCCAGCACGGCGAAGTCCAGGGCGTAGGCATCCAGCCCCTGGCCCGCGGGGAAGAAGCTTTCGGCCTCCCAGCGCACCGATTCGGCCAGCTCGGCAGGGCTCATGAGCGGGAACGTCACTTTTTTGACCATCACCTGCTGGCCGGCCACGGAGATCGCCACGTCCCTGGCCTTGATCTTCTGCTCGGCCAGAACCTGGCGGATGGCGGTGGCCACGGCGTTGCTGTCCATGATGTCGCCTTCGACGATGGCGTCGAAGGGCAGCACGGCCATACCGAGCTTCTGCAGCCGGTAGCGCTGGTTTCCGCCCTTCCCCGTGATCTGCAGTTCGCAGATCTTGACGGAGCTGGAACCGATATCCAAGCCAATGAGCTGTTTTTTCTTATTGCCGAAAAGACCCACTGGGAGCCTCGCATATGAAGATAGGGCGATTCAGTCTAGCGTTTCGTTTTCAAGGGTCAACTGATTGTTGATCCTACCCTAAATCATTCAGGTTCGAAGGCGACAATCACGACGGTAATGTTGTCCTCCCCACCATTTGCCATGGCTGTGTCGATGAGTTTTGCCGTTGCGGCTTCGACATCCGAAGCCTGGTCCACGATTTCCCAAATAGCTTTGTCCTGAATCATTCCTGACAGTCCATCTGAGCAAAGCAAGATACGATCCAATACCTTAACTTGAATTTCCTGGACCGCAACATCCAGATCGCCGCCGTTGCCCAGGGCCTGGGTGATCACGTTGCGGAACGGGTGGTGGCGGGCCTCATCCGGCGTCAGGATGCCGTTGGCCACCTGCTCGGCAACCCACGAGTGGTCCCGGGTCACCTGCTGAATACCTGAAGCGTTCAACAAATAGGCGCGGCTGTCGCCCACGTGGACCAGGGTGGCCCGGTCGTCCTGGACCAGGCAGGCGACGACCGTGGAGCCCATGGATTCCCGCTCGGGGTTGGCCTGGATATCGTCCAGGATGCCCTGGTCGGCCAGCAGCAGGGCCGCCTTGAGCCGGTTGCCGTCGTAGCTCAGGCCCACCTCGTATTCCACCGGCCAGGTGCGGTCCCGCTCGGCGGTGTGGGCGATGAAGTCGCCGACCTTGTCCACCACGATCCGGCTCGCCACTTCGCCGGCGGCATGGCCGCCCAGGCCATCGGCCACGACGAACAGACCCAGCTCCGGTTCGACCAGAAAATTATCTTCGTTGTGCTTACGCACGCAGCCGACTTCCGTCCGCCCCGAGGTCAGGACCCGCATATTCAACCCCTTTTGATGATCCGATTGATGGCTTCCTTGGCATTGGCCACCAGCGAGGCGAACTGCTCGCCCAATCCCGGCTTTTCATTGTTCTTGCCCTTGCCGCCCGTCGCGCCCACCGGGGAAAAGATCGGGTGGTTGGGCGCCAGGTTGCGCACCACGTTCCAGAGCCGGCTGGCCCGGGCATGCATGCCCAGCGACTGGAAGGTCTCGGCCAGGAGGATGGTGGAGTCCACATCCTTGGGGTTGAGCCGAAGCGCCGTTTCCAGGGCCCGGACCTGGGTCCGCTTGTCGCCCTTGAGGGTTTCCAGCAGCCGCGCGTGCAGCGCGTGGAACTCGGCGTGCTCGCCGTCCAGGCGGATGGCATACTGGATCAGGCCAAGGGCCCTTTCCGGGGCCTTGGCGTCCGCTGCCGCCTTGGCGTCCTTGAACCATTCTTCCGCGGTCTTGCTGGCCGCCGGCCTTGCCTCCGGCGCTGTGTCCAGCTGGATCTGCGGCATGGGCGGAGCGGGGGGCGCGGCCGGCGCGACCTCCCGGGCCGGCGTGTCCTTCAGCATGTTGTAGGCCTCGGCCAGCATGCGGAAACGCTGTTCCGCCTCCACCTTGGCCGCCCCGGTATACCGGTCTGGGTGCCATTTTTTCGCCATGCCGTGATAAGCGGCCTTGATCTCATCCGGCGAAGCGCCTGCGGGTAATTCCAAGACTTCGTATGGGTTCATAGGAGATCCATGGCGTACAAGATGATCAAATTATGGGGGGTGTGCCTTCTCCTGAGATACTACTCTAATTCCAAGCCAAGGATAATCCTACAGTGCATCACGGCTTTCTCCTGGGCGGCATTGATGCCACACTCTTATTTTGTGGCGGGAGCAGGGCATGGGCTCGGATCCTTTGACGGCTTGGCGGGAAGGGTTGGCGGCCGGCGACCTCTCCGCCGAATTCCTGGCGCTCGGCGCGCTGGAGCGCATGGACCGCCTGGAAGGCCGGCTCAACGCCATCGTCCACCGTGACCCGGAAGCCACCCTCCGGGCGGCCCGGGCCGCGGACGCGCGCCTGGCCCGGGGCGAGCGCGGCCCGATGCTGGGCATCCCGGTGGTGTTCAAGGACAACCTGCACTGGCGGGGCGCCCCGGTCGGCAACGGTTCCCGGATCATGGACGGCTACCGCGCCCCCTACGACGCCACCGTGGTGCGGCGGCTGCTGGAAGCCGGGGCGGTGCCCATGGCCAAGGCCAACATGGATGAATTCGCGATGGGTTCCAGCGGCGAGTACAGCGCCTTCGGCCCGACCCGCAACCCCTGGGATCCAAGCCGGGTGCCCGGCGGCAGTTCCTCCGGTTCGGTGGTGGCGGTGGCGGCCGGCTATGTCCCGTTCGCCCTGGGTTCGGATACCGGCGGCTCGGTCCGGCTGCCGGGCAGCTTCTGCAATGTCACCGCGCTCCGGCCGAGCTACGGCGTGTTGAGCCGCTACGGGGTGACCGCCATGGCCTCCTCCCTGGACCAGGTGGGACCGGTGGCGGGCAGCGCCCAGGATCTGGCTGCGGGGCTTTCGGTCATGGCCGGGGCCGATCCGCTGGATGCCACCAGCGTCCCCCTGCCCGATGCCGGCCGGCTGGCCGAGCTGCGCCCGGCCGAACTCAAGGGCCTGCGCATCGGCCTGCCCCGGGAGTACTTCGGCGCCGGCATCGAGCCGGGCGTGCGCGCCGCCCTGGACGGCGCACTGGCGGCCCTGGCCGGCCAGGGGGCGGAACTGGTGGACCTCAGCCTGCCCCACACCGGCTACGCCATCGACACCTATTACCTGATCAACACCTCCGAGGTCTCCAGCAACCTCGCCCGGTTCGACGGCATGCGCTACGGCGCCCGCAAGCCCTCGGACAACCTCCAGGACGTGGTCGCCGAGACCCGGGACCAGGGCTTCGGCCCCGAAGTCAAGCGCCGCATCCTGCTGGGCGCCTTCTGCCTTTCCAAGGGCTACTACGACGCCTTCTACCTCAAGGCGCTGAAGACCCGCACGCTGATCAGCCGGGATTTCCAGGAGGCCTTCGGCCGGGTCGACCTCCTGGCCACCCCGGTCAGCCCCGGCACCGCCTGGCCCCTGGGCGCCAAGCTGACCGACCCGCTGGCCATGTACCTGGCCGACGTGTTCACGGTCACCCCCGCCCTGGCCGCCCTTCCCGCCCTGTCCATCCCGGCCGGCTTCAGCGCAGGCCTGCCCGTGGGCCTCCAGCTGATCGGACCCTCCCGCCGGGAGGTCCACCTCCTGGAGGTGGCCCACGCCTTCCAGCAGATCACCAGGCATCACCGCAAGCTTCCACCCCTTTCCTAGGAGATCCAGCCAATGGCCTTCGACGTCGTCATGCCGCAAATGGGGGAATCCATCACCGAGGCCACGATCCTCAAGTGGCACCGCAAGGTCGGGGAGGCCATCGGCAAGGACGAAACCCTCTACGAGATCTCCACCGACAAGGTCGACGCGGAAATCCCCGCGCCGATCAAAGGCACCGTGCTGGAGATCCTGGTGGAGGCCAACGCCACGGTGCCGGTGGGCACGGTGGTGGCCCGGATCGGCGAAGCGGACGAAAAGCCCGCCGGAGCTTCCGCCCCGGCCCCGGCCCCGGCCCCGGCCAAGGCCCAGGAGGCGCCCGCGCAGGCCGCCGCCAAGCCGGCCGGAGATTCGCTGGAGGAGCGCCTCATGACCCGCTCCAGCCCGCTGGTGCGGCGCATGGCGGAAGAGCAGGGGATCGATCTGGCCACGGTCAAAGGCAGCGGCCTCATGGGCCGGGTGACCAAGGAGGACATGGAAGCCCACCTGGCCGGCCGGCGCGCAGCGGCCCCCGCGCGCCCCGCTGCTCCGGCCCCGGCTCCGGCTCCGGCTCCGGCCCAGCCCGCCAGCGCGCCGGGAGACCGGGTCAGGGTCGAACCCATGAGCCGCATGCGCAGGCTGATCAGCGAGAACATGAGCCACTCCAAGCACACCAGCGCCCATGTCTACACCGTGTTCGAGATGGACATGAGCAACGTGTCCCGGCTGCGCAACCGGCATCGCCGCGAATTCGAACAGGCCTACGACACCAAGCTCAGCTTCATGCCCTTCACCCTGATGGCCGTGGCCAAGGCCCTGCGGGCCTTCCCCGTGGTCAACGCCTCCCTGGATGGGGACAACATCATCTATAAGCTTGACATCAACATGGGCGTCGCGGTGGCCCTGGATTGGGGCCTGATCGTGCCGGTGATCAAGAACGCCGACCAGCTCAACCTGGCCGGGCTGGCCCGCGCGGTGGCCGACCTGGCCGGCCGCGCCCGCTCCAAGCAGCTCAAGCCCGAGGAGATCCAGGACGGCACCTTCACCATCACCAACCCCGGGTCGTTCGGCGAGACCTTCGGGCTGCCGGTCATCAACCAGCCCCAGGTGGCCATCATGGGCATGGGCGCGGTGAAGAAGCGCGCCGTGGTCATCACCGACGCCGACGGCCAGGACGCCATCGCCATCCGCGAGACCATGTTCAGCGGCCTGAGTTTCGATCACCGCCTCATCGACGGCGCCACCGCCGATAGGTTCATGGCGGCGGTGAAGAAGGAACTGGAGACCTCCAGTTTCGGGCTGGAGTAAAAGCTCAGGGGCGCCCACCGAAGGTGGGCGCCCCTGATTGCCGATCGGCCAGGACTACTTCTTGATGAACTTCTTGCCTTCGTCGTTCAGCTTGGGGTCGGCCTTGGTGAGGCCCTTGACATCGGTGTGGCACTCGGTGCACTTGGCCTTCTTGGCTTCCTTCTGGATGGCGGGGGTGGCCATGGCCAGGGGGGCCACGACGAACAGCAGGGTGGCGGCGAGGATGGTGGAACGCTTCATGTGGAACCTCCAGGGTTACGGTAGGGAGATAGTACAAGAAGAAGATCTCTTTGTCATTAATATAGTTTATTAATCCAACATTCCTTCCACGAGCACCGGGTCGCTCTGCTCCTGGAGGTGGGCGGTGCCGGAGAAGTCCATGACATGGCCCGAGCGCCTGGCCTTGGTTTCCAGGTAGAACCGGTTGTGCGGGTTGGGCGGCAGCAGGTGCGGCAGCCGGCTGCTCACCTTCACGCCATACTTGGTCAACTGGTTGACCTTGTCGGGATTGTTGGTCATCAGCCGGACCGAGCCGATGCCCAGGCTCAGCAGCATGTGCGACGCCACGGCGTAGTCCCGCTCGTCGTCCCGGAAACCCAGGGCCAGGTTGGCTTCCACCGTATCCAGCCCCCGGTCCTGCAGGGCATAGGCGCGGATCTTGTTGGCCAGGCCGATGCCGCGGCCCTCCTGGCGCAAGTACAGCACCACCCCGCGTTCCAGCTCGCCGATGCGCATCAGGGCGGTCTCCAGCTGGTCCCGGCAGTCGCAGCGCAGGGAACCCAGCACATCGCCGGTCAGGCACTCGGAATGCACCCGGGTAGGCACGTCCTCGGCGCCCACCACATCGCCGTGGACGATGGCGAGGTGGTCCTTCTGGTCCCGGTTGTTCCAGAACGCGACCACCCGGAAATCGCCGAACCGGCTGGGCAGCTTGGCCACCGCGACGATGCGCACGCAAACCCGCTCCGGGCCCAGGCCCGGGCATTCGTGCTCGCGGTCGCGCTCCACCAGGTCGTTCAGCTTGGCATCCATACTGTTGTTCATGCTTTCTCCTTCATCGCTTGCGCCAGCCGGGTCCCGGACAGCCACGCGGCCTGGAGGCCGCCCCCGGCGGCGAACACGTCGCCGGCCAGCCCCAGGGTCTGGCCCTGGGCCAGGGCGACCTGGACCGGGCCGGCCAGTTCGCAGGAGCGGTCCACCCGGGCGTGGCGCCAGCGGTGCGGGTAGGTCCACAGCGGCTTGAGCGCCCAGGGGCCGACCACCAGGCCGGCCTCCTCGATCAGTTCCGGCGACCACTCCACCATGGGCTGTTCCAGCCGGGTCCGGGACCACCTGGGCCGGGCCTGGCAGACCAGGGTGAGGAAGCGCGGATCCCGGCGCTTGGCCGAATCCTGGGCGATCAGCTGCAGGGCCTCGGAGGCGTCGGGGTAGAGCAGATCCCAGGGGAGGTCCTGGGAGCCCGCCGGATAGCCGGCGATCACCGTCAGGCACGGCACGCTGAAGAACATGCCCAGCAGCGCGTGCACGCTGGCGAGTTCGGGGATGGGCGGCAGGGTGTCCAGCAGGGCCCGGGTCTCCTCCAGGGCCAGGGCGAGCACCAGGTCCCGCCCCCGGAACACCGTGCCATCCTGGGCGGTGACCTCGAAGCCGGCGTCCACCGGCTGGATGCGCGCCACGGTGGTCTGGTTGTGCACCTCCAGCCCCGTGGCCAGGTGCTTGGCGAAGGCGTTCATGCCTTCGGCGAAGGTGAACCGGCGGGTGAAATCATCCAGCGCGCCCGGCTGGCACGGCGGCCCGTTGCCCACCACCCGCGCCGGCCAGCCTTCCAGCACGGTGACCCCGGGCACCTCCTCCAGGGCGGCCAGGAAGGCCGGCTCATGGCCATGGAAGAACATCGGGCCCACATCCACCGGCTGGCCCTCGAAGCGCCGGGTGGCACAGCGCCCGCCCAGCCCGCGGGCCCGTTCCAGCACAACCACCGAGCGTCCGTCCCGCTGCAGCCCGCGGGCGCACGCCAGCCCCGCGATGCCCGCTCCGACGACAACCGTGTCCTGTGGCATCCAGCCTCCAAGTCAGCGATGAGAGGCCGCAAACGGGACCTCGGGAAGATCCTTTGGGCGAAGTCTATCCAGAAAGCTCTGGTCATGGAATAAGGATGGTCAATGATATGCACTTATGAGGGAAGGGCGCGGAACAGGGCGAGCACGGCCAGATCGCCCGCCCCGGCCCGCGCCAGGGCCTGGGCGCAGCGCAGCAGGGTGGTGCCGGTGGTCCAGACGTCGTCCACCAGCAGGACCGTTTCCCCGTGCAGCTGGCGCCCCGGGCGCAGGCTCACGGCCGAGGCGGGCAGGCGCCGCCGGCACCCTTCGCTGAGGCCCGCCTGGGCCGAGCTGAACCAGGCCTTGCGCAGCAGGGCGCGGAACGGCTTGCCCAGCCGGCACGCGAACAGGGCCGCGGCCTCCTCCGCCAGGTCAAAGCCGCGGCCCCAGCGCCGCGGCAGGGAGGTGGGGGCGCAGCACACCAGGTCCGCCGCGCCGGCGAAGTCCGGCAGGGGGGCCCGCCGGGCCCGCTCCAGGAGGGCCGCCTTCCAGCCCAGTTCGCCCCGCTTGATGCCCGGCACCAGGAGCGCGCCCAGGGCCGGGCGGCCGCTCCGGTAGTTCCAGAGCGCGTCCCCCCGGCTCCAGGCCACCGGCTCCGGGCAGGCCGGGGCCCCGCCGTGGGGCAGCGCGCAGCGCGGGCAGCGTTCTTCGGGCAGCGGCACCAGCCCCGACCAGCACCGGCCGCAAAGCCCCGCCCTCGGCTCGGTCAGGGGCCCCCAGGCAGCCCCGGCAGCGGATCACTCCGTGTCCTCCGCCTCGACCGGCTCGAACCGGGCGCCGCATTCCAGCCGAAGCCGGCTATGCCTCCGGCCATAGATGAAGTAGATGCAGAGACCGGCGATCAGCCAAAGCACCAGGCGAATCCAGGTATCCCGATCCAGCCCGGACATCACCCACAGACTGGAAGCCGCGCCGGCGCCACCCACCAGCCAGGGCAACGGCACCTTGAACGGGCGCGGCAGCGCAGGACTGGTGCGCCGCAGGATGGGCACGCCGAGGCAGACCAGGGTGAAGGCCAGCAGGGTGCCGATGGACACCAGCTTGCCCACCAGGCTGATGGGCATGAGGCCCCCGCAGACCGCCACGAACCCGCCGGTGAGCAGGGTGGCGGCATGGGGGGTCCGGTGCCGGCGGTGCAGGTTGCCGAACCAGGGCAGCAGCCCGTCCTTGGCCATGGCGAAGAAGATCCGGGTCTGGCCCAGCATCAGCACGAGGATCACCGAGGTGAGGCCCGCCAAGGCGCCGAGCTTGACCAGGAAGGTGAAGCCCTTCTGGGCCATGGGGCTCCAGTGGCGCAGCGCGACGATCTGGTCGATGCCCACGGCGATCGGGTCGGATACGCCCAGCAGCTTGTAGGAGACCACCCCGGTGAGGGTGAGGGCCACCAGGACGTACAGCAGGGTGCAGGCCAGCAGCGAGGCCAGGATGCTGATGGGCAGGTCCCGCCTGGGGTTCCTGGCCTCCTGGGCGGTGGTGCTGACGGCGTCGAACCCGATGTAGGCGAAGAACACCACCCCCGCCCCGGTGAGCACGCCGCCGCGCATCCAGCCGAACCGCTCCACCTGGCGGCCCGCCTCCTGCACCACGGTCCTGGCCGGCACGAGGCTGGCGAGCCCGTGGACCGAGGGGTCCGCGTGCAGGTTCGCCCAGGAGATGACCCCGATTCCCAGCAGGATGAACATGGCCACGATGGCCAGCTTGAGCACCACGACGCAGCTGTTCACCCAGGCGCTCTGCCGGATCCCCCGGTAGAGCACGGCGGCCATCAGCAGCACAACCAGGGACGCCGGCAAGTTCCACAGCCCGGCGGCCTGGGCCCCCGAGGCGAGCGTCACCGTTTCCCAGGGCCCCTTGCACAGGCGCAGCGCCGTGTCGGGCAGGCTGATGCCCAGGCTCCGGTGCAGCAGGGAGTACAGGTAGCCGGACCAGCCGTTGGCGACGGTAACTGCGCCGAAGGCGTACTCGAGCACCAGGTCCCAGCCGATGATCCAGGCGACGAACTCGCCCATGGTGGCGTAGGAATAGGCATAGGCCGAGCCCGAGACCGGGATCATGGCGGCCATCTCGGCGTAGCACAGCCCCGCCAGGGCGCACAGGACGCCGCCCAGGATGAAGCTGTAGACGATGGCCGGACCGGCGTAGCCGGCCGCGGCCTCGCCGGTGAGGGTGAAGATCCCGGCGCCGATGATGGCGCCGATGCCCAGCATGGTGAGGTCGAACGCCCCCAGGGAGCGGTTCAGCCCGGTTCCGGGCGCCGGATGCTCGGCATCCCGGATCAGTCTTGACAGGTCCTTCTTCAATAAAAGGCCATTCATGCCCGCTCCTGGGCAAAGGAGCCCCGGGCCTTTGGCCAGGGTGGAAGGCTCCTCCGCATGAAAGCCTTCGATGCTCTCCGGCGCCCGCCGATGACAAAGCGCCCGGTGACCAGCCCGACTTGGACGAGCGCCATCCGGCCCGCCGTCCACTAGAACTGCTGATATGCCGAACCCTGCCCTGGGTCGATCGGGTGAAAAAATAACGTAACTTTTTCAAGAAAAGGCTTCAGGTCCGGGCGGACAAACCATGGGCCGGGCTTGCCACGGCACTCAGGGCGACGACTTAGGGCTGCTTCTTCCGATCTGACCCGGTTCATCGCGCCCCGATGCATGGGGCCCGGCTTGCTTACATCCTAGCGCGAAAAGGCGTTCCGCGGGGGCCGAAGGTGCGGCGGCCGGCCGGGCCGTAAACCGCTTTGTCGATAAATTCTTTAAATCCCATGGGGTTTCCCGAGGGGCAAAAAATTCCCACGGAGTTCCCCTTGACGCCCCTACATCTTGGGGTGATCCTTTCACTCCAGCACAACCCATAGACGTCCAGGGCTCAGGCATAGGGCGTATGGGGTGTTGTGCCGCCAGGCGACCGTAGCCATCGTTTTTTTGAGGGAACCATGAAGATAACCCGCTTCTTTACCAAATCCGGCAGCGACCCTCTCGCGGGCATCCCCTTCGTCGCCCGCACCAGCCGGATCACGAAGCTGGACGGCACCGTCGTGTTCGAGTTGAAGGACGTGATGGTGCCGGAAAGCTGGTCCCAGGTGGCGGTGGACATCCTGGCCCAGAAGTATTTCCGCCGCAAGGGCATCGACCTGGCTGGCGGCGGCGAGCACGACGCCCGCCAGGTGTTCCACCGGCTGGCCGGGTGCTGGCGCCACTGGGGCGAGCGGCACGGCTACTTCAATGACACCGAGGATGCCCAGATCTTCTATGACGAACTCGTGTACATGCTGGCCAACCAGATGTGCGCGCCCAACAGCCCGCAATGGTTCAACACCGGCCTGCACTTCGCCTACGGCATCTCCGGCCCGGCCCAGGGCCACAGCTTCGTCAACCCGGAGACCGGCAAGCTGGAGCGTTCCACCTCCGCCTACGAGCGCCCCCAGCCGCATGCCTGCTTCATCCAGAGCGTCGAGGACGATCTGGTGAACCCGGGCGGGATCATGGACCTGTGGACCCGGGAAGCCCGCATCTTCAAGTACGGCAGCGGCACCGGCACCAATTTCTCCAAGGTCCGGGGCGCCGAGGAGGCCCTCTCCGGCGGCGGCCGCTCCTCCGGGCTCATGTCCTTCCTGGCGGTGGGGGACCGGGCGGCGGGGGCGATCAAGTCCGGCGGCACCACCCGCCGCGCCGCCAAGATGGTGTGCCTGGACCTGGACCACCCGGACATCGAGGCCTTCATCGACTGGAAGGTGACCGAGGAGCGCAAGGTGGCCATGCTGGCCGCCGGCAGCCTGGTGCTGAACAAGCACTGGAACGCCATGTGCGAGGCGGTGGAAGGCTCCACCACCCGGGACAGCAACCCCAAGACCAACGAGAAGCTGCGCAAGGCCCTGGCGCGGGCCAAGGGCGCGGGGGTGGCCTCGGCCTTCCTGGCCCAGTCGCTGAGCCGGCTCAGCCAGGGCGATTTCGCCCGGGACCTGAAGCACTACGACACCACCTGGGACGGCGAAGGCTACGCCACCGTCGGCGGCATGAATTCCAACAACTCCATCCGGGTGCCGGATTCCTTCATGCGCGCCCTCGAGAAGGACGGGTCCTGGTACCTGGAGCGCCGCACCGACGGCAAGCTGCACAAGACCGTCAAGGCGCGCGACCTGTGGGACAAGATCAACCGGGCGGCCTGGGCCTGCGCCGACCCCGGCGTCCAGTTCGACACCACCATCAACGACTGGCACACCTGCCCCGCCGACGGCCCGATCAACGCCAGCAACCCCTGCTCCGAGTACATGTTCCTGGACGATACCGCCTGCAACCTGGCCTCCCTGAACCTGTGCGCCTTCCTCACTCCGGACGGCGGCTTCGACCTGGCCGGCTACCGCCACGCCATCCGGCTCTGGACCGTGGTGCTGGAGATCTCGGTGCTCATGGCCCAGTTCCCCTCGGAGCGGATCGCCGAGCTGTCCTACGAGTTCCGCACCCTGGGCCTGGGCTACGCCAACCTGGGCTCCATGCTCATGCGCCTGGGCATCCCCTACGACAGCGAGACCGGCACCCAGTGGTGCGCCGCCCTCACCGCCATCCTCACCGGCGACGCCTACGCCGCCAGCGCCGAGATGGCCTCCGAACTGGGGCCGTTCCCCGGCTACCCGCGCAACCGCGAGGCGATGCTGCGGGTCATCCGCAATCACCGCAGGGCGGCCTACGGCGCGCCGGCCGCGGAGTACGAGGGGCTGTCCATCGTGCCCCAGGGCCTGCGCGGCACCGGCGTGCCCAAATCCATGCTGGAAGCCGCCCGGGAAGCCTGGGACCGGGCCCTGGCCCTGGGTGACCAGCACGGCTTCCGCAACGCCCAGGTGACGGTGCTGGCGCCCACGGGCACCATCGGCCTGCTCATGGACTGCGACACCACCGGCGTGGAACCCGATTTCGCCCTGGTGAAGTTCAAGAAGCTGGCCGGCGGCGGCTACTTCAAGCTGGTCAACCGGGCCATTCCCGAAGCCCTGATGCGCCTGGGCTACGACCCCGGCCAGATCAAGGACATCGAACGCTACGTGGTGGGCTGGCTGGAGATCACCGACCAGACGCCGGGCATCCCGCGCTCCCGGTTCCTGGCCCAGGGCTGGACCGCCAAGGAGCTCGAGGACCTGGAGCAGAAGCTGCCCACCGCCTTCGACCCCTCCTACGTGGCGCCGGTGGAGCGGCTCCGGACCGAGTTCGGCGAGGAGGCCACCACGGTGTTCCTGGACGCCCTGGCCGGCTCCATGACCATGGAAGGGGCGCCCCACCTGGACCCGGAGCACCAGGCGATCTTCGACTGCGCCAACGCCTGCGGGCGCAAAGGCAAGCGCTTCATCGCGCCCATGGGCCACATCCGCATGATGGGCGCGGCCCAGCCGTTCCTCAGCGGCGCCATCAGCAAGACCATCAATCTGCCGGCCCAGGCCACCGTCGCGGAGATCGGGGAAATCTACAAGGCTTCCTGGCAGTACATGATCAAGGCCGTGGCGCTCTACCGGGACGGCAGCAAGATGAGCCAGGCCATGGCCACCAACCTGGACCTGCTGGAAGGCATCGACACCCTGCTGGACGACGAAGCGCCCAAGGTGGAGAAGGTCCAGGTGGTGGCCCAGAACCTGGTGCGCACCTACCGCAAGAAGCTGCCGAACCGCCGGGGCGGCTACACCCAGGCGGCCAACATCGGCGGCACCAAGCTCTACCTGCGCACCGGGGAATACGAGGACGGCACCCTCGGCGAGATCTTCCTGGACATCCACCGGGAGGGGGCCGGCTTCCGGGCCGTGCTGAACTGCTTCGCCATCGCCGTCTCCATGGGCCTGCAGCACGGCGTGCCGCTGGAGGAGTTCTGCGAGGCGTTCCTGTTCACCCGGTTCGAGCCCAACGGCATGGTCCAGGGCAGCGACACGGTGAAGTTCTCCACCAGCCTCATCGACTTCGTGTTCCGCGAGCTGGCCATCAGCTACCTGGGCCGGTTCGAGCTGGCCCAGGTGGAACCGGAGCAGCTCATGCGGCTCACCGGCGGCAACAAGAAGCCGGAAAGCCAGGGCCAGTCCCTGGCGCCCCTGGCCACCGGCGGCATGACCCCCCTGTTCCCCGAAGGCGAAACCGCCTCGGTGGTCCAGGCGCCCAGTCCGGCCCTGGCCATCCCCGGCCACGGCCACGCGGCCCAGCCGGCCGGCACGTCCCAGAACGCCTTCACCACCGCCCGGCAGAAGGGCTACACCGGGGACCCCTGCCCCGAGTGCGGCCACCTCACCATGGTGCGCAACGGCGCCTGCCTGAAGTGCCAGACCTGCGGCGCCACCACCGGCTGCAGCTGATGCGCCGCGGGGGGACCGCGCGCGAGCCGAATTCGCCCTCCGTCCCCCCGCAGCCCCACTTCATGACCGGGCGGAGCCCGGCCATGAAGTCTGGATTATTTTATAGGGTTTCCCAGGGGAACTTGTAGGCCATGCCATACCAGCCGCGCAGGGTCTCCATGTCCTTGCGCAGCGCCGCGGGCACCGGGCAGCCGCGGGTCTTGCGGTACTCCCAGGCCAGGTATTCCTTTTCCCCGGCGGTGTAGATGCGCTCCTCGCCGGGCGCCTTGCGGCTGGCCCGCAGCTCGCGCATGATCTCGCCGCTGGTCTTCTTGAAACGGTCCAGCTCGGTGAACTCGGCCACGTCGATGGCCAGGAAGAAGTGGCCCAGCGGATACGGGATCTTCTTGCCGTCATGGTCGAAGCCGTTGAGCATCTTGAGGTAGGCGCCGTCCTGCAGGGCGGCGCAAAGCACCTCCACCACGGTGGCGTAGCCGTAGCCCTTGTAGCCGGCGCCCTCCTCGCCCAGCCCGCCCAGGGGGGTGAGGGCGGCCTTGTCCTTGGTGAGGTCGATCAGCACCTGGGCCGTGTCGGTGCGGTTGTTGCCCTCCAGGTCGATCACCCAGCCCGGAGGCAGCTGCTTGCCCATGCGCGCATAGGATTCGATCTTGCCGCGCTGGGTGACGGAGGTGGCGCAGTCCAGGATGAAGGGGAACGCTTCGTCGGTGGGCAGGCCGATGGTGAGCGGGTTGGTGCCCAGCATGTTCTCCACCCCCAGGGTGGGGGCGATGGACGGCCGGGCGTTGGTGCCGGTGATGCCGATCATGCCGGCCTGGGTGGCCATCAGCGCGTAGTATCCGGCGATGCCGTAGTGGGTGGAGTTGCGCACCGCGGTCATGCCCAGGCCATGGGCCTTGGCCTTGGCGATGGCCAAGTCCATGGCCTGCTTGGCCACCACGTGGCCCATGCCGTTGTGCCCGTCCAGGACCGCCGTGGTCTTGCGCTCCCGGACGATCTCCACCTGGGTGACCGGGTTGAGGATGCCATCCCGGATCCGGTCGATGTAGATCGGCTTGAGCCGGCCGATGCCGTGGGAATCGATGCCGCGCTTGTCGGATTCGATGAGCACTTCGCTGACGGTCTTGGCGTCTGCTGCCGGCACGCCCGCTGCGAGCAACGCATCCATCATGAATTTCTCAAGATATGCGAACTCAAGCCAAGCACAATCTTTGTACTGCTTATCAAAGGTCTCGTACAGTTTCATGAGCGGATCCTTTTTTGTATGGGTTGATCCATCCTCTCGCTTTTGCCTTCGGGGCTCAAGGGCCGGCCGATGTTTGCAACATTTTTCACCCATCGACCGATTGGGCCCGCCGGACCAGGTCCCGGTGGGCACCCTGGCGCTCCCGCGGGACCGATTGAAGCTGCCCAGAAAAAACCTTCAGCATTTTGCATTGTTCATCACGGGCACCGGGATCGGCTCAGATCATTGGAAATGGTGACCCGGCCCGCCGGGAATCTGTTATTTCCATGAGAGTTCACTTGGGATGCCCCGCAACCCGTGGCAAACTCCTTTACCAGACCATGCACCGGCGCGGAGCCTCCCTTGCCCATGACGAATGCCATCACCATCTTCACCACCTGCGGCAGCGAAGAAACGGCCCTGACGATCGCAGCCGCCGTGGTCGACCAGGGCTACGCCGCCTGCGTGAATATCTTCCCGGCTATAAAAAGTTATTACTACTACAAGGGCGGAACCCACCTCGACGAAGAAGTCATGTTGATGATCAAGACCACCCGCGATCATTTCGCCACCGTCTCCCAGGTCATCACCGAACTGCACACCTATGAAGTTCCCGAGATCCTGATGCTCCCGGTCGAGGCCTGCTCCGACGGCTACCTCGAGTGGATCGAACGTGCGGTGTCCCGGGAAGCCTGATCCCCATCGTTCTTTTGAGCTCCTTAGGAGGCCATCATGGAAATTTCCCTGAGCGGCGAATTTTTAGGCGTCGTTGAACAGGCGGCCATCGCCTGCGCCCGGAGCATCGGCAACGGCGATCGGAAGGGCAGCGATCGCCTGGCGGTGGAGTCCATGCGCCAGACCATGGAAGACCTCCCCATCGACGGCACCATCGTCATCGGCGAAGGCGAGCGCGATGAAGCACCCATGCTCTATGTGGGGGAGAAGGTTGGCCGGGGCGCGGGCCACCCGGCCATCGACATCGCCGTGGACCCCCTGGAAGGCACCAACCTCTGCGCCACCGGCGCCAACAACGCCATCACCGTGCTGGCGGCCTCGGAACGGGGCGGCCTGCTGCACGCGCCCGACCTGTACATGCAGAAGCTCTGCGTGGGGCCGTCCGCCAAGGGCAAGGTGCACCTGGACGCCAGCCCGGCGGAGAACCTGAAGATCATCGCCAGCGCCCTGCGCCGGTCGGTGGGCGAGATCACCGTGGTGGTCCTGGACCGGCCGCGCCATGACGATCTGATCGAGGCCATCCGCACCGCCGGCGCCCGGATCCACCTGATCGGCGACGGCGACCTGTCCGCCGCCATTTCCGCCGCGGTTTCCGGCACCGGCGTGCACGCGGTGATGGGCATCGGCGGGGCGCCCGAGGGCGTGCTTTCGGCCGCGGCGCTCAAGTGCCTGGGCGGTGAGATCCAGGGCCGGCTGATCGTCGACACCAACACCGCCTCCCGGGAAAAAGCCGAAGCCATGGGCGTGGACTTCAACCGCATCTACCGGACCGACGACCTGGCCCCCGGCGAGCACATCATCTTCGCCGCCTGCGGCGTCACCCAGGGCAGCCTGCTGGGCGGCGTGCACATGTTCGGCGACGGCATGCGCACCTCCTCGCTCATCCTGAACCGCCAGCCGCGCCGGGTGCGCTTCATCGACACCGTCCACGTGAACGAAGGCGAAGGCATCACGGTCCGGTTCTAGCTTATTTGGCGAGGGCGCTGGCGAACACGAAGGTCACCTGGCCCTGGGCGGCGGGGATCAGCTGTTCCAGGGCGGCCACCGTTTCCGGGTAGATGTGGCCGATGACCAGCACCTGGCCCTGGGCCTTGGCCATGGACAAGGTCCTTTGCCATTGCCTGGCGATGGCGGCGGGGTCCTTGTCGTCGTCCAGGAACACCTTGCGCTGGACCGTGGGAACGGCCAGGTCCCTGGCCACGTCGAAGGCCACCGAGTCCTTTTCGGTCCGGCTGTCCACGAAGAAGCAATGCCGGGTCTTGATCTCCTCCAGCACCCAGGTCATCCGGGCCTGGTCGGGGGTGATCCGCGAGCCCATGTGGTTGTTGACCCCTTTGCGGAACGGGATGTCGGCCATCGCCTTGCGCACCCGGTCGCGCACCTGGGCTTCGGTAAGGTCGAACATGACCGCATTGGGCCCCGGGTCCTTGCCAGGCCCGGGATAGCCCCTGGGCTCCATGGGCAGGTGCAGCATCACTTCCTTGCCCCGGCCGTGGGCGATCTCGGCGCTCTGGTGGGTGAACTCCTGGTAGGGCAGCACCGCCACGTCGAACGGGACAGGCTGGGCGCAAAGCCGCGTCACCAGCTCCGGAGGGGCGTAGCCCAGGTCGTCGATCACCAGGGCCACCCTGGGCAGGGCCGAAGGCTTTTCCGGCTTTTCCGGCTTGGCGGGCTCGGGCATGGGCACCGGTTCGGCGACCGGCGGCGCGGGCCTGGGCCGCTCCTTCCGGGGCGGCGCGGGCTGAACCGGGGCGGGCTGCTCCTCCCCGGGCAGCCGGCCCTTGCGGCCCTTGCAGCCCTGGTAGCTCAGCAACGCGCCCAGGCCGATGCCCAGGATGAACATGAGGATGGCCCAGCCGGCCAGCTTCGGGGTCGAAGTGCGGCGGGTTTGGCGGCCGGCCATGGATCAGGCCGCGATCTTGGGCTTGGTCTTGGCCCCCAGGATTTCCAGGATCTTGGGCAGCGGGTCGTCCTCGGCCGTGGTGCCCTGGACGGCGTGGTCGTCGGGCCGGACGGCCTTGAGGATGTAGTCGGGCAGGACGCCGTAGCCGAGCGTTTCAGGCTTCGGCGCGGCCTGGCCCTTGACCGCGTCCTGCGGCTTGAGCGCCTCGGGCTTTTCCGCGCCCGCGCCCAGGTACTCGCCGCCGGCGCCCAGCCAGCGCTTGTTCACCACTTCAGCCGCCCCGCCCTGCTTGAGCAGGAAGCGGGTGCGTTCCACGCCCAGACCGTAGCTGCGCTCCCCGAACACCGGCACCGCCTGCTTCTTCAAGGCCGAGGAGAGGGCTTCGGCGGGGCCCAGGGTGTAGCTGCCCTGGAGCACGGCGACCTGGGCGAAGGGAGGCAGGTTGGCCGGAATGACGGAAAGGGCCGTGGGCGGCTGGCCGGTTTCCTGGATCGTGGCCAGCGGGCCGTTGCCCACGAACAGGCCGGCCACCAGGGCGGCTTCCGGCAGGACGCCGCCGGCGCATTGCCGGAGGTCCAGGATGAGCGGCAGCTTGTGGTCCAGACCCGCGAGGGCGGCCTTGATCTCGTTCGCCCGGCCCGGGGTGAGGTCGGCCAGGGCCAGCACGGTGGCGTGCGGGTCCTTGCGCAGGGTGATGGGCGGCGGCAGGATCCGCTCGCGCTTCACGGTGACCTGCTTCAGGTCGCCGTTGGCGGCCGCATAGCGCAGCAGGCTGAGGTCGGAGCCCACGGGACCGCGCAGCCGGCGTTCCAGGGTCCAGGCGCTCATGGGCCCGATGGATTCGCCATTCAGCTTGCGCACCATGTCGCTCACCATGAAGCCGGCCCTGGCCGCGGGGCTGCCGGGCACCACCGCCACCACCTGGGCGTAGATCTGCCGCTTCACCACGGTGATGCCGATGCCGGCAGGCCCGGGATCGGCCAGGTGCAGGTCCTCGGGGGACAGATAGGAATTCAGCGGGTGGGCCCGTTCCAGGACGCCCTGGATGCCGCCGTTGATCACCTTTTCCATGTCCGGCTTGTCCACATAGTTGTCCCGCACCAGGTTGAGCACGTCCTGGATATCGGAAAGCCCCGCCAGGGGGTCCTGGGCGGCGACCTGGGCGGTGGCCCTGGGCGAATCGTGGACCGGCTGGAACATCACCGGGTAGGTGAACGCGGCCACCAGGGGAAGGGTCAGAAGGGAAAGCCAGGAGCGCTGGTGCATGCCCATAGTGTAGGCCATCCGGTGCTAGGAAGAACAATGCAATTACGCCTTCATGCAGCTGGCCAGATCCTCCAGGCAAAGCGCGACGGCGCGGTTGGCTTCCGGCCGCGCCAAGGCGGCCAGCAGGGCGGGATCGGCCATGAGCCGGGCCGCCCCGGCCTGCAGTTCCGCGGCCAGGCCCGGCCCCTGCGGCAGCATCAGCGCCCGGCCCTCGGCGACCATGGCCTGGGCGTTCATGACCTGGTGATTGCCGGCGCTGCCCGGCATGGGCACCATCAGGGCCGGCCGGCCGCAGGCCTTGAGTTCCGCGCAGGTGCTGGCGCCCGACCGGGTCAGCACCAGGCTGGCGGCTTCCAGCTCCCGGTCCATGCCCTCCAGGAAGGGCGCGACCCGGTGCCGGGGATGCAGCCCGGCCCCGGCCAGGGCCTGGTACTCGGCCGGGCCAGTCTGGTGCAGGATGTCCCACTGGGGAAACCGGTCCAGCAGCGCCGGCGCCACCGCCAGCAGCGCCGCGTTGAGCGCCCGGGCGCCGCCGCTGCCGCCCAGCACCAGCAGGCGCCGCGGCGGCTGCAGGCCTTCCAGGGGGCTGAATGCGCGCAGGAAGGCGGCCCGTACCGGGGTTCCGGCCAGGACGCAGCGGGCCCCGGGCAGGTGGGCGCGGGCAGCGTCCATGCCGCACCACACCCCGGCCGCGCCGGGGGCCAGGTACTTCACCAGGAGGCCCGGCTGGGCGTTGGATTCATGCAGGAAGAAGGGGATGCCCAGGGCCCGGGCCGCCAGCAGGGCCGGCGCCGAGCCGTAGCCGCCGGTGGCCAGCACCGCCCACGGCCGCTGGCGCCGCCAGATGGCCTTGAGGCTGGCCCGGGCCCGGGCCAGCTTCAGGGCGGCCCGGAGCATGCGCCACGGGGAGCGCCCGACGAATCCTTCCACGTCCAGCAGCAGGTGCGGCCAGGGGCTCCGCGGCAGCAGCCGGCCTTCGATGCCGCGCTTGGCGCCGACGAAGGCCACGGGCCGTCCGGGCCACATGCTCTTTGCCCCTTCCGCCAGGGCCACGGCGGGGAAATAATGCCCCCCCGTGCCACCCCCGGTGACCACCAGACTTCCGGCAAACATGTGCTCGTCCATGCCTTCAATCCTACCAATCCTTTGCGGACAGACGGGTTTTCCGAGGCTAGAATCGAGATCGATACCGCGCCGGAAGGGCGCTCTTCCTTTTTACACCGGAGAGTTCATGAAGATTCTTGTCGCCCTGAAGCAGGTGCCCGACACCGAGACCAAGATCAAGCTGGGCCCGGATGGCAAATCCCTGGATCTCGGGGACGTGAAGTGGATCACCAGCCCCTATGACGAGTACGCCCTGGAGGAGGCCCTGCGCCTGAAGGAGTCCCGCGAGGCGGAAGTGACCGCGGTCTCGGTGGGCAACGACAAGGCCAAGGCGGTGCTGCAGGGCGCCCTGGCCCTGGGTGTGCAGAACGCGGTCCTGGTGAAGTCCGAGCAGACCGGCGACCCCATGGCCATCGCCCGCGCCCTGGCCGGCTATGCCAAGGACCGGGGCTTCGATCTGATCTTCCTTGGCAACAAGGGCTTCGGCGGCGACAACGCCTCGGTCGGGCCCATGCTCGCCGAGCTGCTGGGCATCGCCCAGGCCAACGTCGTCACCAAGCTGGAAATCCTGGAGGGGGCCTTCCGCGCCGAGCGCGAGGGCGACGCCGGCACCGAGATCCTCGAAGGCAGCCTGCCGGCGGTGATCACCGCCCAGCGCGGGCTGAACGAGCCGCGCTACGCCAACCTCAAGGGCATCATGGCCGCCAAGAAGAAGACCATCGAGGAAGTGCCGGCCGTTGACGCGGCGTGCCTGGTGGAGGTGGTCGCCCTGGCCCTGCCCCCGGCCCGGCCCGAAGGCCGCAAGCTCGAAGGCGACCCCGCCGCCCAGGCCGCCGCCCTGCTCGGGCTGCTGCGGGATGAGGCCAAGGTGCTGTGAAGTCCTGCCGATCCGCGTTCCTGACACCTGTGAAGCCCATGCCAACAAAGAGGTCGAAATGATTCTGGTTTTTTGTGAATTGAAGGACGGCAGTGTCCGCAAGCCTTCCCTGGAAGCCCTGTCCGAAGCGCGCCGGCTGGCCGATGGCGCCGGCCTGACCGTGGGCGCCCTGTTCGTGGGCGCCACATGCGCCGGCGCCGAGGCCGCCGCCCAGTACGGCGCCGACCTCATCCTCAAGGTCGAGGCCCCCAGCCTGGCCGCCTATTCCAGCGACGGCTACGCCCAGGTCCTGGCCGACGCGGTCAAGGCCAAGGGCGCCACCGTGCTGCTGGGCGCCGCCACCTCCGCCGGCAAGGACGTGCTGCCCCGGGCCGCGGCCCGGCTGGAAGCCGGCTATGCCGCCGACGTGACCGGCCTGGCCATGGCCGGGGGCAGGCTCACCTGCAGCCGCCCGGTCTACGCCGGCAAGGCGTTCGCCCAATCGACCTTCCAGAGCCCGATCCAGGTGGCCAGCACCCGGCCCAACGTGTTCAGCGCCGCGGCCAGCGCCAAGGCCGGCGCGGTGGAGGCCCTGCCCGCCCCCGCTGGCGGCTTCCTGGCCGTGGTCAAGGAGATCCTGGCCAAGGGCGGCGGCAAGCAGGACCTCACCGAAGCCAACGTGATCGTCTCCGGCGGCCGGGGCATGAAGGACGGCGCCCATTTCCAGATCCTGGAAGAGCTGGCCGACGCCCTGGGCGGCGTGGTGGGCGCCTCCCGGGCCGCGGTGGACGCCGGCTGGGGCATCCCGCACAGCATCCAGGTGGGCCAGACCGGCAAGGTGGTGAGCCCCACCCTGTACATCGCCTGCGGCATCAGCGGCGCGATCCAGCACGTGGCCGGCATGAGCGGCTCCAAGATCATCGTGGCGATCAACAAGGATCCCGAGGCGCCGATCTTCAAGCTGGCCAGCTACGGTATCGTCGGCGACCTGTTCGAGGTGGTCCCGGAACTGACCAAGGCGGCCAAGGCCATGGGCATCGGCAAGTAACCATTGGCATAAAACGTAATGGGGAAAACCTTCATCGGTTTTTACCGATGGCGGTAAGGATAACTCATTAAATTAGTTACCTTCGATCCGTGGGGGCGGCCGGTTCGCTGTGATATTCATATTCCGTTATGACAACGGCTCGGGCAGGGCGTACAATGTCGCTGAATGAGCACAATTCAATTCGGAGTGAATCATGAATGCCCTGACCTTGGTGTTTGTGGCGTTGTGCGTTTTTGCCATCGCCTATCGATTTTATGGGGTCTGGATCGCCCATAAGGTACTTGGGCTCCGAGCGGACCGGCCAACCCCGGCCGTGACCATGGCCGACGGGGTCGACTATGTGAAGACCAACAAGTACGTGGTCTTCGGCCATCATTTCGCCGCCATCGCGGCGGCGGGGCCGCTGCTTGGCCCGGTGCTCGCCGCCCAGTTCGGCTTCCTTCCGGGCACCCTGTGGATCCTCATCGGCTGCGTGCTCGGCGGCGCGGTCCACGACATGGTGACGCTGTTCGCCTCGGTGCGGCACAAGGGCCATAGCCTGCCCTCCATCGCCGCCCTGGAGATCGACAGCGCGGCCGGCAAGACCGCCGGCATCGCCATCATGTTCATCCTGCTGCTGACCCTGGCCGGGCTCTCCCTGGCGGTGGTGAACTCGCTGTTCCAGAGCCCGTGGGGCACCTTCACGGTGTTCGCCACCATCCCGATCGCGTTCATCATGGGGCTCTACCTGCACGTCTGGCGCATCGGCGACGTGTTCGGCGCCAGCGTGATCGGGGTGGTCCTGATGCTGGCCGTGATCCTGGCCGGGCCCTACGTGGCGCACCATGCCGTCCTGGCCAAGTGGTTCACCCTCAGCCGCACCAGCCTGGCCCTCACCATTCCGTTCTACGGCTTTGTGGCTTCGGTCCTGCCGGTGTGGCTGCTGCTCTGCCCCCGGGACTACCTGTCCACCTACCTCAAGATCGGCACCATCCTCATGCTGGTCCTGGGCATCTGCTTCGTCCACCCGCAGCTCCAGATGCCGGCGGTCACCCAGTTCTACCACGGCGGGGGCCCCGTGATCCCCGGCGCCGCCATGCCGTTCCTGTTCATCACCATCGCCTGCGGGGCCGTCTCCGGCTTCCATGCCATCATCGCCACCGGCACCACCCCCAAGATGATCCCCAACGAAAGGAACATCCTGTTCGTGGGCTATGGGGCCATGGTCACGGAAGGCATGGTGGCCATCATGGCGCTCATCGCCGCCTGCGTGCTGGTGCCTTCGGACTACTTCGCCATCAACGCCGCGCCCGGGGTATTCGCCAAGCTCGGCATGACCACCGTGCACCTGCCCGAACTGGCCCGCCAGGTGGGCGAGAACGTCCAGGGCCGGACCGGCGGGGCAGTCTCCCTGGCGGTGGGCATGGCCTACATCTTCGGGGCCGTGCCGCTGTTCCGCAACCTGATGGGCTACTGGTACCACTTCGCCATCATGTTCGAAGCCGTGTTCATCCTCACCGCGGTGGACACCGGCACCCGGGTCGGCCGCTTCTTCCTCCAGGAGATGCTGGGCCAGGTCTGGCCGCGCTTCCAGGAACAGCGGTGGTGGCCGGGGATCATCCTCACCTCCGGCGTGTTCACCGCGGCCTGGGGCTACCTGGTCTATACCGGGGACATCAGCACCATCTGGCCATTGTTCGGCATCAGCAACCAGCTGCTGGCCGCCTGCGGCCTGATCATCTGCACCTGCATGCTGATCCGCATGGACAAGGCCCGCTATGCCTGGATCACCATCGTGCCCGGGCTGTTCATGGCCTTCATCACCTTCTGGGCGGGCTACCTGAGCGTCGTCCACAACTACCTGCCGGCCGGGCACTACCTGCTGGCGGTCATGGCCATCGTGGTGATGGTGCTCATGGCGATCGTCTTCGTCCTGGCGGTGCGCCGCTGGCTGCGCCTGCTTCAGATCGACTCGACGATGAAGGATGTCTGGGGCGAACCGGTGCTGGAGATCGTCAAGGAATAACTAAATTCTGCTGAAGCCTTCCGACTCCAGGAAGGCTTCAGCGTCTTCCACGGCCCCGAACCGGGCGATGACCTCCACCCCTTCGCGCATGTCGCCGTCGGCCCGGTCCAGGCTGTTGTAGCCCTCGCGGATGATGCAGGCCCCGCCCACCTCGTCCAGGGCCAGCAGCACGAGCTCCCACGTGACCCCGTGCTCGTCACGCCACACTTCCACCTTCATGCTCATATGCCGGCCCTCTCGAAGAAGGCTACCACCATGCCGAACCCCACCCGGTCCCCCGGCTTCAGTTCCCGGGTGTCCCCCGGCGCCAGCCGGTCGCCCTTGATGTAGGTGCCGTTGGCCACCCCGTTCTCCTCCACCAGGAAATAGCGTCCATGTTCGCATAGGATGCGGGCATGGCGCCGGGAGACGCTCAGCTGGGGGTCCTCGTCGGTGAGGTCGATGTCCGGATGGATGCCGGTGTTGGGATCGAAGCGGCCGATCAGGGCACCGTGGGAAAGGATCTTGAACTTCCTGCCGGAGATGACCGAGACCAGCGTGGCGCCCAGGTCGTTGCCGTAGGTCCGGTAGCCCCGGGAACCGCCCTCCTCCACCCTGGCCGACAGTTCGCGGTTGCGCTGGGCCAGCCGCTGCATCATCTTCACCGAGACTTCGGGGTTCTGCCGGATCATGCGCAGGAAGGTGCCCCGGGAGATGGTCACCACCTCCGAGTCCTCCAGGGCCACGGCAGTGTGGAACCTGGGGATCGGCTCCAGCAGGCTGCCTTCGCCGAAGAAGTCGCCCTTGGCCAGCTCCTCGGCCCAGTCCCCCAGCGGCTCGGCGCCCACGTACATGCGGATCCGCCCGCTGAGGATGACGTACATCTGCTGCGCCATGTCCCCCTTGCGGTAGACGACCTCACCTTCCTTGAAGGAGAGCTTGCTCTGGCCAATAAAGCTGGAATCGGACATGGGCTACCGGAAGTTGCTCTAAAGATAGCCTGCTCTGGCCGCGGAAGGAACTCCGTTAACGCTATGCTTGCATCATGGTTTTTTCACGTTGGCTCCTGGCGCCCCTGGCGCCGCTGTACGGGACCGTGGTCCGGCTCCGCAACCGCGGCTTCGACCGGCATCCGGAGCGCCCGGCCCGGGTGCCGGTGCCGGTGGTTTCCGTGGGCAACCTGACCACCGGCGGCACCGGCAAGACCCCGGTGGCCCTCTACCTGGCGCAGGCCATGGAGCAGGCGGGGCGGCGCGCGGCCATCGTTTCCCGGGGCTACGGCGGGCGCCGGGCCGAGGATCCCATGACGGTGGACCCCGCATCCGGCCCGGCCCAGACCGGGGACGAGCCGCTGATGATGGCCCGCCGCCTGGGTCCCGGCCGGGTGGTGGTGGGCCGCAAGCGCTACCACGCGGCCCTGCGGGCCTTGAGCCTGCAACCCCCGCCGGACCTGCTGATCATGGACGACGGCTTCCAGCACCGGGCGTTGCACCGGGACGTGGACCTGCTGCTGCTGGACGGCGTGCGCCGCTGGGGCAACGGGCGCATGCTGCCCCTGGGCGATCTGCGCGAGCCCATGGCCAGCGCTGCCCGGGCCGCAGCCCTGGTGGTCACCCGGGGCAGCCGGGCCGACCGGGAGTGCATCCTGGCCTGGTGGCGCCGCTGGGGCTCCGGCGGGCCGGTATTCTGGCTGGATTTCAGCATCGGCGCCCTGCGCCGGTTCGGCACCGACGAGGTGCGGCCCCTGCCCGCGCCGGCCCCGGGTCCGCTGTTCGCCTTCTGCGCCCTGGGCCACCCCCAGGCCTTCTATGCCGATCTCCTGGTGGCCGGGCTGCCCTGGACCGGCACCTGCAGCTTCCGCGACCACCAGGCCCTGACCGGGCGCCAGCTGCAGCGCCTGAAGGCCGCGGCCCTGGCCTCCGGCGCCACCGGCCTGGTGTGCACCGAGAAGGACGCCGTGAAGCTGCGGGCCTGGCCGCCCGGGGCGCCGCTGTGGGTGGCGGAACAGCGGGTGACCGGCGGCGAGGCGTTGACCGCGTGGCTGCTGGAAAGGCTCGGCTGGAGCGCTACGTGAACAGCAGGGTGTCCAGCCCGCGGATCAGCCCCTTCAGGGCCAGCACCCGCTCCGCGGCCAGCAGGGTGCCCGCCACGTAGGGCTGGGCGCTGGTGCCGGCGTCGTGCCGGATGGTCAGGCGCTCATCGGGCAGGCCGAACACCGTCTCGAACGCCAGGGTGTAGCCCGGCAGCCGGAGCGAATGCACCTGGGTGCCTTCCACCGCGGCCCCGCGCGCCTCCAGGGGACCGATCAGCTCCCGCACCGGCTTCAGGATCTCGGTGGGCCGCACCTGGGCCAGGCATTCGGCCAGCTCCCGCGCGCTGCCGCTGGGCACATCGGGCTTGTCGGGCTGGGCGTAGTCGAGGATCTCCCGGTACGGCAGGTACTTCGCCGAGAGCAGCGCGCAATGCTTGGCCAGGGCGGCGGTGATCGAGAAGTTGCCCGAGGCGATCACCCCCAGTCCGCGTTCCCGGGCGAAGGCTTCGAGCTCCTGGAAATCCCCGCTGGACAGGCCCGAGGTGCCGATCACCGCCGGGACGCCCGCCGCCAGGGCCGTGAGCACGTTGGCCTTCACCGCCGCCGGGTGGGAGTAGTCGATCAGCACGTCCGCGCCGGCCCGCAGCGCCTCGGCCACGCTGGCGCGGACCACGACGCCCGCCTCCGCCCCGCCCAGCGCCCTGCCCACGTCCTGGCCCGCGGCCTTCCGGGCGACGGCGCCGGTGAGCTCGAACTGGCTGGATTTGCCGATGGCCGCCACCAGGGCGCTGCCGACCCAGCCCGTGGCACCGGCGATGCATACTCGAATCATGGTTCACCCCCTACCAGTGGCTATCATTCCATGATCCCCGGCCTCATGCTGGCGCTTTTCACCATTCTCTTCCTGCCCAGGCTTCAGTAGATCGCCGCCTCCTGGACCAGCTGGTGCTCCTGGAACCGGCCCCAGCGCAGCGGCGAGCAGTCGACGCTCCGGTACTGCCCGTTGAGGATCAGCTCGGCCAGGCAGAGGCCCACCGCCGGGCCCTGCTGGGCGCCATGGCCGCTGTAGCCCACCTGCAGCATCAGGTTGGCATGGTTGGGATGCCAGCCGACGATCGCGTTGTGGTCCGGAGTGGTGGAGTCGTACATGTGGGCCCAGCCGCGCTTGAGCTTGCACCGGGCGGTGGCGGGCATGCGCTCCTGCATGACCAGGTTGATCTCCTCCACGTAGAAGTCCGGTTCGTAGGTGGTGTCCAGCTTGTCCGGCGTGTCCTCCCGCGCCTTGCCGAGCATCATGCTGCCGCTCTCGAACTTGAAGAAGATCCCCTGGTCGATGCTGGTGAGCGGGATGGTCTGCCAGCGCGGGTCGTCGTTCGGGAAGTCGGTGATGAACAGCATCCGCTTCTGGGCAATGATCGGCATGCGGTCCTCGGCCGGGAACCCGGACCGGTCCAGCAGCTGGTTGGTCCAGGGCCCGGTGCAGAGCGCCACGATGCCGGCCTCCACCTGCTCCTCGGTGCCGCCCTGGTTCAGCTTCACGCCGGTGGCGCGCCCGGCCCGGTCGAAGGTGATGGCCTCCACTTCGGTGTTCAGCTGCAGCACCGGCTTCACCGGGAAATCCGCCAGCGCCCGCTCGAAATACCCGGCGGTCGCCTGGCTGGGATCGAAGGCGCCGCAATCCGGACCGTAGAGCCCGCCGACGATGGGCTCCATCCCCAGCAGCCCGCGCACCTCGGGATCGATGTGGTCCACCCCGCAGAGCAGGCCCGGGATCTTGGCCTCCAGCTGGGCCGGATCGAGCAGTTCGAAATGGACCCCGTTGTCCTTCAGGATCTGCGCCACCACGGGGATCTGCCGCCACACCGGCTCGTAGTAGGTGAACAGGTAGCCGTTGCGTACGAAGCCGATGGACATGCCCATGTCCTCCTGGAACCGGCTGAGGATCTTCGTGCCCAGGTTGGAGATCTTCACGTTGATGTCGCTGGTGTACAGGTTCCGGAACCCGCCGGCCGAATGGGAAGAAGCTCCGGCCGCCACCGTCTCGCCCCGGTCCACCGCCAGGATCGACCCCTGGAAGCCCTGCTTCAGAAGGTTGTAGACCAGGGACGCTCCGCCGATCCCCGTACCGATCACGACGATATCAAACTTACGCATCGCTGCTCCTTGTAGGAAGTGGAAAGACCTGAACGACCGAACACCGCTTGATGAATCACCTGTCCTGGCTCTGTCCATGCGCTGATACCGGCCGGATATAGCGCTGCGGCCTCTTACCCGATTGGTCATGATTCCTGACCAGAATCGTGATGATTCGCAAAATAAAGATGGCCCGTGGGCTTGCTTTCAGTTTGATTTATCCGTAGTTTGACTTTGAAATTAAGCCTAAACAAACGATTTTTTTTCGGCATCTCATTCTTAAAAGTCATGGCTCAGCCAACCGGACCCCCCGTCAACGGGAAAGGCTGGCTTAAGTCGTGGTAGTTCAGCTTATTCCATCCAAGTTTCGATGGAGACTCCTGCCGTGAGCAAGCTGAGACGAGTGGTGCCTTCCCTGACCTCCCTGGAATCCTTCGAGGCGTCCGTACGGCATATGAGCTTCACCCGCGCGGCGCTCGACCTCAATGTCACCCAGAGCGCCGTCAGCCGGGAGATCCGGGACCTCGAGGAGTTCCTGGGCCAGCTGTTGTTCCACCGGGTCAAGCAGCGCCTGGTGCTGACCGAAGCCGGGGATGCCTACGCCGTGGCGGTGCGCGACCTGCTCAACCGGGCCGAGGCGGCGACCCTGCAGGTCATGGCCTACAACGGCAAAGGCGGGGTGCTGACGGTGGCCCTGCTGCCCACCTTCGGCTCCCGCTGGCTGGTGCCCAAGCTCGGCGACTTCATCGCCCGCCATGGCGACATCCAGCTCAACCTGGTGACCAAGGTGACCATCTTCGATTTCAACGGCAGCGGGATCGACGCGGCGATCCATTTCGGCCGGGACGTGTGGCCGGAAGCCGTGTGCCACCGGCTCCTGGGCGAGGTCATCGTCCCGGTGTGCTCGCCCTCCCTGCTCGGCGGCCGGCCGAAGCTGGACCAGCCCCAGGACGTCAAGCTCTTCCCGCTGCTGCATCTGGTCACCCGGCCCCAGGCCTGGGCGGACTGGATGCACGCCGTGGGGGTCAAGTCGGTCGAGGAACTGCACGGCCCGCGTTTCGAGGAGTTCCACATGGTCATCCAGGCCTGCATCGCCGGGCTGGGCCTGGCGGTGCTGCCGCGCTTCCTGATCCAGGAGGAGATCTCCAGCGGCCGGCTGGTGACGGCCATCGACCGCCCGGTGACCAGCGACCAGGCCTATTACCTGGTCCATCCCGAGGGCAAGGGCGACTTGTTCAAGGTCTGCGTCTTCCGGGACTGGCTGATCGAACAGTGCCGCAAAGAGACTTTCTCCTGATCAGCCGCCATGAGCTTGAACCACCGCCACCACTTCAGGCAGGACGTCCAGGCCCAGCGCCTTCAGCCGGGCCATCGTGGGCACGCCGTCGGCGGTCCAGCCGCGCCGGGCGTAGACCGCGTCGCACAGCATGGCGTAGCGGTCCATGCGGTGCTTGCGGGTGATGGCGATCTTCTCATCCACCGGCATTCCGGCCGGATCGACCCCGATCTCCTCGAGCATCTGCTTGTCGTAGCGCTCGACCCGCGACTCGTATTCCTCCCGGGTGACCGGGCCCACCGAGCGGTACGGCGGGATGTCGTTCGCCCGGAGCCCCTTGCCCATGCGGATGTTGAACACCCGCTGGAAGTTGTAGACCCGGGCCGACTGCAGGATCAGGGTCTCGCGGTCGATCTTGATGCCGGTGGTGGCGCAGAACAGGTCCAGGTAGTTCTGCACGTGCTCCGGCACCTTGGCGGGCTCGGAGGTGCTGGCATTGTCGGAGGGTTCCACGTCGTTCCAGGGCAGCTTGCAGAAGCCGTTCAGGCCGAACCAGGTGCGGAACAGCGGGAAGTAATACAGCGCCTCGGCCTTGTCCTCGAACGTGGGGATCTGCTTGTTCACCATGTCCATGAAGATGAGCCAGGCTTCGTCATGCTGCGGCCCCTTGTTGGTGAGGGCGAAGCCGCCCTGCTGGGCCAGGGACTCCTTGGAGATGTACTGGCTGTATTCCAGGCCCTTGACCTCCATGCCGATGTCCCGGATGAGCTGGGGGTCGCCCCAGCCGTTGGCGATGAAGATCTCCTTCATCTTTTTCACGCCCTGGCCGGCGATGAGGCCGAAGCCTTCGCCCCGGGCCATCTGGTGCAGCATTTCCAGATCGGCTTCCCAGTTGCCCCAGGTCAGCTCCAGGCCGCCGGTGCGCTCCTGGTCGAGGATGCCACGCTGGTAGCATTCCATCACGAAGGCCACCAGGGTGCCGTAGGTGATGGTGCAGACGCCGTAGGTGTCGCAGTAGAAATTCAGTTCGAGGATCGCTTCGGGGTCGAACACGCCGCCGTTGGAGCCCAGGCCCGCGGCGTTCTCGTACTCGGGGCCGTCCACCGTGACCATGTGGCCCTTGTACGGGCCGGTCTTCAGCACCAGGCCGTCGGCGCCCTTGGCGCAGGCCATGGAGCATCCGTACCAGCAGCCGTCGACGGTCATCTGGCTGCACCGGGCCTGCCAGACGTTCGAGGCGATCCTGGCCACCTCCGGGCTGGAGCCGAACTGGTAGTTGTGGACCGGCAGCAGGTCGTAGGCGTCCATGATCTCCACCAGGTGGGCCGTGCCGGCGCGCCGCATGTTGCACTGGGCGGCGTCATTGGTGCGGATCTCCTGGTGCAGCCTGATGCCTGCCCTGGCGATGGTTTCCAGGTCCACCGGGTGGTTCATGTCGCCCTTGACCACCGGCCCCCGGCAAACCAGGGCACGGACCCGCTTGTCCCGGAATACCGTGCCGATCCCGCCGCGCCCGGCCTGCTTGAGCCGCACGCACCCGCGCCGCTTGTCCCACCAGGTGAAGTTCAGCATGCCGATCAGGCTGTGCTCGGCGGCCGCGCCGGCGCAGACCACCGAGACGTTGGGGCGGTCGGCCTCGTCCTCGGCGTAGGTCCGGGTGAGCACTTCGGCCAGGATATGCGCGTCCGCGGGGGCCTGGGTGCCGTCTTCCACCCGGATGATGCCCTTCTGGCCGTCGATGACCAGGATCACGTCCCGGTCCGCCTTGCCCTGCAGCTCGATGGCGTCGTAGCCCGAGAACTTGAGCAGCGGCCCGAAATAGCCGCCCACGTTGGAATCGATGGGGATGTCGGTCTGGGGCGAAAGGGCCACCACCAGGGACTTGCCGCTGCCCGGATACTGGGTCAGGCCCGACATGGGGCCGGGGCAGATGATGATCTCGTTCTCCGGGTCGTTCCAGCGGGTCGCGGGCGTGACCGCGTTCCACAGGTACCAGAGACCGAAGCCCCGGCCCCCGACGAAGAGGTCCTTCATCTGCCGGGTCACCGGCTTTTCCTGGAACGCGAGGCTGGACAGGTCCACATGCAGGATGCGGTCGTTGTAGCCCTTCTGCGGCAGGCTGGGACTGAAGGGGATCTCCTTGAGCAGCTTGCGCGTGGCCCTGAAGGCTGCAAGCTCATCCAGGTATTCGGTGCGTTTGGTGTAATCCACGGCGCATGGGGTGATGGCGGGAGCGGCACTGGTCTGGGTCATGTCAGCATCCTTGATTCAGATGATTCGCGGGGCGGGGGTGGGGACGTCGGCGACGGCCAGCGCGGCGTGGGGGCAGGCCTTGACGCAGATGCCGCAGGCGGTGCACTTGTAGGGTTCCAGCCAGCCTTCCAGGCGCTCGAAGGCGCCCTTCTCGCAGATGCCGACGCAGAGGTAGCAGCCCACGCACAGCATCTTGTCGATCACCACCACGCCCAGCTTGTTCCGCTTCAGGGCCTCGGTGGGGCAGATCGTCAGGCAGTCGCCGCACTGGTCGCAGATCACGGCGTCGGTCCCTTGCAGGATGCGCAGGGCCGCAAACCGCTTGTCGTCCAGCTTGAACACCTTGCTGGCGCAGGCCTGCTCGCACACCTCCGCGCAGCCGCGCCCGGCCTCGCATCTGGACAGATCGATTCGCAACTGTCTCATCGCTCTACCCTCCATTCAATTTATCTCGGTCATAGATGCCAGGATGATTGAACCAGGTGACAAAGGCGGACCTTGTGATGATCGTCTTACTAAATCCCATTCGCCCCTCAATGTAAACGCTTTAGTTGGAGCGCTATTCCCAGAAGGATACAAGGAAAGGTCGTTCGAACCACCCAGGTTAAAAGGTTGACATCAGGCCACCCATAGGGAGAAAAACATGGACAGGAGACTCAAGGACCGGGCGTATGGCTATCTGACTCCCGAGAACAGCAATGTCGTGGTCAGGATGCTGGACCACCAGCAAGTCAGCGGCTATTCCGTCGGCATTATCTACATTGAGGACGTTTGGTATCCAATGCTGCCGGGGAATGCCGTCAACGCCTATACCTATGATTTCCCGGTGCGCATGAAAGCCATCCCGCGCCTGGACATCAACCGTCTGTTCAGCGCCGACCCGGCCATCGGCGAAGAGATCATCGCCGTGGGCAGGGCCATGGTCGAAAAAGAGGGCATCCGGGCGCTCTGCTCGGCCTGCGGGTTCTTCGGCAACTTCCACAAGCAGGTCGCCCAGGCCCTGGACATTCCCGTGGCGTTGTCCAGCCTCGTGCAGATTCCATGGATCAGGTCGATCATCAAGCCCAGCCAGAAGATCGGCGTGCTGACCGCGGATGCCGCCTCGCTGTCCGAGCGCCTGCTGGCGAACTGCGGCATCGATGATCCCGGCAGCCTGGTGGTCAAGGACCTGCGCCATGCGCCCCAGTTCTCGGCGATTCTCGAATACCGTGGCCAGTTCGACAACGGCAAGGTGCAGGCCGAAGTGGTGGGCGCCGCCCTGGCGCTGCTGGAGGAGGATGCCGACCTGGGCGCCATCGTCCTGGAGTGCAGCGACCTGCCGCCGTACGCCGCCGCGGTCCAGGCGGCCACCCAGCTTCCGGTCTTCGATTTCATCACGCTGATCCGCTGGCTGCATTGCGCCACCACACAAAAGCCCTACTGCGGATGGGTCTGATAGGGACAGCCTCCTGTGGCTGGAATCCGTCATTCAGCAGGATCCGATCGCGACGGGAACTGGACGCCCACCCGATGCCGGCGATGGGCGTCCAGCGGGAAAACCTAGCTCGGAGGTGCGATCTTGACGGTATGGACGATCTTGTTCTCGGACCACTTCATGGGATCCGCTGAAGCGACCTTGAGGACGAAGTACGTGTTCATGGAGAGATCGCCCTTGGTGTTGAGGCTGATGGTGCCGGTGATGCCGGGGAAGTCCCTGATGGCGCGCAGCGCCTTGCAGACTTCGGGGCGGGTGGGCAGCTTGCCGTTGTTGGCCTTGGCGGCGTTCTCGATCGCCTTCAGCAGCATGGCCGTGCCGTCATTGGCCTGGGCGCAGAAGGGCTGCGGAATGGAGCCGAACTTGGTCTTGAAATCGGAGATGAACTTGGCGGTATTGGGATACGACTGCGGTGGGCCGACGGTGGAAGAGTAGTAGGTGCCCAGGCCCTCGATCAGGGCCTTGCCGGCGATCTTGGTGGAGTCGGAGGAATCCAGGCCGTCGCAGGTGAGGAACAGGCCCTTGTAGCCCTTCTCCCGGGCCTGCTTGTAGAACACGGCGGTGTGGTCGAACATGCCGCCGAAGTAGATGGTGTCGGGCTTGGCCGAAAGGATGGGGTTGAGGATCGCGTCGAAGTTGTCCTTTTCGTCGGTGTCGGTGACGCCCAGCACCTTGATGCCGCGCTCCTCGGCCTGCTGCTTGAAGTAGGTGGCGATGCCCTGCCCGTAGGCGCCCTTGTCGGACAGCACCCAGACGGTCTTGATGCCGAGGCTCTTGGCGAACTCGGCGCCCACGGCGCCCTGCACGTCGTCGCGGCCGCAGACCCGGTTCAGTTCCGGATAGTTGCGGTCGGTGATCTTGGGATTGGTGCAGCCGGGGCTGACCGCGGCAAGGCCGGCGGCATGGTATTCCTCGGAGGCGGGGATGCAGACCCCGGAATTGTAGTGGGCGAGGATCCCGAGCACGGCCGGGTCGGAAACGATGGCCTTGGCGTTGGCCACGCCGGTGTCCGGGTTGGCCTGGTCGTCAAAGGGAGCGAGTTCGACCGTGAAGCCCATCTTGGTGAGCGGCTCGGAGAGCTGCTCGATGGCCAGCTGGGCCGAATTCTTGATGTCGACCCCGATGGCCGACTGCGAACCGGAGAGCGGGCACTGGGTCGCGATCTTGATCGTCTTGTTCTCCCTTTCGCAACCCCCTGCCAGAAGCAGGCATAGCATCGCGACCGCTGGCCGGATTATGGAAACCGTTTTGTGCATTGGCTTGCCTCCATGTGACGTGCGGGTTTGGGTCAACCGGAAGCGCAAGGGCTTCCGTCAGGGGAAAAGCGGATTGAGGTCCGTATAGGCTCCTCCTTGTCGTAACTGATTGATTTCATTCGAAAATGAATAAATTCAAACCAAACGCTATGCTTTTCCATATGAGGATGGCCGTGCATCAGATCATTAAAAAAATTCCCAGATCGAACCGGCATGGACTAAAAATTTACCTAATTATGGATTGTTTACCATGATCGAGTGTGTCCCATATTCTGCCTTTTTCAATGGGTGCTAACCTACGATTTCTTTCCGCAAGCTCATGCACAAAATTCATGAAGCGGCCGCCATGGCCCTGGCGGCCCGGGTCAGCTCCGGAACCAGCTCGAACAGGTCGCCGACGATGCCGTAGGTGGCCAGCCTGAAGATCGGCGCCTCGGGATCCTGGTTGATCGCCACGATGACCTTGGAGCCGCTCATGCCGGCCACGTGCTGGATCGCGCCGCTGATGCCGCAGGCGATGTACAGGGTGGGGCTCACCACCTTGCCGGTCTGGCCCACCTGGATGCTGTGCGGCAGGCCCCAGCCGGCGTCCACCGCGGCCCGGGAGGCACCCACCACGCCGCCCAGGACATCGGCCAGCTCTTCCAGGATCTGGAAATGGGCGCCGTCCTTCATGCCGCGGCCGCCGGCGACGATCACGTCGGCTTCGGTGAGGTCCGGCTTGCCGCCGCCCTTGGCCAGGATCTCCTTGACCACGGCCAGGAAGCCGCCGGAGGGGGCGGGCAGCACCTCCAGCGTGCCGGCCCTGGGGGCGACGGCGGCGCTGAACACGTTGGGCCGGGTGGTGGCGGCCTGGATGGGGCTCTCGAACGCGGTCGCGGCGAGCGCCTTGCCGGCGTAGACCGGGCGCACGCAGGTGAGCCTGCCGCCGGCCAGGGCCAGGCTGGTGACGTCGGCCGCATAGCCGGCCCCCAGGCGCGCCGCCGCGCGGGGGATGACGTCCTTGCCGGCGGAGGTGGCGGCGCCCAGCAGCACGGTGGCGCCCTTGGCCTTGACCGCGTCGGCCAGGACCTGGGCGTAGCCGTCGCTGGAATAGGCGGCCAGGCTGGGGGCCTCGACCTTGAGGATGAGGTCGGCGCCGTACTGGGCGGCGGCCTCGGCGCCGGCGCATGTGGCGCCCACGAACAGGGCGCCCACGGTCAGGCCGGCGCCATCGGCCAGCCGGCGCGCTTCGGACAGGGCTTCCAGGGAAGGCTTGCGGATGCTGCCGGCTTTCAACTCGCAATAGACCAGGATCATGTTGACCTCGGAAAAGGGTTTGGTTCAGAGCACCTTGGCTTCGTTTCGCAGCAGCCCCAGCAGGGCGGCGGCCTGACCCGCGGGGTCGCCTTCCAGCCTCCGGCCCCGGGGCCGCGCGGGGGGCAGCGCCAGGGAGACGACAGCCACCAGCGGCGCCGCGGTTTCCGCCTCCACCTCCTCGATGGTCTTCTTCTTGGCGGCCATGATGCCCTTGAGGTTGGCATAGCGCGGTTCGTTCAGGCCGCGCTGGGCGGTGATCACCGCCGGCAGGCTGCCCTCCAGGATCTCGGTGCCGGCGTCACCTTCGCGCTCGGCCCGGAAGCGGCCGTCCAGGATCTCCAGCTTGGTCACCACATTGGCCTGGGCCATGCCCAGCAGCTCGGCGAGCATGGGCCCGACCGCCGCGTTGTCGCCGCCGAAACCCTTGTTGCCCAGGATGATCAGGTCGAAGCCCCGGCCCTTGGCGTAGCCCGCCAGGGTGCGGGCGATGGCCATGGGGTCGTCGGTCGGCGCGTTCTTCACCAGCACCGCGTTCTGGGCGCCCAGGGCCAGCGCGCCCTGGAGCACCGCCCTGGCCTTTGCCGAGCCGACGGCGACCGCCGTCACCTCCGCCTCCCGGGTTTCCTTCAGGCGCAGCGCCTCTTCCAGCGCGTTCTCGTCAAAGGGGCTGGTGATCCACTTCACGTCCCCCAGGTCCAGGGACTTGCCGTCCGGAGCCAGCTTGATCGCGGTCTCGGTGTCGGGTACCTGCTTCAGAGCCACAAGGATCTTCATATTCAACTCCAGAAGGGAATGAATTATATAGACTTGAAGTTGGACAAGTGTTCAGCCGCGTCTGGCTAATGACAAACGAAATATATTTACCAACTCATTCGTAAAAGTCATGATCATGCCCTTCTGCCATGGCCGGGTTGGCCTGAACCGCATGACACAGCCAGTTCCGATGTCCGGTTTTAATGGGCTTGGAGATCCGGTCGGCATGCCCCCGGCATGCGGCGGGCCTCGCTTCAGGCATGGCCGAAGCGCCAGGTCGTCTCCGCTGTCAGGCAGTCGGGCGGGCACCCACCCTGGCCTACCCGCCTGCTGGTAAGGCAACCCGTTTCCCAAAATTAAATTGACATTAAAATTTTCAATTTTAGACTTTTTGCATCAAAAGTTTCAAAGCCAGATGAACCCGCGCATGCCCTATTGACCGGAAGGCGCATCCCGCGCCATCCGGGTTTCGCCACCAGGAGGAGCTATGCCCAGACTTCGGTCCATCCCCAACAAGCTAGGGGCCCTGAGCCTCTTCCTCGGCATCGCGGCGGTAGCCGCCGCGTGGCCCTGGAGCTCGAATGACATCAAGCTGGGCTTCGTGGCCCAGGTGACCGGCCCGGATTCCTACGTGGGCCAGGCCGCCAAGCTCGCCCTGGAAGACCATGTCAAGGAGCTCAACGCCAAGGGCGGCATCAACGGCCAGAAGGTCAAGCTCATCGTCTACGACAGCCGCGGCGAGGCCACCGACGCGGTGGCGGCCGCCAAGCGCCTGATCACCCAGGACGGGGTCGTCGGGGTCATCGGCCCCGAATGGTCCGGGGCCGCCATTCCGCTCGGTCCCATCGCCGAAGCCGCCAAGGTGCCCATCATCACCACCACCGCATCCAACATCAAGGTCACCCTGAACGACAACGGCAGCGTGAAGCCCTACATGTTCCGCACCTGCTTCATCGACCCGTACCAGGGGTTCGCCCTGGCCAACTACGCCTACAAGAATCTGGGCAAGCGCAAGGCCGCCTTCATCTATGATGTGGGCGCCGCCTATTCCGCCGGCATCCTCCAGTACTTCGAGGCCGAGTTCACCCGGCTCGGGGGCAAGGTTGTGGCCAAGGAAGGCTACCAGGCCAACGATACCGAGTTCCGCGCCCAGATCTCCAAGGTGGCCCAGACCGCTCCGGACTGCCTGATCGTGCCCACCGCCACCTACCGGGATATCGCCCTGATCTCCAAGCAGTCGGAGGCCCTGGGCCTGAAGTTCCAGTTCCTGGGCGTGGACGGCTGGGTGGCCGACGAACTGCTGGCCATGGCCGGCAAGGAACTCGAAGGCTGCTACCTGACCTCCGGGCTTTCCACCGAGGACGCCCAGTTCAAGGACTACAACGCCCAGTTCTTCGCCAAGCACAACATCAAGTGCCAGATCTACGCCTACTATGCCCTGGACGCCATGTACGCCCTGGAATACGGGATCAAGGTCTCCCTGGACCAGACCCGCAAGGTGGATTCCACCGTGGTGAAGAACGCCATCGAGAACATGAAGGACGTGCCGGTGTTCACCAGCCACCTGAGCTATGAAGCGAACACCCACAACCCGCACAACAAGCCCATCAGCATCCTGACCATCAGGAACAGCAAGTGGGTGACGGTGAAGACCTACAAGCCCGAGTAGGAGTTCCGGGGGCGGGCGCCGCCCGCCCCCTTTCGCGTTGGTTGGACCGGAGGTGGCGCTGTGACATTCTTTCTGCAGCAACTGGTGAGCGGCATTTCCATCGGCGCGATCTACTCGCTGCTGGCCGTCGGCTACGCCCTGGTCTACAGTGTCTACAACTTCACCAACTGGGCCTTCGACGCGTTCATGGTCACCGGCGCCTTCGCGGCCTTCTACGGCCTCTCCCTGTTCTTCATGCCGTTCGCCGTGGCCATCGCCTTCTCCATCGTCATGACCGTCGGCCTGGCCCTGTTCGTGGAAACCACCGCCTACCGGCCGCTGCGGGCCCGCCAGGCGCCGCGCCTGTTCATGATGATCTCCGCCATGGGCGCCAGCCTGGCGGCGGTCAACCTCGCCAATATCCTGTTCGGCGGGGCGTTCCGGAAGTTCCCCGAGATCACCGCCGGGGCCTACCGCCTGGGCGGGGTGTCGGTGGGCAAGATGGACCTGTTCGCGGCCGCCTTCTCCTGCGTGGTGCTGTCCCTGCTGTGGTGGTTCCTGGAGCGCACCAAGCTCGGCCTCGGGGTCCGGGCCAGCGCGCTGGATACCGTCACCGCCGGCATCATGGGGGTCAACAACAACCGGATCGCCCTGATCATCTTCGGCATCAGCGGCGTGCTTTCGGCCGTGGCCGGGGTGTTCTTCGGCGCCAAGTACGCCGTGTTCCCCTACCTGGGCCTGGTCACCATCAAGGCGATGATCGGCAGCATCATCGGCGGCATCGGCAGCCTGGTGGGCGCGGTGCTGGGCAGCCTGCTGCTGGGGATCCTGGAAACCATGATCTCCTCCTACGTCTCCTCGGTGTACCGGGACTTGATCTCGTTCACGATCCTGGTCCTGGTGCTGCTGTTCTTCCCAAGCGGGCTCATGGGCGCCAAGCGCGTCGACAAGCTCTAGGAGTGTGTCGTGGGATACCTCTCCACCATCTGCATCCTGTCCTGCATCAACATCGTCGCGGTACTGGGGCTGGCGATCCTGACCGGCTACACCGGGCTGTTCTCCATCGGCCACGCCGGCTTCATGGCGGTCGGCGCCTACTGCTCGGCGGTGCTGTACATCCACCTGGGGGTGCCGTTCTACCCGGCGCTGGTGCTGGGCGGGCTGGCCGCGGGGATATCCAGCTTCATCATCGGCTTCCCGGCCTTCCGCGGCGCGGGCAAGCTGCGCGGGGACTACTTCGCCATCGCCACCCTGGGCTTCGGCGAGGCGGTCCGGCTGCTGCTCAACACCACCTACAAGTACTTCGGCGGCGCCTACGGGCTCACCGAAATCCCCGGGCTCACCACGCTCCCGGTGGCCCTGGGCGTGGCCCTGCTGGCCCTGCTGGGGGCGCACAACCTGATGAATTCGGAGCACGGCAGGAACTGCGTCGCCGTGGGCCAGGACGAAGTGGCCGCCCAGATGATGGGGGTCAATCTGTTCACCACCAAGCTCAAGGCGCTGTTCATCAGCGCCTTCTATGCGGGTGTGGCCGGCGGGCTGTTCGGGTTCTACATGACCTACCTCGCGCCCAGCAACTTCGGCATCGGCAAGTCCAGCGACCTGCTGGCGGCTGTGGTGTTCGGCGGCATGCAGTCGCTCATCGGGCCGGTCATCACCGCCTTCCTGCTGGTGGGCATCCCCGAACTGCTGCGCTTCCTCCTGGATTGGCGCCTGGTCATCTACGGCATCCTGTTCGTGGTGGTCATGGTCTACCGGCCCCAGGGCATGCTGGGCTACCGCGAAATGAACTTCCGCTGGTTCTGGGCCGCCATGCGCCGGCTCAGGCCGGGCACCCGATAGGACATCCCATGGAAAAGCAGGCTTCTTCCGCCGTCCTGGAGCTCAAGGGCGTATCAGTGCAGTTCGGCGGAGTCCGGGCGGTGAACAACGTCGACCTGACCCTGGGCCGGGGCGAATTCCTCGGCCTGATCGGCCCGAACGGCGCCGGCAAGACCACGCTGCTGAACCTGATCTCCGGGGCGATGCCGCCCACCGGCGGCGAGATCCTGTTCAACGGCCAGTCCATCGCCGGCATCCCGCCGGACCAGCTGTGCCACCTGGGCATCAGCCGGACCTTCCAGAACATCCGGCTGTTCCCGAAGATGACGGTGTTCGAGAACGTGGCCCTGGGACTGCACGCCCGGCCCCACTATTCCCTGGCCGACGCCCTGTTCTGCACCCCCCGCGCGCGCCGGCGGGAAAAGCTGAACACCGAACGCACCGAGGGCCTGCTTGAGCTGGTGGGGCTGAGCCCCTACGCCGGGAAGCGCGCCGGCGACCTGTCCTACGGGCTGCAGCGCCGGCTGGAGCTGGTGCGCGCCATGGCCACCGATCCCCAGCTGCTGCTGCTGGACGAGCCCGCGGCGGGCATGAACGAGGACGAGTGCGACCAGCTCACCCGGCTGATCCGGAGCATCCATCAGGAGTTCGGCTACAGCATCATCCTCATCGAGCACCACATCAAGGTGGTCATGGAGCTGTGCCGGGATTCCCGGATCTACGTGCTGAACCTCGGCGAGATCCTGGCTTCCGGAACCCCGGTGGAGATCCAGAACGACAGCAAGGTCATCAACGCCTATCTCGGAGAGAAAAGGACCACCCATGGAAGAACCAGGCGCCAGATATCTCGAAATCGCTGAACTCGACGTGCGCTACGGCGGCATCCAGGCGCTGGCCGGGGTCGACCTGCACGTGGAACGGGGCGAGATCGTCGCGGTCATCGGCGCCAACGGGGCCGGCAAGTCGACCCTGCTGCGCACCATCGCCGGGGTGAAGGCCTACGAGCGCGGCCGGGTCTCGTTCCAGGGCATGGCCCTGCCCAGGCAGTCGCACCAGGTGGTGCGCCAGGGGGTGACCCTGGTGCCCGAAGGGCGGCGGATCTTCGCCACCCTCACCGTGCGCGAGAACCTGCTGCTGGGCGGCTATTCCCAGAGCGACCGCAGGCGGGTGGAGCAGAGCATGGAGCGGGTGTTCGAGCTGTTCCCGGTGCTCAGGGAACGCCACCTCCAGGTGGGCGGCACCCTGTCGGGCGGCGAGCAGCAGATGCTGGCCATCGGCCGGGCCCTCATGTCCGAGCCCAGGCTGCTGCTGCTGGACGAGCCCTCCCTGGGCCTGGCGCCCATGGTGGTCGACCGGGTCTTCGACACCGTGATCCGCCTCAACGAAGAGACCGGCCTGACCATCCTCGTGGTGGAGCAGAACGCCGCCATGACGCTGGAGATCTGCGACCGGGCCTACGTACTGAGCACCGGCCGGGTGATCCTGGAAGGCCAGGGTTTCGAACTCCTCAACGATCCCCGGGTCCAGGCCAGCTACCTGGGCGTGAGCGCAAGCATGGAGCCAAGCCTATGAACGCAGACAAGGTCGATTTCCTTCTGGTCAACGCGAAACTCTACACCGTGAACCCGGACTTCGAGGTGGCCGGGGGCATGGCCGTCCGGGACGGCCGGATCGTCGACGTGGGGCCCGCGGCCGCCCTCCAGGAGCGCTGGGCGCCGGCACACGTGGTGGACGGCGGCGGTCACTGCGTCTACCCGGGCTTCATCGATCCCCACAGCCACCTGCTCGGCTACAGCGCCAAGCTGGGCATGGCCGACCTGGTGGGCGCGCGGTCCTGGGACGAAGTCATCGAGCGCCTGCGCGACCAGCAGCGGCGCCACCCCACCCCTTGGGCGCTGGGCCGCGGCTGGGACCAGAACGGCTGGCCGGGCCGGGCCTACCCCACCCGGGACCTGCTGGACCGGGCCTTCCCGGACCAGCCGGCGTTCCTGGTGCGGGTGGACGGGCATGCCGCCGTGGCCAACGGCGCGGCGCTGGCCCTGGCCGGGCTGGATGAGGCCAGCCGGGTCCCCGGCGGCGAGCTGTTCCAGGCCGCGGGCCGGCTCACCGGCGTGCTGATCGACAACGCCATCGACCTGGTGAAGCGGGTCGTTCCCCAGGCGGACCGGGCCACCCGGGAACAGGCCCTGCTCACGGCCCAGGCCAACTGCTTCGCGGTGGGCCTGACCTCGGTCTGCGACGCCGGCGTGGACCGGGACGACGCCCTGCTGCTGGACGCCATGCACCGGGACGGCAGGCTCAAGCTCAGGGTCTACGCCATGCTCAACCCCACCGGAGAGAACTACGCGCATTTCCTCGCCCGGGGCGTCCAGCTCACCAACCGGCTGACCATCCGCTGCGTCAAGACCTACGCCGACGGCGCCCTGGGCTCCAGGGGCGCCCTGCTGCTCGCGCCCTACGCGGACGACCCCGGCAACCGCGGGTTGCAACTGGCGTCCAGCCAGGCCCTGGATGACATCTGCCGCCGGGCCGCGCGGGCCGGCTACCAGGTGGCCACCCACTGCATCGGCGACGCCGCGGTGCGGCTCATGCTGGGCATCTACGGCCGGCACCTGGAACCGGGCAACGACGCCCGCTGGCGCATCGAGCACGCCCAGACCGTCGACTCCGGCGACCTGCCGGCCTTCGGCGCCAGGGGCATCGTGCCTTCGGTGCAGACCACCCATGCCACCTCGGACATGGTCTGGGCGGCGGAGCGCCTGGGCCCGCGCATCAAGTGCGCCTACCGCTACCAGGAGCTGCTGCGCCAGAACGGCTGGCTGCCCAACGGCAGCGATTTCCCGGTGGAGGACATCAACCCCCTGTTCGGCTTCTACGCGGGCGTGGCGCGCAAGGACCTCCGCGGGCACCCCGCGGCGGGATTCCAGATGGAGAACGCCCTGACCCGGGAGCAGGCGCTGCGCGCCATGACCATCTGGGCGGCCCGGGCCAACTTCGAGGAGGCCAGCCGCGGCAGCCTCGAGGCGGGCAAGTGGGCCGATTTTGTTATCCTGGACCGGGACCTGATGCACGCTCCCGAAGCCGAGCTGCCCTCCGCGCGGGTCCTGGCCACCTTCAGTGCCGGCGAGCAGGTCCATGGCGGGGAGACGAAGAGGAGCCGAAGTGATGCTGGATGTGAACGCCGTCGAACTGGATGACTGGGCCAAGACCGTCGAACGGATCAAGCAGGCGCTGCCCGGGCTGAAGCCCACCAACAAGAAGATCGCCCTGTGCCTGCTGGAGGACCCCCAGGGCGCCAGCTTCTCCTCGATCCAATCCCTGGCCCGGCTGATCGGCGTGAGCGAGGCCGCCATCGTCCGGTTCACCAAGAGCCTCGGTTTCTCCGGCTTCGCGGCCTTCAAGCGGACCCTCCAGGCGGCGATCAAGCTGCAGCTGAATCCGTACGGCGAGATCTCCATGAACGAACTCACCTCCCTGGCCGGCGCCAGGCAGCTGCAGAAGCTCATGCACTACGAATCCGACAACGTCAAGAAGACCCTGCAGGCCATCAAGCTGCCCACGGTGCTCCGGATGGTGGAGGGGCTGCGGGACAGCGAGCGGATCTTCGTCGGCGGCTTCGGCGCCACCCGGTGCATCATCGAGCTGTACGGCTTCCTGCTCAACGCCAACTTCTGGAAGCAGATCATCACCATCAACGGATCGATCGCCGACTACATCGGCCGGCTGAACCTCATCGAGGCCCGGGATGCCCTGATCGTCGCCTCCCTGCCGCCCTACTCCCGGGAGGACGCCCAGATCGCCCGGTTCGCCCGGGAGCGCGGGGTGAAGGTCTACCTGTTCACCGATTCGCCCCGCTGCCCGGCCTACCCGCTTTCGGACGAAGTGATGCTGTGCTCCAGCACCTCGCTGCTCTACACCAATTCCTACACCGGGCTGATCGCCAGCTTCAAGGTGATGATGGACATGTGGTTGCTGTCGAACCAGAAAGCATCGGAAGCCCGGATGAAGGGCTTGACGGAGGTCGAGCTGCAGGGCTACCGGGATCTCGCCACTTTCGGCGAATGACCATCCATGGGAGGCGTCATGCCGGCTGATCTCATCCTGACCCGCGCGAAGATCTACACGGTGGACCCGGCCAGCCCCTGGGCCGAAGCCGCGGCGGTGGCCGGCGGCCGCATCCTGGCGGTGGGCTCGGCCCAGGACATCCAGTGCCTTGCCGGGCCGCGCACCCGGGTGCTGGACCTGCAGGGGCGACTGGTGCTGCCGGGCTTCACCGACAGCCACGTCCACTTCATCGAGGGCGGCCAGACCCTGCTGGGCGTGCAGCTGCACGGCGCCCAGAGCCCCGCCGAGTTCACCGCGCGCATCGCAGCCAAGGCCCGGGACCTGCCCGAGGGTGAGTGGATCCTGGGCGGCAACTGGGACCACCAGGATTTCCCCCGGGCCGAGCTGCCACGGCGGGACTGGATCGACCCGGTCACGCCGCGCCACCCGGTGTGCGTCAGCCGCATGGACGGGCACATGGTGCTTTGCAATACCCTGGCGCTGCGGCTGGCGGGCGTGGACCGCCACACCCCCGCCCCCGACGGCGGGGCCATCGTCCGGGACGCCGCGGGCGAGCCCACCGGCGTGCTCAAGGACGCGGCCCGGGATCTGGTGTACCGGCACATCCCGGCGGCCACCCCGGCCCAGCTGCGGACCATGGCCGAGACCGCCCTGCGCGAGGCCGCCGCCCAGGGCGTGACCACGGTGCACGACGTCTCCGGCGAGCAGGGCTTCCCGGTCTACCAGGACCTGCTGCGGGAAGGCCGGCTGACCACCCGGATCGCCATGTTCTTCCCCATCGCCGCGCTGGACGGCATCCTGAAGCTGGGCCTGAAGTCAGGCTTCGGCTGCGACCGGCTGCGCTTCATCGGGCTCAAGGGCTTCACCGACGGTTCCCTGGGCTCGGGCACCGCGCTGTTCTTCGAGCCCTATACCGACGAGCCGGAGAACCGGGGGCTGTTCCACCAGCAGATGTTCCCGGAGGGCGTGATGGAGCGGCGGGTGCGGGCGGCGGACGCCCGCGGCCTCGAGGTGGCCGTGCACGCCATCGGCGACCGGGCGGTGGCCACCCTGCTGGACATCTACGAGGGCCTGGAGGCGCGCTCCGGCCGGCGCCCGCGCATGGAGCATGCCCAGCACCCGCGCCCGGCGGATATCCGGCGCATGGCCCGGCTGGGGGTGATCGCCTCGGTGCAGCCCTACCACGCCATCGATGACGGCCGCTGGGCCGCGGGCAGGATCGGCCGGGAGCGCCTGCCGTGGGCCTTCCCGTACCGCTCGTTCCTGGACGCCGGCGTGCCCATGGCGTTCGGCTCCGACTGGCCGGTGGCGCCGATCAACCCGATCATGGGCATCTACGCCGCCGTCACCCGCGCCACGCTGGACGGACAGCATCCGGAAGGCTGGGTGCCGGCCCAGCGCATCCCCCTGGAGGCGGCCATCCACGCGTCCACCCTGGGCGGGGCCTTCGCCGAGGGCGCCGAGCGCCGCAAGGGGTCCATCAGCCCCGGCAAGCTGGCCGATTTCGCCGTGCTGGACCGCAACCTGTTCGAACTCCCTCCGGAGCGGATCCAGGAGGCCCGGGTGCACATGACCCTCTGCGGCGGCGAGGTGGTGTTCGGCTCCTAGCGAAACTGGCTCTGGCATTCCCGGCCGCCATCCAGTAGGATGGAGGCCAGGCGGGCGTAATTCAGTGGTAGAATGTCAGCTTCCCAAGCTGAACGTCGACGGTTCGATCCCGTTCGCCCGCTCCAATGGCAACCCCCGGCAACCTCAGGTTACGGGGGTTGCTGGTTTTCCCCTTGCTTCAGGTATGGCCGAAGCGCCAGGTCATCTCCCCGATCAGGGCCATGTCCGCGGTGTTCTCGTTGTTGGTGATGTTGTTCATGTAGCGCAGGGTGAACACCAGGTTGGGGGCGTAGACCCAGCGCACGCCCAGGTCGTGCTGCAGGGATGACGGGGCCAGCCGCTGGCCGGCCATGGGGTAGGTGGCCCCGGAAAGCAGCAGCAGCTGGATGAAGGGCCGCCAGGCGGATTCGCGCCAGCCTTCCACCATGAAGTGGACGCCGAGCTGGTCGCGAAAGCCGAGCTGGTTGAAGACGATGCTGCCCGATTCCCGGTGCACGCCGCCCAGCCCGAAATAGGTGTCCACCGACGGGTTCGGACTCCACCGGGCGGTGAGCTGGAGGCCCGAGTCCCACCCCGCGCGCATCCCCACCATGCTGTGGGTCACGGCCGGCTTGACGCTGGCGCTGGCGGCCAGGGTGAACTCCGGGGTGGAGGCCAGGGTCTGGGTCAGGCCGAGGACCGGATCCTGCAGCCGGGGCGCGGCCGAACGATCGGAATAATAGACCAGGTTGCCCTGCTGGATCACCGCCACCCGCACCTGGTCCTTCGGGAAGGCGCTCCGGCCGGTCTGGTAGAAGCCGATCTTGTGCACCCAGTCGATGAGGCCATCCTCGAAACCGCCGGCATAGCTCAGGAGCGGCAGTTCGGCCCAGGCTTCCCGGCCGCCCTCCAGGCCCGCGCGCAGCCGCAGCGTGGTCAAGGTCGTCTCCATCTGGAACAGGAAGATCACCGGCAGCTTCGGGTTGCTCTGGGCGATCCCCTGGGCCCACGCCTGGGTGATGTCCAGGCGCTGGTTCGGGTTCTGGGCCAGACGGTCCTTGATGACGTCGGAGAATTCCAGCGTGTTGGCCTCCGCGCTTTGCAGGTCCGCCTCCCAGGCACCGGGCGCCAGGGTGTCGGGAGGCACCGGCTGGTAGGCGAGGGTGAGCAGGTTCAGCGGGAACTGGTCCCGGGTGGGCACCGGGCCCAGATGGTCAAGCCCCTGCCCGAAGGCGGGAATGGCCAAGGCCAGAAAAAGGGCCGCCATCGCTTTCATGATTGAAAAAATATACTTTTTTGCTCTGCCCGGTCAACCCCTTGCCTGCTGTTGAAATAGCGCGATCAACCGGCGATGACCGGATTGCGCAATAGCCCGACGCCTTCCAGCTCGATCTCGCAGACATCGCCAGGCTGCATGAATACCGGCGGCTTCCGGGTGAAGCCCACCCCCGATGGCGTGCCGGTCACGATCACATCGCCCGGGGCCAGGGTCATCACCTCGCTGAGCAGCGAGATCAGGGCGGCCACGTCGAACGCCAGATGGCCGGTGTGGGAGTCCTGCATGACCACGCCGTTCAGCCGCGTGCGAAGGCGCAGCCCCTTCGCCCCCGCGGGCAGCTCGTCCGGGGTGACCAGCACGGGACCGAACGCCCCGGTGCCGTCGAAGTTCTTGCCCATGGTCCACTGCCGGGTCTTGAACTGGTAGTCGCGCAGGGTCGCGTCATTGAAGATCGAATAGCCGGCGACGTGGTCCAGGGCGGCCGCAGTGGAGATATGCCGCCCGCCCCGGCCGATCACCACCGCCAGTTCGCCCTCGAAGTCCAGCTGGGTGGAGGCATCCGGACGCCGGAGGGGCGCCCCGTGGCCGATCAGGGTCGAGCTGAACCGGGCGAACACTTCGGGATAGGTGGGCGCGGTATGGCCGGTTTCGGCGATATGGTCGGCGTAGTTCAGGCCGATGCACAGGATCTTGCCAGGATTGGCCAGGGGCGGCAGGAGCTCCGCCGCGGCGAGGTCCAGTTCGGGCCAGCCCTGATGCCCGAGGGCCGCCAGATCGGAACCGTCCCGGAGCAGTTCCGCCAGGCTGCCGGGATAGCCCAGCTCGCCTTCCAGCCGCGCGTGGAAGGCGCCGCCGGAACTTACCGCCAGCCCAATCCGACCGTCCATCCGAATCGTCGCCACGCGCATGCTGTCTCCTGGATGTCTGATTATAATGGATGATGGCAGTCATCCTCGCTGGGCTTTCGGCCCTTTTTTTTGGCATCGCTGATTTCGGCGGAGGCTTCGCCGCCCGGCGGAGCAAGCTCCTTTCGGTCCTCCTGCTGTCGCAGGTGCTGGGCCTGGCCATCGCCTGCATGGCCGTCGCGGCCCGCTGGACCGGGCCGCCGGCGGCCCATGACCTGCTGTGGGGCTTCCTGGCGGGGGTGGCCGGAACGATGGGCCTGTTCATGCTCTACGGCGGCATCGCCCGGAGCATCGTCGCGATCGTGTCGCCCACCTCGGCCGTGGTCGGCGCGCTCCTCCCGGTCATGCTGGGCCTGCTGCTGGGGGAAAGGCCCTCCAGCACCGCCATGGCCGGCTCCGCGCTCTGCCTGCCGGCGGTGCTCCTGCTCACCCGGGAAGCCGGCGGCGGGGAGCACGGTGGCAGGTCCATCAAGTCCGCGCTGGTCTATGGCACCCTGGCCGGGCTCGGATTCGGCCTGTTCTTCACGGCGATCTCCCGGGTCGGCGCCGGGGGCGGGCTGTGGCCGCTGGTGGCGTCCCGGATCGCTTCGCTTTCCGCCACCGTCATCGTCATGGCCGTCCTCAAGGAGAGGCCCCGCCTGGAACCGGGCGACCTGCTGCCCACCCTGATCGCCGGCGGCGCCGACATGCTGGCCAATATCCTGTTCCTGCTGGCCTGCCGATCCGGGCTGCTGTCCCTGGTGGTGATCATCGTTTCGCTCTCCCCGGCGCCCACGGTGATCCTCGCCCGCTACTTCCTGGCCCAGAGGATCAACCCGTGCCGGTGGGCCGGGCTGGCCCTGGCCCTGGCCGGGGTCGGGCTGATCAGCGTGCGCTGAGCGGGGGCTCACCTGCCGGTCGCTCCGGTATTAAGCTGAAAGCAAAAAGGAGGCAGCATGACCCAGCGGGCGGAACCCCTTTTCGACCGGTCCCTGTTCCAGTTCCTGCGCGACCTGAAGGCCAACAACAACCGGGAATGGTTCCAGGCCAACAAGGCCCGGTTCGAGGCCGAGGTGAAGGGCCCGGTGCTGGCCTTCATCAGTGCCTTCGCCGAGCCGCTGGCGGGCATCAACAAACACTTCCGCGCCGATCCGCGGCCGGTGGGCGGTTCCATGTTCCGGATCAACCGGGACACCCGGTTCTCCCACGCCAAGGAGCCGTACAAGCTGAACGCCGGGGCTCAGTTCCGCCACGGCCAGTGCACCAGGGAGGTCCACTCGCCGGGCTTCTACCTGCACCTGGAGCCGGGCGGCTGCTTCGCCAGCACCGGGCTCTGGCGCCCCGACCCCGACTCGCTGCACAAGGTCCGGGAACGGATCGTTTCCCACACCCGGGCCTGGAAAGCGCTGGGCGCGGCCGGCATCGAGGTGGGCGGCGACGCGCTCAAGCGGGTGCCCGCCGGCTTCGATCCCGGCCACGCCTTTGCCGAGGATCTCAAGCTCAAGGACTTCTATACCCACACCCCGCTGACCGAGAAGGAGGTCTGCGCCCCGGATTTCCTGGCGCGCTTCACCGGCATCTGCCAGGCCCATGCGCCCCTGGCGGCCTTCCTGACCAGGGCGCTAGGGCTGCCCTGGTAGCAGGGTGAGCCGGTGCACCGTGGGCCCGGGCAGGAACGGCCCGGGCCGGCCCGCCACCCAGTCGCGGTGGCCGTCGCCGTAGTTGGGCGATAGCGGGTGCCCGCTCTGGCCGCAGGGCATCATGAAGTAGCCGTCGGCCTCGTGCCCGGGCGAGACCGCCAGCCGCTCCGAGGCGCCGAATTCCCGGTCCTGCACCCTGGGCATCATGGCGTCGCCGGGGATCGGCAGGGTCGGCATGTCCAGCCAGCGCGCCAGCAGCGGCAGCGCCCTGGACAGCGGATGCTGCACCTTGGGCGCGTTGAGCCGGCCCCAGGTGCACTGGGCCAGGGGCGTGCCGTCCCGGGTCAGCCGGGCGATGGTCGCATCCACCGCCGCCAGCAGCTGCTGGTCCCAGTCGCGGAAGCCGGGATCGAGCAGGTGCGCCGGGCGCTGGGTGACCAGCGCCCAGAGCGGGCCCTCGCCCTGGGCGGTGAAGCCGAGCTTGAAGCGCCGGTCGCCGGGGCCGCCGTAGGCCCGGGCGAAGCTGCCCATCACCTGCTCCTGGAGCACCATGCGGAAACCGCGCACGATCCGGTAGCCGGCGGAGTCCGGCTGGGCGCGGCCGCCCCAGGTCGCCACCAGCCGGCGCAGCTCGGCCCGCCTGGGGTCGGCGCGCAGCGCTTCGGGCGTCAGGGTGCGCAGCAGCAGCTGCTGCCAGCGGGCCAGGAACAGGGCGCGGTCGTCCAGCTGCACCGCGAGCATGTCGCGCTCCGCGGCCGGTCCCAGGTGCCGCAGGTCGTCCCGGATCTGCCGGGCCCGGGCCCCCAGGTCGTAGCCGCCGTCGCCCACCTTGGCCAGCGCGGCGCCATCCACCACCCGGGCGTTGGCGGTCCAGATCTGGCCGCCGGGCGGATCGATCAGCCTGGGGTAGGCTTCGGGGGCGAGCCAGCCGTCCCAGCGCCGGGCGCCGTCGGCCCAGGAGGTCGGGACCCGGCCGTCGAAGCCCACCCGCACCGGCAGCCGGCCCATGATGGTCCAGCCGATGTGGCCCCCGGCGTCGGCGCACACGAAGTTCTGGGCCGGGATGCCCGCGCGGTTGGCCACCGCCATGGCCGCCGCCAGCGAATCCGCCGTCTCCAGCCCCAGCGCCCGGAAATCCACCGCCTCGGGGTCGTGCGCCACCCAGCGCAGGGCGCGCTTCCGGCCCTGGGCATCGGTGTCGACCACCGGGCCCCAGATGGATTCCAGCAGGTCCAGCTGGTCGTCCGGGGCGCCCCGCACGTGGATGGTTTCCCGCACGTGCTCCAGCAGGCGCGGTCCGCCCGGCGTCAGGTAGGTATCCCCTCCCGCGGGCTGCTCCAGGATCACCAGGTCGCGGCAATCCCCGTAGCTGTTGGTGAAGCCCCAGGCCACCTTGCCGTTGCTGCCCACCGCCACCGCGCCGATGCCGGGCAGGGTGACCCCGGTGACCGAAGCCCCGGGCCAGGCCAGCGACGCCCGGTACCAGGTGTTGGGCACCGAGATGGCCAGGTGCATGTCGTTGGCCAGGATGGCCCGGCCGTCCCGGGTGCGGCTGCCGGCCAGGGCCCAGCTGTTGCTGCCCGGGAAAGCGTCCGGAGCCGAGGCCCCGGCGTCCGCGCCGGCCCGGCCCAGCCGGCGCAGGTCGCACACCTCCGGCCCCGGCACCGGCGGCTGGGACCTGGGCGCGCCGGTCAGCGGCGCGTCCCACTCGGTGCCGTCCGGGGCCAGGAAGGCGCACAGCTGGGCCGGCAGCAGCTCGCGCATCCTGCCCAGGCGCGATTCCCGGTGCCCGGGGTCCTCCTGCAGCATGATGAACATGGCCAGCAGGCAGAGCGCCGAATCCTCGGCCCGCCACGGCACCGGCGCCTGGCGCAGCAGCAGGTATTCGAAGGGCCTGGCCCCCAGGGCCGCGAGCCCGGCGTTGACCCCCGCGGCGTAGGCCTCCAGCAGGGCCCGGTCGTTCCCGCCGGCGCGGGCCACCACCCGCCGGGCGACGGCGCGCAACCGGTGCACCCGGAACTCCCGGTCGTACTTCAGCATCGGCGGGCCCAGCAGCTCGGCCAGTTCGCCCGCGGCCAGCCGGCGCTGCAGGTCCATCTGGAAGAACCGCTCCTGGGCATGGACGAAGCCCAGGGCGCGGGCCACGTCGATCCGGTTGGCGGCGCGCAGGGTGGGCACCCCCCGGGCGTCGCGCTCGACGGTGACCGGCGCCGACAGGCCCGGCAGGGCGCGCGCGCCGTCCGCCTGGGCCAGGCTGGCGGTCAGCTCCCGGCGCAGCCACAGGCCGCCCGCCGCGCCGGCCAGGGCCAGCATGGCCAGCAGCCACCCCGCGACCCGCAACAGGCGGTGTCTGGCGCGGTCAGCCCCCGGCCCCATGGCGGCGGGTCATTCCTTGGCGAGCGGCACCAGGGTGATCATGGGCGAGTTGATCTCGACGTTGACCCCCTCCTCCGCGTGGATCTGGCCCACGGTGCCGGCCATGGGCGCGGTGTACTCGTTCTGCATCTTCATGGCTTCCAGGATCAGGATGGGCTGGCCCTCCTCCACCACCTCGCCCGGCTGCACCAGCAGCTTGAGCACCCTGCCCGGCATGAGCGCGGATACCAGGCCGCAGGCGCCCTTCTTGCCCCGGGCCATGGCCGCGGCCAGGAGGATCTTGTGCGGATCCTGCAGGGTGAAATCGTAGGCGCCGTCGTACAGGCTGGCCCGGAAGCCGTGCAGATCGGGGTCGATGTTGCGGGTGCGGTCGATGTTCACGCCCACCGAATGGTTGTCCATGATGACGGAATAGCTGGTGGGCTCCACCTTGACGATGTCGAAGGGGAACTCCTCCCCGTCCCAGACCATGACGGTCTTGCCGCCGCGGCGGTGGATTTCCAGTTCGTGGGTTTCATCGGCGATGACGAGGGTGCGCTTCATGGTTTCATCCGTGCAAAGGTGATGGGCTTACAGGCGGTTGAACTTGCCGTAGGAACGCCAGGCTTCGGCCCCGCAATCGCAGTCCTCGGCCCGGGAGGGCTGCTGGGCTCGGCGCTCCTCCATCTCCAGTTCGTCGAACAGGGCGGCGGCCACCGCAAACTTCAGGTTGGGCCGCAGTTTCTTCTGCTTCCACCAGGCGTGGTCCAGCATCCCGGTGTGCAGTTCGCCCTTCAGGAACGGCTTGTGCGCCAGCAGGGCCTTGTGGAAGGCCACGTTGTTGCGCACGCCGCCCACCCGGTACTCGCTCAGGGCGGCATGCATGCGCTCCAGCGCCTCGGCCCGGGTGGTGCCCCAGGTGGAGAGCTTGGACAGCAGCGGGGCGTAGAAGGGCGAAAGCTCCCAGCCGGGGTAGATGCCGCTGTCGTCGCGCACCCGGTGCCCGGCGGGGGTGCGCAGGTAGATGACCTTGCCGGAGCTGGGGGCGAAGTCCCGGTCCGGATCCTCGGCGTTGATGCGGCACTGGATGGCGTGGCCCCAGAACGGGATCTGCTTCTGGGTCAGGGGCAGCTTCTCGCCCCGGGCGATCAGGATCTGCCACTTGACCAGGTCCTGGCCGGTGATCCATTCGGTGACGGCGTGGCCGCCCTGGATGCGGCAGGTCATCTCCAGGAAGTAGAACTGGCCATCGGCGTCCACCAGGAACTCCACCGTGCCCAGCCCCACGTAGCCCACCTTGCGGGCGATGGCCACCGCGGCTTCGCCCATGGCCCGGCGCTGCACGGGGTTGATCGAGACCGAGGGGGCCTCGTCGGCCACCTGCTGGAAGCGGCGCTGCACGGAGCCCTCCCGCTCCCACAGGTAGACGTAGTTGCCGTGGCTGTCCCCGGCGATCTGGATGTCGATGTGGCGCGCGTGCACCAGCGCCTTCTCCAGGTAGACCCGCTCGTCCCAGAAGGAGAACAGGGCGTCGCCCTTCACCCGGGGCAGGGCCCGGCGCAGCTCGCCGGGCGACTTGACCAGGCGCATGCCCTTGCCGTCCCGGCCCGCCACCGGCTTGAGCATCAGCGGGAAGCCGAGCTTCTTGGCTTCGGTCATCAGGTCCTCGTCGTCCAGGGTCTCATGGATGCCCGGCAGCACCGGGCAGCCGACGCTCACGGCGATCTCCCGGGCGGTGATCTTGGCGTTCATCTGCTCCAGCACCGAGGCGCTGGGGCCGATCCAGGTGAGCCCGGCCTCCTGCAGGCGGCGCACCGCCTCGGGGTCCTCGCTCAGGAAGCCGTAGCCCGGGTGGACCGCGTCGGCGCCGGTCTTCTTGCAGACCTCGATCAGTTTGTCCACCCGCAGGTAGCTCTCCCGGGAGGGCGTGGGCCCGATCGGGTAGGACAGCACAGCCAGGCGAACATGCATGGAACCCCGGTCGGAATCCGAATAGACCGCGACGGTGGGGATCTCCATCTCCCGGCAGGTGCGCATGATCCGGCAAGCGATATCGCCCCGGTTGGCAATGAGCAGTTTCGTCACGGGCATAGCAAGCATCCTTACAGGGGAATTCGGGCATCATGGAAAGGTGCGACCCTACAGCCTACCAAACCTGATACCCACGTCTACAATCTCAGTGTTATTGTGCCTGATGATCCTCGGCTGCGGCCGGAAAGGGGATCCCATACCCCGCCCGCGCACCGCCCCGGCGGCGTGCGCCGTGCGCTGGGTCACCGCCCGCACCCTGGAAGTGCGGCTTCCGGTCCGGGATGCCCTGGGCGGCAAGCTGGTGGGCCTGGAAAAGGTGCGGGTCTACTACCTGCCCCTGGGTTCCGCCCGGCCGGCGAGCGCCGACGTGCTGGCCCGGGGCCAGGTGGTGATGGAACGCAGCCGCCCGAACCTCCCCGCACCGGGCCAGACGCTGCAGCTGGACCTCCAGCAGATCGGCCGTCCAGCCGGATGGCTGGTGGCCACCGCCCTGCGGGTCGGGGACGTGATCGGGGTGCCCAGTGAACCGGTCGCATGGATGGATCCGGCGTTCTAGCTAGGCTCGCCCTGGCTTGCCCGCCAACCGGCGGAACAACCCGAGCTGTCCCAGATGGTAGGCCTCGTGCCAGGCAAGGAAGCGCAGGGCGCCGGCGATGGTGTCGGAGCCGTCGGGCAGGGTCCGGCCCAGGGGCTTGGCCAGCTGTTCGGCGGTGACGGCGTCCCAGTGGCCCGCCATGGCCGTCATCCGGTTGCGCATCACCGCCAGATGGCCGACGATCCAGCGCGGGTTGTGCCCCACCGCATCCGCCACCTGCCAATCCGCATCGGAAAAATCCCCCACCAGGCCGGCGAGGAAGCGATCCCCCAGGGCAAAAGCCTGGGCACTGGGCGCCAATTCCGGAATCATGCAAACCTCCATTCAGTTCATTGCTTGCCCTGCAGCCAATCGCCCCACCAGCGCACCACGGCCATGGCCAGCTGTTCCTTGGGCAGGGGGCCCAGCGGCCCGGCCTGGCCCGAGGCGGTGATGGGGATCAGGGTGTTGGCTTGCAGGCCGAAGGCCTTGCCGTGGCCGATATCATTCACCAGGATCCCGTCCAGGTGCTTCATGTGCAGCTTGGCCGTGGCGTTGGGCACATGGGCCTCGCTTTCCGCCGCGAACCCCAGCAGCCACTGGCTGTCGCGGCGGCTGGCGGAGAGCGTGGCCAGCACGTCCGGGGTGCGCTCCAGGACCAGGGTTTCGAGCCCCGGCCCCTTCTTCACTTTTTCCGGGGCGCAGGCCTGCGGCCGCTGGTCCGCCACCGCCGCGGCGGCCACCAGGCCGTCCTGGACCGGCCACAGCTCCAGGCTGGCCTCCAGCATCTGCTGGGCGCTGCGCACCCGCACGGTGTCGATCCCCCAGGGTGCCGGCCGGTCGCCGCCCAGGACCAGGCTGACCTTCGCCCCGGCGTTGCGGAAGGCCCGGGCCAGCTCGATCCCCATGGCGCCCGAGGAGCGGTTGGTGAGGGTGCGCACCGGGTCCAAGTCCTCCTGGGTGGGGCCGGCGGTGATCAGGATGGCCCGGCCCAGCAGGGCCGGGTGGGCCGGACCGGCCAGGGTGTCCACCGCGTCGGCGATATCCCAGGGCTCGGCCAGCCGCCCCGCCCCTTCCTCGCCGCAGGCCAGCAGGCCTTCCGCCGGCTCCACCACGGTGTGGCCGAACCCCTTCAGCCGGGCGATGTTGGCCTGCACCGCCGGGTGCGCCCACATGGCCTTGTTCATGGCCGGGGCCCAGAGCACCTTGGCCGTGGTGGCCAGCAGCAGGGTGGAAAGCAGGTCGTTGGCCAGGCCATTGGCGGTCTTGCCCAGGATATCGGCCGTGGCCGGCGCCACCGCCACCACATCGGCCCAGCGGGCCAGGTCCACGTGTTCGATGATCGGGTTGGGCCGCCATTCATGGTTTTCCGGGTTGGCCCCGAAGCACGGCTGCCCGGTGAGGGAAGCCAGGGTGAGCGGGGTGATGAACCGGGCGCCCGCCTCGGTCAGGCAGCAGCGCACCACGTGGCCGCGCTTGACCAGGATGCGGGCCAGCTCAGCGGCGCGGTAGGCGGCGATGCCGCCGGTGATGCCCACCAGGATTTTCATGAGGAATCCTCCGGGTAAATCCTAACACTGGAAAACCCATGGCTTCCTTGATACACTTGCTTCCTTCGAGGGCAATCCATGACGCAACGCACCGTTGTACACATCCCGGAAGAAATCGCGAACAAGTACCGCTTCGTGGTGATCACCGGCAAGCGTTGCGAGCAGTTGCAGCGCGGAGCTTACCCGAAAGTGGAAGTGCAGGTCCCCATGAACAAGCTCGGGCAGCCCCAGGAAGCTCCCCGGCTCGCCTCGTTCTGGGCCCAGGTGGCCATCAAGGAAGTGGAGGAAGGCCGCATCGCCTTCGAGGAGCCGGAAGTGATCTCCCTGGACTACACCACGGAAATCCCCATCTCCGTCGAGTAGGCCGGTCCGGTTCGTCACTGAAAAAGCCCTTCGGGGCTTTTTTTGTCGGCCAGGACGGATCGGACGAGATGCAGCCAGGTTTGCATATAGTAGTACCAAACGAAAAACGGGTTGCGTTTGGTCACGGGCAAACTATCCTCAGATCATGCTCCATCGCACGGTCTGGGAAACTCGATTGGAAGCGGCTTGGGCCGAGCGATCCATTGTCTGGCTGGCTGGAGTGCGGAGAAGCGGCAAGACCACCCTTTGCCGCAGCCTGCCAAACACGATCTACTACGACTGCGAGCTGCCCAGGGCCCGCAGGGCCATGGAGGACGTCGAGGCTTTTCTTAAGGATCACCAGGGGCAGCGACTGGTCCTGGACGAAATCCACCGGCTGGAGCATCCTTCTGAACTGCTGAAGATTGCGGCGGACCATTATCCCGGAATCCGGATTCTCGCCACGGGAAGCAGTACCCTCGGAGCCTCCCGGAAGTTCAGCGACACCTTGACTGGGCGCAAGCGCACGGTGTGGCTCACGCCCATGATCCACCAGGACATGGTCGATTTCGGTCGTTCGGACCTTCGCTTCCGGATGCTCAGGGGCGGACTGCCGCCGTTCTTTCTGGCCCAGAGGCTTCCCCGCCGGGACTACCAGGATTGGTTCGACGGCTACTGGGCCAAGGACCTTCAGGAACTGTTCCGGCTTGAGCGCCGGGCAGGATTCCAGAAGTTGATGGAGCTCCTTTTCCGGCAAAGTGGGGGCATTTTCGAAGCCTCGAGCTTCGCCGGCCCTTGCGGGATATCCCGAACCACCGTCCAGACCTACCTGGACATCCTCGAGGAGACTTTCCTGGTGACCGTGTTGCGGCCCTTCCACAGCGGACGCAGCCGGGAGATCCTCCAGGCGCCCAAGGTCTATGGCTTCGACACCGGATTCGTATGCCATCACAAGGGCCTGGAACATCTGGCGGACACAGACCTGGGGCCGCTGTGGGAGCATCTTGTCCTGGGCGAACTGGTGGCCCACCGCCAGGGTGAACCGGTTCACTACTGGCGCGACAAGCAGAGGCACGAGGTGGACTTCGTCCTGGCGGCGAACCCCCAGGCGCCCGCCACCCTGGAAGCCGAATGGAAGGCCGAAGCCTTCGATCCATCCAACCTCCTGGTTTTCCGCAGGGCCTATCCGGAGGGCCTGAATTTCCTGGTGGCGCAGGATGTCGATCGACCCTATACCCGGCACTACGGAGCCGTCAAAGTCCGGTTCATCGGGTTGCATCACCTTCCGGAAGCCATTTGAGCGGAGGTTCCAGTGTTTGAAGGATTCGAGCCGCTTCGCGTCAAGACCGGCGACGAGGAGATCAACCTCGTGCGCGGCGGTTCCGGCCCGCCGCTGCTGCTCCTGCACGGCCATCCCCAGACCCACGCCATCTGGCACAAGGTGGCGGGCGAACTGGCCCGGCACTTCACCGTGGTGGCCACCGATCTCCGGGGCTACGGCGACAGCGGCAAGCCGCAAGGCCTGCCGGACCATGGCAACTATGCCAAGCGGGTCATGGCCCAGGACCAGGTGGCGGTCATGGCGGCCCTGGGCCATCCGCGGTTCCAGGTGCTGGCCCACGACCGGGGCGCCCGGGTGGCGCACCGCATGGCCGTGGATCACCCGGACCGGTTGCTGCGCCTGACCACCCTGGATATCGCCCCGACCCTGGCCATGTACGAAAGCACCAACCTGGCCTTCGCCACCCAGTACTGGCACTGGTTCTTCCTGATCCGCCCCTTCCCGTTCCCGGAAACCCTCATCTCCGCCGACCCGGAGCTCTACCTGAAGCACACCATCGGCGGCCGCAGTGCGGGCCTGGCGCCTTTTTCCGCCGAGGCCTACGCGGAATATGCCCGCTGCATCCGCGATCCCCGCACCGTCCACGGCATCTGCGAAGACTACCGGGCCAGCGCCGGCATCGACCTGGAGCACGACCGGGAGGACCTGGCCCAGGGCCGCAAGGTCGCCTGCCCCATGCTCGCGCTGTGGGGCGGCCGGGGCGTGGTCGGCAAGGTGGTGGATCCCCTGGCCGAATGGCGCCGGGTGGCTCTGGACGTGCGCGGCAAGGCGCTGGATTGCGGGCATTACCTGGCCGAGGAGGCGCCGGAAGCGCTGCTGGCGGAAGTGCTGCCATGGCTGCTGGAGGCCGGGGCCCGGGGCTCCCGGGTGTTATAATAAATTTCGCATATTCCGGAGTCCCCATGAAGCTCCTCGCCCTTTCCGCCAGCCCCCATGCCCAGGGCAACAGCGCCTTCCTGCTCGACGAATGCCTCAGGGGCGCCCGGGAATTGGGCGCCCAGACCGAGCGCATGGACGTGAGCCTTATGCAGATCCGCGGCTGCCAGGCAGACTACGCCTGCAAAGACACGCCTGGAAGCGGTGCCCGTGGCCCTCAAGCTGCTGGGCTTCGGCGAAGCCGAAGTGCTGGTGGGCAATGGCCTCCGTAGCGCGGACGGGGCGGCCCAGCGGCCCGATCTGGCGGCCCGGGCGCGGGAAGCCGGCCGTCGTCTGGCTGCCCGTTAAGGCGTCGCTGAAGCCGCCATTTCAACAGGCGATGAATAAATGCTTGCGAGGTGGGTGGAAGAGACCATAATTCAACAGCCGTTGAAAAGGACCCCGCTTGCCCACCCCGCCCCTTCCTCGCAACCGCGGCCCCAAGGCCGTGAAGGTCAACCCCAGGGTCCTGCTGGAAGCAGCCCTGACGGTATTCGCCCGGGACGGCCTGCAGGCCTCCAGCCTGCGCGCCATCGCCCGCGAAGCGGGCTGTGACCCGTCGCTCATCTATTACCATTTCCAGAACAAGGAGGACATGTTCCGGGCCCTGGTGGAGGAGCGGATGCCGCCGGTGGTAGAGGCCTTGCGCCGGTTGGCGGGCCCCGAGGACCGCCGCTCCTGCGCGGAGAAGTGCTGGGCCATCCAGGGCATCTTCCACAGCAGTCTCCAGGCCAGCACCGGCTTCCGTTCCCTGGTGCGGGGCGAGATGGTGCGCGGGGCCGCGGGCATCAAGGAGATCCTGGCCGGGAAGATGGTGCTGGCCGCCCAGTCGATCTGGGCGATCTTCGAGGACGGGGTGCGCCAGGGCCAGGTGCGGCCCGGCATCGACCCCTTCCTCATGACCTTCTTCCTGGTGCGGATGGAGTTCGAGATCCTGGACCTGGTGCCCACGGTGGCCATGCCGATCGGCGGCATCCCGCCGGAAGAGGCCGTGCGGAGGGCCGAAAGGACCTGGTTTGAAGTGTTCTGGCGCGGGGTGGCGGCCCGTCCGGACGAGCCCCTGCCCTTCCTGCCCCCGTTCCCGGAGAACGCCTGAGCAAGCGCGCCCTTCGGCGGACACGGCCCAGGGCCGGGCCTGGCCAACCAATGCGTGTTGTAACACTTATAAAAAACAAATTTCCTGGGAACATTGCATCTCCCAGGAGCATCAATCCGTTACACAACCTTTTCGGAGGAACCATGCGCGTCGATCACGATCTCGCCCCTTCCGCCGCTCAGCCACAGCCCGCCAAGGATGGATCGCCCCAACGCCGGGAAGCCGAATCCGGCCTGCGCCCCAGACCGCAACCAGGGTGGACACTGACCTCCGAAAAGGATCCCATCGACTACGATGACGGAGCGTGGATGTGAGGAGCAAGCAGGGCCGGGATGGGAAGCTGGATCGACCGGCTTTAGTCTGCAACCTGACTTTTCATTTGGACGTCTATCTGTTAAGTCCATTTACCAGGGGAATCGGTCGCGGCTTGGGCTTGGTTCCGGTCATTGGAACCCTACTGACCCCCGCGGTCTGAAGGCTTTCCGTGAGCAGTATCCAGCCGGGCGGAACTACTTGCTGAGCCCCGGGGTGCGGCACCGCAGCGTGCGGCGCGCAGGGGATCTGGAAATCATCCTGATGCCCATCAGGGAAATACGCCAGGAAATGGGCCCAAAGGAGTGACCTGCAGCCGCCAGGGCCCGGTGGGGCCGCGGGCGATAGTATACTGACCGAGGAGATGCCATGCCCGCCTTGAGCCTGCCCCTGGAACGCTACATCACGGACCCCCGCCTGCTGCCCCTGGCGGACAAGGTGCGGCGCCAGGAGCGGCTGAGCTTCGAGGACGGGCTGCTGCTCTACGAAAGCCCGGACCTCACCGGCATCGGCGCCATGGCGCACTCGGTGCGGCTGCGCAGGCACGGCCTCAAGACCTACTACGTGGTGAGCCGGCGGATGTCCTACACCAACATCTGCTATACCCACTGCCAGTTCTGCGCCTTCCAGGCCAAGCCGGGCGACCCCAAGGCCTACGTGCTGACGGCGGAGGCCATCGTCAAGGAGATGGAGAAGCCGGAAAACCTCGGGGTGCGCGAGCTGCACATGGTGGCCGGGCACTATCCCAAGCTGAAGATCGACTATTTCGAGGACCTGTTCCGCTCGCTCAAGCGCCGGTTCCCCGACCTCCACCTCAAGGTGTTCACCATGGTGGAGATGGACTACTACGCCCGGGTCTCGGGGATTTCCGTGGAGCAGTTCCTCGACCGCTGCGTGGCGGCGGGCTTGGAAAGCTGCCCCGGGGGCGGGGCCGAAATTTTCGACGAGGAACTGCGCGCCAAGATCTGCATCGGCAAGAAGGACGCCAACGTCTGGCTGGAGGTGGCCGAGCTCTGCCACCGGAAGGGCATCCCCACCAACTGCACGATGCTCTATGGCCACATCGAGCAGCCCCGGCACCGGGTGGACCACCTGCTGCGCCTGCGCGCCCTGCAGGACCGCACCGGCGGGTTCCTGGCCTACATCCCGCTGGCCTACCAGATCGAGGACAACGAGCTGGGACGGCAGTACCCGATCTTCGAGACCACCGGCCACCAGGATCTCCGGGAGGTGGCCGTGGCCCGCCTGCTGCTGGACAACGTTCCGCACATCAAGGCCTATTGGGTGATGATCACCGAGGGGCTGGCCCAGATCGGCCTCAGCTACGGCGCCGACGACCTGGACGGCACCATCATCGAGGAGACCATCGCCCACGACGCCGGCGCCACCACCCCCCAGGCCCTCACCAAGGGCGAGCTCCAGCGCCTCATCAGCGAAGCCGGCTTCGAGCCGCTGGAACGGGACAACCTCTACAAGATCTACGCGTGATGGAAAGCAAAGGCGAACTGCGCAAGCGCTTCAAGGCCCTGCGCGACGGCTGCCCGGCCGGGCTGCGCGCGGCCTGGTCCGAACGGATCTGCACGCATCTGGCCGCGTTCTGCGCCGAACGCGGCATCAAACGGGTGGGCAGCTTCGGCCGGTTCGGCTCGGAGGTGGACCTGGGGGCGCTGGCCGGGACCTCCCTGGCCTTGTGCTTCCCGCGGGTGGCCGGCCTGGAGCCGCCCCGGCTGACCTGGGGGCCGGCGCCCCTGGCGCCGGGCACCTGGGGCCTGCTGGAACCGGTCTCGGCGCCGCACGCCCTGCCGCCGGTGGAGCTGCTCCTGGTGCCGGGCCTGGCCTTCGCCGCCGACGGCCACCGTCTGGGCTACGGCAAGGGATTCTACGACGCGGTGCTGGCGGCCCTGCCGGAGGCGGTCATCACCCTCGCGGTGGGGTTCGAACGGCAGCGCTGCGACCGGCTGCCGGCCGACCCCCGGGATCGCCCGGTGCGGGGGCTGGTCAGCGAAGCGGGGCTGACCTGGTTCCGGGCCCTTTGACCGGTCACAACCCTCCGGGCAGGACGCGCACGCCCCAGGAGTGCAGGTTCGGATGCTTGCGGCGCATGGGCGGCTAGCTATTCGTTACCCTTGCCGCCGCGGGGCGGAACACGGCCTTGTTCTCCTGGATGTACGCTTCGAGCGTGCGCGGCGCGTGTCCCGTGATGCGCTCCACCGTGTCCAGCGGCACGGCGGTCGTGCCGTTGGCCTTGCACAGATGGTAGAGGTTGATCAGCCCTTCGGCGATCCAGGGGGTCATGCCCATGCTCGTCATGGCCTGGTAGGCCGCGCCATCGGGCACGTTGACGTAGGCGATCCTCCGGCCCAGGGCGGCGCTGAGGCGCTCGGCCACATCCGAGTAGGAGAGCGCCTCCGGCCCGGTGATTTCGTAGATCCGTTCCTCGTGGCCCGGGGTGGTCAGCACGCTACCGGCCAGCGCGGCGATGTCCCGGGTGTCCACCCAGGGCACGGTGGCGCCGCCGGCGCAGGAGTACAGCGTGCTTTCCTTGGCCACGGTCGGCCCCATGAACTGGCCCAGGTTCTGCATGAAGAACGAAGGGCGCAGGATGGTCCAGGCGAGGCCCGAATCCTCCAGCTGCATTTCGCACTTGGCATGGCAGCGCAGCAGCCCGGAGGACACGTGGGGATCGGCGCCCAGGGCCGACAGCCGGACGATGTGCCGCACCCCCTTGGCCTTGCAAGCCTTCAGGAACGCGCCTTCGAGCTTGGCGATGTCGGGCCGCGGCACCGAGAGCAGGAACACCTGTTCGACCCCGTTGAGGGCGTCGGCGTAGCTCGCCGGGTGCTCGTAATCCCCCATGACGACCTTGAGGCCCTTGGCTTCGAGGGCCTTGACCGCCTCCTTCGAACGGGCCATGACCTTGAATTCACCCTTCCGGGCCCTGAGGTCCTGCACCAGTTCCTTGCCGATATTTCCTGTGGCGCCAGTGACTAGAATCATACAACCTCCATTTCGGGTTGACTTCCCGCCTTCCACCGGAAGGGTGGAAGGTGTTTCGCGACGGCGGATTCCCGGAAGCGCGCCCGTCCCGGGCGTGCTCAAGCTGTCGATCAAGGGCGGGCCCGGAGGCCGCGCCTCCGGGATGGTTGCTGCACTTTCATCAAGACGAAAGCAAATTAGGTTCTTGATGGAAGTTGTCAAGTTCTTTCGTCAGAGCCCCCAGCCCTGGAAATCCAGGTGGTATTTCTGGCGCAGTTCCCGGCGGGTGCCGGGCAGCACTCCGGCCTGGCGCGCCTCGTCGTCGGCGGTGAGGGATAGCCGCTTGATGGTCTCGGCATGGCTGCGGATCTGCGCCATGGTCGGCTCGAAGCCGCGCAGCAGGGCGCCCTGCAGGGCCCCGTCGACCCAGATGGCATACCAGCCGTGCTCGAACTGGCCCTCCACCCGGCCCTGGAAGCCGTTGGCCAGCAGCCGGTTCCAGGCCTGGTCCAGGGCCTCGGCGGCCTGCGCCAGCTGGGCCAGGCGCGCCTCGTAGACCCGGCTCCCCTGGGCCAGCTGGCGCTCGGCTTCCGAATCCGCGGCGGGCCGGTTCAGGGTGTTGCCCGGGTCCTCCTTCAGGGCCCCTTCGGAGGGCGGGCGGCCTTCCAGCAGGGCCTTGGCGTGGTCGATGGACACCGCGAAGTTCAGGCCCTGGCTGCCGCCCTGGAGGCCCGGGCTGGGCGAGTTGCCCATCATGAAGGTGCAGATGCCGATGGCGTTGCCGTTCCGGTCCAGCAGCGGGCCGCCGCTGTTGCCGTGATTGATGGCCGCGTCGGTCTGCACCACGGTCACCAGGCCCATCTGCCGCACGCTGCTGACGATCCCCCGGGTCACCGAGTTCTGCAGCCCGAGCGGCGAGCCGATGGCGATCACCTCCTGCCCCGGACGCAGGTCCGCCGCCGACCCCAGCGGGATGGTGACCGGGCTGGGGGCGCCGCCCGAGAGTTTGAGCACGGCGATGTCGTAGTCCGCCGCCATGGCGCCGACGTAGGCGGTGGCGGTTTCGCCGTTGGATTTGCGGATGGTCACGTAGGAGTTGCCGGACACCACGTGGACGTTGGTCAGCAGGGTATCGCCCGAGACGAAGAAGGCGCTGCCCTTGACCCGGGCGGTCTCCACCCCCACCACCGCGGAGATCCCCCTGCCCACCACCTCCTCCAGGCTGGCGGCCGCAGGACGGCCCGGGGCCGGATGGGGCGCCGCGACGGGAGAGGCGGTCTGCGCGACCGCCGACGCCGTCACGGCCGCCACGGCCGGGGCGGGGTTCGGGGCGGCTACCGGCCTGGGCCGGGTCTGGGTCCAGATCAGGGCGGCCAGCGCCAGCGCGCCCATGACCCAGCCGCCCAGGGCCAGCACGGACCCGCGGGAACGCCCCTCAGGCTCGGGGACCTGGCGTGGAGGATACATCGCGGCTGCTCCAATGATGGCGTGCGGCCAGTATGGGCCAATCGGCCCCCGGAAGACTATTTATTGCGCGGCCTGGGCGCGCCGGATGGCTTCCGCCAGGCAGAGGGAAAGCTGGTGGATGCCCGCCTCGGCCCGCCGCAGCAGCTCCGCCGGGTCCGGCCGGACCGGCTCGGCGGCGGCCACTTCGAGCATGGCCGCGGCCAGGGCGGCCGGATCCGCCTTCGGGAAGAACCGGCAGCCCTCGTGGTCGATCTCCCGGTTCACGGCGATATCCGACAGCAGCGCGGGCACCCCCAGGGCGAGCGCGTCGAGCACCGCGCCGCCGCCGCGGCCGCCCTCGAACCAGGTCGGCTGCAGCACGGCGATCGCTCCGCGCAGCAGGGCGATCTGGTCGTCCTTGGCGATGTAGCCGAGCAGATGCACCCGCCCGGCCAGGCCGAGTTCGACGATGAGCGCCCGGATCGTGCCGGCGTACTGCGGGTCGCGGTAGTCCTGCACGCTGCCGGTGCAGACCAGGGCCACCGCCGGGTCGCCGCCGCCGGCCAGGAAGGCGGCAAAGGCGCGGATCGCCGTGGGATGGTCCTTGTGGACCCAGAACTGGTTGCACACGATGAAATAACGCGCCGGCACGGCGTGGCGCCGGCGCGCCCCGGCGGCGTCCAGCGCGAACCACTCGCGCCGCGGCACCGGGGCGAAGGGCATGGCGATGATCTTCCGGGCCGAACCCGGATGGAAGCGCTCCGCGTCGTCCCGGACCGCTTCGGAATTGCAGATGACCACGGGCGCCGCGGCGAGCATCCGGGAGAACGCCGCGTCGCGCCCCGCCCGCTCCGCCTCGGTGAAGAAGTGCGGGTAGTAGCGGTGCTGGAAATCGTAGATGTAGCCCACCCAGGGCACCGCGGAGCCCGCGGGCATCGGCCTGATGCACGGGATGGCCGCGCCGGCGCCATGGGCGCGCAGCGCCGCCTGGAGCCCGCGCCGGCTGTCCGGATAGATGTGGATGGCCAGGCGCGGGGTGAAATCGGCGATGGCCGCGCGCACGGTTTCCGGACGGACCGGAAGGTCCGGGTGCCACCCCAGCCGGCCCCGGAACAGGCCGCCCAGGCTGCGCAGCGCCGCTCCGGCGCACTTGCGCAGCCGCTTGTCCAGGGGCAGCCTGGGAATCAGCGCCACAACCCGCAGCCCGGGGTCGTGCAGCAGCCCTTCCAGGATCAGCCGCACGAAGTCGATGCCGCCGCCCCACCCCACGAACTCCTTCAGCGGAACGGCGACCACCTGGGCCCGGGCGGGTTGCTCCGCCGCCGGGCTCATGCCCTGGGCCGCTTCAGGAAGGCCAGGATTTCCCCGCAGATGAAGTCAACCTGGGCATCACTCAGGCCGGGCCAGCTGGGCAGGTTGATGCCGCGCCAGCCCAGGTCCTCCGCCACGGGATGCTGCTGATAGGCTTTGGCGTAGATCGGCATGGTGTGCACCGGGTAGAACACCGGGCGGGTCTCGATGCCATGCTGGGCCAGGTGTTCCCGCAGCGGGTCGCGCTGCTCCGCCCGTTCGGCCAGGATCGAGCACATCCAGTAGGAATGCGTCGTGCCCGGGGCTTCCCCGTGGAAGGTGATGCCGCTGCCGGCCAGGTTGCGCCGGTAGCGCCCGGCGATCTCGCGCTTGCGGGCGACGAACCCATCCAGCTGCTCCAGCTGGGCCAGCCCGATGGCGGCGCAGATGTTGGTCATGCGGTAGTTGAAGCCGACCACGTCATGCCAGTATTCCCGGTGCGCGGCCAGGCCCTGGCCCTTGTAGTGGACCATGCGCTCATGGAGGGTCTTGTCGTTGCTGACCACCATGCCGCCTTCGCCGGTGGTGATGGTCTTGTTGCCGAAGAAGCTGAAGGTGCCGATGTCGCCAAAGCCGCCCACATGGAGGCCCTGGTAGAGGGTCCCGATCGCCTCGGCGCAGTCCTCCACCAGGAACAGCTTGTGCTCCCGGGCGAGGCCGCAGAGCGCGGTCATGTCGCACGGATGTCCATACAGGTGCACGGCCATGATCGCCCGGGTGCGCGGCGTCACCTTGCGCGCCACATCCGCCGGATCCATCTGCCAGGTGTCCGGCAGCGAATCGACGAACACGGGCGTGGCGCCCGTGTAGGTGATCGCGTTGACTGACGAGATGTAGGTGAGGGTCGGGACGATGACTTCGGCGCCCGGACCGATGCCCAGAGCCACCAGGGCCAGATGCAGCGCCACCGTGCCGTTGCAGACGCCCGCGGCGTGCTGGACGCCGACCGCCCGGGCGAAGCCCTCCTCGAACAGGGGGATGTACTTGCCTTTGGAGGAAATCCAGGTGGAATCCAGGCAGTCGTTCACATACTCCCGTTCCCGGCCTGCCAGGGAAGGTTGGTAGATGGGAATCTTGTTCATGAGAGCGTCCCCGGCAAGAAACCAAGGGAGGAAGTGCTTCCCCCGAAGGCATTGAATATTTAATTTCTGAATTTTAACATTTACCATCTGGGGCACCAAGGCGCATTTCCGGAGCGGTCCGGGAGAGGGCTATGAAATTCACCGATGGCACGGCCAATCATCCTTGTGCCGAATAACTAAACAACAATAGAATTGCAGCGCGATCGGCTATTTCCTGAAGCCGGACCTTACCAGCGTACGATCAGCTTGGTTGGGCAACAGAGAGGCTCGTCATGAGTAATGAAAAAATAATAATCGTTGGCTTCAGCGGGCTGGGCCGAGAGGTCCTATGGGCCGCCCTGCGCGCCCAGGCGCTGACCCCAGGCTGGAACGCCGAGCTCCTGGGCTACACCGAACGGGCGGCAGCCGAAGGCCCGGAAATCGACGGCCTGCCCTACCTGGGCCTGGAGGGCCCGGGCCTGCTCGACCTGAAGCCGGCCCCGACCCATTTCATCTGCGCGATCGGGGAGAACCGGCTCAGGCGCAAGGTTTGCGCAGTGCTCGAAGGCCTGGGCCTGAAGCCCATCAGCGTGATCGATCCCTCCGTGATCATCGCGCCCGGCGTTCTGGTGGGTGCGGGAAGCTACATCGCGCCCGGCAGCATCCTCTCCCCCGGTTCGACCATCGGCCGCCATGCGCTCATCAACCAGCACGTCTCCATCGGGCACGATTCCCGGCTGGGGGATTTCGTCCAGGCGTGCCCGGGCACCCGGGTCTCGGGCTGGGCCCAGGTCGGAGAAGGCGGCTTTCTCGGTTCGAATTCCGTGGTGGCGCCCAAGGTGTCCCTGGGGCCCTGGGCGGTCCTGGGCGCGTCCTCCTTCGCTTCCCGGGATATTCCGGGAGGCGTCACGGCCGTTGGCAACCCCGCCAAGCCCAAGTAATGTTCGGTTAAACCTTGACTGAGCCCCTTCCTGTTTATAGCTGCAGGAAGAGGCGATCATGGCGCGGACGTTGGCGAGGCCCACCGATGGGAGTCGGATCACGGCCCAGGGGGACGGTCAGCCCAGCTTGAGGATGCTGTCCCCGCCCGGGTACTCCTCCGTGGCGCTCTCCCGCATCTTCTGCAGCACCTGCACCAGCACCCGGATCCGCTCGACCATTTCCATGACCTTGGTCAACTTGGGCTCGTCGGGATACTTGCGGATGAGCAGCTCAACCTGCATGGAGATCACCGCCAGCGGGTTGTTGATCTCGTGCTTGAGGGTGCCGGCCATCTGGCGCAGGGAATCCAGCCGCTCCACCGCCCGGGCCTTGCGCTGCAGCTCCTCGTGGCCCTTGAGCACCTGCAGCCGGTGGTGCAGGGTCTCCCAGCGGAAGCCGTCGGGCAGGCAATCGGTGGCCCCGGCCGCCAGCAGTTGCGGGTAGAGCTGGTCGGGGGCGCGCACCACCAGGATGGGCACGGTGGCGAACAGCGGGTTGCGCCGGTAGGCCTCGGCGCAGGCCACGCAATCGGAGGTGCCCTTGGCGTCGATGACCAGGTAGCTGAGCGGCGGCACCGGCGTGTGCGGCGGCTCCTCCTCCAGCGGCAGCAGGGTCAGGTCGCCGGCGGCGGCGACGCTCTCGAACAGCCACATCAGCTCGAACTCCTCGGTCACCAGGCCCATCAGCGGGTGGCTGGCGGGCTCGGGGGCGTGGTCGATCTGCTTGGCGAACACCAGGGACAGGGACTGGTCGCTCCAGCGCCAGACGATGCCGGTCTCCTGCAGGGTGTGGAAGGTCCAGGGGTCGGGGGTCGGGATGGGGATGCCGTTGGGGAACTGCAGCCGGAGGGTCCAGGTGGCGGGCTGCTCCAGCCATTCGCCGCGCACCGCGGCGCCCTCGGGCACCTGCATGAGGATCGGCTCCACCAGCCCCAGCAGGGCCTGGGCCGCCAGGCTGCCCGCGGCCCAGATGGTGCCCTTGGGCACTTCCTCCATTGCCAGGGTGATGTCGCGGATCTTCAGCAGGTCGCGCCAGGCCGGCTCCACGGCGGCCTGCAGCCCGCCCAGGCTGGTGGACACCGGCGTCTCGACGGGCACTTCCAGGAGGGTCTCCTGCAGCCCGGAGCCCACCAGGTATTCCAGGCGCTCGGCCTGGTGCCGGAGGATGGCCGCACGGTCGCCGTATCCGCTTTCGGCGTAGCTCTGGATCCAGCGCAGGCAGGAGCCCATCGTGCCCATCAGCTCGGCGGTGCGGGTGAGGGTCCGCTGGTAGCGCGCCTTCAGGCGCAGGAATTCACCCTGGGCGTCGGCCTGGCCCATGGCCCGCTGGGCCAGCTGGATGTGGCGCAGGCCCAGGGCGCCCTGGCGCACGAAGGTCTGCAGCAGGACCAGATCGAACCGGGAGAACGGACTGCCCTCCCGGGAGCGGTCCAGGTAGAGCACGCCCTGCACGCTCTGCTCGAGCTCCAGGGGCGCGCACATCACCGCGCCCCGGTGCAGTTCCACCAGGCTGGCGCCGCCGAAGCGCGGGTCGATCAGCGGCGCGTTGCTCAGCACCGAGGTCTGGTGCTCCAGCACGTAGTCCACCACCGAATGGGACAGCCCCGCCCGGTCCTCCAGGTCGCCGATCCGGTGCAGGCTGCGCCAGCCGCCGTGCGGGTCGGCCATCACCACGAAGCCCCGGTCCGCCCTGAGCAGTTCCAGCGCCTCGGTGAGGATGCGGCGGAACATGGCGTTGGCGCTGCCCTCCTCCAGCAGGGATTCGGTGGAGCGGTGCAGCAGTTCCAGGGCCTGCATGAGCAGCTTGGCGTCGGCGGGGTCCCTGGCTTCGCTGAACAGGTCGCCGACCCCTTCCAGGAAGTTCACCCCATCCAGCCCGGGAAAGCCGTCGGTGTATGCCAGCACCCAATCACCCAGGCGCAGTTCCTGGCCGTCCATCAGGCCGGCTTCGCCGCCCCTGGCCAAGGCCCGGCCGTCGACCAGGATGCCGTTATGCGAATCCAGATCGCGAATGCACCAGTTGACGCCGTGCCGGGCCACCAGGGCATGGACCCTGGACACGCTGACGTCCTGGGGCATGGCCACCGGGCAAAGGACTGGATCCCGGCCCACCTGGCAGTCCCCGGTCAACGCGTGCCTGCGCAGGACATCTCCTTCGTACCACGACAGAAAAGGCACCACGACCTCCGGCACTCAATCACAGGCGCTTAAAAAAACTGAATATATGAGATTACCATCCCAACCTTCAAGGAAGCGGATATTGCGTGGGGTGGGTGCGGCTGGCCCGGTAGACCAGCACGGTCTTACCCAGGGTGCGCACCACCTCCAGGCCGGGGATCGTCGCGGCGAGCTGCGCCGCCACCTCGTCCCGGTCCTCGGAGCTGTTCTGGTTCACCTTGACCTTCATGAGTTCGAGGCTGTCCAGCATGACGTCCAGCTCGACGCCCAGGGCCGGGGTCAGGCCGGATTTGCCGATGTGCACATGGGCTTTGAGGGGATGGGCCTGGGCTTTGAGGAACTGGCGCTGGCGGGGAGTGAGCATGGCGGGCCTCTTTCCTTAGAGGGTACGGGAGGAACAAGGCGTTTGTCCCCTGGGAATTATCCCGGCAAAAGGCTGTGGCATACTCAAGCCCATGGTTTCCTTCGCCCACCCCGGTTCCAGCCATGGCTAAATCCACCCGACCGACCCTGGTCCACCGCCTCCAGTACGCCCTGTACGTGCCGGTCGAATGGCTGGTCTCCACCTTGAGCTGGCAGGCCACCTGGAAGCTGGGCCACTTCGTCGGGCGGCTGTTCTGCCGGATCGACGCCCGGCATCGCCGGGTGGTGCGGGACAACCTGCGCGGTTCCGGCCTCGGGCTGGACGAGGCGGCGATCCAGGCCCTGTCCACGGCCGCCTTCGAGCATTTCGGCGGGCTCCTGTTCACCACCCTGCGGATCATGAAGATCACCCCGGAGGAACTGCGCCGGATCACCCGGATCGAGGGCCAGGAGCACCTGGATGCTGCGACCGGCGAAGGCAAGGGGGTCATCGGGCTCACCGCGCACATCGGCAACTGGGAGCTGCTGGCCCTGGCCGTGGCCCTGGGCGGCTGGAAGCTGGCCGCCATCGGCCGGGAGCTGGACAATCCGCTGCTGGAGGCGCGGCTGAGGCGCTTCCGCATGTCCTTCGGCAATTCGGTCATTGCCAAGGACGGAGCCGTGCGCGGTTCCATCAAGGCCTTGAAGGCGGGCGAAATGGTCGGCTTCCTGCTGGACCAGAACGCCCAGGCCGGCGGCGTCTTCGTCCGGTTCCTGGGCCGCTGGGCCAGCACCTACGCCTCCGCCGGCATCCTCGCCGTCCGCTTCGACCTGCCGATCCTGCCGGTCTCCAGCCGGGTCGAGCCGGATGGAACCCTGGTCATCACCGCCCACCCCCCGTTCCACGCCACGCGCACCGGGGACACCGCCCGGGATGCCTGGACCGCGACCCAGCGCATGACCGCCTGCATCGAAGGCTGGGTGCGGGAAAACCCCAGCCAGTGGTTCTGGATGCACCGCCGGTTCAAGACCCAGCCCGGCCCCGGGCAACCCGAACTGCCCCCCGAAGCCTGGCTTGCCGAAGTCTGATGTTCACCCTGTGGTCCAGGAAGAAGCATCGGATTCTGGAGAATGTCCGGCACTCGACCTTCGGGCGGAAGGTGCTGATCAGCGTCGTCGTCCGGCCCTTCCTGAAGCGGGTCAACCTCAAGCACAACAACCAGACCGAAGCCCTGGAGATGGCCGACGTCTTCCATGAGCTCGGCTATCAGGTGGATGTCATCAACTACGATCTGGCCACGGCGATCGACTATGCCAAGTATGAGGTCCTGTTCGGCTGGGGCGCCCCCTTCGAGAACCTGTTCCTGCGGGAGACCCGGCGTTTCCCCCGGACCATCTTCTACATGTGCGGAGCCCATCCCTCCATCTCGAACCCCGCCGGCCTGAAGCGGCTGGAGGCGGTGTACCGGCGCCGGGGAGTCTGGCTGCCCGGATCAGCCCGCCTGGTGCCCTGGGGCATCGGCTACGAGGCCATGGTCGATGGCCTCATCGCCCTGGGCAATGTCTTCAACAGCGCTCCCATTCGGGCCCTGGCCGGGCGGCCGGTGCATGAGCTTCCACTGTTCTTCTACCCGGTGCTCGACCCGCAGGAGGTGCTCCGGAACCGGGATCTGGCCGCGACCCGCGGGCATTTCCTGTGGTTCTCCGGTTCCGGCCTGGTGCACAAGGGCCTGGACCTGGTGCTGGAGGCGTTCAGCCGCCACCCCGAGCTGCACCTCCATGTCCATGGCCGGCTCGACCAGGAGCCCGGCTTTGCCCGCGCCTTCCATCACGAACTGTTCGAACTCCCGAACGTGCACGTGGGCGGTTTCCTGGGCCTGGACACTCCCGCGTTCCGCGCCGCCTTGCTGGCCAGCGCCTTCGTGATCTGCCCTTCCTGTTCCGAAGCCAACTGCTCGTCGGTGCTGAACGTCTGCGGCAACGGCGGGAACATCCCCGTCCTGACCCAAGCGTGCGGCATCGACCTCGACGATTTCGGCATCCTGATCGGGGACACCACGGTGGATGCGGTGGAAGCCGCGCTGGCCGAGGCGGAAGCGCTCAGCCTCGACGAGCTGGACCGGCGCCAATGCAAGGCCATCGCCTCCCTGCGCGCGGAGCACTCCCTGGAGCGCTACCATGCCGGGCTGAAGGGGGCGATCCAGGCCATCCTACGTTAGCGCAGCACGCATCCAGCCGATGGTCTCGGCCAGGCCCTGGTCCAGGCCCACCCGGGCCCGCCAGCCGAACCGCTCCAGGGCGCGGCTGGTGTCCAGCTTGCGCCTGGGCTGGCCGTCGGGGTAGCCGGGGTTGAAGGTCAGCTCGCCCTGGAAGCCGGTCATGGCTTTGAGCTTCAGGGCCAGGTCGCGGATGGAGATCTCCTCGCCGGTGCCCAGGTTCACCGGGTCCGGGTCTTCGTACTTGGCCATGGCCTCGCAGATGGCCTCGGCGGCGTCCTGCACGAACAGGAATTCCCGGCTGGCGCTGCCGGTGCCCCAGAGCTCCACGGCGGCGGCCCCCGCGGCCTTGGCCTCCAGGAACTTGCGGATCAGGGCCGGGATGACGTGATTGTTTTCCGGATCCAGGTGATCGTCCGGCCCATAAAGGTTGACCGGCAGCAGGAAGATGCCGCGGGTGCCGTACTCCTGCCGGTAGGCCTGGAGCTGGACCATCAGGGCCTTCTTGGCGATGCCGTAGGGGGCGTTGGTCTCCTCCGGGTAGCCGTCCCAGATGGCGTCCTCCCGGAACGGCACCGGGCAGAACTTGGGATAGCCGCACACGGTGCCCGCCACCAGGAGCTTGTCGAGCCCTTCGGTCCGGCAGGCCTCGATCAGATGCAGGCCCATGGCCAGGTTGGTGTAGAAGAAATAGCCGGGGTGCTTGCGGTTGGCGCCGATCCCGCCGACCTTGGCAGCCAGGTGGATGACCGCCTGGGGCCGCTGCTCCCCGATGAACCGGGCGGCGGCCGCGGGATCCAGCAGATCGCATTGCCGGGAGCCGGGCGCCAGCGGCACGGCGCCCCGGCGGGTCAGCTCCGCCAACACTCGCCGGCCCAGGAAACCGGAACCGCCGGTGACCCAGATCCGCTTGCCCGCCAGCGGGAAAGTCTCCGCCTGGGCCATCAGAAATCCCCCCTGGGCGTTTCGGCGTGGCCAGCGTGCTTGAGCACCGCCTCGCGCTGGGCCAGCTCCATGTCGCCCGCCACCATCATGGCGGCCAGGGCCTTGATGCCGGTGCGGTACTGCCAGCCCAGGACCGCCAGGGACTTGGCGGCGTCCCCTTCCAGATGGTCCACCTCGGCCGGACGGAAATAGCGCGGGTCGATCTCCACCCACTCCTTCCAGTCCAGCTCGAGCTGGCCGAACACCAGGGTGAGGAAGTCGCGGATGGTCAGCGCGGTGCCGGTGGCCACCACGTAGTCGTCCGGGGCGTCCTGCTGGAGCATCAGCCACATCGCTTCCACGTAGTCGCCGGCGAAGCCCCAGTCCCGCTTGGCGTCCAGGTTGCCCAGGTAGAGCTTGTCCTGGAGCCCCAGCTTGATGCGGGTGGCGGCCCGGGTGATCTTGCGGGTGACGAAGGTCTCGCCCCGGCGCGGGCTCTCGTGGTTGAACAGGATGCCGTTGCAGGCGAACAGGCCGTAGCTCTCCCGGTAGTTCACCACCTGGTAATGGGCGTAGACCTTGGCGCAGGCGTAGGGCGACCGGGGCTGGAAGCGGGTGGTCTCGCTTTGCCTGGGCTTGGCGCTGCCGAACATCTCGCTGGAGCCGGCCTGGTAGAAGCGCACCCGGCGCTGGCTGGCGTCCTGGTAGGAACGCAGGGCCTCCAGCAGGCGCAGGCAGCCGAGCCCGACCACCTCCGCGGTGAATTCCGGCTGGTCGAAGCTCACCCGCACATGGCTCTGGGCGCCCAGGTTGTAGACCTCGTCCGGGGCCACCTGGTCCAGGATGCGGCGCAGCCCGCCGCTGTCCTGCAGGTCGCCGTAGTGCAGCTGCAGCCTGCTGCCCTGGTGGGGGTCGGCGTAGAGGTGGTCGATGCGGTCGGTGTTGAAGGTGGAGGCCCGGCGGATCACCCCGTGCACCTCGTAGCCCTTGGCCAGCAGGAGTTCCGTCAGGTAGCTGCCGTCCTGACCCGTGATGCCGGTGATGAGCGCGCGTGGGGCCATGGCAAACTCCTGCAAGCCCCCATTTTCACTGATTCCGCTGGAATTTGCCAGGCCAGCGGTAGATCACGTCGACAAACCAGGAGAAACCGTTGCCCGACACGCCCGTCACGTTCTCCACTGCCCCCTCGCGCTGCCAGGCGCCGCCCAGCTCCACGGTGGTGTTGGCCCCCTGCTTCCAGACCAGCGTCTGCTGCAGGCCGGTGAAGCGGTCCTTGCCGGGCGTCTGGCCCGGATGGTCCAGCTGCCAATAGGTCGGGTCGTCCCGGAACGGGCGGAAGCCGCGGGTGATCCGGGTGGTGCCAGAGAGCCGGGAGGTGAAATCCGTTTCCACCTTGGCGGTGGTGGTGATGGCCTCGCCGCCCATGGCGTTGCCCAGGGGATCGCCGTAGTAGTAGAAGCCGGTCGCGTAGGTGCCATGGGTGAAAGGGCGGAAGCCCAAGCTCGCCGCGTCGACGCACGCGAAATACTCGAGCCCGGCGCGCACCCGGGGCCAGGACACCAGGACGCCCACGGTGTCGTTGGGCTGGTTGAGGCTCGGGGCGGTATAGCGGGAATAGGTGTTCCACCAGGTACCCCAGGTCGGCTTGAGCAGCAGATCGGTCACGTCCCTGGAGACATCCTTGCCAGCATAGTAGATGGGCCGCTGGAGGAAGACGCCCACGGGCCAAAAGGCGGACTTGCTGCCCCGGCTGATGTACAGGTAGGAGCTGTCGGCGTTCAGGAACCTTGCCAGGGGGGGGTCCTGCAGACGGAAGCCGACATCGATCTCGGTGGCGCTCGCCACCGCCTGGGGCACATTTTGGGGCGCATTGGGACCGGTCGGGACCGAGCCGGGATTGCCGTAGTCCACGTTGGCTTCGGTCAGGCCGTCCTTGATGCCCAGCATGGCCGTGACGTAGTTCTCGAGGCTGTAGCCGTTGCTCATGGCCTGGCCGTTCCGGGTGCCGCCCCATAAGTTCATCGAATCGAGGTAGAACTCCATCAGGGGCCCGAACTGGGCCTGGACCCGGTAGCCCATGAGGAAGGGGGCCTCGGGAACGCCCACGGTGGCGATCGTATGCTCCGCCTGGGACGGGTTCTGCAGGGACGAACTGAGCACCGGATGGTTCTCCAGCCGGCCCATGAACGCCTGCCAGCCCCAGGTGCCCAGGGGGACGCGGAAGATGTGCAGATCCGCCATGGGTGATTCGACCCGCAGCCGGGGAAAGGGACGGGCGGCTTCGCCCAGCACGTAGCCCCCGTTCAGCCCGTAGCCCCAGGCCAGGGGCTCCTGTTCAAAGCCGCTCTGCCAGCCGCGGTCACTATGGTGCCAGATGTGGCTGCGGTAGAGGGTGAGGTAGTCGCCGCCCGACGGGTCGTGGTTGCCCAGCACCTCGGCCGCGAAGTCCCAGTTCCCGCTGCGGAACCCGCCCTCCAGGTGGAACCCGGTGCCGCTCAGGGCGTTGCCCAGCCCCAGGCTGTCGCTCAGGGTCGGCGCGGGGCCGTGGTGATCCCCGGCCCAGAGCCCCCCGCCGTACCATGGCTCTGCTCCCGGCCGGTCACTCCCCAGGGCGCTCTGCTGATTCCACCCGTAGGGAACCTGGGCGGCAAGCGGGACAAAAGTTATCAAACCGAATAACAAACTATTCATTGGTTACTCTGACCAAAAGTATAGTCTTCGTGTTCAATATTCAATAATTTATTTACAAATTATCGATGCCACGGCAAACCGATGCCCGGGCCGGCTCCCGGCGCCGCCCAGACCGAGGCGTCCGGCCCAGGCACCCGCCCTTCCAGTGGCGGCCAGGAGTCCTTCGAACCGAGCAGGCCCTGGGGGCGCAGCCCCCCCAGAAGTTCGGCGGCGTAGGCCAGGTAGGCCCCCATGGCGCCCTCGCCGCGCAGGAACAAAGGGCCCGGCGCCGGATCGGCGACCTGGTAGGGCACCAGCAGCCCTGACATCACCGTGCCGGGGAGGCGCTTCAGTGGGTGGTCCAGGGGCGGCAGCCCGTGGACCAGCCAGGCCAGGGCTTCCCGGACCCCGCGCCCGCGCTCGGGTTGCAGCAGCCGGGCGCCCCCGGGCAGCACGGCGCGGACCGGCAGGCCCAGCAGCTCCCCCTCGGCCTGGCCCTGGAAGCCCGCCACCGGCCGGCCCAGGCGGAAGCAGGCCCAGGCGCACCAGAAACTTTCCGGACCGGTGCCCTGGACCCACAGGGGACCCGGAAGGCCGCGCAGGCTGCGTGCGGTCCGCACCAGGGCCATGCGCGAAGCCAGGGCCACGTGGCGCTGGGCCCGCCGGTCCGCCCCGGCGAACGGGTCGGGCAGCCCGGCGGGGCGCTCCTGGCTGGCCGCCACGATGCTCCGGTGGATGGCCCGCTGCACCCGGTCCAGGCCGCTGGCCAGGAAGCGCGAGCCGCCGTGCACCCGGTACTCCATCTGCGGAACGTGCAGGTGCACCCGGGGGCCCAGGGCGTCGGCCCTGAGCACGAACAACACGTCGTCGGCCAGGTCGGTGGTGGCGAAGCCGCCCAGCCGGCGCGCCAGTTCCAGCGTGGCGGCGAACGGCACGCCGATGGTGTCCACCGAGAACAGGCGTTCCAGCGGGAACGGATCCGGGCGCCGGCGCAGCTTCTGGCGCTGGCCGGATTCGTTGATCTCCCAGTAGTCGCACACCGCCACGGCCAGGGGGTGCGCCGCCAGGGCCGCGCGGTGGGCGCGCACGAAGCTGGGCAGCAGCCGGTTGTCGGTGTGGATGTAGGAGAAATGCTCACCCTTGGCCCGCTCCAGCATCCAGTTGAGGCAGCTGCCGGGGTCCATGCGCGCCGGCTCGTGCACGAAGTGGATCCGCTCGTCCTGGAAGGCCGCCATGACCTGGGGCGTACCGTCGGTGGAGTTGTCCAGGATCCACAGCTCCCAGTCCGGGTCGTCCTGGGCCAGGACGCTGGCCACCGCCTCGCCGATGAAATGCGACTGGTTGTAGGACGGCATCAGCAGGGAAAAGGGCATCACGCTCCATGGATCAAGGAAACCAGCGGCTGGGCACGAGGGTGGCAGTGCACATCATAGCAACGCGAGCGGTTACCATAGGGCTTCCCGGACAGGGAATGTGGGAAGGTTTATGCCTCGAGTCGGATTGTACCTGGACACCCTGAACGTCAAGTCCATCGATGTGCGGGATGTCGATGCCGGCAACCCGGGCATGGGGGGCACCGAGTACATGTTCTTCCTGGTCGCGGCCCACCTTGCCCGCACCCAGGACGTCACCCTGTACGTCACCCATGCCGGGGCCTTCCCCGAAGGCATCCGCTACGTGGTGGTGGACGGTCTGGCCGGCGCCGCCGAGCGGATGGCCGGGAACGGCGAGGAGCTGCTGATCCTCAGGGAGTCCGAAGTGAAGGCCAACCGCAAGGTGCTGGCCGGAATGCCCCAGAAGGTGCTGGTCTGGGCCCACAACTTTTCCGGCCACAGGACCCTGAAGACCTGCGTGGCAACCCCGGCGATCAAGCGCTACGTCTGCGTCAGCCGGGAGCAGTACGAGAACCTCCGGGACGAGGCGGTGTTCGCCAAGGCCGACTGGGTCTACAACGCGGTGGCCACCGGGTGCTGGCCGGCCGATCCGCGGCCGGCCAAGGCCGACAACGTCTTCTACATGGGCAGCCTCACCGAGCAGAAGGGCTTCCATGTGCTGGCCAGGCATTGGCCCGAGATCGCCCGGGCCGTGCCCGGCGCCAGGCTGCACGTGGTGGGCTCCGGCCAGCTCTACAGCCGCGCCGAGGCCCTGGGCCCGCTGGGGCTGGCAAGCAGGGAATACGAGCAGCAGTTCGCCAAGTACCTCACCGAGCATGGCCGGCTGCGCGAGGACATCATCTTCCACGGCACCCTGGGGGCGGACAAGCTGGAGCTGCTCGGCCAGGCCAAGGTGGCCGTGGCCAATCCCACCGGGATCGGCGAAACCTTCTGCATCACCGCCCTGGAATTCGCCCTGCTGGGCGTGCCGGTGGTCACCCGGAACGCCGGCGGCCCGGTCAACGTCGTGGTGAACGGGGAGACCGGCCTGCTGTACGAGCACGAAAGCGAACTGCCCCAGGCGGTCATCGCCCTGCTGCGGGACGAGGGCCGGCGCCAGGCCATGGGCCGGAAGGCGATCCAGCACGCCAGGTCCCATTTCGACATCGCCACGGTGGTGGCCAAGTGGGAAAAGATCCTCGGCGAGGTCCGGGCCGGGCTCCCGGCCGTGCCGGACCTCGCCGTCACCGGCCGGCCCAAGGCCCTGAAGGAATGGAACCGGAGGCTCAAGCGCATCCCGCTGCTGGGCTGGCTGCCTTCCATCGACCACTGGGCGCACTCGCTGCGCAAGAAGAAGCACAGCCTGTTCGACAAGCGTTTCCGCCGCCTCTGGCCGGAATGAACCGTAAGGAATCCCGTTGATGTCCCCTTTCACGACGCTCAAGCGACTGACCTGGTACCGGCTGCTCCGGCACCTGCGCAAGGCCCGGGACCGCCGGTTCCCGCCCCAGGCGCCGGTGGCCTTCGATCTGCGCGGGCCCGCGGCCAATGAGCGGATCCGCCGGCTGCTGGAGGCTCCGGAGCCGTGCATGATCGCCCGGTTCGGCAACAACGAACTGCGCACGGTGCAGAACCACCTGTCGGTCCAGGCGCCGTCCAGCCTCGGCCACAAGCTGAGCACCTACCTGCGCGGCGAGGGCGGGCCGTGGTGGTGGGATGCCCGGACCGCCCGGGAGATGCAGGTGGGGGCCGGGTTCTACCCGCCCAGCCCGGCCAACCTGGAGCGCTTCGCCCGCCTGACCCTGGAGGATTGCCGGGAGATCGATCTCCTGGGCTCGTGGCTGCCGGCCGAGGCCGAGCTGACCGGCCTGCGGGCCGCGCGGGTGCCGCTCATCGACCTGGAACCCTATTTCCACCCGGACCCCTGGAGCGAGGCCCTGCGGGGCCGCAAGGTCCTGGTGGTGCATCCCTTCGTCAAGAGCATCCAGGGCCAGTACGGCAAGCGCGAGGCCCTGTTCAAGGACCCCCGGGTGCTGCCGGCGTTCGAGCTGCAGACCTTCCAGTCGGTGCAATCGATCGGCGGTGACTGTGCCCAGTTCGGGGACTGGTTCCAGGCCCTGGCGTGGATGCAGGAAGGCATCGCCGCGCTGGATTTCGAGATCGCCATCATCGGCGCCGGGGCCTACGGCATGCCCCTGGCGGCGTTCATCAAGCGCGAGCTCCGGCGCAAAGCGGTCCACCTCGGCGGCGCCACCCAGATCCTGTTCGGGATCAAGGGCCGGCGCTGGGACGCGTGGCCCGCCCACGCCGCCCTCTACAACGCGGCCTGGACCCGGCCGCTGGAGGAGGAGCGGCCCGCCGCGGCCGGCAAGGTGGAGGGCGGCTGCTACTGGTAGCCGGCCACCTTCGCCGCCAGCAGCGCCCAGCGGCGCGCCCTGAGCTGCTCGGCGTCCAGCAGCTGCCCCGAGGGCCCCAGGCGGTGGGCCAGGATCGCCAGGCACAGGCCGTCCTCCGGCCGGAAGAACAGCGCCGGCCCGGTGAAGCCCAGGTGGAACCAGAAGGCCGAAGGTGCCCCGGGCTCCGCCAGGGGCGGCGCCGCAGGGCTCAGCCCGCTGGCATGATCCTGCACCAGCAGGTGCAGGCCGGAAACCCCGGGCGGGATCAATGAAAGCAGTTCGGCGAAGCGCCCCGGCCCGGTCAGGGCGCGCTGCAGCCCCAGACCCCAGCGGGAGCCGTCGGCGCCCTGGGCGGTGTCCACGGCCATCCGCGTCGCCACCCCCGAGGCCAGCCAGCGGCGCAGGGCCTCGCGCATCCCCACCGGCGAGGCGGCGAAACCCGCATGGCCGCGCATGCCGGCCCGGGCATTGGCGTCGTTGGGCAGGTAGGGGTCGCGCGGCGGGAACGGCAATTTGGGTTCCACCAGCCGCCACATCTCCGCGTCCGGCCCCTGGGGCGCGTACGGCGGCGCCGTCGGCCAGGGCGCCGCGGCGAGCCCGGAGCTTTCCGCGCCGAGGCTGGCGAAGGGCCGCCCGGTTTCATGTTCCAGCAACTCGGCCAGCAGCCGGTAGCCCAGGTCGGAATACAGGCTGACCCCGACCGTGCCGTGCGCCAGCTTGGGGTGCGCGCCCGCCGGGAAGCCCCGCTTCAGCTGGGCCGCCAGCGGCTCGCCGGTGTAGGGCAGCCAAGGCGGCAGCCCCGCCGAATGGGACAGCAGCTGGCGCACCGTGAGCGGCTCGGCGCGCTCCTCGAAGCCCAGCTGGCCGCGCCGGTCCAGGTCCAGGTCCAGCTTCGCCAGCGCCAGCGGCGCCGTCACCAGCGGCTTGGCGAGGGAGGCGAGGTCGAACCAGGGCTGCGGCAAGGTCAGGCCCGGATCTCGAGGTTGGCCAGGCTTTCGGCCACCGAAACCTGGACCAGGTGGGCCACCTCCATGGCGGAGAAGGCGTCATGCCAGGTGACGATGTCGTCGCCCTGGCCCAGGCAGGCCTGGTAGAAGGCCTCCAGCTCCAGTTTCAGCGGTTCGCCTTCGACGATCTCCACCACCTGCTGCTCCACCCTGGGCCCCTCCGGACCCGTGCAAAGGCGCAAGACCTCCAGCTTCTGGGCGGCGAAATCGAGGCTGGCATAGGCATTGGCCCCGAACGCGCGGAGCACCCGCTCCTTCTTGCGGGCCACCCGGCTGGCGGTGACGGTGGCGAAGGCGCCCCCTTCGAACTTGAGGCGGGCATTCACCAGGTCGGCGTACTTGGTCAGGACCGGCACCCCCACCGCCTCCACCGAGACCACCTTGCGGCCGATGAGCGCCAGGAGCAGATCCAGGTCGTGGATCATCACGTCCATGATCACGTCCACTTCCATGGAGCGCATGGGGAAGGGCGAGACCCGGATCGCCTCGGCGAAGTGCGGCTTGATGCCCATGGCGCGCAGGGCGGTCACCGCCGGGTTGAAGCGTTCCAGGTGGCCCACCGCGGCCACCAGCCCCGGCCGGGCCCGGCCCAGCGCCTCCAGCAGGTCCCTGCCCTCTTCCTGGGTGGCGGCCAGGGGCTTTTCCATGATGACGTGCTTGCCGGCCGCCAGCACCTGCAGCCCCAACGCGTGGTGGCAAACGGTGGGGGCGGCGATCTGCACGGCGTCGACCCGGTCCAGCACCTCGCCCAGGGTGGCCGCCCAGGCCGTGCCGAACTTGCCGGCGATCTCCCGGCCGCGCGGCTCGGCGGGTTCCACCACCGCCACCAGCTCGGTGGCCTCCGACCCCGCGGCAATGCGCGCGTGGTGCTGCCCCAGACTGCCGACCCCGACCACCGCCACCCGCAATTTAGCCATGTGTGCTCCCTCTACGTCATGTTGATGACCAATCCATGGCTCCAGCCTACCATCTTGAGCTTTCCAGGAAGTCGGCCAAGGCCTGGGGGTAGAGCCGCATCTCCTGCTCATAGACCCGCCGCTGCAAGGTTTCCGGCGTGTCGCCGGGCAGCACCGGCACCCGGGCCTGGGCCAGGATCCGCCCATGGTCGTACAGGTTGTCCACCAGGTGCACGGTGCAGCCCGATTCCAGGGCCCCGGCCGCCAGCACCGCCCGGTGCACGTGCATGCCCCACATCCCCGGCCCGCCGAAGGCCGGCAGCAGCCCTGGATGGATGTTGACGATCCGTCCCTCCCAGCGCGGCGGCACCGCCAGCTGCTTGAGCCAGCCGCAGAGCGCGATCAGCTCCGCCCCCGCCGCCTCGGCCAGGGCGTAGCAGGCCTCCGAATAGCCCGCGTCGTCCGGGTAGGCCGAGCGCAGCGCCACGCGCACCGGGAGGCCCGCCGCCTCCAGCCGCTGGATGCCGCCGGCCCGGGGGGTGGACGCCACCCCCAGCACCACCTGGGCGGGAATCCGCCCGCCCCGGCACGCCTCCAGCAGGTTGAGCGCGTTGCCCCCGGTCCCGGAAAAAAACACCGCCATTCGTCTCATACCTCATGATCCCAGCCTCCAGCCCGCGCCGGAACCGCAAGATTCCCGTCCGCCCTCGATGAATCGCTTTCTTTAGGGGCACAGAGGGGGAACGATTGTTATGATTCCTGTAGAGCCCCGGCCATCCCCCCTGTCCCAGCTCCCGGAGGGTTTCATGAAGTTCACCAGCCAGATCGAGGACCAAACAGGCACGGTCAAGCTCGAAGGGCGCTTCACCTTCGAGACCCACCCCGCCTTCAAGTCCTGCACCCAGAGCCTCCTGACCACGGAGCAGGTGCACCGGATCGTGCTGGACATGGAGGGCGTGAGCTACATGGATGCCAGTTCCCTGGGCATGATCCTGCTCCTGCGGGAAGCCACCGAAACCCGCAGCCTGGACCTGGCCCTGCGGCGGCCCTCCGCCTCGGTGCGCCGGCTGCTGGAGATCGTCCAGTTCGAAAAGATCTTCGAGATCATTCCATAAATGCTTGAGCCCATTCCGATCAGCGACACGGTGCGGGTGCCCGGAGCGGCCCTGCAGATGAAGGCGGTGCGGGCCAGCGGCCCGGGCGGCCAGAACGTGAACAAGGTCTCCTCCAAGATCGAACTGCGGGTGGACCTGGGGCTGATCGAGGGCCTGGACCCGGAAGCCCTGGAGCGGCTGCGCCACCGGGTGCGCAACCAGACCGACGCGGACGGCTGCTGGCTGCTCACCAGCTCCCTGACCCGGGACCAGCGGGCCAACCTGGAGGACGCCCGGGCCAAGGTGGCCAAGGTCGTGCAGGAGGCCATGGTGGCGCCGATCATCCGCCGCCCGACCCGGCCCACCCACGGCAGCAAGCTGCGCCGGGTCGCCGCCAAGAAGATCACCGGCGCCCGCAAGCAGGCCCGGGGCGCCAAGGACTGGGATTAGAGAGCGCTTACGTTCTTCAGCTGCTGCAGCTTCCGGTCGAAGCTGTGGAGCGGCAGGGATCGCTTGCTGGCGCGCAGGATCAGGCAGTCCGCGAACCCCACGCCGTCCCCGTGATGCAGCTGGAACAGGGACACCGCCTCCGCGCAGACCTCGTCCATGGTGAACTTGTCCGTGCTGGTGAGCATTTCCATGGCCTGGGCGATGCTTTCCGAGGACCACTTGCAGGCGCTGGCCAGAACCCTTGAGGTCTCCGCCAGGACGACCTGGGACAAGTAGAAGGGCTCTTCGGAACTTTCCAGGAGGCGCCGCACCGCCTGGGCCTGAACGGCATCATCCCGGACCAGGAACCGGACCAGGGCGTTGGTGTCGAGCGAGGCCATCAGTCGGTTTCCTGGACGTGGGAGGCGATGGCGCGATCCATGTCCTCCAGGGAAAGGACCCCGGCCGGAGCCGGAAGCAATCGTGCAAAGTCATCCAAGGCATACCGGACCGGCTTGATCACGAGTTGTCCCTCCACGTCCTCCCAGACGAACCGGGTGCCCGGCAACAGCCCATAAGCCTTCCGCACCCGCATGGGAACGGAAACCTGCCCCTGAGTCGTGACGGTCGAGGTCCCCAGCTGCATCTCAGCCTCCCATTACTCAGGATAATAAAAACATTACCAGAGCCAATGGGTTTCAGCTCAAGTAGGTCGACAGGCTGCGCTGCTGGGTGAGCAGGGCCTTCAGGGCGTCCGCGGCGTCGCTCTGGGCGTTCTGCCGGCGCTTGCTCGGGCCCTCCACCAGCTCGTTGGGGTCGTAGTGCACGCTCTTCAGCACCTCGTCAATGGTCTCGCCCGGGATGATCTGCTGGACCTTGAAGTCCTCGTCGTCGTTGACCACCACGTGGGCTTCGGTGGGCGCGCCGAACAGGTTGTGGCGCATGCCCAGGATGTCCTGGTAGGCGCCGGTGAGGAAGAAGGCGAGGTAGTACGGCTCGCCCGATTTCGGCTCGTGCAGCGGGATCTCGTCCTTCACGTCCTTGAGGTCGATGAACTTCTCCATCTTGCCGTCGCTGTCGCAGGTGATGTCGCACAGGGTGGCCGACAGGGTCGGCCGCTCCTTGAGCCGGTGGATGGGCATCACCGGGAACAGCTGGTCGATCGCCCAGTGGTCGGGCATGCTCTGGAAGATGCTGAAGTTGGCGATCAGCTTGTCGGCCAGCGACTTGCTCAGGTCCTGGAACTCCTCGGGGATGTACTTCAGGCTCTTATAGCTGAAGATCCGGGACAACTTGCGGCACACTTCCCAGAACAGGATCTCGCCCTTGGCCCGGTCGTCCAGGGACAGGTAGCCCAGGTTGAACAGGGTGATCAGCTCGTCCTTCTGGGTGATGGCGTCGTGATACATTTCGGCGAAATTCTTCACCGAGATGTTGTCCCGGGTGTAGGCCAGCTCCTTGAGCACCTGGGCCTCGGCCCCGGTCAGCTCGACCCGGTACTTGGTGTGGGTGGTGTCGATCAGGCCGATGATGTCCACCACCACCACTTCGTGGAACGCGGCGATGGCCCGGCCCGATTCGCTCAGCAGGGTCGGCACCGGCACCTGCTCCTGGGTGCAGACGTCCTTGGTGGTGTAGACCACGTCGGAGGCGTACTCGTCGATGGTGTAGTTCATGGAGGAAGTGAAGGTGGTGCGCGAGCCGTCGTAGTCAACCCCCAGGCCGCCGCCCACGTTGAGCATCTTCAGGGGCACGCCGCGCTTGACCAGCTTGGCGTACATCCGGGTCGCCTCCTTCATGGCGGTCTTCACCCGGCGGATGTCGGTGATCTGGCTGCCGATGTGGAAGTGCAGCTCCTGCAGGGAAGCCATCAGCCCCCGGCGTTCCAGGGTCTCCACCGCCTCCAGCAGCTCCTGGGTGTTCAGGCCGAACTTGGAGTGGTCGCCCGCGGAGCTTTCCCACTTGCCGCTGCCCACGGCGTTGAGCTTGAAGCGCAGGCCGAGCAGCGGCTCCACCTTCAACTCCTTGGCAACCTTGAGGATGAGCGGCAGCTCCGTCATCTTTTCCACGGTGATCAGCACGTTGCGCCCGGCCTTGCGCGCCAGCAGCGCCATGCGGATGAAGGCCTCGTCCTTGTAGCCGTTGCAGGTGACCAGGGCTTCCGGATGCAGGTTCATGCTCAGGGCGATCATCAGCTCCGGCTTGGAACCGGCTTCCAGCCCGTAGCGGTACTTGTAGCCGGATTTGCAGATCTGGTCGACCACCTCCTTCATCTGGTTGCACTTGACCGGGTAGACGCCCTGGTAGCCGCCCTCGTATTCGTACTCCGCGATGGCCTTGCGGAAGGCCTCGTTCAGCTCCGTCACCCGTGCCGTGAGGATCTGCGGGAAGCGCAGGATCAGCGGCGTGTCGACGCCCTTCTTGCGCAAGTGCTGGACGATCTCGAAGACATCGCAGCTGAGGTTCTCGTCCCGGGTGGGATGCACTTCCAGATGGCCCTTGCTGTTCACCCCGAAGAAGCCATAGCCCCATTCTTTGACGCCATACATGGCACTGGCATCCTGGACGGTGAAATTCTTGATGGCCATAGATGTGTTCTCCAGTGTCAACCCATAGAAGCCACGGTATAGGAAACGGCCGGGCGATAACCCACAAAACTTTGATGGTGCCCGGAAGTTTACTTAAAAGGAACCCATGATTCTCAAGAGCGTTGCCAGCCAATGGCGGTGGCGGACCCGGCGCAGGGCGGTGGCCCGGGTGAGGCTCTGCCAGCGGGCCACCCCCATCCGGGCCAGGGCCCGGGGCTGGGTGTGCAGCGGGCTGGCCCCGCCCCACAGCCCGGGGTCGCCCCAGAGCGGCGCCCGGTTCCAGGGGCAGACCTCCTGGCAGCGGTCGCAGCCCGCCGCCCAGCCGGTCGCGGCCAGGGCCCGGAGCACCGGAGCCGGCGGTTCCGCTTCGGTTTCCACGGTATAGGTGGTGAGGCACAAGCCCGGATCGAGCCGGAACGGGGCCAGCGCGCCGGTAGGGCAGGAATCCAGGCAGCGGGTGCAGTTTCCGCAATGGTCCACCGTGACCGGCCGGTCCGGCGGCAGGGCCTGGTCCAGCAGGAGCACCCCCAGGAAGCCCCAGGAGCCGCCCTTGCCTGCAATCAGCAGCCCGTGCTTGCCCTGCCAGCCCAGCCCGGCCCGGGCCGCCAGCTGGCGCTCCAGCACCGGCGCCGTGTCCACGCAGACCCGGCCGTCCAGCTGCGGCCAGCGTTCCCGCGCCTGGGCCAGCACGGCCTGCAGGCGCGGCTTGAGGATCCGGTGGTAGTCGGGGCCCCAGAGGTAGCGGCTGAGCCTGAGCGAATCCGCGGCCGCGCCCGGGACGGCCTCCGGCCGTGCGTACGGGAAGAACCCCACCAGCGCCGTGGCCGCCCCCGGCAGCACCTGGGCCGGGTCCAGCATGGCCTCCGGCTTGAGGTAGGGCAGCAGGCCGGCGCCCGGCTGGGCGAACCAGGCCTCCAGCCGCGAACGTTCTTCATGGAACGGTTCGCAGGAGGCGAACCCCACCCGCGCGAAGCCCTGGGCCAACGCGGCCTGGGCCAGCCATTGCTTGAAGCTTTCCGCGGCCGATCGGTCCAAAGGTCCTAAACTCCATTCATGGACATCTTGACCCTGGAACTGTTCGACGTCACGGTTTCCGAAGCCCTGCGCGAGATCAACCGGGCCCTGGAAAGCCATCCCGGCATGCCCCTGCGCATCCTGCTGGGCAGCGACCGGATGCTCCAGCACAACATCCAGCGCTTTCTCGACCGCCTGGGCCGGCCGGCGGTGCTGAGCCAGGACGGCAGCGCCTGGCGCATCGAGGTGGCCGGCTCGCCCCAGAGTCCGCAGCAGAGTCCACCCCCCGCGCCGGCCCCCGCCATCCCCGTCCCCGCGGCCCGGCCCCAGGCCGGCAAGCCGCTGCTGGTCACCCGTTCCCACCTGGGACAGGGCGCCTCCGACATCGGCCGGCGCCTCCTGCTGGGGGTGCTGCGCGAACTGGATCCCGCCGTGCCCTGGCTGGGCCTCGCCCTGGGCGGCCTGGAGCTGCTGGAGGATCCCCAGGCCATGGGGCTCCTCCAGCAGTTGCAGGCCCGGGGCACGCCGGTCCGGATCTCCCGGGAATGCCAGCTGTTCACCCTGGAGCCGGCGGCGTTCGAGATCATGGAGGACTCCCAATGGCAGCGGCTGGCCGGCCGCGGCGAACTGACCATCCTCTGAACCAAAAATCAAACGGCGCCCTTTGTTTAGCGGAGGTTCCGGAGCCGGGAGCCGCTAGACTGGAGGCATCACATCGGACCCACAAAGTCCCCCTGCCTAAGTTTGCCGATGAACCTGCCGAACTATTTGAGCTTTGCCCGGATCCTGATGGTGCCCATCCTGGTGGTGGTGCTCCTGACCAGGGTCACGAACCATGAACTCATCGGGGTGCTGGTATTCTGGGTGGCCAGCCTCACGGACCTGCTGGACGGATACCTGGCGCGGCGCTGGAAGCAGGTGACCACCCTGGGCAAGCTGCTGGACCCCTTGGCGGACAAGCTGCTCGTTTCGGGCGCCCTGATCTCCCTGGTGGAGCTGGACCTGGCGCCGGCCTGGATGACCTTCATCATCCTCGGCCGGGAGATGGCCATCACCGGCCTGCGCGGGATCGCCAGCGAGGAGGGCATCACCATCGCCGCCGAAGGCCTGGGCAAGTGGAAGCTGGGGGCCCAGATCGCCGCCATCTCCTGCCTGATCCTGGGGCCCAAGCTCGACGCCTGGCTCTACGAGTGGACCCATCTGGACATCTTCCGCCTGTTCATCAAACTGCCCAGGCCGTTCAGCTTCTTCTGGGGCATGGGCATGCTGCTGCTCTGGCTGGCCATGATCCTTTCCGTCTGGAGCGCCGCCAACTATTTCCGTTCCTTCTGGCGCAAGCTTGGCCCCAGCATCCTCACCGCCAAGGGCCGGCTCACCGGTTCCGGGGAGCGGGCAGGAGACAAGTGATGACTGCCACCAAGATCCCAGGTGCCGATCGGGAGGGATCCATGATTCGAAAGTACCTGCTCGCGGGCTTCTTCACCCTGCTGCCGTCGGCCGTGACCTTCTGGATCCTGCGGGCCATCTTCGACGCGCTGGTGGGGATCTTCGAAATGCCCACCAACGCGCTGTCGCACAGCCTGGGCCTGCCCACCCCGCCCTACTGGGAGCTGGCGCTCGCCTCCGCCGTGGCGACGCTGGTGCTGCTGTTCCTGGTGGGCGCCCTGGTGGGCAACTTCGTCGGGGTCCAGCTGCTGAGCTGGCTGGATGAACTGGTGATGCACGTGCCGGTGGTCAAGGGAATCTACGGCGCCACCAAGCAGCTCATGAACGCCATCCAGAGCGGCCAGGGCGGCAGCTTCAAGGACGTGGTCATGGTCGAGTGGCCCCAGCCGGGCTCCTACACCCTCGGCTTCGTGGCCCACCGGAACTGCGCCTGGGCCAGCCTCCCGGGGGTCGAGGCGCTCATCGCCGTCTACATCCCCACCTCGCCCAACCCCACCTCCGGCTACGTCATCATGCTGGACGAATCCAAGATCAGGCCCATGAACGTCACCCCCGAGGAGGCCCTGACCTGGGCCATCTCCGGCGGGGTGGTGGCGCCCCTAGGCCGGAACGGCCAGCGGCCATGACCCGGACCCTGCCGAGCTTTCTGGCGGGGAAGACCATCCTCGTCACCGGCGCCGGCTCCGGCCTCGGCCGGTGCGCCGCCCGGCGGTTCCATGACCTGGGCGCCGTCCTGCTGCTGGCCGGGCGCCGCCTGGACCCCCTGCGGGAAACCCTGCCCACGGCCCGGCACTTCGCCCTGGACCATGCCGACGACGCCGCCGTGGCCGCCTTCGCCCGGACCTGCCCGAAGCTGGACGGCATGTTCCTGTGCGCCGGGGAACTGCTCACCGGCAGCGTGGAAAGCAGCGCCCTCGCCACCTTCGAGCAGATGATCGCCGCCAACCTGCGCGGCCCCTGGCTCATGTGCCACCACCTGGGCCCGCGCCTGCGGGACGGCGCCAGCGTCGTCCTGACCGGCTCCAACATCGGCATCCGCGCCATCGCCGATTCCGCCGCCTATTCGGTGGCCAAGGCCGGCGTGCACATGCTCGCCCGGGTGCTGGCCCTGGAGTGGGCCGGGCGGTCCATCCGCTGCAACGCCATCGCCCCCGGCCCGGTGCGCACCGCCATGGTGGACCAGCGGATCAGCCAGGCCCCGGACCCGGAGGCGGCCCTGGCCGCCCTGGAACGGGTCAACCCCATGGCCCGGATGGGCCGGGAGGAGGAGATCGCCGCCCTGGCCGCCTACCTGCTGGGCGACGATAGCCGCTGGACCACCGGTACGGTGATCCCCATCGACGGCGGCGCCAGCGCGACTATGTGAGTTTGAGGTACTCCGCAGGGCTGAGCACCGGCACGCCATCCCGGATCGCCTCCGGAAAATCCGCCAGGTTTCCCGTCACCAGCAAGCCGCCCGTGGCCTTGGCCAGGGCAAGGAACACCAGGTCATCCGGATCCGGCCCCGAGTGGGGCCAAGGGGCCGGGTCCCGGTTCCGGAAGGCCACCATGAGCAGGCGCTCCAGCCAGGGTTTCCAGGGGCCCAGCTTCTGGAATTTCGGCCGGCTGAGCACGTCCCGGTATTCTTCCACCACGGCCGCACAGACATGGACCGGCATGGTCCGCAGCACGGCCGCTTCGACGATGCGGGACAACGCGCTGCCCGGCTTATGCCAGGCGGATACCAGGATGTCGGTATCCAGGACGACGGCTCGACTCAACGGGGATTCCTTTGCTTGCGCTCGGCGCGGGCCGCCTTGATCTCGGCCTCCACGTCCGCCATCGTGAGCTGGTCCAGGCCCGATTCCAACGCGCGGGCCTGGTTCTCCCGGAGGGCCATGACCGCCGCGAAACCCTGCAACTCGTCCAACAGCTCCGCCGGAACATTCAAGGGAACGCGCAGGGCCAGGAATTCCTCGCCCCGCCCCTGCAGAAGGAACGGTTCAAAAAAACCTTCGGGCAAAGCCTTGCCGCCTTGGCGCTGGAAATCACGAAGGGCGAGGGTGTACATGGCGACCTCCCAAGGCATGATGTCGCCATTTTGGCGACAAAGCAAGTCTCAAGCCTTCGCGTAGATCGCCATCACCGCCCGCAGCAGCTTCAGCGCCTCATCCTTGGGCCGCTGGAAGCTATTGCGCCCCATGATGCTGCCGAAGGCGCCGCCGGAGGCGATCTCGGTCACCTCCTTGAGCAGCTCCTCGGTGCCCTTGGCCTCGCCGCCGGAGAAGATCACGATGCGCCGGCCGTTGAAGGCGCTCTGCACCACGTGCTGGATGCGCTCCTTGAGGGTGGCGGTGGGGATGCCGTACTTCTCGTAGACCTTCTTGGCCTCGGCCTGCTCCAGGAAATCCTTGGGCGGCTTCACCTTGATGATGTGGGCGCCGAGCTGGGCGGCGATCTGGGCGGCATAGGCCACCACGTCCAGGGCGGTCTCGCCGTCCTTGCTGAGGCCGCTGCCCCGCGGGTAGGCCCACACCACCGTCGGCAGGCCCACCTGCTTGGCTTCCAGGATCAGCCCGCGCAGGGCCTCGAACTGGACGTTGCGGGCGCCGCTGCCCGGATAGATGGTGTAGCCGATGGCGGCGCAGCCCAGGCGCAGGGCGTCCGCCACCGCCCCAGTGACCGCCGAGCAGGGTTCCTGCCCCTTGGCCAGGCTGTCGCTGTTGTTGAGCTTGAGGATGAGCGGGATGTCGCCGGCGAAATCGGCGGCCACGGCCTCCAGGAAGCCCAGGGGCGCCGCGTAGGCGTTGCAGCCCGCCTCGATGGCCAGCTGCACGTGGTAGCGCGGGTCGTAGCCCGCCGGGTTGGGCGCGAAACTGCGGGCCGGACCGTGCTCGAAGCCCTGGTCCACCGGCAGGATGACGAACTTGCCGGTGCCGGCCAGCACCCCGGTGTTCATCAGGCGCGCCAGATTGGCCTTGACCCCTGGATTTTCCGATCCATACCAGGAAAGGACTTCCTTCACGCGGGCGGTGCTCATGGCTTGACCCCCTCTGGAGCAATTCAACCCATGGTAACGCCGGAGACAAGCCCATATGGCAAGATGGGCTTGGTATTGTTAGGTTGGAAGCAGCAATCCCTTGAGAGGACATCCCATGCCGGTCGTCAATCCCCACCAATACGCCCAGATGCTGGAGCGGGCCAGGCAGGAACAGTATGCCTTCCCGGCCTTCAATGTCACTTCCACCGAGACCGCCAACGCGGTCCTGCTGGGCCTCAAGACCGCCAAGGCCGACGGCATCATCCAGGTGTCCACCGGCGGGGCGGAATTCCTTTCCGGCCTGGGGGTCAAGAGCATGGCCCAGGGCGGCATCGCCCTGGCCGAATTCGTGCACATGATGGCCGCCAACTATGCCATCAACGTGGCCCTGCACACCGACCACTGCCAGGCCAAGCATCTGGAAAGCTTCGTGCTCCCCCTGATCGAAGCGACCGAACGGCGGCGCGCGGCGGGCCTGCCCAACCTGTACAACGCCCACATGTTCGACGGCTCCGAACTGCCCCTGGGCGAGAACATCCGCCGCTCGGCGGAGCTGCTCAAGCGCTGTGCCGCCAGCGAGATCATCCTGGAAGTGGAGATCGGCGTGGTGGGCGGCGAGGAGGATGGCCACGACACCAGCCACCTCGGCAAGGAGAAGCTCTACACCACCCCCGAGGACATGGTGGCGGTGCACCAGGCCCTCGCCCCGCTCGGCCGCTACCTGCTGGCCGCCACCTTCGGCAACGTCCACGGCGTCTACAAGCCGGGCAACGTGGTGCTCAAGCCGTCCATCCTTAAGGCCGGCCAGGACGCCATCCGGGCCGCCTGCGGCGAGACCGCCGGACTGGTGTTCCATGGCGGCTCCGGCTCCAGCCTCCAGGAGATCCACGAGACCCTGGACTACGGCGTGATCAAGATGAACGTCGATACCGACACCCAGTACGCCTTCACCCGGGCCATCGCCGACCACATCATCAAGAACTACGACGGCGTGCTGAAGATCGACGGCGAAGTGGGCAACAAGAAGACCTACGACCCGCGCTCCTACATGAAGAAGGCCGAGCAGAGCATGGCCGACCGGGTGGTGCGCGCCTGCCAGGACCTGCGCTGCGCCGGCCGGACCATGGGCGTGATCGCCTAGAGAACCTATTGGCCGGTGCTGGCACTCCTCTCGGTGGGGTGGGCCATGGATCACGAACGCATCGGCGCGCAATCGCCCTTCGATCCCGCGGTGAGGGTCCCGCCGGCCCAGGAGCACCACGGGCAGCGGAGCCACCACGGACAGCACGTCTGCCAGATCTACACCAGCCCGGAAGAGCGCATGGACGCGGTGTTCGATTTCCTGCGGACCGCCCTCAAGTCCGGTGAGCAAACCTACTGCATCAGCGAGCGGCCCAGCGCGGAAGTCCTGGACGAATACCTCTCCGGCTATGGGGTTTCCCTGAAGCACGCCGAGCAGAACGGGCAATTCCATCCGGGTCTCAACCGGGATTTCTATCTCCGGGACGGCGTGTTCAACCCCTTCCGGATGATGACCCAGTGGGGGCAGATGCTGCGCGAAGCCACGGCCAGAGGCAGTGCCCGGCTATGGGCCATCGGCGACGTGCTGCCCGAATTGCGCTACCTGTACCAGGGTACCCAGCTGACCATCTATGAAACAAGGCTGGAGGAATGGCTGCAATCCAACCGGGCCACCATCGTCTGCCAGTATGACGCCAGGGCCTTCGACGCCTGCACCGCCATCGGCATGTTGAGGATCCATCCCCTGGTCCTGGCCAACGGGCGGGTGGCCGAAAGCCCGTTCTACCTGCCCCCGGATCCCAAAAGGTCGCATTGACCGCGCTACTCTGTTGGACATGAAAATAATCCAGACCTCCGATCTGCACCTGGGGCGCCGCCGGCTGGATGGCAGGCTCCCCGATTCGGATCTGGCCGACGCCTTCGCCTTCATCGCCGAGCAGGCCATCCTGGAGCGGGCCGACGTCTTCCTGCTGGCCGGCGACTGCTTCGACAAGCCCCAGGTGGAGCCGCCGCACCTGCGCCAGGCCCAGCGGGTGCTGGACCGGCTCAAGCAGGCCGGCATCCCGGTGCTGGCCATCGAAGGCAACCACGACAAGGCCTTCGTCCATTCCGACGCGCCCACCTGGATGCGCTACCTGGCCGAGGACGGCCTGTTGACCCTGCTGCGCACCCCGTTCGCCCCGGACGGCCCCTGCCTCACCCCCTGGGACCCCGCGGCCAGGACCGGGTCGTACCTGGACCTGGGCGGCGTCCGCTTCGTCGGCGCCGGCTACCTGGGCGCCGCCACCCCGCACAAGGTCCGGGAACTCGCCGCCCGGCTGGAGGACCGGCCCCACGTGCTGCTGCTCCATGCCGGCCCCGACTACTTCGTGGGGGAAGGCGGCGGCTTTTCGGCCGATGATCTGCGGGCCGTGCACGACAAGGTGCACTACCTCGCCCTGGGCCACATCCACAAGCCCATGGTGCACGGCGGCTGGGCCTGCAACGCCGGTTCGCCGGAAAATTGCGACCTGCGCGAAGCGGCCTACGACCTGGACCGCGACGGCAACCCCGCCGGGCGCGGCTACGCCGTGGTGCAGCTCGACCCGCTCAACCGGGACGCCCCGGTGGCCCTGGAACGGCGCAGCAACCCGCGCCGCCCGGTGCACCGGCTGGCCCTGGACTGCACGCCGTTCGGCAACAAGCTCAAGGACGGCGCCGCCGCCCTGGTGCAGGCCGCCGCCAAGGCCATCCGCGCCCTCGGCCCCGGGCCGGAGGCGGTCATCGACCTGAGGCTCACCGGCCGGCTCAAGCTCGCCCGCATCGCCCTGGACCAGACCCTGGCCGCCACCGAGATCGAGCAGGCCGCCTGCGTGACCGCCGTGGCCATGGACAGCACCGGCCTGAACCTGGGAAACACCGCCCTGCCCGGCCTGGACCAGCCCGAAACGCTCACCCGGGAGCACCTGGAACGGGCGGCCATCCTCCAGGAGGTGGGCAGCCGCAACCTGTTCGGCCTGGAGGGCCGGGAGCCGGAATTCGGCGCGCTGTTCTATGAACTGAAGGAAGGCGTGCGGCTCGGCTGGGACGCCGGCCAGCTGGCCGAACACCTGGGCGGCAGCCCCCTGGTGGAGCGGATCCTGGCCGCCCGGGAGGCCAATCCGTGATCATCCGCGCCATCCGTCTCAAGAACATCAAGTCGTACGGCGAAGGCCCCGGCGGCGACGGCGTCACCATCCGCTTCCAGCCCGGGGTCAACCACATCGCCGGGCGCAACGGCCACGGCAAGTCCACCCTGATCGAGGCGCTCGGCTACGCCTTATTCGACGCCGAACCGCCCTGCCTGGAAAATTTCGATTTGACCACCTACTTCCTCCGGACCGGCTGCAAGACCGGGGAGATCGATATCACCTTCAGCCATGGCGGCGACACTTACCGGGTCGAAAAGGGCCTGGGCGCCAGCAGGCGCCGGACCAAGGTCGTCCAGGTGGATGACGGCAGCATCTGCGCCGAGGACGAAGCGGAAGTGGCCGGGTTCCTGGACCGGCTGCTGGGCTTCGCGGGTCCCCGGCGCGCCGACCTGTTCCTCAAGCTGCTGGGCGTCAAGCAGGGCCACCTGACCCGGCCCTTCGACACCAGGCCCAGCCAGGCCAAGGACTTTTTCGAACCGCTGCTGGAAGTGGAGGTGTTCCGCCAGTGCTTCGACCGGATCAAGCCGGCCGTGGACCAGTTCGAAAGCGCCTTCCGGGACCGGGACCGGGAGCTGGCCGCCCTGGAGGAGCGCATCCGCGAGCGCCAGGACAGCCCCGCCGCCGTGGCCGCCCAGGCCGGTCTGGCCGCCGGCCTGGAGCAGCGCCGGGACAGCCTGGTGGCGGCCCTGGACGCCCTGCGCGCCCGCAAGGAGCACCTGGAGGCCCAGGCGGCGGAGCTGGCCGAGGCCGGCCGCCTGCGCCTGGACGCCCAGCGCGCCTGCGAACTCCTGGCCCAGCGGCGCGGCCAGGCCATGGACCAGGCCCTGGCCGCCCGGGCCGCCCAGGAGGCCCTGCAGGTCCTGCAGCCGGGCCACCGTGCCTGGCAGGCGGCCGAAGCCGAGCTCAAGCAGCTGCGCGTCCGCCAGGACCAGCAGCGGCGGCTGGAAGCCCAGCGGGCCGCCGCCGGCCAGCACCTGACCGAGCTGGATGCCGGGGTCCAGGCCGCCCTGGGCCGGGCCGGGCTGTTCGCCGGCCAGCGCGCGGCCCGGGCCGCGGAGCACGGCGCACTCCAGCGCCAGCACGAAGCGCTCCACCAGGGCCTGGAGCAGGGCCTGGCCGCGCACCAGGCCGGCCAGGCCGCGGCCCGGTCGGCAGAGCAGGCCCTGGCCGTGCTCGGCCCGTTCTGCCGCGGCCTGGGCCCCGCCCTGGCCCGCCAGGAGCGCCTGCTGGCGCAGATCCTCGACCTGCAGGCCGTGCTGGGCGCCTGGGATGACGCCGTCCTGGAGGCCGCCCGGGAGCGGGCGCTGGCCGCCGCCCGGGAACTGCAGGACCGCGCCGGCCGCCTCACCGGCCTGCGCGAGCGCCAGCGCAGCCTGGACGAGCAGCTGCGCGAGATCGGCAGCGGCGTCTGCCCCTTCCTGAAGGAGCAGTGCCGCCAGTTCGATCCGGCCAAGGTGCAGGCGGACCTGGGCCGGCTGGAGGAGGCCATCCAGGCCGAGGGCGCGGCCTTTGCAGCCGCCCAGGGCCTGGCCGGCGCCGCCCAGGCCGGGCTCGCGGCCCTGGAGCGCCAGGCCGCGGCCCTGGACGGCAAGCGTGGCCAGCTCGCGGAACGCGCCGGCGAGTGCCAGGAAGGCTGGTCCGCCCTGGTGCCCGCCGCGGTGCCCGGCGCCGTGGCGCAGCTGCGGCAATGGCCCGGCGGCCTGCCCGGGTTCCCGGAGGCCCCGTCCGGCCCGACCCCGGAAGCCCGGCATCAGGCCGGACTCGATTTCCGCCAGCGGATGGAGGCCTGGTGGGCCGAAGCCGAACCCGCCGCCCGGGCCGCCCTGGCCGCCGCAGCCGAGGCCGCCCAGGCCCGGCTGCGGGACCAGCAGGACGCCGCCAACCAGGCCGCCCAGCTGACCCGCCTGGCCCGGGAGCTGGACCACCTGCAGGCCGCGGAGCAGGCCGAACGGCAAGGCGCCGCGGAACAGGGCCGGCAGGCCGAAGCCGCCGCGGCCGAGCTGGCCGGATGCAGCGCCGCCCTGGCCGCCTTCGCCACCCTGGACCGGGACATCGCCGAGCAGACCCGCATCCAGGAAGCCAACCGGGCCGACTACCTGGAGTACCTGGGCCGCAAGCCCACCGCCGACCAGCTCGCCGTCCGGGAGGCCGCCCTGGCCGCCTGCCTGGACCAGGAAGGCGACGCCGGCCGGCTCCTAGCCACGCGCGACGCCCTGCTAGCGGCGCTCCAGCGCGACTTCGAGCCGGAACGCCTGGATGAAGCCACCGCCGCCTTCCTGGAAAAGAGCGCCGAGACCGCCTCCTGCCGGGCCAATCTGGAGCACGCCCAGGCCGCCCTCCAGCGCGAGCAGGCGCGCCAGGCCCAGTGGCTGGAGGCCTGCCGTGAGCGCGACCTGCTGCGCGCCGGCATGGCCCGGCTCAAGGCCGCCGGCGACCTGGGCGAGCTGGCCCGGACCGTGCTCAAGAACGCCGCCCCCGCCGTGGCCCAGCACCTGTGCACCGCCATCGCCGGCCGGGCCCAGGGCATCTTCAACCTGATCAATCCGGACCCGGTGGAACTGCAGTGGAGTTCCACGCGCTACAGCCTGCGCATCATCCCCGGCGAGCGCCGGTTCGCCATGCTGAGCGGCGGCGAGCAGACCAAGCTGGCCCTGGCCATGACCCTGGCCATGATCCAGGAGTTCAGCGGACTGCGCTTCTGTATCTTCGATGAGCCCACCTATGGCGTGGACGCCGACAGCAGGACCCGGCTGGCCGACGCCATCCTGGCGGCGCGGAAAGCCGCGGGCCTCGAGCAGCTGTTGCTGGTCTCGCACGACGACGCCTTCGAAGGCCGGGCGGAACACGCCATTCTGCTGACCAGGAGCGCTGGCGGGGGCACCAGGGCGGCCCTGGAAGACTGACCGGAGCGAAACGGCTGCTAGCCACGGGAGACCTTCCGGACCCGGGGCCGCGGCTTCCAGAACAGGCGCAGCAGCGCGTTGACCATGCCCACGCCGATGGCCAGGTCCAGCACCAGGCACGGGATGGACGCGGTCCCGGCCACTTCCAGCCAGCGCCCGGAGCCCTTCACCAGGATCATCACCGGCATGGGGAAGCCGATGGTGACGTGCGCGGCGTCCCGGGCAAGGTCCAGGTTGGCCAGGAACCAGCCGCACACCATGCCCAGGATCAGTGCCGCCACCCGCGTCCCCAGGGACGGGAGCACCGCGGACCGCCACAGCGTCCAGGTGCACCAGACCCCCAGCGCCAGCATGGACAGGCCGAACAAGGGAAAAGCATAGTAGTTCAGAAAAGTGCCCAGGGCTCCGCCCATCATCCATCCACCCCTTCCCACCTGGCCGCCAGCCGACGCTTGCCTCAAAAGCGTGGCAATAATATAAATTCCTCATTGAAAGAGGCAAGCCGCTTCCCGGGCTTTTTTGCGCGCCGGACTCATGATCATCCTAAGATGAAGTCGAGGTGTTCCATGATCCTGCCTGCCCTCCCCGACCATGCGCGACTCTGGCTGCTGGCCCTCGAGTCGCTTCCCGAACCGGCCGTCGAAGCGCGGCTGCGCGGCGGCCTGGCGGAGATCCTGGCCCAGTGGCGGCACAAGGGGCAGGTCTACCAGGCCGAGGGCCTCCAGCTGGAACCCCAACTGATCGCCGTGGCGGAGCCCAACCTGGCCACCCAGCCCTCCGGCTGCGCCATCGACGGGATGTGGCGCAAGGTGCGCCGGCTGCTGGAGCAGCTGGGCCTGGAACCGGTGGATCCCGCCGCCAGCATCCTGGTCCGGAGCGGTGGCCGGCTGACGGCCATCCCCAAGGGCGACATCCAGGCCCGGCTGATGGACGGCACCCTGACCGCGGACACCCCCCTCCTGGACCTCTCCCTGTACAGCCTCGGCGACCTCCGCGCCGGCCGGCTGGAGGCGCCCCTGGCCAGCACCTGGGTGGGGCGGAAGTTCGGCGTCCCGGTGAGTACAATGTGAAACAGGCGGCCGCGCTGCGACCGCCTGTTCCGCCTGTTACGGTAGACTAGAGCTTGGTGACGTTGGTGGCCTGGGGGCCTTTCTGGCCCTGGCCGGTGTCGAAGCTCACGCGCTGGTTCTCGTCCAGGGTCTTGAAGCCGCTGCCCTGGATCGCGGTGTGGTGAACGAAGAGATCAGCGCCACCACCATCAGGGGTGATGAATCCGAAACCCTTTTCGGCGTTGAACCATTTGACGGTACCTTGCTGTGCCATGACTGAATCCTGCTCTATCGTCTGGGAGTGTCGATGCAATGACTTTCCCCAGACAAAGGCCGTCAAAGCTTATTCGTGATTGCCGCCCAAAGCGGTTCACATCGATCAGGATGACCGGAATGGCTGCGGAAGTCTCAAACAACTTAAAAAATTTTCGCGCGGGCGCAGGGAGCCCAGGACGGCATCCCACAATTCCAGGATTTCCCCCTCGCCGATGCCCGTCCGGCCGCCGGTCTTCAGGTCCAGCATCAGCATCGGCGCCAGCGGATCCCTGGGCTGGCCCAGGCACTCCCAGGCGCAGCGCCAGCCCGGCACGCCGCCGGGGTGGCTGACCCGCTGGACCAGCTCCTGGCCGGCAAAGGCTCCCACCGGCCGCTCCCGGGCCCGGAGCGGGTGCCCGGTACGGCCCCGCTCCAGCAGCGGCGGGTAGCTGGCGATCACCTCGCCCACCGTGTCCGTGCGCAGGCGCATGGACAGCCCGGGGCTCGCGGGGAAGGTCACCAGCAGTTCGATATGCTCGTCGGAGAAGCGGGCCGGCTTCCCGGGGAAGTAGGCCTCGCGCAGACAGAAGCCCGGTCCCGGCGGGACCTCCAGCAGGGAGCGCCGGCGCACCCGCCGGAACAGGGTCTCCAACAGGCACGCCCGGTCGGCCATGGCGGCCGGATCGGTCCCGCAGGTGTTCTGGAAGACGAACAACAGCCCCTCCCGCCAGAAGAAGCCATTCAGCACAAGCGTCTCATCCTTGAACGCGGTGTCCTTCCAGAAATAAATGAACCAGCTGTTGGGCAGGCGCCCCTCCACCACCTGTTCCAGCCGGGTTCCGCCCTCTTCGTGGGGCACCCCCAGGGACGCCGCCTGGGCCTCCACCCGCGCCTGGGCCGCCGCGGGCCCCGGGACCGGGAGGACCTGGATGAACGGCCCGGCCTCGTTGAACCCCTGGCGTCCGAAGCGGGCGCAGGCATCGGCCGGCAGGTCCACCAGGAAACGCCCGGCCGGCACCGTCCGCGAGCCGGCCGGCAACGCTTCGGGGGTCCGCCGCACCAGTCTCCTGCCCGCCCGCTCAGCCAGATCTGTTTTATCCACGGCGCAATTTCTCCTTCATACATTGGACTGCGCCCAGCCACCCAAAGGTTCGAACCGCCGGCCAGCACCCAGTCTTCCCCGGCCGCCCGGGCCGCGACCAGCCGGCGGTTGTTCCACTTAGGGTGCCGCGCCGGGGCATCGGGTGACAACCGCCAACGCCGGAACGCGCCCAGGGGGGGCGCGTTCCGGTCGCCTGCGATTTTTTATTTATTCGGGCAAGTTTTGCCCTAGCCCAGGAGGGAGAAACTGCTGCTGGAGGTGTTCGCGCTGCTCCCGCCCAGGGCGGCCAGCAGCGGGTCCTGGGACTGGGCCCCGAGCAGCTGGCTGACCAGGGAGGACATGGACGTGGACGTGCTGGACGTGTCGCTGGAGTCCAGGCCCAGCGCCGACAGCAAGCTGCTGCTGGAACCGGAGACCGTCCCGCTGGCGTTGTAGGTGCCGGAGCTCTGCAGCGAGCTGAGCAGGCTGGTGAGCTGGTCGGGATTCTGCTTGAAGTAGCTCTGCAGCTGGGTCAGATCGGTCTGGGCGCTGGCGGTGGTGGCGTTGCCCGACAGCAGATCGCCCAGGGCCTGGGTGATGGCTGCCGGCAGCTGCTGCGAGGTCTGGGATTGGGATGCGGAGGCGCCGTTCAGGACCTCCTGCAGCACGGCGGGCGACAGCCCGCTGGTGGCCTGGGCGTTGGACCCCGAAAGCAGCTGCTGCAGGAGCGCGCTGGAGATGTTTTGGGAGGCGGAAGTGGCCGTGACGCTCATGGGGTCCTCTCTGGGCAGCCGTTGCAGGCTCTTGACACCTATCGCAAGAACGGGGCCAATTCGTAAAGGACAAACAGGGCAGCCCCAACGGTGCGCGCTTCACGGGCGAGGCGCGTTTCCGGCTGAAGCCCGGCGGCGCGATCGGCCAAGGATTTCTGCTCAAGTAGTTGTTATGCATTGTCTTTTGCCGGCAATTCGTTTCCAATGACGCAGAAGGAATCCCCCACTTATGATCCCAGCGGAACCGGAGACAGTGATCCTTTGCGTGGAGGATGACGCCGTCACGCGCAAGCTCCTGACCAGGATCCTGCGTGCGCCCTTTCCCGGCCTGCTGGTCGCCAAGGACGGCGCCGAGGGCCTGGACCTGTTCCTGCGCCACCGCCCCGCCCTGGTCATCACCGATATCCAGATGCCCGGCCTGGACGGTATCCAGATGGCCCGCGCGATCAAGGCGGAATGTCCCAGCTGCGGCATCATCGTGCTCACCTCGCGCGGCGACAGCGACGTGCTGCTCTCGGCCATCGAGATCGGGGTCAACGACTATGTCCTCAAGCCGCTGGTCCCGGAGCGGATCCTCGCCGCCATCGCCAAGTGCCTCCAGGTCGGCGCCCTGGAGCGGGAACTGCGCGGCGCCAAGGCCCGGATCGAGACCGTGCTGGAAAGCATCGGCGACGCCTTCTTCGCGCTGGATGGCAACGGCCGCATCACCTACCTCAACCACAAGGCCGAGGAGCACTTCCGGCTGTCCAGCCGGAACCCGCCGGACGCCTCCTTCCTGACCCTCTTCCCGGAATTCCTGCCGGATGAGCAGTCCTTCCAGGAGGCCATGAGCACCCAGGAGATCCGCACTTTCGAGCACTTCACCGCCAGCCTCGGGCGCTGGCACGAGGTGCGCGTGTTCCCCCTGGGCGGCGGCGTGTCGGTCTACCTGCGCGACATCACCGAGACCAAGGACGCCGAGGCGAAGATCCGCACCCTGGCCTTCTACGACAAGCTCACCGGCCTGCCCAACCGGACCCTCCTGCAGGACCGGCTCAGCCACGCCATCCAGCTCCGGCTGCGCTCCCGCGAGCGTTGCGCGGTCCTGTTCATCGATCTCGACGCCTTCAAGGCCATCAACGACACCCTGGGGCACGAAGCCGGCGACGAAGTCCTGAAGGAAGTGGCCAACCGGCTGCGCGCCAGCATCCGCAACTCGGACACCGCCGCCCGCCTGGGCGGGGACGAATTCGTCATCCTGCTGGAGGGCTTCGACCAGCCCGACAACATCCATTCGGTCACCCAGCGCATCCTGCAAGGGCTGGCCCAGGATATCCAGTACAAGGACGCCTTCCTCAACATCACCGCCAGCATCGGCATCAGCTTCTTCCCCGAGGACGGCGAAACCGTGGAGGACCTCCTGCAGGCGGCCGACACGGCCATGTACCACGGCAAGAAGCGCGGCCGGAACACCTACCAGTTCTACCGCAAGGAGATGAACGCCCACACCCGGCACTTCCTCCTCATGGAGCATGCCCTGCGCCAGGCGGTCCAGCACCAGGAATTCATCCTGCACTACCAGCCCCAGTACGAGCTGGGCAGCAGCGCCCTGCTCGGTTTCGAAGCCCTGGTGCGCTGGCGCCATCCGGACCTGGGCATCATCCCGCCCGCCGAGTTCCTGCCGCTGGCCGAGGACACCGGCTTCATCCAGCAGCTGGGCGACTGGGTCCTGCGCCAGGCCTGCCGCGAGGGCCGCCTGCTGCAGGAGCAGCGGCCCGGGCCGCTGCGCATGGCGGCGAACCTTTCCGCCCGGCAGTTCTGGTCCGAGGACCTGGTGGAGGCCATCCGCCGGATCCTGGTCGAGACCGGGCTCGATCCCCAGTGCCTGGAGCTGGAGATCACCGAGACCATGCTGGTGCCGCATCCCGACCTGGCCCTGGCGAAGATGCGGGCGCTCACCGCCCTGGGGATCCGGCTGGCCATCGACAATTACGGCACCGGCCCCAGTTCCCTGGCGGCCCTGCGCCGCTACCCGGTGCAAAGCCTCAAGATCGACCGGGCCCTGGTGCAGGAGATCGGCGCCAGCCCCGGCGACGATGCCATCGTCACCGCCATCATCGCCCTGGCCCACAGCATGAAGTTCGCCGTGGTCGCCGAGGGCGTCGAGACCCCGGAGCAGCTGGCCTTCCTGATCCAGGAAGGCTGCGAGGCCGGCCAGGGCTACCTGTTCAGCCCGGGCATCCCCGAACCGCGGGAAGCCCCGGGGTTCTAGGATCTGACCACGCTGGTGCCGGCCTTGCCCTGCAGCGCCGCGGCCAGGTGCTCGGGATCGGTGATGATCGCCTGGACCCCGCCGCCTTCCAGGAAGTCGACCACCGCCTGGATCTTGGGCAGCATGCTGCCGGGCTTGAAGTGGCCTTCTGCGATGTACTGCTTGGCCTCGGCCAGGGTCATGGTGGACAGCGACTTCTGGTTCGGCTTGCCGTAGTTCAGACAGACCTTCTCCACCGCCGTGGAGATGATCAGCAGCTCGGCCTTCAGCTGGCGCGCCATCAGGCTGGAGGCCAGGTCCTTGTCGATCACCGCCGGCACGCCCTGCAGGTCGCCCTGCGCGTCCTCCACCACGGCGATGCCGCCGCCGCCCCCGGCCACCACCACGAAGCCGGCGTCCAGCAGCCCCTTGACCGCCTCCAGTTCGAGGATGGCCCGGGGCTGGGGCGAAGCCACCACCCGGCGCCAGCCGCGGCCCGAATCCTCCACCAGCACCCAGCCGTCCTTGATCCGGTGGAGCTCCGCCTGCTCCTGGGACATGAACGAGCCGATCGGCTTGTTGGGCTTTTGCAGGGCCGGATCGTCCTGGTCCACCAGTACCTGGGTCACCACGGTGACCGCGGTCCGGGCCACGCCGCGGCGCCGGAACTCGTTGTGCATGGCCCGCTGCAGCTGGTAGCCCAGGGCGCCCTGGGTGTCGGCCACGCAGGAATCCAGGGGCACCATGTGCAGTTCCGGCGCCGCCAGTTCCGAACGGCGCAGGATGAAGCCCACCTGCGGGCCGTTGCCATGGGTCACCACCAGGCGCAGGTCCTCCTCCTTGAGCATGGAGGCGATGTGCACGCAGGTCTGGGCGGCCGCGTCATATTGGTCACTCACGGACTGGTGTCCATTGTCCGAAATGAGGGAATTTCCCCCGATGGCGATCACCACTGTCTTGGCCATGGCTGACTCCTGAAAGAAAAAATTTTACCTGCCGTGAAAAATTTTTTTCAATTAGTTTTTGGAATTTCTCTTTAGAAAAGGAGGAACCGGCCTGAAATCTCTCCAAATCCAATCAATGGATGGCAAAGCCCAGGAAAAAAGCATTAAAAAAATCTTCCGTCCAGATCGAACCTGCCCTATCTTTTATTGCCATTTCAATAATGCTCGCTTGCCCCACCCCCCCAACGGCCGGACTCGGCCCCTTGGATCTTTTTCAATTCGCCTCTCCCTCTTCTGAGGAGCGCCTCATGATTGAGCACGCAGCCAGCCACCCAGCCCAGGTGCCCGGATTGTTTGGAGATTCCGGCATCAGGAAGGTGATCTTCGCATCCTCCCTGGGGACCCTGTTCGAATGGTACGACTTCTATCTGTACGGGAGCCTGGCGGTGTTCTTCGGCGGCCAGTTCTTCCCGGCCCAGAACCCGACGGCGCAGCTGCTGGCCAGCCTCGCCACCTTCGGCGCCGGGTTCGCGGTGCGGCCCCTGGGCGCGCTGGTGTTCGGCCACATCGGCGACCTGATCGGCCGCAAGTACACCTTCCTGGTGACCATGGCCACCATGGGCCTGTCCACGGCCCTGGTCGGCCTGCTGCCCACCTACGCGAGCATCGGCATCTGGGCCACCATCATCCTGGTGCTGCTCCGGCTGATGCAGGGCCTCGCCCTGGGCGGGGAGTACGGCGGCGCGGCCACCTACGTGGCCGAGCACGTGCCCGATGAACGGCGCGGCTACTTCACCAGCTACATCCAGACCACGGCCACGCTGGGCTTCTTCGCCAGCATGGCGATCATCGGCCTCACCCGCTGGTACATGGGCGAGGACGGCTTCAAGGGCGTCGGCACCGGGCTCGCCGGCTGGCGCATCCCCTTCCTGTTCTCCTTCCTGCTGCTGGCGGTGAGCCTGTACATCCGCCTGAAGCTCAAGGAAAGCCCCCTGTTCACCAAACTGAAGACCGAAGGCAAGGTCTCCAGCAACCCCCTGAAGGAGAGCTTCACCAACCCGGTCAACCTGCGCTACGTGCTGCTGGCGCTGTTCGGCGCCACCGCCGGCCAGGGCGTGGTGTGGTACACCGGCCAGTTCTACGCGCTGACCTTCCTCCTGACCGTGCTGAAGCTGCACTGGCTGCCGGCCTACCTGATCATCTCCGTCGCCCTGCTGCTGGGCGCCCCGTTCTTCCTGGTGTTCGGCCACCTCTCCGACCGGATCGGCCGCAAGAAGGTCATGCTCTGGGGCTGCCTGCTGGCGGCGCTGACCTATGTGCCGATCTACATGGGCATGAGGGCCGCCACCCCGGCCCTGGTGGGCGGGGCCAAGGCGGTGATGCTCACGGCGATCCCGTTCCCCAACCTGGTCGCCCTGATCGCCCTGGTGCTGCTCCAGATCATCTACGTGACCATGGTCTACGGCCCGATCGCCGCCTTCCTGGTGGAGCTGTTCCCCACCAACATCCGCTACACCTCCATGTCCCTGCCCTACCACATCGGCAACGGCTGGTTCGGCGGCTTCCTGCCGCTGGTCGCCACCGCCCTGGCCACCTCGGCCGTGGCCCGGGAAGCGTTCGGCGCCCACGCCATCTACGCCGGGCTGCTCTACCCCATCGCCATCGCCCTGGTGACCGTGGTGGTGGGCGCCTACTTCATCAAGGAGACCCGGGACCACAAGATCGATACAGCCATCCGCAAGGACGCCACCGTCCAGGAGATCTTCGACTGGGCGGCGGTCCTGGCGGCCCTGGCCATCGGCTTCGTGCTGCTGCTGCAGTGGTCCAGCGACTTCCTGCCCGACCTGGCGGCGGGCAAGGGCTTCATGGTGGCCTTCTGGAACAACGTCTGGTATCCGCTGATCGGGGCCATGGCGCTCTGGGCCCTGCCCACCGTGTTCTTCCGGCTGGAATTCGAGCGCCTGCAGGCGCTGGGCATGGTGCTGGCCTGCCAGGCGCTCACCGCCCTGTTCACCTTCAAGCTCTACCAGGCCTGGGTGGCCCAGGGCGGCGCCTGGAAATTCTTCGCCTTCACCCTGGTCATCTGCATCTACAGCCTGGTGCTGGCGGGCGGCTACGCCTTCGGCCGCAAGCGGCTGGCGACCAGCTGACCCTCTTGACGGGATGCCCGCGCGGGCATCCCGTTATGCTGTTGGTCAGGGGGAAGACACATGACCGCACCCAAGCGCCTGGTGGTCGGCATCAGCGGCGCCAGCGGCGCCATCCTGGGGATCGAGCTGCTCCAGGCCATGCGCGGCTTTCCCGAATGGGAGACCCACCTGGTGGTGAGCAACGGCGGCCGGCGCACCATCGCCTACGAAACGTCCTGGACGCTGCAGGCGGTGGCCGCCCTGGCCACCCGGTTCCACCCCATCGAGGACGTGGGCGCGCTGATCGCCAGCGGCACCTTCAAGACCAACGGCATGGTGGTGGCGCCCTGCAGCATGAAGACCGTAGCCGGGGTCGCCTCGGGCTACTCCGACAACCTGCTGCTGCGGGCCGCCGACGTGGTGCTCAAGGAGCGGCGCCCGCTGGTCCTGGTGGCCCGGGAATCGCCGCTGAGCGTGGTCCACCTGCGCAACCTGCAGACGGTCGCCGAAATGGGCGTGGTGGTCATGCCCCCGGTGCTCACCTTCTACAACCGGCCCGCCGGCGTCGAGGACATGACCCGGCACATGATCGGCAAGATCCTCGACGTGTTCGACCTGGAGCTGCCCGGCTTCAGGCGCTGGGGAGACAAGGACTAATCCTTCTTGCGGATCCCGGTGTGGGCGGTGAACTCGTTTTCCACCTGCTCCACGTCCCGGGCGTTGTAGAACACCAGGTTGCGCAGGTGCTCGAAGCTTTCCAGGCCGAGGATCTTGCTGAACAGGAAGGCCATGCCGTCGGCCAGATGCACCACCACCGTGCCCAGCACCTGGATCTCGGCCTCGCCTTCCACCAGGACGATGGTGATCTCGCATTCGGTCCCCACCGGCAGCCGCTCCTCGCTCTGGATGGACATGCCTTTCATGCTGAGCGAATGGGTCTGGGCCGCCGACAGGGAGACCTCCCCGGCCTTGATCAGCGTGCGGGCGGCCACCAGGACTCTGGTGAATTCCCTTTGGTTGGAGATCTCGGAGGTCATGGAGGGTGCCCTTATCACACTGCTGGCGGTAGCCGGGAAGCTGACTCGCCCCCAATTTACCATCATTACTTCTGTGCCCGCCCGTCAGTGTTCCGGCAGGGTGAAGAAGAAGGCGGCCCCCTGCCCCGGCGTGCCCTCGCCCCAGACCTCCCCGCCGTGCCGGTTGATGATCCGCTGGACGATGGCCAGGCCGATGCCGGTGCCCTCGTAGTCGTCGCTCGCGTGCAGCCGCTGGAAGGGCTTGAACAGCTTCTCGGCATAGGCCATCTCGAAGCCCGCGCCGTTGTCCCGGATGCGGAAGGCCGGCGCATCGCCGGTGCCGGGCGCTTCGCCCACCTCGATGCGGGCATCCTCGCTCCGGGCCGTGAACTTCCAGGCGTTGCCCAGCAGGTTCTCCAGCACCACCAGCAGCAGTCGGCGATCGGCGCGCACCACCATGTCCGGCTGGACCTCCGACTGCACCCGGCGCTCCGGGTTGGCCTGGGCCAGGTCGAGCAGCACCTTCCGGCAGAGCCCGGACAGATCGACCCGCGCCAGTTCCAGTTCGCTGCGGTTGATGCGGGACAGCTTCAGCAGATCGTCGATCAGCTGCCCCATGCGCTGGGTGCCCTGGCGGATGCGCGAGAGGTAGTGCTGGCCGGTGGCGTCCAGCCGTTCCCGGTAGTCCGCCAGCAGGGCCCCGCTGAACCCGTCGATGCCGCGCAGGGGCGCGCGCAGGTCATGGGACACGGAATAGCAGAAGGCCTCCAGCTCCTGGTTGGTGGCTTCCAGCTGGGCGGTGCGCTCCAGCACCCGCTGCTCCAGCTCCTCGGTCATCCGCATGACCATGGCCTCGGCCGCCTTGCGCTGGCTGATGTCGGCCACGAAGCCGAGGAACCGCGTGGGCGAGAGCATCACCGCCTCGACCGACCAGAACCCCAGGGTGCCGTCCTTGCGGCGGAATTCGTATTCGGCGGAGACGTGGCCGGTCTCGGCGCATCGCCGCCGGTGAGCGGCGGCGATGGCGAACGAGGAGGGCGGCAGGAGATCCTGGACGGTCATCGTCAGGAGATCCTCCTTGCTATAGCCGGTGATCCTGGCAGCCGCCTGATTGACCTGCCGGTAGCGGCCGGTTTCATCGGAGAGGAAAACAGCCATGGGTGAATCCTCGATGTAGCTGCGGAACTGGGCTTCGCTCACCCGCAGCGCCTCCTCCGCCTTCTTGCGTTCGGTGATGTCCTGGAAGGCGCCCACCAGCTTGGCCACCTTGCCCTCCGCCAGCACCGGCCGGCCGTTGGCCCTGACCCAGATCCGGCGCCCCTTGGCGGTGATCAGCTGCAGCTCCAGGTCGAAGCCGCAGTTGTCCCGCCTGGACTGCTCCACCGCTGCGGCGATGACCGGGATCGATTCCGGAGCATAGAAGGCGATGGCGCCGGGGAGGGTGGGCTGGAAGTCGGCCGGGCTCGTGTCGTGGAGGCGGTAGGTCTCGTCGGTCCAATAGAGGCGGTCGGAGGCCAGGTCGATCTCCCAGCCGCCCACCTGCGCCATGGCCTGGGATTCCTTGAGCAGGTCGGTCAGCCGCTGCACCTCAAGCTCCGACTGGCGCCTGGAAGGCGCCGGGACGGATTTTTCACCCGGGGTACGCGGCCGCTCCCGCATGGTTTGGTTCTCCGACAGAGTCCCGGTGATGATAGCTTCAACGGTCCGGTCCACGGCACAAAAGCCCTGAAATTTTCAATAAACCATTATTTCAACCATTTGGCGATCACCGCCGGGAGCAGGACGAAATCCACCGGCTTGGTGACGAAATCGTCCATGCCCGCCCGGAGGCAGTGGTCGCGGTCGCCTTCGAACGCTCCGGCGGTGAGCGCCACGATGGGCAGGCGCGCCGAGCCTTGTTCCCGCTCCCAGGCGCGGATCCGCTCGGTGGCCTCGAACCCGCTCATGACCGGCATCTGGCAGTCCATGAGGACCAGATCGGCGGCCACGCCCCCGGTGACCGCGTTGATGGCCTGCAGGCCGTTCTCCACGCTCTGCACCTGGTAGCCGCGCTTCCTCAGCAGTGCTTCGATCACCTTCCGGTTGGTGGGATTGTCCTCCACCAGCAGGATCCGGTGGCGCGACGGAGCCTGTGCCGCCGCGGCCTCGCCCACCGGGCCCTGGCCGCCTTCCGGCGGCCGGATCGGCTCCGGCGCCAGTTCGCAGGTGACCCGGAACCAGAACCGCGATCCGACCTCCGCCCCTTCGACGCCCACGTCGCCGCCCATCAGCCGGGCCAGGCTGCGCACGATCGAAAGGCCGAGCCCGGTGCCCGCGTACGCCCGGGTGGTGGAGCTGTCGAGCTGCAGGAAGGGCTGGAACAGCTGCCCGCGCAGTTCCTCCTTGATGCCGATGCCGGTGTCGATCACCACGAACTCCAGGAGCGCCGCTACGCCGTTGCGCTTGCGCTCGCTGGCCTCGATCCGGATGCCGCCCCGGTCGGTGAACTTGATGGCGTTGTTGACCAGGTTGGACAGCATCTGGCGCAGCCGCATCGGATCGCCCAGATAGCCCTGGTCCTCCGGGCCGGTCCATTCGGCCGCCAGCGCCAGCCCCTTCCGCCCCGCCATCTCGGCGAACAGGGCGGTGATCTCCTTGAGCAGCTGGCCCGGCGCGAACACCGAGAGCGTAAGCTCCATCTTGCCGGCCTCGACCTTGGACAGGTCGAGGATGTCGTTGATGAGCGTGAGCAGGGTGTTGCCCGAGGCGAGGATGGTGCGGATGTAGTCCAGCCGCAGTTCCGGATCCAGGTCCCTGGAGAGCAGCAGCTCGGCCATGCCGAGCACGCCGTTGAGGGGCGTGCGGATCTCGTGGCTCATGGTCGCCAGGAACTGGCTCTTGGCGACATTGGCCGAATCGGCGGCCGCCTTGGCCAGGACCAGTTCGCTCAGCTGGTCCTTCAGCGCCTGGCGCGCCAGGCTCATGTGGCGGATGTAGGTCAAGGTCGCCAGCACGCAGCCGATCATGGCCGAACCGAGCAGCGCCAGCAGGAAGAACAGCCAGCGCTGCTCGGCGTCCAGCAGCACGATGCCCGGCACGGTCTCGATCACGTTGACCGACAGGTCGTCGTCCGGGACCGGCCGGGACGCCATCAGCACCGGCGTGGTGCCGCCGTTGAAGCGCAGCAGCTGCGGATAGCGCGGATCGCCCCAGGGGCCGATGGCCAGGTCCTTGAAGCTGGTCCGCTTGTAGCGCGCTTCGCGCCGTTCCAGGCTCAGCCCGGCCACCGCGGCCCCAGGCAGGGCGCGGTATTCCAGCGCCTTGTTCCGGGCCAGGATCACGATCCCGAACGGATCGGCCAGGAAGGATTCGGACTGGCTGATCCAGGTGTTCAGGGCCGGCAGATCGACCTTGCCGGCAACCACCCCGAGCACCCGCCCCTGCTCGATCACCGGCGCCGAAAAGAACAGCCCCGGGATGCCGGATCTCCGGCCAAGGGCGAACTGGCGCCCGAACCGGCCCTCCAGGGCGGCGCGGAAGTACTCCCGGTCCGAATAGTCAGCGCCTTCGAAGCTGTCCCCTTTCCGGTGGTTGCTGGCGGCGATGCAGATCCCGCGCGGGTTGATGACCCAGATCACGCTCAGGGCATTCTCGTCCGCCACCGCCCGTTCCAGCAGCTGGTCCAGTTTCGCCTGGCCGTCGTCCCGCGGTCGCGCCAGGGCGTTGGCGGGAAAGCGCCTGAGCATCTGGTGGATCTCCCGGGCGCCGCCGATCGCCGCGGGAATGCCGTGCAGCAGTTTCAGGTTGTTCGCCACCCCCGCGGCGGTGCCCTGGATCTGCAGGCGCAGTTCTTCCTGGCCCTCCGCCAGGACCGCCGCGGCGCGGTTGCGGGTCCGGTGGGCGGCGATGCTCCAGGCCGCGGCCACCCACACCAGGATGCAGGCGCCGCCCAGGAGCATCCGCCCCATTCCGCCAAACCAGCTGTATCCATGTCCAAGGGGCTTGCTGCGCATGGGCCTTTCTCTGCGCCGGCGCCCGAAGATGGAGATCGGCGTCGATCCTGATCCCGCGGAGCATGCTCGGCCCTTAACGATCTCACAATACCGGATTTATCAGGCACCCGAGATTACATAAGTTATTCACCTCGACCGGCCGCGGCGAGGAGGCCGCGGGCGAGGGCGCGCAGACCGAATTCGAAGTCCCGTTCGAAGTGGTCCCCGGCCCCCCGCAGCGCCTCCCGCAGGTGCGGCAAGGCCATCGTTTCGACCATCCCGAGGGCATGCGGCCTGGTGCCCCCGGCAGCGGCCATGCCCACCGCTCCGCGCACCGCGGCGGCGATGGCGTTCATCCCCGCCAGCGCCTGCTCCGGCGGCAACCCGGCCCCGCGCAGCACGCCCAGGAGCAGCTCGACCGGGCGCAGCGCCGCTTCCGTGGCCGGCCCGCGGCCGAGCACGATCGGCAGCGCGTTGCGATGGGCGAGCATGACCTCGCGGTAGGCGCGCGCGGCGACCATGATGCGTTCCTCGGGCCCGTTGGCCGGATTGTCGCGGGTCAGGTCGATCTCGGCCATGACCGCCTCGACGATGGCGTCCAGCAGCGCCTCCTTGTTCGGAAGGTGGTGGTAGACCGCCATCGGATCGACCCCCAGATCGGCTCCGAGCCGGCGCATGGAGAGCGCCTTGAGCCCTTCCTGGTCCACCAGCCGCAGGGCGGTCTTGACGATGCCTTCCCGGGTGAGCGGGGTCGCGGGTCCCTCCCGCCGGGTCCGGCGCTGAACGTCTTTGGGCTTGCTAGGCACGGGAAACTCCTTCGCGGGGTCGGGCAACCGATGGATTCTACATTGTAGATTTTTGCGTCGCGCCCAGGGGGGAAAACGCTTGACAAGGGAATTCTACAGTGTAGATTTGATTCTACATTGTAGACCTCATCGCCGCGAGCGACAGGAGGCAGTCCATGCGCATCACCATCCTCAACGGCGAGCCGGACCCCGGCTCGGCCTTCCACGCCTACGTGCACGCCGTGGGCGGGCACCTCGCGGCGGCCGGCCACGAGGTCGCCACCTTCGATCTGCGGGCGCTCGATCTGCAAGGCTGCTCCGGCTGCTTCGGCTGCTGGGTGAAGACCCCGGGCGAATGCGTCAAGCGCGACGACAGCGCGCGCATCTGCCGGGCGGCCATCCAGTCCGGGCTGCTGGTGCTGGCCTCCCCGATCACCCTGGGCTTCACCAGCGTCCTGCTCAAGCGGGCGGTCGAACGGATGATCCCCTTGCTGCACCCGAACTTCGTCATCCAGGGCGGCGAGGTGCACCACCGGGCCCGCTACGCCCACTATCCGGACCTCGGCCTGCTGCTGGCCCCGGGCCCCGATGCCGACGCCGAGGACCTGGAGATCACCACAGCCCTATGGACCCGCCTGGGCCGCAACTTCAAGTCTTCCAAAGTGCTCACCGCGGTCGCCGACCGCCCAGCCCTGGAGGTGGCCCATGCCTTCGCTCCTGTTGCTTGACGGCTCGCCCCGCGGCGCGCGTTCCAATTCCATGAAGATGCTCGCCCGGGTCCAGGAAGGCTGGGCGCAGGGCGGCGGCGCTCCGGCCGAAACCTGCCATCTCGCCAAACCGGCCGACTTCGAGCGGGCCCTGGCGGCCTTCGGCCAGGCCGGCACGGTGCTGCTGGGCATGCCGCTCTACACCGACGCCATGCCGGCCCTGGTGCTGGCTTTCATCGAGGCGGCCGCGCCCCGCGTGGCGGCCGCGGGCGCCAGGCCGCGGCTGGCCTTCCTGGTGCAATCCGGCTTCCCCGAGGCGCGCCACATGCGCCCGCTGGAGCGCTACCTGGAAAAGCTCGCCCGGCGCCTGGGCTGCGCCTACGCCGGCACCATCGTGCGCGGCTCCGGCGAGGCCCTGCAGGCCATGCCGGACCGGGCCAGCCAGCGGCTATGGCGGCGGCTGCGCACCCTGGGCGAGCAGCTCGCCCGGGACGGTCGGTTCGCTCCGGAAGCGCTGCGCGCCGTGGCCGGCCCCGAGCGCCTGCCGCGGCTGGCCGCGGCCCTGCTGGCGCTGGCGTTCCGGCTGCCCGTGACCCAGTTCTACTGGAACCGCCAGTTGAAGCAGAACGGCGCCTGGCCGCGCCGGTTTGCCACGCCTCACATCAGCTAGGAAGATTCATCGATACCAGGAGCAGGTCGTCCTGCCCGGTATTCTCGTAGGCGTGCTCCACCCCGGCGTCGATCTGCGCCACCAGGCCCGGGCGCGCTTCGGACCGCTCCCCGCCCACCCAGAGCGCCCCTTCGCCGCTGAGAAAATAGAAAAGATGCCCGTACCCATCCTTGTGCGGCAGGAACCTGCCGCCCGGCTCCACCCGGGTCAGCACCGCCTTCAGGGCGCCGTCCAGCATGGCCTTGCCCAGCACCCCGGTGGTGATCTCGGGTCGCACGGGCTTCCATTCCAGCGTGGCAAGGTCGAAAAGGGCATTCATGGCCGCCTCCCCGCAAAGGGATCCTGACTATTGCAGGAAAAGGGCGTGATCGAAGCCTTATCTTTCATCAAAAATACCCCCGGTTTGTCGGACCGGGGAATGAGCGCATGGCTCCCGCTGCCTATTTAACAATTCATAGGAGAGGCAGTCTCCAGGTGGTCTGGGTCGCCGCGAGACCACAACGCGGAACGGGGATACTGAAGCGGCTCCCCGGGGGCACCCCTGAAAGCTGGGTCGTGGTTGTTCTGCCCGCCGCGCCTTCCATGATACTCCACGGTCAACGCAACTCAGGCCGGACATCGAAAAAAAAGATGGCCTGGCGGTGAAATGGACGGGCGCCTAGGTCCGCGCCAGCACCGCCTGCAGGAAGCTGCGGGTCCGGGCCTCCCGCGGCGCCGTGAAGAGCTGTGCCGGCGGCCCTTCCTCCACGATGCCGCCCTGGTCCATGACCACCACCGTATCCGCCACTTCCCGGGCGAACCCCATCTCGTGGGTGACGATCAGCATGGTCATCCCGTCCGCGGCCAGGGCCTTGATCACCTGCAGCACCTCCCCCACCAGCTCCGGGTCGAGGGCCGAGGTCGCCTCGTCGAACATCATCACCTGCGGACGCATGGCCAGGGCCCGGGCGATGGCCACCCGCTGCTTCTGGCCGCCAGACAGGGTGCCCGGGTAGACGTGGGCCTTTTCCCCGAGGCCGACCTTGTTGAGGAAGGCATGGGCCTCCTGGTCCGCCTGCCGGTGCGAGAGCCGGCCCAGGGAGCGCGGCGCCAGGGTGATGTTCTCCAGCACCGTCAGGTGGGGAAACAGGTTGAAGGCCTGGAACACCATCCCCACGTCGGTGCGCACCTGGTTGAGCCGCGCCTCGTCGATCATCCGGCCGTCCTCCACCAGCGGGTGCCCGCAGATGCGGACCGTGCCCTGCTCGGCGGTCTCCAGTCCGTTCAGGCAGCGCAGGAAGGTGCTCTTGCCGGACCCGCTGGGACCGATGATCACCACCACCTGGGACGGCTCCACGGTGAGATCGATCCCCTGCAGCACCTGGTGCTCGCCGAACCGCTTGCCCAGGCCCCGGACCTCCACGATCGCCTGGGCCATCACACCCTCCCGTCCGCGCGCAGCCTGCTTTCGGTGCGGCGCAGGAGCACGGTGGTCAGGCTGGTGAGCACCAGGTAGATGCCCGCGATCACCAGGTACGTCTCCAGCGAACGGTAGGACACGCTGATGATCTTCTCCCCCTGGTGCATCACGTCGTCGATGGTCAGCAGCGACACCAGCGCCGAGTTCTTGATCAGGGCGATGAATTCGTTGCCCAGGGGCGGAATCATCCGCACGAAGGCCTGGGGCAGGATCACCTTGCGCATGGCCATGCGGTAGGGCATCCCCAGCGAACGGGCCGCCTCCATCTGGCCCCGGTCGATGGACTGGATGGAGCCGCGGACGATCTCCGACACATAGGCGCCGCTGTAGATGCCCAGCCCCAGCACCCCGCACATGAACGCTGGCAGCAGGATGCCGAACTGGGGCAGCCCGAAGAACAGCAGGAACAGTTGCACCAGCAGCGGCGTGCCGCGGATGCAGGTCAGATAGGCGGTGCAGATGCCATAGATGATGCGCCGCCTGGGCGAAAGCCGCCCCATGCCCACCAGCAGCCCCAGCAGGCAGCCCAGCCCCAGCGAGGCCGCGGTCACCTCCACGGTGACCACGGCGCCCGCCAGGAGCATCGGAAGCCCCTGCCAGACCGGGGTGAAGTCAAGCGCCATGGGACGACTCCAAGCGAGGGTTCAGGCCTTCACTTGGCGGCGCCGAACCACCGGGTGACCAGGGCCGCGTGGGTGCCGTCGGCGCGGAGTTTCTGCAGGGCCTGGTTCATCTGGCCGATCAAGGGGTCGCCCTTGCGCAGGGCGTAGCCGTAGAGTTCGGTGGTGAGCGCCTTGTCCAGCAGCCGCACGCCGGGCTGGGCCTTGGCGAACTCCGCGGCCGCGGGCCGTCCGGTGACCACCGCGTCCACCCGGCCGATCAGGAGCAGGTCGAACATCTCCTGGTTCTTCTCCACCTCCACCCGCTGCACCGCCGGGTAGTTCTCCTTGAGGAAATTCACCGACTTGGTGCCCACCTGCACCGACACCTTCCTGCCCGCCAGGTCCGCAGGCTGGGCGATCGCCTTGTTGTCCCTGCGCACGATCACCACCAGCCCGCCGCTGTAGTAGGAATCGGTGAAATCCACCACCTTGCGCCGCTCGTCGGTCATGTAGATGGCTGATGCGGCCACGTCGAACCGGTTCGCCAGCAGGCCGGGGATCAGCCCCTTGAAGTCGATGTCCACCCACTGGACCTGCTTCCCCATCACCTTCGCCATGGCCTCGATCAGCTCGATGTCGAACCCGGTGCGCTTGCCGTTCTGCACGAATTCCAGCGGCGGGAAAGTGGCGTCGGTGGCCACCCGGATCACACCGGCGGCCGCCAGGGTGGCCGCAGAGAACATCATGGCGCAGGCCAGGACAAGGGCGGAGAGCACTTTCTGGAGTTTCATGGGGCTTCCTCGCAGATGGAGCGGCATCGGCCGGTGGGCGGAGGGTTTTGAGGGATGGGTCGGAAATAAGGAGACCAGAATGGCATTTGTCCCGGCCGGGTTCAATGTCCCAGGTAACCACCGACCCCGTTCACCTCGGAGAACGGTTTATACACGTTGTCTTAAGAACCAAGTCCGAGGCGAAGGCTATGGGGCGATCTTGGTGGTCTGGTACAGGACGCACTGCCATTTTCCGTCCCGCTTGATGAACATGCGTGCCCATCGGGTCTTGCCCTCGTACTTCGTTCCCAGGATCGCGGATTTGGAAGCCTGAAGGCCCGTGACCAGTGCCGAGTCGCCGAAGATCTGGATTTTCACGTCTGATATTGTTAATTCATCTATTTTGATTCTTCCTGATTTGAAACCATCAATAATATCCATTTTCGTAAAGAGTGCGCCATTGCCGGGAATCCGCAGAAATTCATCCGCCACCAGTTGCTCCTCCATCGTGGCGGCTTCAGTGCCCCCCTTGAGATTGGCCTGCAAGAACTGATCGAGGGCGGCCCGGATTTCCTCCACGGCCTTGTTCTCGTTCGCCGGTACAGCCACTTGCGCCATGGCGAAACCGGGCAGGAGCGCGCAGAGGACAACCGGCTTCAGGCAATTCAGAAGGTCAGCCATAATCTCTTCTCCTCATTGGGCATCGGTCCCACGACCGAGGTGGACGACGGAAGCCTGTTATTGGTAATCAACAATACGAATTAATTGCACATATCTAATTTCACTTTTTACTTGGTGATAATAATGGCTACTCAAACAAACTTGTCAATGAGTCGACCTTGGAAAAACCCCTTCGCGCCGGCGAAGGCCACGCGGGCCGCCTGATGCCGTGGCGGGTGCAGGTTGTGGTGAAGATGGCCATCCGATGAGCCCCCAACCCAGCGGATTTGCCACCGGCGCCTTTGGGATCGTCTGGTTGGACTTGATCCATCGCCACGACTGGCCGAAGGTTCAGGCGGAATGCCGGTCCGGTCTGGATATCTGCTCCGATTTGATGGAGCTTGCCTTCCACCTTGAATGAGCCAAGGCAGGCATCCTTAGATTCAAATAATGAGCTTAAAGATGATTACATCGTGGCATTAAAATTGCTTAGATGTTATCCCGGGCCCATTCGGGTTCGCCTTGGTTGAAATGGATTCTCATAACCACATTTCCACAGAACCCCATTGACCAGGAATCACCATCCCATCTTCCCATAACCCTTGTCCAAGGTTTGGATCGACCGGCCTTCTGTTCAGGGTGGGCAACTTGCATGTCATTGTTGCGTCATTTCCTCTCGACGCCATGTTTCAGGGGGTTCTATGAAATCATCTCTAACAGCGTTGGCCATCGCCATCGTTCTCGCGGGAACGTTCCTGGCGTGCGACAAGAAACCGGCCGAAATTAAAATCGGCGGGGTCGGTCCCCTCACCGGCGAGGCCGCCACCTTCGGCGTCTCCACCAAGAACGGCTATGAGATGGCCGTGGCGGAAGCCAATGCCAAGGGCGGCATCCTGGGCAAGCAGGTCAAGTTGGTCTTCGCCGACGACAAGGGCGACCCGGCGGAAGGCGCCACCGTCTATACCAAGCTGATCGAGCAGGACAAGGTCTCCGCCATCATCGGCACCGTCATGTCCAAGGTCTGCCTGGCCGGCGCTCCCATCTGCCAGAGCGCCCAGATCCCCAACATCGTCACCACCGCCACCAACCCCAAGATCACCGAAGTGGGCAACTACATCTTCCGCGCTTCCTTCATCGACCCGTTCCAGGGCACGGTGGGCGCGAAATTCGCCATCAACGAACTGAAGGTCAAGACGGCCGCCTGCCTGTTCGATGTGGGCAACGACTACACCAAGGGCCTGTCGGAGTATTTCAAGGCCACCTTCATCCAGCTGGGCGGCCAGGTGGTGGGCTACGAGGGCCACGCCAGCGGCACCACCGACTACAAGGCCCAGCTCACCAAGATCCTGGCCGCCAAACCCGACCTGCTCTATGTCTCCGACTACTACAACGACGTGGCCCTCATCGCCAAGCAGGCCCGGGAACTGGGCTACAAAGGCCCCATGATGGGCGGCGACGGCTGGGATTCCCCCAAGCTCGTGGAAATCGGCGGGGCGGCGGTGGAAGGCTGCTACTTCACCAACCACTATTCCCCCGATGATGTCTCCCCGGTGGTCCAGGCCTTCGTGAAGGCCTACAGGGCCAAGTACAACTCCGTCCCCGACGCCTACGCGACCCTGGCCTACGTGGCCACCGACATCATGCTGGACGCCTTCACCCGCGCCGGCACCACCGACGGCCCTGCGGTCAAGGACGCCCTGGCCAAGACCAACCTCGCCTGCGTCACCGGCCAGATCATGTTCGACGACCACCGCAACCCTGTGAAGTCCGCCGTCATCATCCAGATCAAGGACGGCAAGCAGGTCTACAAGTCCACCATCAATCCCTAGCAACGACCGGTTCCGGTCATTGCCGCTCACCGTCCAGGCGATCCCGGAATGCCTCCAGGATCGTGAAGGCCTCGGTGATCATGCGTCCGCGGTTGCCTAATGTTCCGCCAGTCCGGCGATAAACTCCCTGCGCATCTGCTCTATGGCCTGGGCGATGTAGTCGCCCTTGGAATCCAGGTCGGCATCCTGGTCCTCCTCCCACCGATCCTCTGCCCAGAGCCGGAAGGTCGGATGCATGGTTTCCGCAAGGGCCTCCTTGGAGGCCGCCTCGAAAGGACCGCTCGCACCGTATCGGTAGTTCGTGTTGTAGAAGCGAGGCATGCCACTCCCGGCGTGGTTGTGTGGGTTGCCACAACGATACCCGGGAATGGCCAAGGGAAGATCGATACGAACTCCGCCGCCGGCCTTCAGGGGCGTCTGGGCGCGAGCGCCACAGCCTGGCGCAGGGCCTCCATCAGGCTGCGTTCATCGGCCACCCCGGTTCCGGCGATATCGAAGGCGGTCCCGTGATCAACCGACGTGCGCACCACGGGAAGGCCCACCGTGATGTTCACCCCAGCTTCGATGCCGAGCACCTTGACCGGGCCGTGCCCCTGGTCGTGGTACATGGCGACCACCAGGTCGAAATCGCCACGCCCGGCGCGGAAGAACAGGGTGTCGGCCGGCAGCGGGCCCTCCACTGCCCAGCCCCTGGCCCGGCAAGCGGCGATGGCGGGCGTGATCTTCTCGGCCTCTTCGCCTCGGCCGAACAGCCCATGTTCGCCGGCATGGGGGTTGATGGCGCACACGCCGATCCGGGGATTGCCGATGCCGGCCTTGGCCAGCGTGTCGTGGCCGCGGACGATGGTCCGTTCCACCAGCCCAGGATCGATCCGGGCGATGGCGTCCAGCAGGCCGAGGTGGGTGGTGACGTGGATGACCCGCAGTCCGGGCGCCGTGAGCATCATGGAGACTTCAGGCGTTCCGGTGAGATGGGCGAGCAGTTCGGTATGCCCGGGATAGCGGTGCCCGGCGGCGTGCAGCGCCTCCTTGCTGATCGGGGCGGTGCAGATGGCGTCGGCTTCTCCCGCCACCACCAGCCGGCAGGCGCGCTCAATGTAGCGGAAGGCGGCCTCGCCCGCGATGGCGGAGACCTGCCCGAAGGGGAGGTCGGCGGGCACCAGGTTCAGGTCGATCACCTCGACGGTGCCATGCTGGAACCGCGCATCGGCAGGGCTGTCCACCGCGCGGACGCCGAGGGCCGAATCCACCAGGCCGGCCGCCTTGAGCAGGCGGCCGGCATCACCCACGACCAGCGGCCGGCACATGGCATAGATTTCCGGATGGGCCAGGCTGCGCATGATGATTTCCGGACCGACGCCAGCGGGGTCGCCCATGGTGATGAGGATGATGGGACGCGACATGGACACTTCTCCTTCAACCGTTGAGCCGCTCCAGGCACCTGCACAGGGTGCCTGGGTCACCGAAGGCGCCGGCCTTGGTGATCACGGGAATGGACACCTTTCCGAGGGTCATGCCCAGCGGCACCCCAGGTTCGATCTCGTCCAGCAACCGGATGCCGTGGACACCCAGATTCCACAACAGGGCGCAGCCGATATCGCCTCCGGTGGCCACCAGGGCGCCAATCCCCGGCGCCGCCGTTTTCACCAGGGCTGTCAGGCGTTCCGCCAGAAAGGGCCCCTGTTCCAGGTCCGGATCGGGCGTGAGGACCAATTCCAGCAGGACGTCCCTGCCGGAGGCCAGCGCGTCGGCCAGGGACGCCGCGGCAAGCCGCCAGTCCGGTGTCTCCGGGCCGGCAAACAGCGTCGCCGGCAAAACCGGCAGATGCCGCACCAGACCGCCGGCCACCAGCGCCCGGGCCTGGACCCGGGAGATCTCCGCCAGACTGCCCACCACCGTCAGCACGGGGCCCGAACGGCGCGGCAGGGACGGCCGCACCGGATTGACCGGCCCCTCCAGCGCGGCGAAGGCGGCGGCCAGACCTGCCGAGCCGACCCACACGGCCTGGTCGAGCCTCAAGGAGGCCGCGGCGACGATCGCGAGATCCGTTTCGGCGGCGCAATCGCATACCACAGCGGCCGTGCCGCTGCGCACGGCGTCTTCCATGCGGGCATGCACCACCTCGATGCCGGCATGGACCACCTCCAGCGGGATCACCTGGGCGGCAAGGCCGGCGCAGCCCAGAACCTCGGGCAGCGCAGCGCTGGGATAGGTGTGGTCACGTGCCCACAGCGGCGTGTCCTCCAAGGGCAAACCGTTCACCACCACCCGGCCGCCCAGGGTAACCCGCCCGGTGGCCGGGAAGGCGGGCGCGATCACGGCCAGCGGCGCCGGCCCGGCTCCAGCCGCTGCCAGCGCGCCCAACTGGGCGGCCAGCTCAGCGGCGGGCTGCCCGCGCAGGGTGGAATCAATCTTCTTGTAGAGCCGCATGCCCGGCCGCAAATGGGCGGCCTGGGCAGATAACTGGCGGCTGATCGCCGCCCCGGCCGGAAAGCGGCGGCTATCCACATCCACCGACACCACCGCCGCTTCGCCGCTTTCAGGGCTTTCGCCCCAGGCCACGACCGAATGCATGCCGTGCCTGGCGAACGCGATGGCGCAGTCGGCTGCTCCGGTCAGGTCATCAGCAAGGATCAGCCAGCGCGAAGCCATGGTCATGCCTTCTTCGGAGCGCCGCCCACCGGCGCCTTGGGCATATCCATGTTGGCGCCGAAGCGCTTGGCGGTCCAGGCGGTCAGCAGCGGAACCAGGATGGAGGTGACCACCACGCACGCGGCAACCAGGATGGTGGCGCTTTTCGCCGCCTGGGCATAGGCCGGGTTGGCGGCGGCGACGAGGGCGGGAACGGCCGCGGCATTGCCCGCCGTGCTGGCGGCGGCGACCCCGGCCACACCGGTGCCCCCCGTGAAACGATCCGCGAAGAACAAGGCCACCCCGGTCACCAGCACCACCGCGACCCCCATGGCGAGACCCAGGAGCCCCGCCTTCCACACCGTATGCAGATCCAGCCCGGTGCCCAGGGCGAACCCGAAGAACGGGATCATCACCGGCACGGCGCGCCCCAGGAACTCGCGCAGGTTCCGGTCAAGATTGCCGAACACCATGCCGACGGCCAGCGGCAGGATGGAGCCCACCAGCGTCTGCCAGGGAAAGGCCGAAAGCCCAGCCACCCCCAGGGTCACCATGGTCAGGAACGGCCCCGACTCCAGGGACATGATGGTGTAGGCCCCCACATCCCCCGGTCTGCCGTACTGCCCCATCAGCGCCATGTACAGGCCGCCGTTGGTGTCATTCATGGCGGCGACAACCGCCAGAGCGGATAGGCCGCCGAACATCCCGGAGGTGATGGGCGTCTCGCCCAGCAGGCGCCCAAGGAGGAATCCGAAACAGATGCCCATCAGCACCTTGGTGCCGAACAGCACGCCGCCCTTCTTGAGGACATATGGGGTCGCCTTGATATCGATGCTGGCGCCCATGCACACGTAGAATACCGCCAGTATCGGCAGGGCCCCGGTGAACAGGGCCCCGGTGAACGACCCGAAAAATTTGGGAGTTCCGGGGAAAAAGGTGGCGATCAAAGAGCCAACCAGGAGCGGCACGATCATCATGCCGCCAGGGACACGCTCAATCGATTGCTTGATGGCAAATTGCCTCATGATCGCTACCCCCTTGGCGCATGGCGTCAACTGTAGGTTGATTGGGAACTGCCGTAAGGTCTTTGCCAATACGATAGGCTCATCCCGGGCAAATTTGAACTCAAGCTAAGCCGTTGTCTAGAATTAACCTGAACAGATCCTTGCGGCCCCGGCATAAGGGGCCGTAGTGGAATAACCTGAACTGCACAGGTTATTCCGCAACGCCCCCTAAATCATTGGCACTCCCCTTGCTACCATATAGACATGTGGCAATGCGTTGGCATACGGAGATGCCATGGGGAAAAAGGGCTCCTCGCTGAATCGTGTGGGTAAACCAGGGTTATAACCACGGTCCT
>CAZVHQ010000009.1:0-110967 GCA_964627225.1 uncultured Mesoterricola sp.
AGAAGATATCACCTCATTTCTGCATCAAATTGTTCCAATGATGTAGCAAAAAATATTTGGACCGGTGAGGTCAGAAGAACTGTCAAAGCTACTCAAGGAGTCCCCCTTCCATACGGAGATGATTTTTTAACGTAAGCATAAATTAACACATGTGATAATTCAATTTTATTTTTTGTCTTTATCTTCAGCTAAACATTCAAACAGGTTCAGACTGTTTATCGCAGGAGAGTTTCGGATGTATGGTCGTTGTGAATTATGTCAAAAAATTGGGCGGGTCTACTCGATTAGTGGTTTTAAGCTTTGTCATGCATGCTGGCTTGCTGCCAGGGGATCAAGTCGATGCATCAAATGCGGAAGAGAAACTCAATATCCTCTGATAAAACTTAAATGTCGAATCTGCTACAGCCATGATCTAGTCAAGTAACAGAATTGCAATTGGCTAAAAGACCTATCTGTCCCTATTCATAGCGGAAGTCGGTTCTGAAATGGACTACTCGTCGTTATGCACCTACAGACTGTATTTCACTTTCTAGATCCAATGGAACTCTCCGTGATAGCGAACAGCGAACGTTCGTTCTCAGGGTTGGAAATTTAGACGAGTGGTTACGAGATCGCGTGAGGTGGCTGGCACCACTCTTGTGCTATTGCATGCCTCATGACAGGTTCAACCTGTCCACAACACCCATTGCTGACCCGCACCGGTCAAAACATATCCCTCCGGCTCCAACGTCTGGCGGCGCAGCGGCAATGGCAACCGCCTTGATCACGAAAAAGGCGACGAAACCAATCAAAACCCGAGCACCCCTCAAGAAACCCGTTGGTAATACTTCGGGAAGCGCAATGGGAGTAAGTATGACTCCCCCTATAGGATCAGGTTGGCACCACTCCTCCATCAATTACTCTGATGGCTCGGCTGGAAGATTCTGGAGCATACCCATGGCTATTAGTTCAAAGCCTTCACCATGCCAAGATTCCGGCAACTCGGAAGGAAGTTTGATTCCCCACTTCTCCATCCACCTCAGGTAAGCCCGCCCACTTTTTGAATCCTGCCATTCTATTGTCTGGGTGGAGAAGAAATCCTGCTGGTTCTCGTGAATGGTAGTAATGAGGGTGTTAGCTTTGTCGATCAACAGGTAGTAACTTTGGCTCAGACACTTAATCCTCTCAACTTTATAAGGACCACCAAGGGACGCTATATGCGCAACAGACATAGCCTTGCACACAACATCTAGGATGTTCCGTGCCAATTGCTCTTTCTTTGCCCGATCGATCACAGTAAGTTGCAGGCGGGTCTTGGATGGAACGACCAGTTTTGGTGCTAAAGGAGTCCGGGATAGAGCGGATCGCTCAGCATTTTGTGATTGGTCCAAAACTGCATTCAGTTCAGGTTGATTTCCATTATAAACTTTTGAAAGGTTGTCATGGAATTCTTCTGGAGAGTTGCAAATTGCACTACCTGACTTAGAAGCCACATTTATGAGGGTTGCAGCCTCTTCTAGCAATTCCTTCCAGTTGCGTGTCAAGCTCAAATATACAGCGTGAATATCAGCACTTGTCCACCCTTCTGCACCCTCCCAGTCTGATCGTGACCACCCCTCTGAGTCATTAAAACAGTCTCCAAAGCTTGATTCCAAGCGTTCAGTTAAGGTCGATTCATCACAGTCCGATATGGAGTCAAATCCGCTAATTTCTTCTGCCAGGAATCCTGCAATAGCGACCCGCCGAAGTTTCAAAGGTGTGCTGGCTGATTCCTTGTAGTGGGTTGTTCCAATCCAAAGTTTTTCTTTCAAAAAATTGTCAGTGTCATTATGCCAAATGGCAGGCGACCCGCCCATCCCGCAGTGTCTGGTTACATTGGCATGACCGCACTCGTGAATTGCAGCTTTGCGAAGGTCAAAGGCTTCTATTTCTTCAATTGTCATCATGGTCATCAACATTCCTTTCCGTTCTGGTCATGCACGGCTGGTGGGGGCATCGAATACAGCAGCCTTATCGTCAGCCATAGTCCAAGCCTGAGAGTAACCGATTCAAGAGCGACATCCGGCGATGGTTTGGAAAGCTGAGGCTACTGTTGCGCCGTCCCCCCCAGACTCCCTGAATTGGGCGGGCAGTGATGATTGGGGGTCACTGGCGGTCTGGAAGACAAGCCACGGGGCAGGGCATTGCCATGGTGTCTCCGACCTGGGCAGAACGGAACCCCTGGACATGTCCGTCTGAGAATTCAATCCAGAGCATGCCCTTGCGCCGCCAAAAGGCAACTGGTGTCGGTATTTGGGACGTTGATTCCTCCATGAGTGAAATATATGGGTTGATTTATGATTTTCAATGAGAGAAAAATATTGAAAATGAGCCGGGTGCCAACATCCAAGATGGCTGGGAGCCCCCAGGAGCGGCGGAGCGGATCGGGAGGCGGGATGGTGGCGGGGAATGCCGCTTAAGGTTCCGGGGCACCCGGGCTGACGCAGGTATGGTTCTGGAGGAAGCGACTGGGTCTTCCCAGATGCATGGACGAATCGATTTCTTTATGGTGCCTACGCTACGGGCGGTCTCGCCCTGGATGCCGACCAGGGCTACTCCCATGCCAGCCGACGGATCCCCCGCTCCCACTCGAACCGGTCATTGTCCGTCAGTTGTTAAAGCACTGACCGTGTCCGTCTCCGCCACCCTCAGGTGGTCGTGCTGGTTGAAGTTGAGATGGTTCCCAAGCTTGATGGGAGAAGATCAGCTTCATTCGGGAAGCTTTCGCACGACGCCCCTACCGACTTCAAGCTGATCAATGGCGGCGTACAGGCGAGTGGCGTTCGCCGGACTTCGCAGGAGGTAGGCAGTCTCCTGGAGAGAATTGAAGTCATCCAAGGAGATCAGGACGACCGAGGGTGCCTTGGACCGGGTAATGAGGACGGGGTCATGGTCTGAGCACACGCGATCCATGGTGGCAGCCAGATTGGCACGGGCACTGGTGTAACTTAGGGCGTCCATGAATTCCTCCACTTGCACATGATCCATTACAAATTATCAGTGTTGGCGTCTCACGGCACTACTCAGTCCTCACCTGATGGTCATTCCCCAATTTAAGATTTATGCAGGTTCAAGTAGATACTTTTTTTGGTCGAATGCCCAAATAATGCCCGAACCCACTTCGTTCATCACCTTGAAGGCTGCATCGCGGAGATCCATGTAGTCTTTAAGAGATATACCACTTCGACTTTCTCCATGAGCGACTTTGTTTCTGAAAACTAATAGTTTGTCGATTGTCCCGGTTAGTGCATCAAATTGATCGTGAGAAAGACCAACTTTATATAAATTTTTCCTGAGAACTATAGGTTTTAAATTTGATTCAATATCTATATAATCATCTGGAATGTCTACAATTTGGGTCATAATTTCTGCTGAACGTTCAAGGAATTCTCTCTCTCGAGCCAATCTATGCAATTTAGTATCGTCAGGAAGAGAATTCTTAAATTCAATACATTTTTTATTTGCTTCTCGCAACTCGCCAAACACTTTTTCCATTGAAGCAGCGGCAATCGCATGGCTGGCGCGACGGAAAGATATTTTTTCGCTATTGATTGCATCCACATATAAATTAAGAACCAGCTTTATATGTCCTTCGAAATGAGAATATAATAAGAGAACTAATGCTCTCCGATATTGATCGTGCTTCGTCAAATCAGAAATCCCAGAACCAACATTTTGAAAAAATAATAGTTCACTGATTCTCCAAGATTTATCCTCTTCTATCTGGGCTGTGATTTCTTCAAGATTCATAGCATCTTTCCTAATTGATCCTTTACAAAACCTATCCTTGAATTCAGAGGTCCCGGGCTATTTTTCCCTCCACCAGTGGTGAGACTAACAAATTCTGGATCTAATTTGATATTCAAGAATAAATTCTTTATGTCGAGTATATGGCTATCATCTGATATATCAATTTTATTTAAGTAGGGTTGAAGCCCGACACAGAATGATTCGAAATGATAGACCCCAAATCCTTTGATGAGGTCAGTACGCAACTTGTTTGCTCGACTGAATGATTCCTCGGCAAGAGTTGAACTTAGGATCTCAAAGGTTCGGTCGAAGTTTCTCTCTTCTTCCGGCATATTGAAAGCGACGGGATTATCAGGATCGGAAACAGCTTCCATGTATTCAGTTAAAAAATCATTTACATCATGTGTGAAATGCTGAATCCAATTCTTAAGAGCAAAGAATCGCAATACCAATTCTTGATCGTATGCACCAAGAATTTGTTCATCTGAAACTGTACTGATGCAAATTCTAAACGATTCTTTTTGGCTGAGTCTAATAACAAAATCACTAAATTGAGAATCAAGCAAACGTATAGTACAATTGCGTAATTGCTGGTCAGTCAACGCTTGTCCTCCAGAATTCAATCTCTTAAACATGTGGTACTTGAACTTTGGATCGCTACCCTTGCGGATTATCTCCACACGAACAAATGCCCTACGAAGTTTTATTTTTAATGCGAGTGGAAGATCTTCATAGCCTTTCCCATTTAACGATTTGATGATATCGCAATCTTGCAATTTTAGGTAGTCTCCGATCGCAACTGGTGGAACCAAGTGCGGGGCGGATAGTATTCCTCTAAAATGCATGTAAGATGAAATGCGTTGCAATCCATCAATTAATAATTTTTTATTGTCTTCGATTTCAACAACGTAAATTGGAGGAACAGGCATTTCAAGAAGAAGAGATTCAATGAATCTTGATCGAGCGCCCTCGGACCACAGGAAAAGTCTTTGGTAATCTGGATTAATATCCAATTCCCCTTCTTCTATCATATTTGCCAGTTCATTAAATGAAATATCTAAGCTTTGTGTATGGACATTTTTCATCTGACTCTCAACATCGCGAATCAGGTCCACCCCAGTTTCTTCAGGTTCTATATTACTCATTTAGACCCCTTCCCTTTGTAACACAATAACCTTCTCCGTGACTGTCCTGTTGGAAACATATTTCGTAGCTCGTGAATTTCGACTTACCATTGACCGGTTTGAAGGGAACTCCATTTCTTGCCGAAAATGCAAATCAAATTCAGATCCCATCTCAACAACAATTTTAGGGAGATCGTTATGAATATTTTTATAAAATGAATCTTGAACAACCATGCAACAGGTCCCCTTTTTTTTGATGACACGGTTTATTTCTGAGATTGATTTAAATAATCCTCCAAAATATTGACAATGATTTTTATAATAATACCCACTGGAAGCTTTTGAGGCATGGGATTCAACCAATTTAATGAAATCAATGCATGATTTTCCCCATTCCGGTATCGGGGTAGGAGTCGCGGTAGCATTGGTGGCAGTTCCCATAAATTCTACCCTAAAGGCAGCATATTGACTTTGGGTCATACCAAGAGTAGCGAGTTCTGGGGATGTAGCAACAGCGTAATCGATTCTGGTGCAGTAAGGCGGAGAGGTGAGAACAATATCGATCGATTGATCGGGAAGATCAATAAGAGAAGAGTTTCCAAGTAATATCCTTGATTCAAATAGTTCAGAATCTTGCCAACGGGAAGGAATGACCGATAATAGAGATGAGACCTGTTTCAAAAAACAATTTTCAAAATTATCTCGTCGAATGCTAATATGATTAGTTTCATCTTTAGCGGATTTTATCCATGTTGGGTTGGTTGTTTTGAATCCATCTAAGTAGCTTCTAACAGTTCGAAACAGTGCAACATAAAAGAAAGCAGCAATGCTAGAAATGCAACTGGCGTTATGGATTTCAAAATCTGCGTTCTGATACTCCTCAGTCGTTAAAATTTTGTTGATTGCACTTCCAACTTTTCGAACTCGCTTCGATGTTGCCAAGTCGTACCAATTTCGGAGCAAAGAGCCAGAGCAATCCGGGATTTTTATTATTCGACTTTCTTCTAATATATGCGCTGCAAGAGGTAGCATGCTATCTATGTCATATCTCGAAAGCAAACGAGCTTTGGCGATAATTACCATCACCGGGTTGATGTCAATTCCAACAGATGCCACACCTAAATTTGTAGCGGCAGAAGTAACCGTTCCGCTACCATTCCAAGGATCAAGCACTACCAACTCCTTGCGGCGTTTAAGGCTGTGCAACAAATTGTAAGCAAAACTTTCTGAAAAGCCCGCATAATAAGGGTAAAAATTTTCTCCTCGACTTTGTTTAAGTGCGAGCACGCTTCTTTTGGGATTCCCAATTTGCAAACCAAAAGGGGAAATCCCTCCAAATGTGCGACTTTCTTCTGCCAGTTTCATCTTTTATGATCCATTAAGAAGTTTTGTGGGGTGTATATCATGAAGCCGATGCCTTCCAGCTTCGCAATAATTATGCATCCGAATTGACAGGCTACCGACTACCGATTCTATTCCAACCTCGAATTTTCGAATGGCGCAGGACGAGCAGAGGGGGCTCATCTGTGGGGTCACTGGGAAGGAATGCCTCTGGAGCCTCCTGAGCCGAGGGTCCACAAGCAGATGTGTACTCCGCCCCACCACGGAGCCGGAGTCGGTCCGAAGATTGACCACCCCATCCTTTCGCGCCCAGAGGATTCTTCACAATCAAAATACCCGCCCCCTCCTGCGCCGCCAGCAGGGAGACATGACGCCAAGAAGTTGCCCGGCAACTTTCGATGAGTGACGTGGTAGCCGTGCCGACGCGCAAGGGCGTCTCGGACAGGTCGCCCTTGTCGCGTGACCACGGTCAGGGGCTGGTGACAGGTCTACAAGGATTCTGTACATGCCTCCAGTGGTGCGGGTGCGTCGATTCGGCGTTGCACTTTGGCGAGTGGAAAATGCGACTGACCAATAAGTGGGAAAGTTAATGCTGGTGCGGGTTTTCGGCGGTATAATACTTGCACCTCTATTGCACTTTTACGGGCAAATCAGGGGTGATTCTCCACCAATGACCCTGCGGGGTGATCCGATCTTCGATAGTGGGGCATACAAGGGAAACGCCCGTCAGCATTGAGCTTTCGAGCGTTCAACTCAACTGAATCTGGAGCCGCTTTCCGGATTTGAACCGGAGACCTTCCGCTTACAAGGCGGGTGCTCTACCAGCTGAGCTAAAGCGGCATGGGCCCGGTTGGCGGGGTGGCTGGGCCGGGCTTCATGGCAGTATGCCTCAGGGGCCGGGGCGCTGCCAACCGGTTCCGGCTTCCCGCGCGGGGGCGGGGATGGGATGATCAGGCCTTTCCCGAGCATCGAGGTGCCGTTTGGACCAGCTTTACCGCATCGCCGTGGTGGATACCGAGACCACCGGACTCTATCCCTCCCATGACCGGCTGGTGGAGATCGCCGTCATGCTGCTGGAGGTGGACGGCGCCACCGGCCGGCTGGTGCGGACGCTGGAAACATACCAGGAACTGAATGATCCGGGCATGCCCATCCCGGCCGCGGCCACGGCCATCCACGGCATCACCGACGCCATGGTGAAGGGCTGCCGGATCGATGCGCAACGGGTGGCGCGCATGCTGGGCTGCGCGGACCTGGTGGTGGCCCACAACAGCGGGTTCGACAAGGGCTTCGTGCGCCAACTGGTGCCCCAGGTGGATGCGATGGTCTGGGGCTGCTCCTGCCGCGGGATTCCCTGGCGCAAGCTCTACGCCCAGCTGGAGAACACCCGGCTGCAGTACCTGGCGTCCCGGCTGGAGATCCGCGCCGGCACGGCCCACCGGGCCCTCGGCGACGTGGAGACCACGGTCAACCTGATCCTCCGCGCCGATCCCGCCGGCAACACCCACCTGCTGCACCTGATCACCCGCAAGCTGGTTTCCCGGGTATATTGATCTTCCCATCGGGCGGAGGCTGCGCCTTGGGTTGGATCCTTTATGATTATTATTGGTAATATTATACTTATGCTATCGTTGCTGGGCCCGGTCCAGGATCCGCTGGTGCAGTTCAACGGCGCGTTCCGGGAAGGCTACGCCAAGGCCAAGGCGGACTGCCTGGTCCGCGGCGGGCCGGTGCTGGTGGTGTCGGGGGAATGGCTGATGCTGTACCGGAACAACGTGGAGGCAGCCCGGGAACCGATCCGGCCCGCGCGCTACCACCGGCTCAAGGCGGTGGCCCATGTGCCCCTGGCCCTGCAGGTGCTGGTGAACACCCCGGGCGGACTGCCGGAAACGACCCGCAGGACGCTGCGGGGCCTGGCGGCGACCGCCCGGGCCGAGCTGGGCTCCTGGTGCTCCGGGCCGGTGCGGGTACGGCAGGAGCGGATCCTGGACGCCAGCCTTGGCCTGCTGGACGAGCTGCGGGGGCCGGCGGGCCTGGCGCGGGGCCGGCTGGCCGGCTTCACCGCCGGACTGGGGCCGCTGCTGCTGGCCAACGCCGCCGAGGCGGCGGGGCTGGAACTGGAGGCGCTGCACGGCAAGGTGCTGGGGTTCCGGAAGGCGATGGACCCGGCGGACTGGCGAGCCCTGCGGGTGGTGATCATCGGGTCGCACATGGCCCGGGACGGAGAGGTGACCCTACAGTACTTTTCCCGCCTCCTGGACGAGCCGCGGGAAGGCGGGCGCATCGTCTATGCCGAGGGTCTCTGGCAACCCAAGGATGCCCTGGACCTCCTGGCCACGCACCAGTTGGACCGGACGGCCGGGGCGGCCTTCTTCGGTGATCCCATGCGCATGCACCGGGACATCCTGGCCGATGGCGCCGAGGCCTGGCTGAAGGCGCATCTGCCGGCGGCCGGCCCGGCCATGGATTGACACGATTACGATCCATCTATTAAGTTAAGGGCACCGCGGCTGGACCATCAGGTGGCCGCGGCCATTCGTTGCGGGTTCCTGCCCGTTGCACCTCCTCGCCTGGGTCAGGAGGTAGCTTCCCTGATTTATGGAGGTTTTCATGGCTCTGATCGTGTGGGATAGCCGGCTCGAGACCGGGCACGGCAAGATTGATGAGCAGCACCAATCCCTCGTGGAGATCTTCAATCGCCTGCATGGCGCCATGAAACAGGGGAAGGGGAAGCAGGAGGTTGAGGGTATCCTGGTTTTCCTCAAGGATTACACTGTGACCCACTTCGCCATGGAAGAGCAGCTCATGGTGACGCACAACTATTCCGGAGCGGAGAAGCACAAGCAGATCCATGCCGACCTGGTGCGCCAGGTGGCGGACCTGGTGGACCAGTTCCAGCGGGGCACGGCGACCCTGACCCTGCCGGTGATGAACTTCCTTGAGGATTGGCTGGTCCAGCACATCCAGGGGGAGGACTACCGGTTCGCCCTGGAGCTCAAGAGCAAGGGCATCCATTGAGGGCGTAGGCCTCCAGCTCCTGCCAGAGCGCGTCCTGGTCCGGGCGCCGGGCTCGGCACTGGACCAGCACGGCGTGGAACTCGGCCCGGTTCAGCTGGCCCTTGACCGGGGACTGCTCCATGCGGCGCCGGCAGTGGGCCTCCCAGCGGCTCCGTTCGGCGGGGGACAGGGTTTCGGGCCAGTTCCGGGCGCGGTAGCGGAACCACAGCTCGTCCAGCCGCTGGTCCTGGAACACCGGCTTGAGCGCGGCCATGGCCGCGGGCGGGGTGTGGCCGATGCGGTCCATCCAGGCGCGGTCCTGGCTGGAGAAGAAGCCGCCGCCGTAGATGGAGAAATCCGGGTCGACGGCGGTTTCGGGGAAGCCGCCGCCGAAGGCCTCCAGCACCCGGGCACGGAAAGCGCCCTGAGCCTCCAGCCGAGCGCCCAGGGCCTGGGCGCCGGCCAGGTCGGTATGGTAGCGCTCGGCCACGGCCGGGGTGAGCAGGCGCAGGTCCCGGACCACCATGGGGCAGCGGTTGGTGTGCAGGGTCTTGGCGGGGAGCCGGGCGAGGCCCTGCTCAGCCAAGGCTTCGCTGCCCCGGAAGATGCGCTGGCGCAAGGCCTCGGCATCCAGCTCCAGGAACGGCTCGAAGGGCTGGCTCAGGTCCCACAGCACGATCTCGTTGGGCCGGCCGGCCAGGACGCCCAGGGGCCACACCAGGGCAAAGGCGCCCTGGGCCGCCTTGAACATCCCGGACACGTGGATGAGCACCTGGGGGTGGGCCGGGTCCACCTGGGTCTGGACCCAGTGCTTGTTGCGCGCCTTCAGGGCGAAGTCCCACAGCCTGGGCTGGGCCGCCTTGAGCTTGCGGGCCAGGGCGATGGTGGCCTGCACGTCGGCCAGGGCCGTATGGGCCTGGGCGTGGGGGATGCCGTTGGCGGCGGTGAGGTGCTCCAGCCGGAAGCTGGGCACGCCGTCGGCGTCGGGCCAGCACAGGCCTTCGGGCCGGAAGGCGCGGGCCAGGCGCAGCACGTCCAGCAGGTCCCAGCGGCTGTTGCCGTTCTGCCATTCGCGCCCATAGGGATCCATGAGGTTGCGGAACAGGGTGCTGCGGGTCAGTTCGTCGTCGAAGCGCAGGTTGTTGTAGCCGACGGTGCAGGTTTCCGGCCGGGCCATCTCCCGGTGCACGGCGGTGATGAAGTCGCGCTCGCACACCCCCAGGCGCTGCACGGTGGCCGGGCCGATGCCGGTGAGGCCGCAGGCCTCGGGGTTGGGCAGGTAGTCGGGGCTGAGCCGGCACCAGAGTTCCAGGGGCTCGCCCACCAGGTTGAGTTCCGCGTCGGTGCGCTGGCCGGCGAACTGGGCCGGGCGGTCGGCCCTGGGGTCCACCCCGAAAGTTTCGTAGTCATGCCAGTAGAAGGAGAAGGACATGCCTGCGAGGATACGATGAGCGGCCGGCTCCCCGCACTGCTGTTTTGCCCTCGAGTTGTCCATGACATCTGCTCCACTGGTCCTGCCTCTTCTGCGCGCCGCCGCCTGGTTCGGGGAGGACCCCCTGGATCCGCTCCTGGCCCCGGGCTCGGACGGCTTCCTGGACCTGGCCTGGGGCGAACCCGACCTGGGCTTCGTGGACCGCCAGTTGAGGCGGCGCCTGAGCCCCCTGGCCCGGGCCTGCTTCCACTGCGCCGGGCGGCTCGGCGCGGCCGGGGACGCGCGGGTGGTGTTCGCCTCCAGGCACGGCGAGGCCGAGCGCACCCTGACCATCCTGCACGACCTGGCTGCGGGGGCCGAGGTCTCGCCCGCCCAGTTCTCCACCTCCGTGCACAATTCGGTGCCCGGGCTATGGTCCATCATCAACGGCGACCACGCATCGTTCAGCGCGGTGGCCGCCGGGCCCGGGAGTTTCGGCTGGGGGCTGGTCGAAGCCCTGGCGGCCTTCAGGGCGGACCCGTCGGCGCCGGTCCTGTTCGTCTATGGCGATGACCGGCTGCCCGATCCGTGGGCGGACCCCACGCCCCGGGGCCTGCTGCACGCGGTGGCGCTGCTGGTGGGGGAGCCCGCGGCCGCGCGGCTGGTGCTCGCCATGGCGGATCCCGGGGCCGGGCCGCCCCAGTCCCTCGCCTGTCTGCGGGCGCTGCGCGGCGCGCCATCGCCCTGGCAATTGGGCTGAGGTCAACTATCATTGGAAATACGAACCACCCCGGAAAGCAGAACGCCATGGGCATGATCATCACTCCGTTCGAAATGAAGCAGTTCATCATTGCTACCCTGGGGCTGGAGGACCTGACGCCTGAAGGCATCGGGGACGATGAACCGCTGTTCGCCGAGGGCCTCGGCCTGGATTCCATCGACGCGCTGGAACTGGGCATCGCCTTGCGCAAACGCTTCCAGGTCCAGGCGGCGGAGCAGGATCCGGGCCTGAAGGAGCACTTCGCCACGGTGCGCAGCCTGGTGGCGTTCGTCGCCAGCAACGGCCAGGGGCCGCTGCAAGCCGGAGCCTGACCGGGGGATGAGCTTCCTTCCCCTCTCCCGGCTGATGCTGGAGGCGCGCGCCGCCGACCATCCCGTGGCCCTTTCCGGCACCACCCCCCGGACCTGGGAGGCGTTCGCTTCGAGCGCGGCCTGGGCCGCGGACCAGGCCCTGCGGGCCGGCGGCCGCCGCTGGGTGCTGTCCTGCCCTGATGCCTGGGATTTCGCCGCGGGGCTGATCGGCCTGCTGCAGGCCGGGCGCACGGTGGTGCTGCCGCCCAATTTCCTGCCCGAAACCCTGGCAGGCCTCCGGCGCGAGGCCGACGCCGTGCTGGGGGAGATCCGGACCGGCCCGGCGCCGCGGCCGGCGCTCCTGGAGGGCAGCCTGGAATTCTGGACCTCCGGCAGCACCGGCGAGCCCAAGGGGATCGTGCGCAGCCTGGCCCAGGCCGCGGCCGAGGTGGCCATGCTGGAGCGGCATTTCGGCCACCTGATGCCGGCAGGGCCGGTGGTCGGCACGGTGCCGCATCACCACATCTACGGCTGCCTGTTCCGCATCCTGTGGCCGCTGGCGGCGGGGCGCCCGTTCCTGTGCGAACCGGCCAGCGATCCGGCCGGGTTCCTGCGCGCCCTGGCCCAGCCGGCGCCGGTGGCCCTGGTGGCCAGCCCGGCCCACCTGTCCCGGCTGCCTCGGCTGATGGACCTGGACGCCTTGCCGGTCGCGCCCGGGGTGATCTTCTCTTCGGGCGGGCCGCTGAACGGGGCGGACGCCGCGCTCTGGCGCGGCCGGGTGCCGGGCGGCGTGGCGGAGGTCTACGGCAGCACCGAAACCGGGGGCATCGCCTGGCGCAACCAGGGGCCTGACCCCGCCTCGGCCGACTGGACCCCGTTCGACGACGTGACCCTGGCCTTCCAGGCCGGAGCCCTGGTGGTGACCTCCTTCCGGGCCGGGCCTCTGCCGCTGCGGCTGCAGGACGCGGCCGAGCCGCTGCCGGACGGGCGCTTCCGCCTGCTGGGGCGGCTGGACCGGATCATCAAGCTGGAGGAGAAGCGGATCGCCCTGCCGGAACTGGAAAAGGCCCTGGAGGCCCAGCCCTGGGTGGCCCGGGCCGCGCTGGTGCTGCTGGAGGGAGTCCGGCCGACCCTGGGGGCCGTGGTGGTGCTCAAACCCGGGGCCCCTTCCGAGCGCGGCCTCCTGGTGCGCACCCTGAGGGCCCATCTGGGCCTCCGGTTCGAGATCATGGCCCTGCCGAAACGCTGGCGCTTTCCCCGGGAGCTGCCCTACGACGCGCGCGGCAAGCTGACGCCCAGGGCACTGGCCGGGCTGTTCCAGCCATGAGTTTCCAGCCCTGTCTGATCGTGCCGGTCTATGACCCCGGTCTCCCCCTGGCGCGCACCGTGGCGGGCCTGGAGGCGTCGGGCCTGACGATCTACCTGGTCGACGACGGCAGCACCCCCGCCACCCACCGGGAACTGCAGCGGCTCGCCCAGGACAAGGAACAGATCCGCCTGCTGACCCTCGCGCCGAACCAGGGCAAGGGCGCGGCGGTGATGGCCGCCTTGCGCCGGGCCGGGGAGGACGGCTTCAGCCACGCCCTCCAGGTGGACTCCGACGGCCAGCACGATCCGGCGGCGGTGGCGGCCTTCCTGGCCCTGGGCCGGGCCCGGCCCGGGGCCCTGGTGGCCGGGGTGCCGCGCTACGACGCCACCGTGCCGGCGGCGCGCAAATACTGCCGCTACCTCTCCCACCTCTGTGTCTGGCTGGAGACGCTCTCCCTGGACATCCGGGATTCCCTCTGCGGCTTCCGGCTCTACCCGCTGAGTCCGACCCTGGCCCTCATGGAGCAGGAAGCCCTGCCGCGGCGCATGTCGTTCGACACCGAGATCATCGTCCGGCTGCACTGGGCCGGGGTCCCGGTGCTGACCGCGCCGGTGGCGGTCACCTACCCCCCGGACGGCGTTTCGCACTACCGGGCGTTGCGCGACAGCTTCCAGCTCATGCTGATGCACGCGCGCCTGCTGCTGGGGATGCCGCGCCGCGCGTTCCGGCGCAAGCTGCCCTGGTACCGGGCCAAGGAACGCGGCTGCCGCCTGGGCTACTTGAGCGTGGCCAGGGCGCTGCGCCTGATCGGTCCGCGCGGCCTGCGCCTGGCCGGGGAATGCCTGGTGCCGTATTTCTTCCTGACCGGGCGCCAAGCCCGGCGCGCCTCCCGGGACTACCTCGACCGGCTCTGGACCCGGTTCGGCCCCCTGCCGGACCTGCCCCGGCGCCCGGGGCTGGGGGCATCCTACCGGCACTTCCGCTGCTTCTGCCGGGCCACGGCGGACAAGATCCTGGCCTGGTCCGGATGCCGCTCCGGCATCCGGGTGGACGGCGGGGACCTGGAGGCCCTCCTGGCGCTGCACGGCAGGGCCAAGGGCGCGGTGATCCTGGGGGCCCACCTGGGCAACCTGGAGATGCTGCGCGCCCTGGGCCAGGAGCGCGGCCTGCCGGGCCTGAACGCGGTGGTCTACGGCGAGAACGCCCTGCGCTTCCACGAACTGCTGAACCGGCTCAATCCGGGCTTCGGGGTGAACCTGGTGCACGTGGCGGCGGTCTCCCCGGATACGGCCATCCTGCTGCAGGAGAAGGTGGACCATGGCGAATGCCTGTTCATCGTCGGCGACCGCACCCCGCCCAGCGACCGCGGCCGCACCGTCCTGGCGCCGTTCCTGGGCGAACCGGCGGCGTTTCCCATCGGTCCCTTCCTGCTGGCCCACCTGCTGCGCTGCCCGGTGCACCTGATGTTCTGCGTGTACGACGGCCAGTGCTACCGGGTGCGCCTGGTACCGTTCGCCGAGCGGATCGAATTGCCCCGGGCCGGGCGCCAAGAGGCCCTCGCCGGGTGGGCAGCCCGCTATGCTCAAGGTCTGGAGGCCGCGTGCCGTGACAACCCCATGCAATGGTTCAACTTCTTCGATTTCTGGGCCTCCCGTTGACGGGGCGGTCCCGGTGGGGTCTGCCCGGCTGACCCTGGAAGCCGTGCTGGAAGTTGCCTTGCGCGGCCGGCCGGTGGTCCTGTCGGAAGATCCCGGGTTCCGGGCCCGGGTGGAAGCCAGCCGCGCCTTCCTGAACGACCTGCTGCGGGACGGGGTGGAAGTCTACGGGGTCAACACCGGCTACGGCGATTCCTGCACCACCCCCGTTCCCCCGGCGCTGCTGGCGGAACTGCCGCACCACCTGCTGCGCTACCACGGTTGCGGCCTGGGCCGTTTCCTCGAACCGGAAGAGACCCTGGCGGTGCTGCTGGTCCGGCTCAACTCGCTGGCCCAGGGCTACTCGGCGGTGCGCTTCGAGCTGCTGGAGGCGCTGGCGGCGCTCATCAACCACCGGGTCCTGCCGCGCATCCCGGCGGAGGGCTCGGTGGGCGCCAGCGGCGATCTCACGCCGCTGTCGTACATCGCCGCGGTGCTGATCGGCGAAGGCGATGCGCTCCAGGATGGCGTGTCGCGCCCAGGTGCCGAAGCCCTGGCGCGGGCCGGGCTGCCGGCGCTGGAGCTGGTCCCCAAGGAGGCGCTCGCCCTCATGAACGGCACCGCGGTCATGACCGGGCTGGCCTGCCTGGCCTTCCAGCGCGCCGAGTACCTGAGCCGGGTGGCCTGCCGGCTCACCGCGTTCTCGGTGGCGTGCCTGCAGGGCAACCGGGAGCACTTCCATCCCCGGCTTTCGCAGATGAAGCCGCACGCCGGGCAGGGCGAGGCGGCCGGCTGGATCCACGCCGATCTGGGCGGCCAGGAAAGCGCCGGCGCCGGGCGCATCCAGGACCGCTACTCCATCCGCTGCGCGCCCCACGTGATCGGCGTGCTGCGCGACGCGCTGCCCTGGATCCGGCGCGACCTGGAGAATGAGCTGAACAGCGCCAACGACAACCCGCTGTTCGACGGCGAGGCGCGGCTGATGCTGCACGGCGGACACTTCTATGGCGGCCACGTGGCCTTCGCCATGGACGGCCTGAAGGTGGCGGTGGCCAACCTGGCCGACCTCATGGACCGCCAACTGGCCCTGCTGGTGGACACCCGCTACAACAACGGCCTGCCCGGCAACCTGTCCGGGGCCGCGCCGGAACGGGCCGCCATCAACCACGGCCTGAAGGCGGTGCAGATCGGCGCCAGCGCCTGGGCGGCGGAGGCCCTGAAGCTGACCATGCCGGCCTCGGTGTTCTCCCGCTCCACCGAATGCCACAACCAGGACAAGGTCAGCCTGGGCACCATCGCCGCCCGGGACTGCCTGCGGGTGCTGGAACTCACCGGGCAGGTGGCCGCGGCCCTGGCCCTGGCCACCCTGCAGGGCCTGGAACTGCGCCGGCGCCAGTCGGTCCCGGCCCTGGAGCGGCTTTCCCCCGAGGCCCTGGCGTGGGGCGCCGGACTGGGCGCCGGGATCCCGTTCGTGGAAGAGGACCGGCCGCTGGACGGCGCCCTGCGCTCCCTGTGCGCCGGCCTGGAGGCCTGCCAGTGGAGCCTGTACGCCTGACCTCCGGTGCCACCTTACTGGCCAGCCACGCGAGCGGAAGCATGGGGAAAGCGGAGAAGCAGGTTATGGCCAATCTTATCGTTCCAGTTAAACGAGCTGCATAGCACAACAACCGCGATTTTGTTTGCCATGTCCATGCCTATGTAGGCGCTGTACCCGGACGTCATTCCGTGCTTGTAGGTGATGATGGTATGGTCGTCGCCAGAAACCGAGATGGTCCAGCCAAGGGCGGAGGATTCTCCATCTTGTTGCTTTACAAGGCGTTCCGTCGTCCTGGCCAGGATCTGATCGAGGGGCGAATTTCCCATCGCAAGGGTATGTTTGGCATAAATCAATAGATCAGTGACCGTAGAATAGATGCCCCCGGTAGGCGCCATGACCTCTCCCATATCCCAAGGTTCCAGGGGGGTATTTCGTCTCATGAAATAAGGCTGGTCGCCCACATGCCCTATGGCTTCCCTTTTATGTTGCTCTTGGGATAAGGAAAAAGTGGTGTCTTTCATGTTGAGCGGTGTGAAAATTTTTTCGGTAACCAAATTCTGGAAGGGCTTTCCCGTTTTTACCTCAATGAGCTGCGCAAGGATGCCGTAGCCGATATTGGAATAAATAAATTCATGTGATTTATTTTTAATTTTAGTCGTTTTCAGATAATCATATAGCCATGCCTTGTCCATATATCCATAAAGATTTTTCCCTGTTAACTCATAATTTATGAAAAATCTGAGCTGTTTCAAGGTTACCGGCTCCCGGGGCAGCCCGGACGTGTGGGTGGCCAGTTCGTAGACGGTGACTTTGCCAATATCATCACTTAACTTGGCACTCGGCGGAAGGATGGTCCGTACGGTGTCGGAATATTTGATGACGTTTTCCTGGACGAGATATTCCAATAACGACGAGGTGAACAGTTTTGAAACAGATCCGATCTGGAAAATCGTATTCTTGTCCGGCAATACCGCCGGGCCGGTATCGCTGACCCTGCCGTAGCCGAAGGATTGGGTTGATCCATCGGCAAGCAGAACGCCAATCTCAAGGCAGGTGGCCTCCTTGTTCTTGATCAGGGGTTCGGCAAGCTTATCGACTTCCGCTTGAATCGTGGTTTGTCCGAGCTGTAAACGCGCAATGGAAGGCTTGGGATCATAGATGATGCGCGATGACAGGGGACCACAGGACAAACAGATGAGACAAAGTATTGCCGATGCCAGCTTCGTAATGGGCACAGCAGAAAGGAGGCCGCCCGCTTTTAATCTATGCCCGACAGCTGTTTGCATATGGCTCTTTCAATCAATCGACACCACTCGGCATCACTGCCGGCGTCGCGGCGCGGGGTGTTGCAGTTCCGGCGGGGCCGGTTCCGTAGGGTGGCCAGGCTCCTCGCCTAGGTGCTGTTGATGATGGTACATGGCAAGGGCGGACGTGGAAAGCGCGCAATGGTTTCCCGTGGAAGGCCGCCGGTGCGGGAACGGTCCGCTATGCTCAAAGCCTGGAGCCTCAACCCGTGAAGATCCCCCTGACCCTGCTGTTCCTGCCCGCCGCCGTGCTGCAAGGCCAGGCCCTGCCCGGCAACCTCACCGCCCACCTGAAGGAAGCCGTCTGCATCCACCTGGACTTCGTCCAGACCCGCACCCTCGCGGCCTTGTCCCGGCCGCTGAAGGCCAGCGGCAGCATGGTGCTGGCCCGGGACAAGGGCGTGATTTGGGCGCTCAGGCGCCCGGTGGCCCTGACCTACGTGATGGGGCCCAAGGGCCTCATGGTGGTCAACGGCGACGGCAGCAAGGAGCGCAAGACCGCCCGGGATGCGCCGGTGGTGGCGCAGATGGGGCAGATCTTCCAGGCGCTGGCCCAGGGCGACTGGCATGTGCTGGACAGCTTCTTCACCGTGACCGGCGAGGGCGATCCCGGGCGCTGGGAGGTGAACCTGCTGCCCAACGGCCCGGCCAGCGCCTTCGTCAAGCGCATCCGGCTCAACGGCGGCCGGTTCATCGACCGGGTCCGGATCGAGGAGCCCGCCGGCGATCGCACGGAACTGGTGTTCCAGCACCAGACCATGGCGGCCCCGCTCACCGGGGCCGAGGCCGCGCTGCTGACCCAGGAGTAGCTATTTCTGGTACCGGCGGGCGTGGCCATAGAGCGCCGGCCACAGCACGGCCAGGGCCTCCTGGACCAGCACCGGCAGCACCGGGCGCCCCTGTCCCTGGACCCACAGCCGCCCGGCGCCGCGCAGGGCGGCCAGCAACAGGCAGGCTTCCAGCGCGGCGACCCGCTCGCCGTGGCTGCCCGCCGCGCCCCAGCGGCGGAAATGTTCGGCGAACAGTTCCAGGTAGTCCTGGTCCAGCTCCGCCTGCCGGGCGCGCAGGGCGGGTTCCGCATGGATCCGCTCCAGGCGCCGCAGCCAGTGGTCCCGGTCCTCCTCCAGGTGGCGGGCCAGCGCCTGGCAGGCCTCCGCCAGGCCGGAGCGCTCCAGCGCCTCCGCCAGGCCCCGCACCAGGTCGGCGTGGTCGTGGAAGAACAGGGCCTCCGCCCCGGCCTCGGGCAGCTCCATGGCCCGTTCCAGCGCCTCGCGCCGCTGCTGGAGTTGCCGGTCCTGTCTGCGTCCGTTCATAGGGTTATTCTAGCTGCCGTTGGGAACTTGTTCCCTACGGTAGCCAGTGTCGCCGCCACAGCCGGGTTCGCATGGCACGGGCCGGATGGAAATTTCAGGCACGCTGCGCGCCCATTGACGTGAGAATGATGGTGATGCGCAAGCCCCTGACCCTGCTCCTGCTTCTCTTCCTCTTCCTGGGGTGCCGCCGGCCCGACTCCGGGGCCGTGCAGCTGGCGTGGGGGGTGCCGTTCCGGCTCTGCCCGCCCGAGTCGGCGCCGGATTTCTTCGTCAACCAGGAAGTGCTGTTCAGCCTCCCGGGCGGGGGCAGGGAGACGCTGCTGGCGGCGGTGGAGAACCGGGGCGGGGCCTTGAGCCTGGTGGCCTCGAGCCCGCTGGGCCAGACGCTGTTCATCGTCCGGATGAAGTCCGGGGCGGTGACGGTGGATGCCCGGGTGCCGCTGCCGGGCCGGTTCGACCCGCGGCTGCTGCCGGCCCTGGTCCAGTTCGCCCTGTGGCCCCTGGAGGCGGTTCGGACCGGCCTGGGGCCGGGGGGCGTCTGCGTCGATGACGGCCCTCGGCGCACCCTCCTGCGCAAGGGCAAGGTGGTCTGGACCGTCCTCCGGGTCGGGCCGGCGCCTCCGTACCAGACCCTCGTGCTGGAGGACCCCGGCATGGGCGTGACCCTGCGCATCCGGACCCTGGACGAATGAGCGCCGCCCCGGTCTTCCTGTCCGCCCTGGGCCTGGTGAACGCCCTGGGCCGGGGCAAGGCGGCGGTGGCCCGCGGCCTGTTCCTGGGCGATACCGGCGGCCTGGTGCTTGAGGAAGGCTGGATTCCCGGCGCGCCGGCCCGGGTGGGGCGGGTGGCCGGGGCGCTGCCGGGGCCCGCGGCGCTGCCGCGCCACGCGCGCCTGCTGCTGGCCGCCCTGGAGGAGATCCAGGACGACGTGCAGGCCGAACTCGCCCGCTGGGGGCCGGACCGGGTCGGCGTGGTGCTCGGCACCAGCACCGCCGGGGTCGCGGAGATGGAGGCCGCCATCGTCCACCTGGGGGGGCACGGGGCGCTGCCCGAAGGCTTCCGCTACGACGACGTGGAAATGGGCGCTCCGGCCCGGTTCCTGGCCCGGTGGCTGGGCATCACCGGCCCGGCCTACACCGTGTCCACCGCCTGCACCTCCAGCGGCAAGGCCCTGGTCTCGGCCCGCAACCTGCTGCGCCTGGGGCTGTGCGACGCGGTCATCACCGGCGGCGTGGATGTCCTGTGCCGGCTCACCCTGAACGGCTTCAGCTCGCTCGGGGCGTCCACCCGGACCCTGACCAACCCCATGAGCGTCAACCGGTGCGGGATCAACATCGGCGAAGGGGCGGCGCTGTTCCTGCTGAAGCGCGGGCCCGCCGCGGTCGCGCTGCTGGGCGCGGGGGAATCCAGCGACGCCTACCACATCTCGTCCCCCGAACCCGACGGGCGCGGCGCCGAGATCGCCATGCGCCTGGCGCTGGCCGACGCCGGCCTGGACGGGCGCGAGCCCGGCTACCTGAACCTGCATGGCACCGCCACCGACAAGAACGACGAAATGGAAAGCCGCGCCGTGGCCAGGGTGTTCCCCCAGGGCATCCCCTGCAGCGGCACCAAGCCGCTCACGGGCCATCTGCTGGGGGCCGCGGCCGCCACCGAGCTGGCGTTCTGCTGGCTCGCGCTGCACCCCGACTGGAACCCGGACGGCCTGCTGCCGCCGCACCGCTGGGACGGCGCGGCGGATCCGGCCCTGCCGGCGCTCAACCTGGTGCCGGCGGGCGCCCGGGACCCCGAACTGAGGATCTGCCTGTCCAACGCCTTCGCCTTCGGCGGCAGCAACCTCACCCTGGTGGCCGGACGGCCTTGAGCGCGCCCCGGTGTTAAACTGGGCAATCAAGTGGAGCAACCATGAACGCCAATCACGAAGCCTGGTTCAAGATCTTCCGGGAACGGGCCAAATCCCTGGCCCGGCACATCGTTCTACCCGAGGGCGTGGACGACCGCTCGCTGATCGCCGCCTCCCGGCTGATCCAGGAGGGCATCTGCCGGCTCACGGTGCTGGGCGACCCCGGCAAGGTCCAGGCCCGCGCCAAGGAGCTGGGCATCTCGCTCCAGGGCGTCACCCTGCGCGATCCGGCCAGCGACCCCAAGACCGCCAACCTGGCCAACGCCTACTATGAATCCCGCAAGCACAAGGGCATGACCCCGGAAAAGGCCCTGGAGACCATCAAGAGCCCGTTGTACTTCGGCGGCATGATGGTGAAGAGCGGCGAGGCCGACGGCTTCGTGGCCGGCGCCTTGAACACCACCGGCGAGACCGTGCGCGCCTGCCTGCTCACCATCGGCTGCGCCCCCGGCGTGAAGACCGTCTCCTCGGCCTTCCTGATGATCCATCCCGACCCCGCCTTCGGCGCCAAGGGCGCGATGATGTTCGGCGACTGCGCCGTGCTGCCCGACCCCGACGCCGAGCAGCTGGCCGAGGTCGCCATGGCCAGCGCCGACACCGCCAGGGCCATGCTCGGGGTGGAGCCCAAGGTCGCCATGCTGTCCTTCAGCACCGCCGGCAGCGCCGAGCACGCCATGGTGGACAAGGTGCGCGCCGCCCTGAAGCTGGTGCGGGAAAAGCGGCCCAGCCTGATGGTGGACGGCGAGATCCAGTTCGACGCCGCCATGATCCCGGCCATCGGCCTGAAGAAGTTCCCCGGCTCCAAGGTGGCGGGCCAGGCCAACGTGCTGGTGTTCCCCGATCTCAACGCCGGCAACATCGGCTACAAGATCGCCGAGCGCTTCGGCGGCTGCTCCGCCAACGGACCGTTCCTGCAGGGCCTGAAGAAGCCGGGCAACGATCTGAGCCGCGGCTGCACGGCGGAAGACATCGTCAACACTGTCATCCTGACCGTGCTGCAGAGCGCGCTCTAAGCGGAAATTTTGAACCTAAAAGCGCCCGGCGCGCCGGGCGCTTCGTTTTGAGACGCCGTCAATTGTAATCGAATCTGTCATTCCGACCCCGTGGAAGGGTTTCCTGTTGACCTTTTCCCGAGGCGGTGGGACCCGCTATCCCCGGTGTGGCATGACGCCCACCCCGGCGGTGCCGGTCACCACGGACCAGTCTGCTCCCGGCCTTGGCTTGGCCCGAAGGGCCTGGATCCGGCGGGTTCCGACCCCGATATATCCGCTCCCCCAGGTCGAGCCACCGGCCTTGGCCCAATCTCCGAAAGGGCAAATGATTCTGTTCGGGTTCCTGGCTATGTGGACGCTGATCTTCAGGGCCGACCACCGGCATCACTCGGGGGTGAGGCCAGGTTATTTTCATTTGCCAATCCTGCGGTTCACCCTGGTCGGCAGGTTACGGCTGCTCCAGTTCGATTCGGTTGGGCTGGCCTTGCTCGGTCCCGCGCTTGCTATGAACGGCCAGTTCTCTACTTACAGAATCTGACAGGACGCTTTGTTCGCAGAGAACCTGTGCGTGAATGCCGCGCAGGCGATGCCGGAGGGCGGCACCCTCGCGTTCAGGACCTCCCAACTGCCGGATCAATGGGGGGAACTGGCGAGCACTGACAACGGCCCGGAGCCATCACACGGAACGGGATCCCGGAGCGCGCTGCCCGGCTGAGCTCGGATGATTCTCCCGGCCGAAACCAGACCCTGCCATCCAGCCATAACTATCTGCCGTTCGGCCATCGGATCCCGTCATCGACAATCCGGGCCGCCCCATCCCGGCGGGTTCCCCTAACCTGGGTTGGTAACGGAAGCGCTTGATTTCAAGTTCCTTCCCATCCGTGAAAGGGTTGGCTGTGCTGCAAGTCGCTTTGAAAATGCTGTTTGGTGAACGTGGGAAGTACTTGGGAATCATCTGCGGGATCGCCTTGGCCTCAGTATTGATGATCCAGCAACCCGGGATCTTGATTTCGATTCTGAAGACGGTCAACAGCCTCATCACCGATGTCTCCCAACCGGACATCTGGGTCATGGATCCCCTGGTCCAGCAGGTGGATGATTCCAAACCTATGCTGGATACCCAGCTGAACCGGGTGCGGGGGATCAGGGGGGTGGCCTGGGCCGTGCCATTCTACCGGGGAGGGCAAAAGGTCCGAACGTCCAACGGTGAATCGGTCCAGTCCAACCTCCTGGGCCTGGATGACGCAACCCTCATCGGTGGGCCGGGAACAATGCTTCAGGGCAAACTGGCCGATCTTAGACAACCTGACTCCGTCATCGTGGATGAAGCAGGAGCCAAGGGCCGGCTGGCGAAGCCATCCCCTGTCCCCGGCGGCAAGCCGATTCCGCTCGTGGTCGGCGATACCCTGGAAATCAATGACAATCGAGCCGTCGTGGTGGGCATCGCCCGGACGACCCAATCCTTCCAATCCCAGCCCACGCTGTATACCACCTATACCAGGGCCAAGAACTACGCTTTGAGTGAACGCAAGCTGCTCACCTACATCCTGGTGAAGGGCAACGGCAAGGAGGCGAACGCCGTCCTGGCCCGTCGCATCTCCAAGGAGACCGGCCTGGGTGCTCTGACGGCCGATGAGTTCAAAGCAAAAACGCTTCAATACATGATCCACAACACCAGCATCATCGTGAATTTCGGATTCGTGGTGCTGATCGGGTTCATCGTCGGCGCCGCAGTCACCGGCCAGATCTTCTACAACTTCACCTTGGATAATCTCCGGTATTTCGGCGTGTTCAAGGCCATGGGCGCCTCGGATCGAACGCTGCGGCGGATGATCCTGCTCCAGGCAGGGACGGTCGGTTTCATCGGCTTCGGGATAGGGGCCGGGCTGACCGCTGCCTTCTCCCTGGTCGGCAACGGCAGCGACCTCAGCATGTCGCTCAACTGGCAATTGCTGCTTGGCTGCGGCGCCGCGGTCCTCCTGATCGTGCTGTTCGCGGCGTTCATCAGCCTGCGCAAGGTCCTGAAACTCGAACCCGCCATCGTTTTCAAAGGTTAGCCATGACTGCCACTCCTGCCATCCAATGCCTGGGCATCCGCAAGACTTATGGAACCGGCGATACCCAGGTTCAGGCCCTCCGCGGGATCGACCTGGAGGTTCAAGCCGGCGAGCTGCTCATGCTGGTCGGTCCCTCCGGATGCGGAAAGACGACTCTCATCTCCATCATGGCCGGGATCCTGGACCAGACTGCCGGTCAGTGCTGCCTGTTCGGGCAGGATCTCAGCAGCTTCTCCGCAGACCAGATGGTGCACTACCGAGGGCAGAATATCGGCTTCGTGTTCCAGTCCTTCAACCTGATCCCCACGCTGACCGTGGCCGAAAACGTCGCCATTCCCCTGCTGATCAACGGGGTGAGGCTGGACCAGGCCCTGGTCCGGGCGGCCCAGTGCCTGGTCGAGGTGGGATTGGAGAGCAAGCTGGGCAGCTTTCCCGGACAGATCTCAGGCGGCCAGCAGCAGCGGGTGGCCATCGCCAGGGCCCTGGTCCACGACCCGAAACTGGTGGTATGTGACGAGCCCACCAGCGCCCTGGATCACCAGACCGGAATCATGGTGATGGAGTCACTGAAAAAGATGGCAATGGATGGCAAGCGGTCCCTGGTGATCGTCACCCACGATGCCCGTATTTTCGAATTTGCGGACCGGATCGCCCACATGGACGACGGCCATATCGAACAGGTCGAATCCCTTCACTGAAAGAGACCCCATGAAACTCACCCGAGTCCTGCCTGCGGCCGCGGTCGTCGGTCTGTTGCTGGCTACCGTCGCCGCCGTCCGCTCCAACACCAAGAAACCAGCTTCCGTTCCCGTGGCTCAGCCGGCCGAGGCGCCCTTCAATTCCTACATCGGCGGTTCCGGCATCATCGAAGCCAGCAACCAGAACATCAGCATCGGAACGTCCCTGCCCGGCATCGTGAAGACGGTGGCGGTCAAGGTGGGCGACCGGGCCAAGGCCGGCCAGCCCTTGTTCCAGATCGACGACCGGGAACTGCGGGCGGACCTGCTGGTGAAAGAGGCGGCTCTGGCCAAGGCTGAAGCGGCCGTGCAGGAAGCCGTGGCCTCCCAGGCGGATTCCCGGAGCCAGTACGACCTGGTGCGTAACAACCAGGACTCCAGGGCGGTGAGCGTGGATGATGTCCAGAAGCGGAAAAACGCACTGGGGCTGGCCGACGCCAAGGTCTTCAGCGCCCAGGTGGCGGTGAAGGCGGCCCAGGCGGACATCGCCAGTACCAGGTCCTCCATTGAGCGGCTCACGGTGCGGGCCCCCATGGCCGGCGAGGTGCTGCAGGTGAATGTGCGGCCCGGGGAATATGCCGCCACCGGAGCCCTTTCCACCCCGCTCATCCGCCTGGGAAGCCAGGAGGAACTCCATATCCGGGTGGACATCGACGAGAATGACGCCTGGCGATTCAAGCCCAATACCCGGGCCACGGTCTTCCTGCGCGGCAACCGGGACCTGAAAACGTCCGTGTCCTTCGACTACGTGGAGCCTTACGTCACCCCCAAGACCTCCCTCACCGGCAGCAGTTCGGAGCGGGTGGACACCCGGGTGCTGCAGGTGATCTATCGCTTCGACCGCCGCGCGATTCCTGCCTACGTGGGCCAACAGGTGGATGTGTTCATCGAGACTCCGGAGACGCCCACCGCCGGCGCCGCGGCGGGAGGCCGGTCGTGAAGGCCGGGATCGGCGCCGCATTGGGAGTGGCCGCGCTCCTGGCGGGATGCGCGAAGGTCCAGACCGTGGATCCGTCACCCGGGCTGCGGGCTCCCGCCCATTGGAGCGGAGCGGCCTCCACCGCCGCCCCGGCCCTGGACCGCGTGGCCTGGTGGAAGGGGTTCGGAGATCCTCTCCTGGATGAGCTGATGGAATGCGCCGTTCAGAACAGCCTGGATCTCCGGCAGGCCCAGGCGCGCATCCTCCAGGCCAGGGCGACGCTGGGTACGGCCGAGGCGGCGCGGCTGCCTTCGGTGAACGCAACCGCTGAAGTGTCCCGGAGCGAAACCAGCGCCAATTCGATCAATTATGCCGGGGTGCCGGGCACCAGCACCCTCTATCAAGCCGGGTTCGACGCCTCCTGGGAACTTGATCTCTTTGGTGGTCTGCGCAAGAGCCAGCAGGCCGCCAAGGATCGCCTTCAAGCGAGCGTGGAAGACCTGGGAGACGTGACCCTGACGCTCCTGGGGGATGTGGCGAGCAATTACATCACCTTGCGGGGAAACCAGGCCTTGCTGGCCATTGCCCGGCGGAACGCCGAGACCCAGCAGGAGACAGCCGCCATCACCGAACAGCGGTTCCGGCTGGGCCTCACCAGCTACCTGGATGTGGCCCAGGCGAAAGCCGAGGCGGCTTCCACCCGAGCCGACATTCCCACCCTTCAGGCGGCCATCAAGCAGTCCATGCATCGTCTGGGCATCCTGCTGGGCCTGGAACCTACCGCCCTGGAGGGCGATCTCGCCCCGGTCCAGCCGCTGCCTTCCATCCACGGCGTGCTGAGCACGGGGCTGCCTTCGGAGCTGATCGCCCGGCGTCCGGACCTGCGCCGTGCCGAGCGCAAGCTGGCCGCGGCCATGGCGGATATCGGGGTCGCCAAGGCGGACCTGTACCCCAAATTCGATCTCACCCTCGGGCTCGGGCTGGAAAGCACCCGGACCTCCAATTTCGCCTCGTTGTCCAGCCGCTACTGGTCCATCGTGCCCGGGCTCAGTCTGCCCATCTTCAACCGCGGCAAGCTCAAGGCCGCGGTGGCCGGCAAGCAGGCGGTGTACGATGAGCAGTTGGCGGGCCTGCAGGCCTCCTTCCACAGCGCCCTGGAGGATGTGGAGAATGCTCTGGCCAACTTCTATTCGGAACAGGAGCGGCAACGGAATCTCGAGGAAACCCTGCGCCAGGACCAGGATGCGGTGACGTTGGCCTCTGAACGCTACCGCCTTGGCCTTACCAGCTTCCTGGATGTCCTGACGGCCCAGCAGTCCTTCTATGCCGCCCAGAACAGTGTCAGCAAGTCCGAAGCCCAGATGCTCACCAACCTGGTGACCCTCTACAAGGCGCTCGGCGGCGGCTGGAAGGCTGTATAGTCAACGATCATCCAGCCAATCCACCCTTGCGAGCGAACCGTCCATGCGTCTTTGTGATTTCCCCGCAACCACCCGCACCAAGTTCCAGTCCTCCGCCACCTGGGCGGTGATCCTCGGCTACGGCGCGCTCTGGGCCCTGTTCCGTTTCGTACTGTTCACCGGCATGCCGTACATGTTCGCGCCGGCCGTGGAGTTCCTGTTGCCGTTCCTGCTGGTGATCGGGATGCTGGCCCTGGCTCCCCTGCCGTGGCTCTGGACCGGCGATGAGCGCAAGCAGGCACCGCCCCTGCGCGGCTTCCTGCAGTCGCTCCCCTGGAACGCGCTCTGGCTGGGCATCATTATAGGGCTGACCCCGGGTAGCCAAGCCCAGAGTGGGCCACAGGTTTATCTGCGCCTGGTCGGCAACAGTTTTCCGCTGCGTCCAGGCTGGAGCATGTTCTTCCTTAATTATCCGCTGGCCCTGCTCCTGGGCTGGTTCCTGGCCGGCAAGGAGGGGGCGGAGGCCTCAGAGCGGGGTTTGCGCGCGTTGGCAGACCGCAGCAGGACCCAGGCGCTGCAGGCCCAGTTGAATCCACACGTCCTGTTCAACGTGCTTGGTGGGCTCACCGAACTGGTGCACGAGGATCCCGACGCCGCAGAAGAGGCCCTGGTGGGGCTGGTGGAAATGTACCGGGAGCTGATGCGGCACGGCGCCTCCCTGCGGGCGCCCTTGGCCCAGGAGCGGTCCCTGGTCAACCGCTATCTGGGCATTGAGGCCATCCGTTTGGGCGCGCGCTTGCAAGTCCACTGGCAGTGGCCGGACTGGGCGGACCCGCTGGAACTGCCGCCACTGCTCCTGCTGCCACTGGTGGAGAATGCCATCAAGCACGGCATCGCACCCCAGCCAGAAGGGGGCGCGCTGCAGATCGAACTCACCCGCTCCCCGGCTGGGCTGCTCCTGCGGGTGGCCAATGGCGGGCGTCCCCTGAAGGCCGAATACCAGCCAGGGACCGGGCTGGGCAACCTGAAGGAACGTCTGACCCTGCTGCCCGCACCCCGGCCCACCCTGCGACTGGAGACGGAAGGGCAGTGGACCGTGGCCCGACTCGAGCTGCCCTGGCAGTGGCCGGCATGAGCGAACCGTTGAAGGTGGCCGTGGCCGAGGACGAGCCCATGAACCAGCGCCGCCTGGTCCGCCTGCTGGAGGATTGCGGCTGCGCGGTTGTGGCCACCTTCGCCAACGGGCTGGAGCTGGAGGATTGGCTGGCCGCCGCGCCGGCGGTGGACGCCCTGTTCCTGGATATCCAGATGCCGGGGCTTGACGGCTTGAGCCTGCGCGCGTCGATCAGGCCGGAGCTGCCGGTAGTGTTCGTGACCGCCTATGCGGAACATGCGGTGAACGCCTTCGAGCTGGACGCCGCGGATTTTCTCCTCAAGCCGGTCACCACCGGGCGGCTGGTGAAGGCCCTGGCGAAGATCCGCCGTGCCCTGGGCCAGCGGGAAGCCACCGCCGACAGCCGGGGCGGCTCCGCCACCCGCTACCCCGTACAGGCTGGCTCCGGTGTGGTATTCCTGGATCTGGCCAAGACGGCCTATTTCGAGGTAGAGGATCAGGTGGTCTGGGCATTTGCCGGCGAGCGGTTCCGCACCCGCTGGAAGACCCTGGGCGAGGTGGAGGCTTTTTTCCCGGACGGGGGCCTTCTGCGCATCCACCGCCATCTATTGATCCGGCCAGAGGCGGTGCTGGGAATACGCCCCTCGGGGGGCGGCAGCCGGGCGCTGGTGCGCATGCCGGGCGGGGTTGAGCTGGAGGCCAGCCGGGGCGCCACCCCCAAGCTGAAGGATGTTCTGAGGCTGGAATAGCGGGCCCGGCTTCACAAGCGGTAGGACCCGAACAGGCCGTAGGCGTTTTGTTCCTTGCGTTCGGTGGTCGGGCGATTTGAACAACGCGGAAATAACTGTTCAGCGCATGGCTCGCGCCATTCCCGTGCCTGGAAATGCCATTCAACCGAAATTGGCCCGGCGCCGGAACATCGAGTCTGGTCTGGACATATTGTGAAGGCACCGGTTTCGTTCTGGCATGCCTTCACTACGGAGTTGGCTGCCGTTCAACCCATTCCACGAAGGGCTCCCCATGCTATTGATGGATATCGCCTCCGATAAATGTGCCAGTCAGGATGAATCCCTCCATGCTTTCATCCCAGCCAGAGGCTCGATCAGGGCTGAAACAAATGGCCGAGAACGACCCCAACCCAGCGAGGTAACAACCCACGTTCAGGATTACGGCTTTGCCTTAGTTATTCGGGCCATTAATGAATAATCGGAGCCCTCGCACATGAAGCGCCCGGCAAGCCGGGCGCTTCGTTTGCAGAGGCCGTCGACTGTAATCGAATCTGTCATTCCAGCCCCCTGGACGGTTTTCATGTTGACCTCCTCGGGCTGGGCGTGGACCGCGCAGGGGAAGGAATTCCCCTTACCCGGAGAAACCCCCCACAAGGTGATCGTAATTCCTGTCCACCGGCTGCCCCATGCTTCTAATCTTGAATCAAGACTTTCTCCGCTCCTTGCAACCCTTACTTGAGATCCCACTTGTCGACCCAGCCAGAGCACCCCACCTTTACCGCGCGTCACGAGGCCGTGCTCCACCGGCTGGTGCCTGCCTGGATCGAGGAAGATTTAGATCCTGTGGCGGATCTGCTGGACCAGTGGGGCATCCCGGAGCCCCACTGCGTGTGGTCGCCCGAGGTGGCCTCCATGCCCGGGGAGCGCCTGGGGGCCATGCACGCCATCTGGAAGGTCCATGCGGGGGACCGGGACCTGCCCTCCATGGAGGACTGCCGGCCCGAGGCCTATGGCGAGCTCTCATCGGTCATGATGTTCCTGGATTTGTTGGAGGACGGCAGGTCCTTCCGCTACAGGCACTATGGCGAGGAGTTGGCTGCCCACGCGAACATGAACTGGACGGGCCGGACCACCGTGGACATGGCCTCTTTCATGGAGCACTCCCTGCTCTACGCTTCCAGCTACCTGGCCTCCGCGGTGCGGCACGAACCGCTCTATACGGAGGTTATCTCCTCCCCCAAGCTCATCACCACCACCTGGTGTCGTCTCCTGCTGCCTTACGTGGATGCGAAGGCAGGGGTGGTTTCCTTCGCCTGCGGGAACGTCCCCATGCCAGGCCTTCCCACCTGGCCCCCGGTGAGGGGCCACGGCCGCGAGGGACGCCGCTTGGCCGCCCTGCCAGAGCACAAGTTGGCCCAAGACTTCCTGCGCATGGAGCGCAACCTCCGCGACATCCTCACCCTGTCCAGCGCAGCGGTGATGATCGTGGAGCCCGAGGTCGGAACAATATACTTCATTAACGATCCCATGATCCGGCTTCTGGGCCGCTTCTTCCCTGAAGTCAGGTACACGCCACCCGACGATATCTTCGAGAGCCCTGGCCCATACGAGAAGGCTCTGGAGCAGATCCGGGGTGGCGGCGTGGTGCGCGGCCTCGAAGTGCAGCTGCGCGGCGCTGGCGGCAAGCCACGCTGGACGCTGATGTCCGCCCACCAGGTCTTCTTCGACAGCAAGGCGCGAATCGCCTTCTGGTTCTATGACATCACCGACCAGAAGAATACCGAGGAAGCCCTCCGGGTTGTCCAGTCCCAGAAGGAGGAGACCATCAGCCAGCTCCAGGACGCCCTGGAACGGGTCCGCACCCTGGAAGGCATCATCCCCATCTGCAGCTACTGCAAGAAGATCCGGGATGACCAGCAATACTGGCGGCAGGTGGAGCAATACATCACGGAGCGAACCCAAGCCAGGTTCAGCCACGGTGTCTGCCCGGAGTGCAGGAGCCGCGTCCTTGCGGAAGAGCTGGAGGAGCGGTGGCCGAAGGAAGGTTTCTGAGCTCACCCATTTCCCCTCCGAGGCCGGAACGATAATAGCGGCCAGCGAGCCGGGCGCTTCCTTTTGCAGAGGCCGTCAACTGTAATCGAATCTGTGGTTCGTCACCCTTGCTAGATATCCAGTGTGAGCTACAACGCAGCTCAGAGGTGATTCGTGTCTGCCAATGCTGTCGTTCGCGCTCGCATCGATGAGCACATCAAAAGCGAGGCCACGGTAGTGCTTGCCGCTGCCCTTGGCGCCATCGCAAGGGCACAAGGCATGGCCGAGATTGCGCAAGAAACAGGGCTGAACCCCAAATCACTTTATCGGGCCCTCTCTGGCGAGGGGAATCCCGAATTAGAAACCTTTATCAAGGTGGTGCGAGCCCTCGGACTGCATCTTCATGCTTCCGCCTCTGCCTAACTAACCGTTGCATTCAACCCCGGACATGGCCCTGCTTATCACCCATCGAGCCACCATCATCTTCCGCCGGCCGTCCTCCCACAATTGCGCCGCCAGGGCCAAGGTTTCCGGGGCCCGGCAAGTACTATTGCAATCGCTCTGCACCAGCCGACTTGGCGAGCTTGCGGTCGAAAGTAAGCAGTTTTCTTGCTCCGAGCGATCTGGCTTGGTGAAGCGCCAAATAATCCGCAAAATCAGCCGGACCCGACTTGAAGTCGTCCAACGCGGCTTGAACTTCCATGGCTCTGTCCAAGTGAACGGTTGGCTGCTGGGCAAGGGTGGAAAGGGCCTGATGAATTTGGTGGCGGCTCCAGCCGACCGATTTCAAGACCCAAGCCAGTTCCATCAGCACGGTTATCGGCACAAGAATATCCCTGGCGTTCTCAATGGCGCGACGGGCAAGCGGGGATTGCTTCGGATCATCGTCAAGGATGGCCCGAACCAGGATATTGGTATCCACTCCGATCATCGGTCAGACCGCTCTTTCACGGCCGCCTGGATGGCCGCGCTCACATCGACTGGCTTGGTCGGCCGGGGGACGCCTGCAGCCATGCTCCATAGATCGGGCCAGGTCTTCTTGCTGATGGCCCGAACCCGCAGTTCTCCACCCATCAACTCGAAGCTCAGCTGGGTTCCAGCACTTAAGCCAAGTGCTTCCCGGATGGCCAGGGGGATCGTGACTTGCCCTTTACTTGTCAGGGTGGACTTCGGGATCACTGCGCACCTCTTCCTTGTCACCCTTACATTTTCTCTATTTTCCTTACCTGCGCAAGGGAGAAAGGGAGCAGCAATGGGCATGGCCTTCCGGATCAGGGGAGCCGGGCCGGACCCTTGGCCAGGTGCGGCGCGAGCAGCATGGCCAGGGGCAGGGTGGCCAGGGCGGTGATGGCGGTGGCGGCGGTGGCCCAGGTCACCCCGACTGCGTCTCCCAGCAGGCCATAGAGCACCGGGGAGATGGCTCCGGCGCCGATGGTGCCGGTGTAGAACAGCGCAAAGGACCGTTCGCCCTGGTCGGCGGCGGTCAGCTCCGGCACCGTGCCGTAGAGCACCGACGAGGTGCCGTTCAGCATGATGCCCAGCAGGGGCAGCACCGCCAGCGCCGCCGTCAGCGGCAGCGCCAGCGCCAGGAGGATGGCCGCGGCCGTCCCGCCTTCGGTGAGCACCACCGTCCACAGCACCCCGAGCCGGCCGCCAAGCCAGCCGCAGGTGAACTTGCCCCCGGCTCCGCCCAGGAATACCAGGGCCAGGCCCAGGCCGACCGTGGGCAGGGCCGCGCCCTTGGCCTTGAGCAGGAACGGCAGGAACGTCAGCAGGCCCATGCGCACGGCGGTGTCGATGACGCCGATGGTGAACAGCAGCGGGAACCCGCCTCGGCCTCCGCCCTGGCGCGCGGCCTCCGGAACCTGGGCCTGCCCGGGCGGCGTCGCCGGCATGAACAGGGCGATGGCGATGGCGCAGACGAGGCCTAACCCCGCCATCAGCCCGAGCACGCCGCGCCAGGGCAGCCGCATCAGCAGCAGCGAGGCGGCGGCGGGAAGGGCGGCCTTGCCCAGGTCGCCGCTGAAATTGAAGATGCCCAGGGGGCCTCGCGCCTTGGCCCCGTACGCCCGCGCCACCGCCGCCGAGCCGACCGGGTGCTGGGTGCTGGACCCGGCGCCGCCCGCCGCCAGGGCGAGGCAGAGCCCGGGGAAGCTGCCCGTGAACCCCGCCAGCAGGTAGCCCAGGGCCGCGAGCGCGGTGCCGAGCGCCAGCACCGCCCGGCCGCCCAGGCGGTTCGCCAGGGCGCCCGCCGGAACCTGCAGCCCGGCCATCGCCCCCGCGTAGAGGCCGCGCAGCATGGCGATCACCCCGTAGCCGAGGCCGAATTCCACCTGCCACACCGGAAGCAGCACGAAGATCGTGTCCGTGTAGCCGTCGTGCAGCGCGTGGGCCATGCCCGCAACGATGAGCGTGCGTCGCCCTTTGGCATAACCCGGTGCATTCGTCATGGGTATCCGTTCTCTTTGAATGGGCTTCAGCGTAGGATGAACAAGTTCCTCACACAACCAACAAAAACTCGCCATACCTGTGCGGAAAGTTCACATATGAGACATTCGCTTCCCCCGCTCAACGCCTTGCGCATCTTCGAAGTCGCGGCCCGTGCCGGGAGCTATTCGGCCGCGGCCCGGCAGCTGAACCTGACCCACGGCGCGGTCAGCCGGCAGATCGCGATTCTCGAGGATTGGCTGGGTCAGCCGCTGTTCGTGCGCGAAGGGCAAAGCATGGTGGCGTCTCCCCATGCCCGGGCGCTGGCACGGGAAATCAGCGCCGCGTTCGACCACGTGGCGGACGCCGCGGAACGCTACGGCAAGAACCAGCAGGTGAAGATCATCCGGGTCAGCGCCCTGGCCACGGTCGCGATGCGCTGGCTGATCCCGCGGCTGCATTCCTTTGCCGAGGTTTGCCCGGAGGTGGACGTGCGCGTCTCGACCGTGCTTTCCACGGAGCCGGCGTTCAGCGGAAGCTTCGATGTCGCCATCCGGCGCTACGTGCCGAACGGCGGCCAGTTCCAGGCGTGGCCGCTCTTCCGGGAAGCGAATACCGTCATCGCCAGTCCGGCGCTGCTCTCCCGGACCGGCATCAGGAGCGTCGAGGAGCTGGTCAACGAGACCTGGCTGACCAGCGAATCCCGCCCGCGCGACTGGGAAGATTGGCTTGAAGCCGCGAACCGGCCCACGCTGCGTGCCAACCGGACCCTGCGCTTCGACCATTTTTTCGTGACCTTGCATGCGGTGCTCGATGGGCTCGGTTTCGGCATCGGTCCCTTTCCCACGCTCGAGACCGAGTGCGCCACCGGCCGGCTGCAGACGCCATTCCCCGCCCTGCTTGCGCCGGGCTCGACCTTCTACGCGCTGGTGCCGCTGGACGCCGACAAGCCGGCCCACATGAGGGCGTTTGTCGACTGGCTGGTCAGCCAGCACGAAGGCCCGAAAGCTTGATCAGCCCTCGACGCCATCCAGCGGCTCGCGGGCCATGTCCAGGTGCAGCTCCGTGCCGGTGTAGGGGTGGGCCAGGGCCACGGCTTCATCCAGTTCCACGCCCAGCCCGGGTTCGGTGGGCGGGATGACGAAGCCGTCCTGCCACTGGATGGGCTTCTTGAGGATCTGCGCGTGGAAGCCGGTCCAGTCGAGGATGCCCTCCAGGATCAGGAAATTGGGGCTGCAGGTGGCGAGCTGGATGTTGGCCGCGCCCACCACCGGGCCGCAGTACAGGTGCGGGGCGATCTGCACGTGGTGCGCCTCGGCCATGCCGGCGATCTTCTTGGCCTCCAGGATGCCCCCCACCCGGCCCAGGTCCATCTGCAGGATCGAAGCCGCGCCCTCCTCGAGCAGGCGGAGGAAATCGACTTTGGTGGCCAGCCGCTCGCCGGTGGCGATGGGGATGGTGGTGGCGCGCGCGACCCGGGCCATCTCCCGGGGGTTGTCGGGCGGGACCGGCTCTTCGAACCAGAGCGGGTCATAGCACTCGATGCGCCGGGCCAGGCGGATGGCGCCCGAGGCGGTCATCTGCCCATGGGTGCCGAACAGCAGGTCGGCCTGGCTGCCCACGGCTTCGCGCAGCAGCCGCATGAAGGTTTCCGACCGGTCCAGGGCGGCCAGGGACAGTTGCCGGCCGTCGAAGGCGGTGTACGGGCCGGCCGGGTCGAATTTCACCGCCGTGAAGCCCTTGGCCACGTACTCGGCGGCGCGTTCGGCGGCCAGGACCGGGTCGAGGTAGACGTCGGTCTTGTCCCCGGGCTGGGTATACAGGTAGGTGTAGCTGCGCAGCTTCTCATGCACCTGGCCGCCCAGAAGCTTGTAGACCGGCTGGCCGGCGTCCTTGCCGATGATGTCCCAGCAGGCCATCTCGATGCCGCTGAGCAGGCCCATCATGGTCAGGTCCGGATGCTGGGTGAAACCGCTGGAATAGAGGCTGCGCCAGATGCGCTCGATGTCGTGCGGCTCCCTGCCGATCACATAGCGCCCGGCCACGTCCTGGATCATCCGCTCCACCACCGACGGGTGGAACGGCACGCAGTACACTTCGCCGAGCCCTTCGATGCCGGCGTCGGTCTTCAGCTTGAGGAACACGAAGTAGCGCCCGCCGACGCCGGGGAGCGGGTTGCCGACCACGAAGGTCTGGACGTCGATGATTTTCATGGGTACCTCGGGATTCAGATCCTGGTGCGCTGCTCGATCATTTCAAAGAGCGCGTCGGCCGACAGGGCCATCAGCACCGGCAACGCCGCGCCCAGCACCAGGACCTGCATGCGGCTGATGTTGTTGCCGGCGATGATCAGGTTGCCCAGCCCGCCGCCGCCCACGAAGGCGGCCAGGATGGCCGAGCCGATGTTGATGGTCACCGCGGTGCGGATGCCCGCCAGGATCATGGCCAGCGCCAGGGGCACCTCCACCTTCATGAGCACGTGGGCGGGCTTCATGCCCATGCCGTTGGCCGCTTCGATGATCGCCGGGTCGACGTCCTGGATGCCGACCAGGGTGTTGTGCAGGATCGGCAGGAGGGAATAGATCCACATGGCGATGATGGCGGTGCGGGCGCCGATGCCCAGCAGGCCCACCGAAAGCGCGATGATCGCCAGGCTGGGCACGGTCTGGCCGATATTGACCAGGCTCACCACCCGGGCCGCCCAGCTTTTCAGGCGCGGCCGGGTCAGCAGAATGCCGGCCGGGACGGCGGTCAGGATCGCCAGCGCGCTGGAGATGCCGACGATATAGAGGTGCTGGCCCAGCAGTTCCAGGATCTTGCGGTAGCTGACCAGCCGGGCCACCATGCTGTCCTGGGGCCAGCGCACCACATCCACGGTCATGAAGATGCCGATGGCCAGGAAACCGGCGATCTTGCCGAGGCTGCCCAGGTGGCCGCGCCCTTCAGGCCTGGTCTGCATGCTCATGCTCGCTCACCTGCCGGAACAGGTCCTCCAGGTCGACCACGCCCTTGACCTCATGGCTGTCGTCTTCCACGAACAGGAAACGCTCGCCGGTCCGGAGCATCTCCGACAAGGCGTCCTGGGCGGAGGCGCGCAGGCGCAGGGCGCGGGCGATCGGCCGGATGGCGGCGTTGAAATCGTGCGTCTGGGCCAGCGTCTGGGCATCCACGTAGAAGCGCTCGTGGACGCCGCCGGAGGACAGGACCAGCCGGCCCGCGCCCGATTCGGCGATCAGCCGCCGCGCCCCTTCCACGCTCTGGCCGCGGTCGACCGCGACCACCTCGTGCATGAGCCGGTCGCAGAAGATCAAGTTCATCATCTTGAGCGCCTGGCGGCCGCCGATCAGTTCCGATACGAAGGGATCGGCCGGATGGGCCAGGATCTCCATCGGCGTGCCCAGCTGGACCATCCGGCCCGCCTTCAGCACGGCGATCCGATCGCCCATCTTCATGGCCTCTTCGATGTCGTGGGTGACGAAGACGATGGTCTTGCGGATCTTCTCCTGGATCTTCAGGAACTCGTCCTGCATCTTGGCCCGGGTGATCGGGTCCAGCGCGCCGAACGGCTCGTCCATCAGCATGATCCTGGGATCCGCCGCCAGCGCCCGCGCCACGCCCACCCGCTGCTTCTGGCCGCCGCTGAGTTCGCGGGGCTTCTTCTGCCGGTAGATCCTCGGGTCCAGGTCGACCAGCTCCAGCAGCTCGTCGATCCGGGCGCTGATCCGCGCCTTGGTCCAGCCCAGTTCCACCGGGACCGTGGCGATGTTCTCGGCCACCGTCATGTGCGGAAACAGGCCGATCTCCTGGATGATGTAGCCGATGTTCAGGCGCAGTTCGATGGTGTCGATGGCCCTGCTGTCGCGGCCGTCGATGTGGATGGTGCCGGAGGTGGGCTCGATCAGCTTGTTGACCATCTTCATCGTGGTGGTCTTGCCGCACCCCGAGGGCCCGACCAGCATGCAGATCTCGCCGGCGCGGATATGCAGGCTCAGCCGGTCGACGGCGTCGACCGGCTCGTTGGGATATCGCTTCGAAACGCATTCAAATTTAATCATCGATTGAACTTCCGCTGAACCCTGGCCAGGACGCGATCGGTCAGGATGGAGATCAGGGAGATCAAGACGGCGCCGATCAGGACCATCTTGTCATTGGTGCGGCTGATCCCCTGGAAAATGAACACGCCCAGCCCGCCGGCGCCGATATACGCCGCGATCGCGCCGATGCCGATGCCCATGACGGTGGCGGTGCGGATGCCGGCCATCACCGCCGGGAAGGCCAGGGGCAGCTTGATCTTGAACAGGATCTTGCGCTCCGTGAGGCCCATGCCCTGGGCAGCCTCGATGATCGCCGGGTTGATGCCGGTGATCCCGGTGTAGACGTTGCGCACCAGCGGCAGCTGGGTGTAGGCGACCAGCCCGACGATGGCCGGCGCCTTGCCGATGCCCAGGACCGGGATGAGCAGGGAGAACAGCGCCAGGCTGGGGATGGTCATCATGATGTTGGTCAGGTTCAGGACGATCCGGGCGAGGGTGCGGCTCCGGCAGATCAGGATGCCCACGCTGACCCCGAGCACGATGGAAATCACCATCGCCACGAGGACGATGACCAGGTGCTCGATGGTCAATTGCAGGATCGTCTGCCACCTGGCGACGAAGAATCCTATGAACGCCATGCATTCCCTCACATGTCAGGATGGCCAGGACAGCTGATCAGAAGGCCGTGGTCACTTGATCAGCCCGGCCTGCTTCAGCCATGCCTGCGCGACTTCCCGGGGCACCTTCTGCTCGATGTCAACCTGGTAGTTGAGCTTCATGATTGTTTGGTTATCTAGCTTTGCGGAGACCTGGTTCAGGATATCGACAATCTTCGGATTCTCCTGGGCAAATTTGGTCCTCAGGTTGGGCGACGGGTTATAGGCCGGGAAAAAGTGCTTATCGTCCACGATATTGACCAGGTTGAAGGCCTCGATCCGGCCATCGGTCGCGAAGCCCATGCCCAGGTCCGCCTGCTTTTCCTTCAGCGCCTTGTAGATGATCGCATTGTCCATGACGATGATCTTGTCCTCCTTCTGCTTCAGCCCGTAGGCCGCCACCAGCCCGGGCAGGCCGTCGGGGCGGGCGGTGAACTCGTGGTCCACGGCGAAGGACAGCCGGTCGGATTGCGCGGCCATCTGGCTCAGGGTCTTGATCCCCAGGGCGTCGGCCTGGGGCTTGCGCATCATCACCGTATAGGTGTTGTTGAACGGGGCGAACTGCAGCCATTCGATGCCGTTCTTGCGGTCCTCGTCCCGGACCTTCTCATAGCACTGCTGCGAGTCGGCGATGGGGTCGCTGTGCTGCAGGTGGGACAGCCAGCCCGTGCCGGTGTATTCCCAGTAGATGTCGATATCCTTGTTGAGCAGGGCGCTCCGCAACTTGTTGGAGCCGGCGATGCCGGTCTTGTCCTCCACCTTGTAGCCGGCGTTCTCCAGCGTCAGCAAGGTGATCTGGCCGAGCAGGAGCTGCTCGGTGAACTCCTTCGAACTGACCCGCACCGCGCTGCTCCGGCAGCCGCTGGCAAGCATCGCCAGAGCCAGGATCAGGACTGGGATTGCGTTGAACCGTTTCTTGCACACTGAGCACCTCCCTCACAATGGTTTGCATTCAAGTGTTGCGTTCGCAGACAGATCCCAGCCGATCGGGGTGACCGAGACGACTTTTCCGAAGCAGAGCGCATGGATATCGCTGTCCGTTTCCACCCGGGAGAGCTGGGGATTCAGTTCCGTGCCCAGCTGCAGGGCGGTGTCGAAGCTGCGCGCGGCAGGCCGGGAAAAGACCGAATGGGCCAGCCGGCTTTGCCGGGTGATGCGGATCCCGGTGGTGGCGGTGGCCGAAGCCGGGACGTTGACGTTGAGCAGGCTGGTTGCCGCCGGCAGGCCGTGATCCAGGATCCCGGCGGCCAACAACCCGGTGAAGTACTGCGCGGCACTCCAGGACAGCTCGGGATAATCCTCGGCATGCTGCAGGTGCAGGGGCGTGGCCAGGGACATCGCCAGGCCGGGGATGCCGTGGCTGAAGGCTTCGAACACCGCGCCGAGGGTGCCGCTGCAGGTCAGGGACAGGCCCAGGTTCTCGCCGTAGTTGATGCCGCTGACGCAGAGGTCGGGCAGCCGGTCCGCCAGCTCCAGCACCGCGTGGGCGACCGCCTGGGCCGGGGAGCCATGTACGCCGTAGGCCCGCACCTCGGTGCCCTGCAGCCGGAGCTGCAGGGTTTCGATGATGCCCGCCCCTTCGGTCCTGGGAAAGGACCGGCCCATGGTGGTCTGCTGCCGGCGGGGGGCGACGATCAGCAGATCGCCCAGTTGCCGCACGGCCTGGGCCGCGGCCGCCAGGCCGGGGGAGAAGACGCCGTCATCGTTGGTGACCAGGATCAGCGGCCGCATGTCAGGCCCCCCCGTGCTTGAAGAGCTGGACCAGCTCTTCCAGGATGGCCAGGCAATCGCCGACCGCTCCGGCATCGCAGCACTTGAGGATGGGCGCCTGATCGTCGGTGTTCAGGGCGAGGATGAACCGGCTTTTCTGAATGCCGGCCATGAAGGCCGCCGAGCCCGAGGCGCCGGCGACGATGCACAGGGCCGGCCGGGTCATGGCGCCGGAAACCCCCACCAGCCGGTGCATGGGCACCCAGGCGTTCATCACCACCGGCCGGCTGGCGCCCAGCTCGGCACCCAAGGCGTCCGCCAGCGCCGCCAGGCGCGCGGCCCGGTCCGGGGTCTGGGCGCCCATGCCGATGGCCAGGATGAATGTCGCGTCCTCCAGCCCGGCCGGGGCGGGGCCGGGCGTGGTTTCGGCCTGCTCGACCCAGGCCGGCGGCTCGGCGCGCCGGTCCAGCGTCATCAGGATCCTGGGCGTCCCGGTGACCGGCAGCGGATCGGCGCAGCCCTTGGCGAGCGCCAGGCAGCAGGGCTTCCGGCGCAGCAGGAAGGCCGCTTCCACATGGCTGCCGTAGACCGCCTTGGTGCAGCGCAAGCCTTGCGCGGCCGGGCTGAGCGCGCGCACCCCGGTCAGGGCGGTTCCCCCCAGCCGGTGGCCGAGGCGGACCGACAGTTCGCGTCCGGACGGATCATCGAAGAACAAGTACAGATCGGCGAGCCGGGGGGCCAGCTCTTCCAGGATGTCCAGGACCTGTTCCGGCTGATAGCGCGTCACCTGGACCAGGATCACCGCCTCGGTGGCCACCAGCGGCAGCAGCGCCGCAAAGGCGCCATCATGGAACAGGACGGTGGTTCCGGCCCCGCCCTGGAAGGCCGGTTGGCGCAGGAAGCCGTTCAGCTCCAGGGCCTGGGCGCAGGGGCTGCCGGTACAGCCGTTCATGACCACGGTGTACTTCATAACGCTTCCAGCCGCTGCTTGAGGCATTCCGCGTAGAGGGTCCGGGCGGTGGCGCGGGCATCGGCCCCGGCCACGATCCGGCCGGCCCGGCGATGGCTGACCAGGGTCATGCCGTCCAGGACATAGTCCTGGCCTGCGCTGGCGCGGACCGCTTCCAGCCCGAAGCTGTCCGCGTCGATCACCTCGATCCGCTGCTTGCCGGACAGCATGCGCTGTTTCAGGGTCGGCACCCGCAGGGCCGTGCCGGCCGCGTTGCCGACCGACAGGACCAGGGGCGGCCTGACCGCCTGGACCAGGAGGCCGGCGTCGACCTGGCTGGTCACCCGCAAGCACTCCGCGGCCGCTTCGATCCGCAGCACCTCGGTGATGCAGGGCCGCTTCAGCAGCTCGGCCACCAGCAGCGGGGTCTTGGCGTTGTCCCCCTCGCCGCTCTGGCGGCCCAGGATCAGCACATCCTGCGGGCTGCGCGCCACGAAGGCGGCGATCAGGGCGGCGATCCAGTCCGGGCAGAAGCGCCGGTCGGCCGGGGTCTCGATGCGCACCGCGCGCTCGAAGCGCAGGGCGAGGAGGGTCTTCAGGAAGGGGTCCGCCATCCGGCCGCCGATGGTGAGCGCCGTCAGCCCCGGCCCGTCCGAAAGGCGCAGGGCCATTTCCAGCGCGCTTTCGTCGAAGGGATTGATCATGTTTCGTACATAGTCCGTGTCGATCCGACCCTGTCCCTCGATGACCCAGTCACCCAGGGACAATCGGTCCAGATCCGGCACGATTTTGCAGCAGACCAGCAGGTTCATGACGCTTCTCGAATTCGGCCCGGTCGCAACGTCCGTCCGGGTGAGGGGTAAAGGCGCCCGGGGCGGCCGCCCCGGGCGCCCGTCTTTCACGGCATCGGTATGATGGTTCCGATGTTCATGATGCCATTGGGATCGAAGGCTTTCTTCAAGGTCTCCAGCATGTAGTAGGAAGAACCGTACTCGTCCTTGATCCATTCGGCCCGGTGCTTGCCGACCCCATGATGATGGCACATGGTGCCGCCCAGCTTGAGCGTCTCTTCGACGATGATCTTCTTGATCGGTTGGTGGTATTTGGTGATCTCCTCCTCGGGGCGGATGTCCACCAGGTTGTAGTAGTGGACGAAGTAGAGGTTGGTGCCGTTCAGGTAGCTGTGCGAGGAATGGCCGCCGACCAGGGTGAGGTCGGGGATCTCTTCGCGCAGCCGCTTGCAGGCGTTCTGGTAGATCTGGTCGATGACTTCCCAGTTGGCCGAGATCTCGGTGGTGTTGCCGATGTTCTTGGTCGCCATGATCTCGATCCGTTCCTCGGCGACCTTGTCGGGTCCCCAGTTCAGGTTGTCGAACCAGTTCTTGATGATGCGGGTTTCGACCTGCTTGCATTCGCTGTAGCGGGCGACAATCTCCTCGATCGCCTTGGCGGTGGCTTCGGTGATGCCCCGGGGCCCTTCGGCCATGAAGATGAGCACGCACTTGCCGTCGGCGAAGTGGGAGAAATGATAGGCGCCGTCTTCCGGGTCGTAAAGCCGGGCGACCGAGGGCCGGTAGCCGTTGACCATCACTTCCCGCAGGATCTCGAAACCGGTCTTCATGTGCTCGAGGCTATAGCCCAGGAAGATGTTGTTCTCGGGCTGGTACTTGAAGATCTTGACGGTGACCTCGGTGATGAAGCATAGGAAGCCTTCGTTGCCGATGACGATGTGCCGGATGTCGGGACCGGCCGCCCGCCTCGGCACGTTCTTGATGCGGCAGACCTTGCCGTTGGGGAACACGGCTTCCAGGCCGACCACCATGTCTTCGATCCCGCCGTAAAGGGTGGAGAACTGACCGATGCTGCGGGTCGCCACCAGGCCGCCCATCTGGGCCAAAGGCTTGGATTGGGGCGAATGGCCGGCGGTGTAGCCCTGGGCCCGCAGGGCATCCTCCACCGCCTGGAGCGGCGTGCCGCACTGGCAGGTGATCTGCATGTTGTACGTATCGAGCTTCAGGATCCGGTTCATGCGCGAGCCGTCGACCACGATCGAGTTCTCGACCGCGGTCTCCAGGCCGCCCTCGGTGGCCGAATGGCCGGTGCGCGGCACCACGTTGATCCGGTTCTTGTTGGCGAACATCAGCACCGCCTGGACCTCGGCGGTGCTCTGGACATAGACGACCGCCGCCGGGATCGGCAGGGCGAAGACTCCGTTGAGTTCCTCGTAGCGCCGGAAACGGTCGACGCTGCTCAGTTTGAGGACCTGCTCGTCAGTGACGACCTGGTCCTGGCCCAAGAGTTGAATGAGTTCCTTGACGATCTGTTCTCTGGATATTGGCATTTCGTATAGCTCCGAATCATTGGCGTGAAAAGGGTCGCCAGCACCCCACCGGGGTTCAGTGAAAGATGGGGTATGAATCCTGCAGGATCGGTTCGAGCCGGTCACGCAGGCCTTTGTAGACCGCGGTATTGATGCGGCCATAGATCTCCACATGCTCCGGGATGGGGGTGAACACCTTCGCCACGCGCACCATCCGGGCCACGGCCGTGTCGAAGTCGGGATAGACGCCCGCCCCCACGGCCGCGCAGATGGCGGCGCCCAGTCCCGCGGCATCCGGAACCTCCATGCGCTGGGCCGGAAGGTTGTAGGCATCGGCGAAGATCTGCATGAACAGATCACTCTTGGAACCGCCGCCGATGACGATCAGACGACCGGGCGTCATGCCCATTTCCTCGAGCATGGCCTCCGAGTGGTTCTTCATGGTGAGGGCGATGGCCTCCAGGATCGAGCGGTACATGTGGGCCCTGGAATGCCGCCCGTCGAAGCCGATCATCGCGCCCTTTCGATGGGGTTCGCTGACCGGGGCCAGCCAGTCGAGCACCGTCAGCAGGCCATCGCTGCCCGCGGGGACCTCGCGGGCCTCCCGCTCCAGGTATGCCTCGACGCTGATGCCCATGGCAGCGGCCTTGGCGGCGATCTCCTCACCGAACAGATTCCTGAACCAGCTCACGGTCCACATGCCGCGGCGGATGCCCCCGCTCTCGTAGAGGTACTCGTGGGGGATGCAGGCCATGTTCATGAAGTAGGTCTTGGCATCGCCCCGGTAGGTGCGGCCCTTCACACAGCTGGGGATGTAGGTGCCGAGGGAAACCAGGATGGATTTCTCGTCGATGAGCCCGGCGCCCAGGGGCCCCACGGCCTGGTCGTTGGCGGTGGCCACCACGGGAATGCCCGCGGGGATGCCCGTGGCTTTCGCGACCTCGGCCGTCAGGGGCCCGATCACCTCGCCGGGCATGGCGAGATCGAAGAGCATCTTCCGGGGGAGGTTGTAGTTCTTGTACGCCTCCGGGTCCGTGCTCCATTGCCAGGTGCGGTCGTCGATGGGCCACTGGCCCCAGAGGTTGGCGGCATCTTCCTTGCGCACGCCGGTGAAGCGGTGGTTGATGTAGCCGGTGGCGGCGGTCACGTAGCGCACTTGAGGATCCAGGTGCTCGTAGGGCCTGGCCAGGCGCGTGTCCATCCAGCTCAGTACCGGCGAGGCGAGGGTGCCGTCCTCTTTCAGCATGGCCCGGCAGCAGCGGATGCTGCCGGAGCCCAGGGCGATGATGTCCTTCGGATCGCCCGGGAAGCGGGACATGGCCTGGCGGCAGGCGATGACGATGGAATCCCAGAGGTCGTCGTCCGGGTGTTCCACCACTCCGGGTTCAGGCATGTACAGCGGGCGCAGTTCCTGCCGGCCCTCGCAGATGATATTGCCGGCAAGGTCGAAGATGACCACCTTGGAGCTCTGGGAGCCGCCGTCGACCCCAATCAGGTATTTCGTGCTCATGATGCGACCTCCGAGCTATTTTCAGAGCCCCAGGCCCGGATGTCGCCGAAATTGCCGTCGAAGGTCTTGAAGAGTCTCTGTAACGCAATGTTCATCTGTCCACTCCTATATTGCGAATAGTGTTTTCAGGGGGAACCGCCGTCTTGTGGTCAACTGATTCGAACGACGCTTCCCCCCGGCCTGCATGAAAATCACGCGGCGGCAGACTTCTCCTTCATGCACATGTACCCATAGACAGCCGTCAACACGATGCCAATGAGCGCCATACCCGCGCTTGCAAGGAAATAGGCATTGTAGCCACCCTTGTCCCCAAAAACGTGGAAGAGGAAACTGTTGAATTGGGGCAGGAGGATGTCGGGCAGGTAGCCGATCAGCGAGATGGTTCCGATTGCGCTGCCAAGCGTCACGACATCGAATTTGTCGTCGCCCAGGATCGACCAGTAGGTGCCGCGAATGGCGTACAGGAAGATGGAGAGCACGATGACGAGCACGAAGAAGAGTCCCTTGGCGAAGGTGCTGGGCAGAATGGCCGTTATAGCCAGGCACACTCCGGCTCCTGCGAAAGCCGCGATGATCGTTTTGGTCTTCCCCATCTTGTCGGCGAGGAAGCCGCCAATGAAACCACCCACGGGACGCATCCACAGGATCACCACGGTGACCACACCGACCGTGACAGGAGCTGCGCCGAGATTGGTCTGGAGAAAGCCACCGAGGTAATAGACCGTCCAGGTTACCGCATAGCCGAAGAAGAGGATGGCGGCGTGCAGGTAAAGGTTCTTGTTCTTGAGCAGCTTCGGCAGAGAGGAGAGGTGGAATTTATCAGCCTCGGCGCGCTTGGCATGCTCACCCTTCTTCTCATCGACAAAGATCCAGATCAGGATGGCGGTAATCGTGAGCACGATGGAATACATGTAGCTGACCGCGACAATCGCGGCGTGCTTGTCTGGCAGGGCCAGGCTCGCTCCCAAGATGCGCGAGAAGATGAACAAGCCCAGGCTGGCGAGCAGGGCCTCGACGACCCCGCGCCCGCCATCCAGGATGCCGAAGAAGCGGCCTTCCTCCTCCTTCTCCGAGAGCAGCTTGACCAGCTTCATGTGCGCGCTCCAGAAGGTGAAGACACTGAAGATGCCCCAGATGCAGTAGATGGCTATAACCGATGCGAAGTTGGGAACCTGGGCGAACCAGAAGCCTCCCGCTGCGGTCCCGAACAGCGAGATGACGATCAGCCACTTGGCGGAGAACTTGTCGCTTATCAGCCCGCTCGGAAGATAGCCGATCATCCAGACGATGCCGAGCACCGAATAGATCGTGTTCATCTGCGGGAGTGAGATATTGAACACCTCCAGCAGCGTCTGCTGATAGTTCGTGCGCAGGTAGACGATTGGGTAAATCGCACCTGCGGCAAGAACAATGAGAAAGAACTGGAAGTAGCGCCGCACTGTTTCCTTGTTCATTCTGGATTCCTCCCTCAAGTTTTAGGGATCTCCAAATACCCCAGGTTTTGGAGATCATCAATGGTTATCGGTAAATTCCATTTCCGCTTGTCACTGTGTGGGGCCACCATTCGGTTGCTCCTGCAGGGTTGAAAAGGGTCGGAATTCGGTAACTTGCAGCGCATTCGACTAGCGGACCAGATAGCCGCCGTCCACCACCACCATTTCTCCGTTGATGTAGTCGGCGGCCCGGCTGGCCAGGAACACCGTGGTGCCCATGAGGTCCATCAGGTCGCCCCAGCGGTTGGCCGGGATGTGGTCGAGAATCCTCTGGTTGACCGCGGGGTTGGCCCGGGTCTGGGCGGTCAGCTTGGTGGCGAAATAGCCCGGCGCGATGGCGTTGACCTGGATGTTGAACTGGGCCAGCTCATCGCAATAGGCCTTGGTGAAGCCGGTCAGGCCGTGCTTGGTGGAGGCATAGGCGGGCGACCACTGGCCGCCGAGGAACGAGAACAGCGAGCAGATGTTGATGATCTTGCCGCTCTTCTGGGGGATCATCCGCTTGGCGGCTTCGTGGCTCATTTCGAAGGCCGCCGTCAGGTTGACCTTGATCATGGGGTCCCAGGCTTTCCGGTCGAACTTGGTGACATCCTGGATGTTGATGCAGATGCCGGCGCAATTGACGAGGATGTCCACCGAACCGAAGGTCTCCACGCAGCGGTCGATGACCCGTTTCGGCGCGCCTTCCTCGGTGATATCGACCTTCATGAAGTCGAAGCGGACGCCCTCATGTTCGATCAGGGCCTTGGTCTCGCCGTCGTCGTCGACGAGGCTGGGTACCATCACGTTGGCGCCGGCCTTGGCCAAGGCCAGGGAAAAAGCCTGACCGAGTCCGCCGTTGCCGCCGGTGACGATCGCGTTCTTGCCTTTCAATGAAAACAGGTCCATTGAAAAATCGGTGATGTTGGCCATGAGCCCCTCCCTGGAGCAAAAAAGACAAAAAAAAAGAGCAAAGCGAACAGAACTCCCCCTAGGGGGAATTACTATTCTCTTTGCTCTAGTAATTCACTACTTGGTGCAGCATTAAGCCGCGTGTCAACGTCCAATCTTTTGGATGAATGAAAGCTACTACGGGTTCCGCTGGGCGTCAAGCAAAATATTGGAAATTTTGATGTCCCGGGGCGGCTTCTTTTCCGCCGGTGCCACCCCGGCCGCCACCGGCAGCGCCCAGACGATCGGGTTGGTGGAAGAAACCGCCATGGCGCCAGCCTTCAAGGCCGCCTCCGCATCCTCCTGGTCGCACACCAGCCCGCCGGCGATGACCGGGAGATGGATGCTCTCCACCACCCAGGAGATGACCTTGGGCATGCATCCGGGCATGACCTCGATGCAATCCGGCTGGGAGATGTCCACCTGCTTGGAGAGGTTGTGATAGGAGAACGAGTCGATGACGAAGAACCGGTGGATGGTGTAGAGCCCCTGCGCCTTGGCGGCCTTGATGACGGAAGCCTTGGAACTCAGGATCCCGTCGGCCTGGGTGTGCCGCTTCAGGTACTCGATCACGATGTCCTTGGTGGAAAAGCCTTCGATCAGGTCGACGTTGATGAAGGCCATCTTGCCGTGTTCCTTGATCTTCTGGACGATGGCCTGGATGGTCATGACGTTGCCGTACAGGATGAACACGATCCTGCATTCGGTCTTGAGCACCTGGCGCAGGCCGGCATCATCCTTGATCCCGGCGATGCTCGGGTACTCGTTGATGACGTCCAGTAGCCGGTTGCGCATGGATGGATCCTGACTTGGAAAGGGGCGGGAATGAATGGCATTCTATCCCGCTTCCGGGCAGGTGTCGCTACTGGGAGGCGGCGGCCTTCCACGCCTGCAGGGCGGCCAAGGTGTTGGCCACGTGCAGATCGGGTTTCAGGTCGGTGTAGGTGTAGAGGATCCGCCCGTCGGGGGCGATGACGTAGGAGGTGCGGTTGGCCCGCTGCGGGTTGGCGGGCAGGATCGCGTCATAGGCCTTCATGATGCTCTGGTCGGGGTCGGCCGCCACCGGGAACTTGCCCCGGCATTCGCTCACGGAGAACTGGTTGAGCTTGTCGATGGGGTCGTGGGAGACGCCGATCACCGTGGCGCCCAGCGCCTTGAACTGGCCCATCGCCTCGGCGAAAGCGTTGGCCTCCTTGGTGCAGCCGGCGGTGAACGCCGCCGGATAGAAATACAGCACGACCGGCCCCTTCGCCAGGCTGGCGGCCAGCGAGAACGTGGATACCTGGCCATTCTGGTAAGCCTGGGCCTGGAAATCGGGCGCCCGGTCTCCCACCTTCAGGGCCGCGGCCGCCGGGGTCGCGGCCAGGACGGTGATCAACGCGAAAGCACAAAGTCTTGGTCGATACATGGAACGCTCCTGTGCGCTGCCTCAGCGGACCGGCGGGCGCGCCGGGGTTCCCGGTTATCGCATGGTCCAACCCAGGTTGCAATGGCCGGTGACGCGAAATCACAACCCCATGGGGACAACTTCGTCACCAGGGCCTGAAATGATCATGCTGACGGAGACGGGCTTGTCCATCAGGGATTACTTCAGGAAAACCAGGAAAACGGCAAGCGAGCGGAACCGGATGCTGCGCGATTCCGGGCAGATTCTTGCCTGGATGGAAGAACTGGCCCGCCTGGGCACGGAGTTGGACCTGGCCTTTTCCGGTTCGGAGGTCTTGCCGACCCGCGGGGCGGTCGTGGCGGTCGACGAAGCTTCCGGCGCCCTGACCGTCCTGCTCCAATGGAAGCCCTCCGATGAGCCTTCGGTGGGGCATCGGATCGTGGCGGTGTTCCCGATGGATGGCCAAAGGTTCCAGGCGGAGCTGGCCTATCTGGGGCGCGGCCATTACCTGGAATACCGGTTCAGCCTTCCGCCGGCCATCCTGCATGCCGAGCGGCGCGATTCGGTCAGAGTGAAAATGCTGCCGGAGGACACGTTCGGCATCGTTGTGCTGCAGAGCCTGGCGGACGGCCTGGGCCTCGCCGGCCGGTTGGTGGACCTGTCCATGGGCGGTTGCTGCTTCCTGCTCACCCGGGTCGTTCACAGCAAAGGCGAAGGCAAGGTGCCCATCACGCCTGACCTCATGCCGCCGGGCACCCCTTTGGCCGTGGTGCGTCTGCCCGACCTCCCCGACCTGCCCCTGGTGGAATGCGGCGGTTACCTGTGCTACATGCGGGAAACCGAACAGGGCATGATCGCCGGGATCCGTTTTGAAAGCCTCGGCAGCTTCGAGAACGGCATCCTCGGCAAATTCCTCAGTGAAAGGTCGCCCGGCTTCTCCTTCGGCTTCCCGCAAAAGCGCCGCAGGCGGGACCTGACCGAGGGTGAGCTGAAGCTCCCGCAACCGTGCGGGGCTGTCGCCGTCCCGGAGGAACTGGAACCGCAGCCCGACCCGGATGAAGAGGAATTGCCGATCCGGGAAGCCTTCACGGACCGGGAGCGCCTGAACCAGATCCGGAAACGCGGCAAGAAGATCATGCTGGTCATGGCCGATGACCTGGAGCGCATGCTTTTCATGGCCATGCTGCACCAGGATGGCTACCGGTGTTTTTTCGAAGCCAGCAGCCTGGTCCAGGCCCTCAACCACCAGCGCAAGGTGCCGCTGGACCTGCTGGTGGTCGATCAAGTCCTTGGCCACATGGAGGCCCTGAACATCATCGACCTGCTCCGGGACAAGGGGCTGCCCCAGGAGGTTCCGGTGCTGGTCGTGCGGAAGAAGTACGATGTCCGCCTCACCCTGGCGGCCAAGGCGGGCAAGGTGAGCCTGCTGTTGGAACGTCCCTTGGACTTTGCCGGCGTGGTGAAGCCGGCCGTGGAAGGCATGTTCCGCCTGCAGGCCGACGCGTAGACGGGCAGAGGGGCTGGCCCATCCCCTGATATCCTTGGTGCAACAGAAAGAGGGCGAATGTTTCCCATCCACCTGAACCTTGGCTTCCGGATCTTCTACTATTACGAGGGCCTATATTTCCTCATCGCGATCGCCAGCGCCTATCTGTTCGGCTTGTGGCGGCTCAAGGAGGCCCGGCTCGACCCCACGGTGTTCGAGGACAGCCTGCTCTGGATCCTGCTGGGGGCCCTGCTGGCCGCCAGGTTGTGCCATTTCCTGTTCTGGGACCTGCAGTCCTTCCTCGCCGATCCCATGACCTTCTTCCACTTCTGGGACGGCGGCCTGACCATCACCGGCGGCCTGGCCGGGGGCGTTCTCGCCGCGGTGGTCTGCTTCCGGCTCCGGAAGGCGGATTTCTGGGCCTATTCCGCCGCGCTCAGCCCGGCGGTCCTGCTCGGCCAGGCCATCGGCCGGGTCGGCTGCTTTCTCAACGGCGACGCCTGGGGCATCCCGACCCGCCTGCCTTGGGGCGTCTCCGAACCCCGCTTCGGCACCCTGGTGCCGCAGTTCAGGGCCGACCTCACCATGCCCAGCTCGGCCTGGGAATGGTGCGTCGCCAAGGGCTATTCGGCCCCCTCCTCGCTGGTCACGGTGCCGCTGCACCCCACCCAGCTCTACGAGAGCCTGGGCGACCTGCTCCTGGCCGGGATGGTGATCCTGCTGGTGCGCTCGCTGCGCAGGCAGCAGGCCAGCCTGAAGCAGGCGATCTGGCTCCACCTGGCGGGCTATTCGCTGCTGCGCTTCGCCCTGGAATTCCTCCACGGCGACCGGGACGTGCTGGTCTGGGCCGGCATGACCGCCCTCCAGCTCGGGCTGGTGGCCACCGGGCTGGTGTGCGCGATGCTTTATCTGCTGTACGGGGCCAAGGCTCGCCAGGCGTGAACGGTCAGGACTGCGCCACCGACCGGGTCCCCAGATAGGCCGCGCGCACCGCCGGGTCCAGCGCGATCTCGTGGGCGGGGCCGGTCTTGACGATGTGGCCCTGCTCGAGGACGTAGGCGCGGTCGGCCACTTCGAGCGCCTTGTGGGCGTTCTGCTCGACCAGCAGGATGGTCTTGCCCAGGGCCTTGAACTCCCGGATGATGTCGAAGACCGTCTTCACCAGCAGGGGGGCCAGGCCGAGGGAGGGCTCGTCCATGAGCACCAGTTCGCCGTTGGTCATGAGCGCCCGGCCCATGGCGAGCATCTGCTGCTCGCCGCCGGAAAGGGTGCCGGCCATCTGCTTCATGCGTTCCTGGAGCCGGGGAAACAGCTCGTAGACCCGCTGCATGTCGGCGGCGATCTGCCGGCGATCCTTCCGGAGGTAGGCCCCCAGCACCAGGTTGTCCTGGACGGTCAGGTTGGCGAACACCAGCCGGCCTTCGGGAACGTGGCAGATGCCCAGCTTGACGATCCTGGCCGGATTGCGGCCGAGGCGGTGGCCCTTGTAGTCCACCTCGCCTCTCACCGGCTTCAGGAACCCGGTGATGGTGTTGAGCAGGGTCGACTTGCCGGCGCCGTTGGCGCCGATGATGGTGACGATCTCGCCCTGGTTGACGTCCATCGTGACGCCCCTCAGCGCCTTGATGCCGCCGTAGGACACATGGAGGTTCTTCACGCTCAGCATCATTTCTCCTCCTCCTCGTCGGCGCCAAGGTAGGCCTCAACAACCTTCGGGTCGTTGGCCACCTCGTCGGCGGTGCCGTCGGCCAGGGTGCAGCCGAAGTTGAGGACGTGGATGTGGTCGCAGATGCCCATGATCAGATCCATGTGGTGCTCGATGACCAGGACCGAGATGTCGAACTGCTTGCGCACATCGCCGATGATGTTCATGAGGTGCTCGGTCTCGTCGGGGTTCATGCCGGCCGCGGGTTCGTCCAGGAGCAGCAGCTTCGGGTCGAGGGCCAGGGCCCGGGTGATCTCCAGCCGGCGCTGGAGGCCGTAGGGCAGGTTGTTGGCGGAAACGTCCTGGCGGTCCTCCAGGCCCATGATGGCGAGCAGCCCGCGCGCCTTCTCCCGGAGCATCTTGTCTTCCTTCCAGTAGCGCGGCAGGCGGAACACCGACTCGAACAGGGTGTAGTGGGCGGAGAGGTGGCAGGCCGTGTAGACGTTGTCGAACACCGACAGGTTCTTGAACAGCCGGATGTTCTGGAACGTGCGGGTGACGCCGGCGCCGGCGATCTTGTAGGGCTCCTGGTTGTGGATCGGCTTGCCCTGGAACAGGATCTCGCCTTCGGTGACCTTGTAGACCCCGGTGATCAGGTTGAAGATGGTGGTCTTGCCGGCGCCGTTGGGGCCGATCAGCCCGGAGATGCTGCCATCGCGGACCTGGAAGCTCACGTCGTTGACCGCCGCGAGGCCGCCGAAGCGCTTGGTCAGTTTCTTCAGTTCGAGCAGCGCCTCGCTCATGCGACGTCTCCTTGCTCGGCCATCTTGAGTTCGGCGTCCAGCTTGGCCTTCGCCCTCCTGGCCGCGAAGAGCTTGCGGATGCCCGAAGGCGTCAGCTCGACGCCGCCCATGAGGCCCTGGGGCCGGCCGACCATGATGACGATGACCGCCAGGCCGTAGATGACCAGGCGCCACTGGGCGAAGTTCCTGAAGATCTCAGGCAGGGACACCAGCAGGATGGTCCCGGCGATGGTGCCGGAGATCGAGCCCAGCCCGCCGAAGATCACCATGATGGTGAGGTCGGTCGATTTGGCCATGTTGAACATGGTCGGCCGGATGAACTGGATGTAGTTCGCCATCAGCGCGCCGGCGACGCCAGCCAGGGCGGCGCTGACGATCAGGGCCACCATCTTGGAGCGGAACACGTTCACCCCGGCCATCTGGGCCGCCAGCTCCTCTTCGCGCACCGCGACCATGTTGCGGCCCTGGCGGGAGTTGATGATGTTCCAGGTGATGATGACGCAGACCACGTCCAGCACCAGCACCACCCACCAGCTGGTGAACTTGGGCAGGTTGGCCCAGCCGCGCGCGCCGCCGACGTAGTTGACGTTGTTGAGGATGACCCGCACGGCCTCGCCGAAGCCCATGGTGGCGATGCAGAAGTAGTCGCCCTTCAGGTTGAGGGTGAGTTTGCCGATGAAGACCGAAATGATGCCCGCGGCCAGGGCGCCGGCCAGGATGGCGGCGGGGAAGGCGATCCCCGGCGGCAGGTTCAGGCGCGAGCTGACGATGGCGGAGACGTAGGCGCCGATGGCCATGAAGCCGCCGTGGCCGAAGGAGAAGAGCCCGGTGAAGCCGGTCAGGATGGACAGGCCCAGGACGGCGATCAGGTTGATGCCGATGAGAACCGCGATTCCCTGTATGTAATCCATGCCTGGCTCCTAGGCTTTATCCTCGGCGTCCTTGCCCATGATTCCAGAGGGACGGACGACGAGCATGGCAATGAGGATGATGAAAGCGAAGAGGTCCCGGTATTGGGTCGACAGGTAGCCCGATACGAAGGTCTCGATGAGCGCGAGCAGGATCGAGCCGAGCAGGGCCCCCGGCAGGCTGCCGAGGCCGCCGAACACGGCTGCGATGAATGATTTGAGCGTGATGGCGCTCATCTGGGGGAACACCTGGTATTTCATGCCGTACAGGACGCCGGCGATGCCGGCCGCGCCGCCGCCGATGGCGAACACCAGGATGATGACGAAGTTCGGGTTGATGCCCATGAGGGCGCTGGCCTTCATGTTGTAGGCGGTGGCCTGGATGGCCTTGCCCAGCTTGGTGAAGTCGATGAACAGCATCAGCACGCCCAGGCAGACCGCCGTGACCACGAAGATCGCCAGGTCGATGCGGCCGATGTTGAGGGCGCCCCATTCCAGCGGCGAACCGTTGAGGAAGTCGGGCAGCAGTTCGGTCGGGAAGGTCTTGGGGGTGGGGCCGATGGTGGCGATCACCGAGTTGTCGATGAAGATGGAGGCGCCCATGGCGGTGATGATGAAGTAGAGGAAGGGCGCCCGGCGGTCGCGCAGGGGCTTGTAGGCGAGCCGTTCCAGGATGACGGCGACCGCGGCGGTGCCGAAGCCGGCGATCATGAAGGCCACGCTGAACGGCGCCCCGAGGGCGGTGAGGCTGTAGAACCCGAAGTAGGCGCCCAGCATGATGACGCTGCCATGGGCGAAATTCGAGAAATTCATAATCGAATAGACAAGCGAGTAGCCGACGGCCATGAGCGCGTATATCGAGCCTATGGACAGCCCGTTAACAAGCTGCTGAAGGAACTGATCCATCGTGACTCCCCGTTGGGTGATCCAAAAAGAGCCGGTCCGGAACCCCGGACCGGCTTGGGCTTAGGCTCGGATCAGTTGGTGGTGGCGAACTTTTCCTGGAACTTCATGTCGGGGCCGACGATCTTGATCAGCCAGGCTTCCTTGCCGACGGGATCGTGGTTGGGGCCGATCTTGATGTGGCCGGTGATGCCCTGCAGGTTGCAGGTGGTCAGGGCCTTCTGGATGGAGATGGAATCGACCGACTTGGCGCGCTGCATGGCATCGACGACCATGAGCAGGGCGTCGTGGACCATGTAGGAGTTGAGTTCGGCGTTCTTGTTGTACTTCTTCTTGTACTCGTCGCGCATGGGCTTGGCGGCGGCGCCGTCCATGTCCAGGTGGTTGATGAACAGGCAGCCTTCCAGCGACTTGCCGGCCAGGGAGATCAGGTTGTCGGAGGGCCAGCCGTCGCCGCCCAGCAGCAGCTGCTTGATGCCCAGGTCGCGGGCCTGCTTGGAAGCCAGGGCGACGTCGTTGTAGTAGGCCGGGATGAAGATGACGTCGGGATTGGACGCCTTGATCTTGGTGAGCGGGGCGCGGAAGTCCTTTTCGCCGGAGGTGTAGCTCACTTCGGAGACCACCTTGCCGCCCAGCTTCTGGAAGCTTTCCTTGAAGTACTGGCTGAGACCGGTGGAGTAGGGATCGTCGATCGTCATCAGGATCGCGGCCTTCTTCTTGCCGAGCTTCTGGTTGGCGAAGTAGGCGGCCACCTTGCCCTGGTAGGGGTCGGTGAAGCAGGCGCGGAACACGAAGGCGTTGATGGAGCCGTTGTCGTTGACCGTGACCTTGGGGTTGGTGGCGGTGGAGGCGACCAGGGGCACCTTGGCGTCGTTGCAGAGCGGCGCGACCGGAATGGCTTCGCCGGAACCCTGGGCGCCGACGATGGCGACGACCTTGTCCTGGCTGATGAGGCGCTTGACGACGTTGACGGCCTCGACCGAGTCGCCCTTGTCGTCATAGGCCACGATCTCGATCTTGTACTTCTTGCTGCCGATGGCGACGCCGCCCTTGGCGTTGTAGTCTTCCGCCATCATTTTCACGGTGGCGAGTTCGGCCTGGCCCCAGAGGGCGCTATCGCCGGTTTCCGGCCCGAACCAGCCGATCTTGACAGTACTGGGGGCCTGGGCGCTGGCGCTGAGCGCCATGGCCGCTACGAGAATACTGCACAGCGTTTTTTTCACGAGCGTGCTCCTCTGTGGGTGAGTGGGAAAAATATTAATTAAAAATACTATTGCTTCCCTGCCGGAGATTCAGTTTATCAACTACGGCATCAATCCGCAGTAACTCCTGACGCATGGGTCGCGGCCAGGTTCCTGGTGAGGCTTTGAGACAGATCCTCAACACGCGGCCTGACCAGCGAGCCGCGCTGCATGGGCTGGGGTGTTGCGTTGGGATGGGGACGATGGGAACTAAAAGGAAACGATATGGCCATATAAATACAGCTAATGGACGTTGTCAAGACTTTCATTCAAAGGTATAGCAGCAGCGGACCCTGCTAACTAATATATCAGACGCGCTAAATAAAATAATAATTTACTAAACCTGCTTGACCAAGCTGCCCAGGGCTGAAGCTATAATGGCGGCGGGAGGCAACCCATGTTGCGACTGCTGCTGTGCGGATGGCTGGCACTCGCGGTGCCGAGCCTGGGGGCCCAGGAAGGGCCCAAGGAGCAGGCCAAGGAAAGCCTCAAGTCTGCCAGCAGGGCGGTGGGCGAAGCCGGGGCGAAGGTCGGCCAGACGGTGCATGACGGCGCGGTGGCGGCCAAGGAGGGCGTCAAGAAGGCCGGACAGGCGGTGCGGCGCGGCGCGAAGAAGGTGGCGGAAGGGATCAGGGACGGGGCCAAAGCGGTTGGCGACGGGGTCAAGTCGGCGGTCAAGCGGGATTGAAGGGACGAATTCATGGGCAGGGCGCCGGATCTGCTGCCGGCGCTCTGGAGCTGGCTTCCAGCGCGCCGAGGGATGCTGCCGCCAGCGCGCGCAGTTCTTCCAGGGGGATCGGCGCGGAGTCGGTCAGGAGGGCTTCGGCGCGGCGCACCTGGCTGAGCAGGGCGGGCATGGCATAGTTGGCGGCCAGGCCGGCCAGCTGGTGCAGCGCGGAAGCGGCGCACGCCGGGTCTTCCAGGCGCGCCAGGCTGGCCTCGGCGGAAGACCGGCAGGCGCGGACGCCCTCGGACCAGATCCCGGGGCCCAGGTCGGCCAGGGTCTGGGCCACCTGGGCCGGATCCACCAGGGGGGCCGCCACCCTGCCCACGCCGGCCAGCAGGGCCGCCAGCCGGGTCTTGCGGATCGGCTTGGGCAGCACCCCCTGGGCGCCGGCGTCCAGGCAGGCTTGGAGATGGGAGCGCTCCGCGTCGGCGGTGGCGAGGAACACCGGCACCTGGGACATCGGCTCCGGCAGGGCGCGGATGTGGCCCAGCAGGGCCAGGCCGTCCATCTCCTCCAGGTGCAGGTCCAGCAGCACGGCGTCGAAGGTTTCCGCGCGCAGGGCGGCCAGGGCCGAGGCGCCGCCCGGCACTGACCGGACCCGGTGGCCGAGGCTGGCCAGCAGGCCCTCGGCGACGATCCGGTTGGCCTCCTGGTCATCCACCACCAGGATCGCGAGCGGCCTGGACGGCAAGGGCGGCGCCGCGGGCAGGAGCGCGGCGCCGGCCGGCAGCTCCAGGGTGAACCTGAAGGTGCTGCCCTGGCCGGGAACGCTATCCACCACCAGTTCGCCGCCCATGGCGTCGACCAGTTCCCGGCTGATGGCCAGGCCCAGGCCGGCGCCGGCCTCGCGCCGGTGCAGCCGCTCGAACGGCGCGAAGATCCGGGCGCGCGCCTCGGCGTCCAGGCCCGGGCCGGTGTCCCGCACCGAGAACCGGCAGCGGAACCGCGCAGCACCGTCCAGGGCGGAGGCCTCCAAAGCGACCGTCACGGCTCCCGCGGCGGTGAACTTGACGGCATTGCCGGCCAGGTTGATCAGCACCTGGCGCAGCCGGAGCGCGTCGCCTTCCAGGCTTGGCGGCAGTGGGACCGGATGCTCCACCCGGAACGCCAGGCCCTTGGACCGGGCCTGGGCAAAGACCACCGCCCGCACGTCGGCCAGCAGTTCCAGCGGACTGAACGGCTCCCGGGTCAGGTCCAGGCAGCCCGCTTCGATGCGCGCCAGGTCCAGGATGTCGTCCAGGAGGGTCGCCAGCTGGTTGCCGCTGCGCGCCAACAGGTCCAGGAGCTGGCCCTGGCCGTCCTGGAGCGGGGTCTCCTGGAGCAGTTGCACGCCGCCCAGCAGGCCGTTCAGCGGGGTGCGGATCTCGTGGCTCATGGCGGCCAGGAAGCGCCCCTTGGCGCTGTCGGCCTGGCGCGCTTCCTGTTCCGCGCGCTGGCGCACCAGCACCTCGCGTTCCAGTTCGCCGCGCAGGGCATAGTCCCGGCGGGAAACCCGGTTCCAGGCCACCCGGAAGGCATAGCCGGCGCCGTTGGCCAGCAGGAGGTTGAGCAGCATCACCTGGGTGGCCGGGGCCAGAAAGCCCCCCTGCGCCACCTGGTCCCGGGCGAAGAGCAGGGAGCCCACGCCGCTCCAGAGCACCGCCATCCAGCCGGGAATGGCGATGACCGCGAAGATCATCAACGGCATCACCGGCAGGGCCAGGGCCGGGTGGCCGCTGCCCGGGGGGACCGGCGGGGCGCCGAGCAGGTTCTGGGTCACCCGGGTCACCACCAGGAACAGGATGGTGACGATGATGAGCCAGTGGACCCGGCGCTGCGGCCAGGAGGGCCGGCTGGCGATGGCGATGGCGGCGAGGCTGAGCCCGGTGCCGACCCGCAGCGCGATCATGGTGCGGAACGCCACCCCGGCGCCGAAGCCCTGCCAGTTGATGTAGAGCGCGGCGACGAAGACGGCCGCCGCCAGCCCGGCCATGAGCCGCAGTTGCCGGCAGAAGCGCGGCCAGTTGTCGGCCTGGAAGGCGGCTTCCTGGCCGGGATCCAGGAATTCGCCGGTCCACGGGGAAAGCAGGATGCGCTCGACGGGGGCCATGGCTTCAGTCCTGGAGCCGGTAGCCGAGCCCAGGCACGGTGACCAGGAACCGCGGGTTGCCGGGGTCTGCCTCCAGCTTGCGGCGCAGGCGCGAGATCAGCACGTCCACGCTGCGGCCGGCGGTGGAGGTGCCGTCCGGGCTGATGCATTCCAGCAGGTCGGCCCGGCTCACCACCCGTCCCCGGGCCTCGACCAGGGCGGCCAGCAGATCGAATTCGCCCCGGGTCAGGTTCACCGCGCGGCCGTCGGCGTCCACCATGCTGCGCCGCTCCCTGTCCTGGCGGTAGCCGCCGAAACACTGCGCCGGCCTGCCGCGCCGGCGCAGCAGGTTGCGCACCCGGGCGAGCAGTTCCCTGGGCTGGCAGGGCTTGTCCAGGTAGTCATCCGCGCCCAGCTCGAGGGCCGGGATGCGGTCCTCGGGGCGGCTGGTGACGATGATCGTGAGGATCTCCCGCCGGAGCAGCTCGCGCGCCAGTTCGAGGCCATCGCCGTCCGGCAGGTTCAGGTCCAGCAGCACCAGGTCCGGGGGGCTGCCCTTCATGAGCGCACGGCTCCGGGCCATGGTCGCCGCCTCCAGCACCTCGAAGCCATCCCGCCGCAGGTAGGCCGCCAGCAGAAGACGCTGCGCCGGGTCGTCCTCGATCAACAGGAGGCAGGCCTGGGTTTCCAAGAGGACCTCTGATGAGCTATGAATCGAGCTATATTAACACCCTGTTGGCAGCCCATTGACAGCTATCGGACGAAGGCTTCCTCCAGCAGGCCGTCCAGGGCCAGCAGGGAAGCTGGCGCCAGCAGGCCGTGATCGTCCTCCATGACGCGCAGCACGGCCGCAGGATGCCGGGCGGCGAAGGCTTCGCTTTCGGCCAGCGGCACCGCCTCGTCCTGGCGGCCGTGCAGGATCGCCACCGGCAGGGCCAGCTGCCAGCGGTCGTCGACCTGCCACTGGGGCAGATCCGCCAGCAGCTCCGGCCCCAGGGTGAGCCAGCGGCCCAGGGCATAGTGGTAGGCGGGCATGGTGCCGCGCTTGCGGTATCCGGCCCAGCGCGGCTCGGCCAGCCGGCGCCGGGCGAAGCCGAAGGCGGGTGCCAGCAGGATCAGCCTGGCCATGGGCGCGCCCAGGTGGCTTGCGGCGGCCGCCACCAGCCCGCCCATGCTGGAACCCACCACCACCGGTGGCTCGGGCATGGCCCGGAGCAGGGCCGTCACCGCCGTGACCTGGGCGGTGATGGTCAGGTGCTCGAAGTCCGGCAGGTTCAGGTCCGGGGCATGGAACGGGATGTTCCTGGCCGCGCACCACTGCCGGCAGTGGCCCGACTTGGCGCCCTGGGGCCCGGAGGCGAAGCCGTGCAGGTAGACGAGGTCCATTACTGGGCGGCCAGGAAGTCTTCGGGGCCGGAGATGGAGCAGGCCTTCACGTCGATCCCGGCCTCCTTGGCCTGGCGCTTCACCAGGCCAGCCAGGACCTTGCCTGGGCCCAGTTCGAAGAAGCTGGTGACGCCCTGCTCCAGCAGCAGCGCGGTGAGCGCCTCCCAGCGCACGGCGCCGGGGATCTGCCGGACCAGCCCGTCCCGGATCTGTTCCGGATCGTTCACCAGGGTGGCATCGACGTTGTTGGCCAGGGGGCAGGTGGGCTCGCCGATGGCCAGGGCCTCCAGCACGGGCTGCATGCGCGCCCGGGCGGGCTCCATCAGCGGGCTGTGGAAGGGGGCGCTCACCGGGAGCTTCATCATCTTGCGGCAGCCGCGGGCCTTGAGCAGTTCCATGGCGGCTTCCACCGCCTCGGCGTGGCCGGCGATGACGATCTGCCCGGGGCCGTTGAAATTGGCCGGCACCACCACCTGTCCGGTCTGGGTCTGGGCGGTGCGGCAGGCGGCTTCCACGTCCACGGCGCCCATGCCGAGGATCGCCGCCATGGCACCCACGCCCACCGGCACCGCCTCCTGCATGGCCCGGCCGCGCTCGCGCACCGTGGTCACCGCGGCGCCGAAGTCCAGGGCGCCGTTGGCCACCAGGGCGCTGTACTCGCCCAGGGAGTGGCCGGCCACGAAATCAGGCCGGGGCAGGCGCGGGCCGAAGGCCCGGACCACCATGGTGCTGTGGGTGAGGATGGCGGGCTGGGTGTGCTCGGTCAGCTTCAGCTGGTCCTCGGGCCCCTGGGCCATCAGCGCCGAAAGGGGGAAGCCCAGGGCCGCGTCGGCCTCCTGGAGCACGGCCTTGGCCGCGGGTTCGGCCGCGGCCAGGTCCACCCCCATGCCCACCGCCTGGGAGCCCTGGCCCGGAAACAACCATGCGACTTTGCTCATCGTGTACCTCATGACATGGAAAAGACGGCCCGGGGCCGCCTTTTCGTCAGTGCGTATGCTGGATCAATCCTACTTGGCGGCGGCGGACTGGGCGGCCACTTCGGCGGCGAAATCATCCTTGCGCTTTTCCAGGCCTTCGCCCAGCACATATTTGGTGAAGCGGCGGATGCTGAGCTTCTCGCCGATCTCGGCGGTCTTGGTGGAGAGGTACTGGGCCACGGTGACATCGTCGTTCATGATGAACTTCTGCTCAAGCAGGCAGACTTCCTCGAAGATCTTGTTCATCTTGCCTTCGACGATCTTTTCCACCACGTTGGCCGGCTTGCCGGTGGCCAGGGCCTGCTCGGTGGCGATCTCCTTCTCCTTCTCCAGGAAGGATGGGGTGACCTCGTCCTTGGTGACGAAGCGCGGCTGGGGGTCGTGGGCCGCCACGTGCATGGCGATCTCGCGCACCAGGCGCTGGAAGGCCTCGGTGCGGGCGACGAAGTCGGTCTCGCAGTTCACTTCCACCAGCACGCCGACCCGGCCGCCGGGGTGGATGTAGGATTCGACGATGCCTTCGGTGGCGATCCGGCTGGCCTTGTTGGCCGAGGCCGCGAGGCCCTTCTTGCGCAGGTAGTCGATCGCCTTCTCCATGTCGCCGCCGTTCTCTTCCAGCGCCTTCTTGCAATCCATCATGCCGAGACCGGTCTTGTCGCGGAGGGCTTTGACATCCAGGGCGGTATAAGCCATGGGAAACTCCTTGTAATTGATCTGGGATTGAAGTGCCGAGCGGTCAGGAATCAGCCAAAGGGAGCCGACGCCTGACCGCTTGTCTGGGTTGGCCTAGGCCTCGGTGCCTTCTTCCATCTTTTCGGCCATCATGGCCTTCATGTCGTCGTTGTCGCTCTTGTCCTGGAAGGACTGGCGCCCCTCGAGGATGGAGTCGGCGACCCGCTCGGAGAACAGTAGGATGGAGCGGATGGCGTCGTCGTTGGCGGGGATCACGTAGTTGATCTTGTCGGGGTCGCAGTTGGTGTCCACCAGGCCCACCAGCTTGATGCCCAGCTTGACCGCCTCGGTGACGGCGATGTCCTCCCGGTGCGGATCGATCACGAAGATCACGTCGGGCACGGCGCGCATGTCGCGGATGCCGGCGAAGGAGGCTTCCAGCTTCTCCTTGCTGCGGGTCAGGGTGAGGATCTCCTTCTTGGAGAGCGTCGCGGTGCGGGCCGGATCGTTCAGGGTGGCCTCGATCTCCTTCAGCTTGTCCAGGGACTTCTTGATGGTGGAGAAGTTGGTCAGCATGCCGCCCAGCCAGCGGTTGTTCACGTAGTAGGCGCCGCAGCGCTGGGCCTGCTCGGCGATCAGCTCCTGGGCCTGGGGCTTGGTGGCCACGAACAGGAAGGTCTTGCCCTCGCTGGCGCACTTGGTGAGGAAGTTGGCGGCCTGGTTCCAGAGCCGCAGCGTCTTCTGCAGGTCGATGATGTAGATGCTGTTGCGCGCCCCGAAGATGTACTTCTTCATCTTGGGGTTCCAGCGCTTGGTCTGATGCCCGAAGTGGACGCCCGCTTCAAGCAGTTCCTTCATTTGAATCGCAGCCATGTCGGCCTCCCGGAGGTGTGGGATGAAAGGTGTTTCCACCCGAATCGGTTCCGCCCAAGGGGACGGGACCCGTCAAAGACAAAGACGGGGAGAACATGTCTCCCCGCAGTGGAAAAGCGTTGGCAAAGACTAGCGCTTCGAGAACTGGAAGCGGCGGCGGGCGCCCATCTGACCGGGCTTCTTGCGTTCCTTCATGCGCGGATCGCGGGTGAGCAGACCGGCCTGGCGCAGCATGCTCTTGAGCTGGTCGTTGTAGCTCAGCAGGGCGCGGGAGAGGCCCATGCGGATGGCCGAAGCCTGTCCGGCGGGGCCGCCGCCGGCGACGGTGACGACCAGGTCGAACTTGTTCTCCAGGTCGGCCAGCGTCAGGGGCTGGTGCACCACCATGCGCAGCACGGCGTTGGGGAAGTAGTTCTCAAGGGTGCGGCCGTTGACCACGACCTTGCCGGTGCCGGGGCGCATGAAGACGCGGGCAGTGCAGGATTTGCGCCGACCAGTTCCGTAGTTTTGCGAAATCGCCATTGTCATAGCCTCGGTAAGGTTTACAGCTTGATGGTCATGGGTTCGGGTTGCTGGGAGGCCTGCTGGTGCTCGGCGCCCTCATAGACCTTCAGCTTGCGATACATGGCCCGGCCGAGCGGGCCCTTGGGGAGCATGCCCTTGACGGCGGATTCGATGATCCGGCTGGGGAAGGTATTCTTCAGCACGTCGGCGCGCACTTCAACCATGCTGCCCGGCTGGGTGGTGGTGCGCCGGTACATCTTGGTCGAGTTCTTCTTGCCGGTGAAGATCGCCTTGGCGGCGTTGATCACGACGACATGATCGCCCATGTCCAGGAAGGGGGTCCAGGTGGGCTTGCTCTTGCCGGAGAGCACGTCGGCGACGACGGTGCTCAGGCGCCCCACCGGCAGCCCGGTGGCATCCACCACGAACCACTTGCGAGCGATCTTATCCAGGCCTTTGGGGAAATAGGTGCTCATGGCCAAACTCCGAAACTTCCGTAAGGACATACTCAAAACGCCACCCATCATGGGGTGCGCAGAAAGAAAACCTTATCGCCTTACCCCGCGAGGGTCAAGGGATGTTTTTACAATCATCATTGACCGGCGAGGGCCCAGAGCTCCTGGGCGACCCGGTTGGCGCCCATGCCGTCGACCAGCGCCATGCCGTCGCGCACCTGTTCCTGCCGGGCCTCCTGGCCTTCGGGGCCGAGCCACTGCGCCAGGGAGGCCGCGGTGGCCGCCGGGTTGGCGTCCAGCCCCAGGCCCAGGTCCAGGCAGCCGTTGTGCAGGGCGATGTCCGAAAGCATGAAGTGCTGGCGTTCGTTCTGGCCCCAGGTGGCGGCCGGCACGCCCAGGCACATGGCCTCGGACAGGGTCAGCCCGCCAGCGCACCACAGGGCGTCGAATTCGGGAATGCGCCGGGTGAGGCCGGGCAGGCTGGGCAGGATCCGGCAGCCGGGGAAGGGGGGCCGGTTCAGGCCCCGGGGGGCCAGCAGGGTGCAACTGCCGGACCAGCGGCCGGTGGCGGTGAGCGCCGCGAGCACCTCGAAGGCGCGCCGGGCCAGGCCCGGTCCGTCGGTGCCGCCGAATGTCACCAGCAGTTTATGCACCGCCAGCGGCTGCAGCGGCTCGCGCCGGGGCCGGGCCTGGAGCGCCTGGCCGTCCACCACGATGAAATGCGAGCCGCGCAGCACCCGGCAGGTGCCGTGCTGGGCTTCCAGGGGCCGGACCTTGCGCCCGCCCACCATCTTGAGGGGCGAGACCGGCCAACTCACCCCTTCCAGGAAGGGCTGGAACAGGAGGTCGGCCTTTTCGTGGACGTCGGTCTCATCCTCCATGAGAGCCACCTTGAGCGGCCGGAGCGCCTGCAACTCGGCCGGGGTGGTCTCCCAGTGGTCCACCAGCACCACGGTGCCCTGGGCTTTCAGCTCGCTAGGCAGGGGCGCGTTCAGGTCCTCGCCCAGATCGGCGGTGGCGCAGGGCAGCGGCTGGTCGAGGAACGGGTGCTGGCCGGCACCCACCCGCCGGGCCCGCTCGTCGCCGGAAACGGCGATGCAGGCGGAGCCGCCCAGGCCGCGCCACTGCTCCTGCAGCACCAAGGCCCGGGCGATGTGGCCGAACCCTAGGCGGAGATCGGTGTGAACACGAAGGATCAGAAGGGGATTGGTGAGTGTTTGCATAATTAGAAGGAAAGTCTAGCCGCAGACCCCGCCTCCTGGGCTAGAAGAAAATGCGGAATCGGAGGGTCGGGGTCAGGGGAAGGGGTGGCCGTCCCGGAATCCGGGTTCCGGGAAGGGCGCCGGGGCGGTCACGGCCATCCCCCATCCGTCCTTGAAATAGGCTTCCTTGTAGCGGATGTAGCGGGGCCAGACGCCGGCCACCAGGGCCAGCTGGCCCGGGGAGAGCTCGCCTTTGACCGTGGCCGGCCAGCCCGCCACCAGGGTGTGGGGCGGGGCGTGGAAGCCCTCCTTCAGGAGGGACCCGGCCGCCACCAGGCAGCCGGTGCCGACCTCGGCGCCGTCCATGATGGTGGAGCTCATGCCCACCAGCGCGCCTTTGCGGATGGTGCAGCCGTGCAGCATCACGTTGTGGGCGATGCTCACTTCCTCCTCCACCAGCAGCGGCCACTTGTCGTTGGTGACGTGCAGGCAGCAGAGGTCCTGGATGTTGGTGCGGGCGCCGATGCGCATGGCGTTGACGTCACCGCGCAGCACGCAGTTGAACCAGATCGAGACGTCGTCCTCGATGGCGACGTCCCCCACCACGGTGGCGTTGGGGGCGATGAACACCCGGGCGCCGATCCTCGGGGCCATGCCTTGGAAGGGATAGATCAAGTTTCACCTCGGTTCCCGACCATTCCGGCCAGGCGTCGCCCAGTGTACCGGCAAACGCCGAACGCCGCTTCCGGCTGTCCCGGCCCGGCGGCAAGCAGGTATTATTTGAATGACAAGAATTTGCAACGAGGTGCCAGCGATGCTTGAACAACTTATCTCTGCCCGGCGGCAGTTTCCGGTGGACGACCCGATCTTCGCCCTCAACGCCGAGGCCCAGAAGCGCAAGGCGGGCGGCGAGGACGTGCTGAACGCCACCCTGGGGGCCCTGGCCGCGGACAGCGGGGAGCTGGTGCTGCTGGAGACGGTGAAGGCGCTGTGGCGCGAGCTCACCCCTCCGGAAGTGATGCCCTACGCGCCCATCACCGGCGATCCCGCCTACCTGCGCGCCCTGGTCCGGCGCCACTGGCCCCGCCTGGACAGCTTCGGCACCGGCTGCGCCGCGCCCGGTGGCAGCGGCGCCCTGGCCATCTCGGTGCGCAACCTGCTGGAGCCGGGCATGAAGCTGCTGGCGGCCGCGCCGTTCTGGGGGCCCTACAACACCCTCGCCGGGGAGAACGGGGCGGGGCTGGTCACGGCGCCCTTCCCGGAGCCCGGGCGGCCCCTGGACGCCGAAGCCTGGCTGCGGGCCGGAAACGCCCTCATGGACCAGCAGAAGCGGGTGCTGGTGTGGCTCAACGATCCCTGCCACAACCCCACCGGCCGGAGCCTCGCCCCGGCCGACCGGGAGGCCCTGATGGCGGTGCTGCGCCGGCTGGCGGAGCGGGGCCCGGTCAGCCTCGTGCTGGACTGCGCCTACCTGGACTACACCGCCGACCCGGCCCACGTCAGGACGGCCCTGGACCAGTATGCCGTCCTGGGCGAAGAAGGCCGGGTGCTGGTGGGGGCGAGCCTGTCCCTGTCCAAGGCGCTCACCCTGTACGGCGGCCGGGGCGGGGCCCTGGTGTTTCCCTGGACGCGCGACGCCGCGCTCCAGGCGGCTTTGGGCACCTCGTGCCGGGGCGCCTTCTCCAACTGCTCCCGGGCTGCCCAGTCGCTGCTGCAGCGCCTGGAGCGGGACGAGCCACGCCAGGCGAGCCTTCTGGCCGAGCACCGGCACTGGTCCGGGGTGCTGGAAGGGCGGGCCCAGGCGCTGGATGCGGCCCTCAAGGCGCAGGGCCTGGCGGGCGCCCCCTGGGTGGGCGGCTTCTTCATCGCCCTGAAGGCGGCCGACCCCGCGGCGGTCTGCGCCAGCCTCAAGCGCCAGGGCGTCTACGTGGTGCCGCTGCCGGAAGGCCTGCGGGTGGGCATTTGCGGCATGGCCGCGGCCCAGGCGCCCCGCTTCGCCCAGGCCATGGCCCAGGCCCTGAAGGAGGCGTGAACCTTTTCCCTTCCCTGGAAGCCTCCCGCAACGCCCGGCCCTGGGACGAGCTGGACCCCTCCTCCAGGCTCAACGCCGCCTTCCAGCTCGGCCGGGAGGACCTGGGCTGGAACGTCACCCTCCTGGCCACCCGGGAGCAGGGCGACGGGGGCGCGCCGGAATCGATGCGCTCGCAGGACGACCCGCACGAAGGCGACGGCCTGCGCACCCGCCGCCTGCTGCTGGGCGCCCGCCTGCGCACCGGCGCCATCGGCCAGACCGGCTTCGCCGCCCTGGGCCGGCAGAGCCCGTCCCGTTCGGCGACCCTGGCCCTGAAACGCCTGGGCGGCTACGCCCTGGACCTGAAGCTCACCCAGCGATGGCGCGACTGGTCGTTCTGGCTGGGCGTGCTCAATGCCTTCAGCAGCCGCAAGTGAGTACTACTACCTCTCGCGCCTGGCCGATGAACCGGCCGGCGCATGGGGCCGGCACGGCCGCAAAGCCGACCCGCAGGCGCTGCGTCTGGAAATTTGCCGACGCTTCTGAAAATCAAACCCTAGACAAACCCGCTGGATTTGCTATTCTAATGAGCCGCGGGCGTATAACTCAGCGGTAGAGTGCTACCTTCACACGGTAGAAGTCCCAGGTTCGAATCCTGGTATGCCCACCATGATCCAAGCGGCCCCTGGGTTCCCTCGGGGGCCATTTTTGGTTTTCATGGGAAACAGGAAGTCCAAGAGGAGGTTCCATGCCGTTCATCAATGCCGTGCAGCTTCGGGTCGGAATGATCGTCAATTTCGAGAACGAGCTCTGCCGGGTCACCTTCGTCGAGCACCAGACGCCCGGCAACCTGCCCGCCCGCATCGCCACCAAGATGAAGCGCCTGAAGGACGGCCTCAACCGGGAGAACCGCTTCGGTTCCGCCGAGAAGGTCGACAAGGTCAGCCTTGAACAGCACATGATGGAGTTCCTGTACCAGGACGGCGACCATTTCGTGCTGATGAACGGCGAGACCTACGAGCAGATCGAGCTGCCCAAGGAGTTCCTGGGCGACGACGCCGCCTTCCTGCAGCCCAACATGCAAGTGGAAGTCGAGTTCCACGACGGCAACCCGCTCAACATCACCCTGCCCCCCAGTGTCGTGCTGACCGTCCTGGAGACCGAGCCGGTCATGAAGAACGCCAACGCCACCGGCTCCTACAAGCCGGCCAAGCTGGAGAACGGCGTCACCGTCGGGATTCCGCCCTACATCGAGGCCGGTGAGAAGATCCGGGTCAACACCGTCGATCGCACCTTCATGGAGCGCGTGAAGTAGCTTCACCCGCCATGGACCTGAAGCCCCGTTTATCGGGGCTTTTTTGACTGGGCATAATTTGCCTTTTAAAAACGTCCCTTCTTTGATCTTTCCCAACCTACCCGTCTGCGCCGACGAATAACCCTTGTTCCCGGCCACCGGCCAGGTGTGATACAAATCACTGTGAAGGGAAGGCGACCCCATGGGCCAGGCTGTGGTGAACTTGAGACGAATAGACTACCTGGCGGGACTTCCCATCGCCGAAGCCGAGGAACTGGCGGCCGTGAGCGAGCTTCGGCGCTATGCGGACGGCGCGCCGGTGTTCACCCAGGGCGAGGCCATGCCCGGGGTGTTCGTGGTGATCCAGGGGGCCCTGAAGGTGTTCCGCACCGACGGCCGCGGCAAGGTCCAGGTCATCGACATCCTGCAGCCGGGCACCTGTGTCGGCGAGGTCCAGGTGTTCGACGGAGGCCTGGCCGCTTCGGGCGCCGAAGCCCACGGCGAGACCGAGTGCTGGCTGATCCCGGCCATGCCGCTGCGGCTCATGGCCGGCCGGAACAACGCCGTGGCCATGTGCCTCATCCAGCATTTCGCCGGCAAGATCCGCCATCTCATCTCCCTGGTGGAGACCCTCAGCCTGCACTCCGTGCCGGAACGGGTGGCCCAGCTGATCCTGGAATACCAGGGGCGCAACCCCGGGCGGGCGCTGGTGGAGTTCCGGGAAACCCAGGAGGACCTGGCCCAGTGCATCGGCGCCAGCCGCGAGGCGTTCAGCCGGGCGTTGCGTCTGCTGGCCGATCTGGGGCTGATCCAGAGCACGTTCCCGGTGGTGCGCATCCTGGACATCCAGAAGCTGCAGCGCTACGCCCGGGGCTAGTCTGGTAGCCTTCGCCGGCCGGGGCGCCGGTCGGCTGGCCCTGGAGCAGGGGCAGCATGCAGTGCACTTCGGTATCGATGTGCTGGCGCACCAAGTCCAGCAGCCGGCGCGCCCGCAGGCCGTGCGGGCTGGGATCCGCCACCCAGCCGCCGGTGGAGCCGTCCAGGATGGCCTGGGCAAGGTCGCCCATCTCCCGGTGGTCCAGCTTCAGCTGCTCCCCCAGCGGCCCGCTGCCCACCCGCTCCAGCAGGGGAAACAGCCACTGCTCCTCCCACTGGTTGTGCGGGTGGAACGCTTCATGGACCCACCGGCAGGCCCGCTCCACTCCCGGCCAGCCCTGGCAGTCCAGGGCAAGGGCCAGTTCCGACATCCTGGCCATGGCATCCTGGTGGAACTGGTGCCACTCCGCCAGGCCTTCGTCGCAGAGGGCCAGCGGTGCGGGGCAGGGAACTGGAGTGGGCATCGGCAGAGTATCGCACGGCTCGGCCTCTGCTAGGCCTTCGGCGTCCGGGTCTTCAGGTACTGGTCGATGCCGCGGGCGGCCGCCTTGCCGTCGCCCATGGCCAGGATCACCGTGGCGCCGCCGCGCACGATGTCGCCGCCGGCGAACACCCCCGGCATGGTGGTGGCCTGGCTTTCGTCCACCACGATGTTCTTCCACTTGTTGAGCTTCAAGGCCGGGGTGGTGTTGGTCAGCAGCGGGTTGGCGGTGGTGCCCAGGGCCACCACGACGATGTTGCAGGGCATCTCAAATTCGCTCCCCTGGACCGGCACCGGACGGCGCCGGCCGGAAGCGTCGGGTTCGCCCAGTTCCATCCGCTGCAGCTTGACCGCGCGCACCCAGCCCTTGGCGTCGCCCAGGATCTCCACCGGGGCCACCAGGAACTGGAAGTCGATGCCCTCTTCTTCCGCGTGCTCGATCTCCTCGGCCCGGGCCGGCATCTCGGTCCGGGTGCGCCGGTAGGCGCAGATGGCGTGGGCCGCGCCCAGGCGCTTGGCGGTGCGCACCGAGTCCATGGCCACGTTGCCGGCGCCGAACACCACCACGGTCTCGCCGCGGGCGATGGGGGTGCCACCTTCCACGTCCATCCAGGCGCCCATCAGGTTGACCCGGGTGAGGTATTCGTTGGCGGAATAGACGCCCTTGAGGTTTTCCCCGGGGACGTTCATGAACATCGGCAGTCCGGCGCCGTTGGCGATGAACACCGCGTCGAACTCCGCGGCGATCTGGTCCACCGTGAGGGTCCGGCCGATGATCACGTTGCATTCAATGGTCACGCCCAGGGCGCGCAGGTTCTCCACTTCCCGGTCGACGATGGTCTTGGGCAGGCGGAATTCGGGGATGCCGTAGCGCAGCACCCCGCCGGTGTCATGGAGCGCCTCGAACACGTGCACCTTGTGCCCCATGCGCGCCAGTTCGCCCGCGGCGGTCAGGCCGCCCGGGCCTGAACCGACCACGGCGACCTTGAACCCGGTCTGGACCGCGGGGGGCGCTTCCTTCGGCATGTTTTCGGCGGCCCAGTCGGCCACCCAGCGTTCCAGGAAGCCGATGGCCACCGGCTGGCCCTTCTTGCCGCGCACGCAGACGCCTTCGCACTGCACTTCCTGCGGGCAGACCCGGCCGGTGGTGGCGGGCAGGGCGTTGTCCACCCGGAGGATCCGGGCGGCCTGCCGGAAATCGCCTTCGGCCACGGCCGTGAGGAAATCGGGAATGCGCACGCCCACCGGGCAGCCTTCCATGCACGGCTTGTTCTTGCAGACCAGGCAGCGCTGCGCCTCCTGCTGGGCCAGTTCAGCGGTCAAACCCTGGTTGACTTCACGGAAGTTGCAGGCGCGCTCCCGGGCGTCCTGGGCGATCATCTTCACCCGGGAAAGGGCCAGACGCTCTTTGATGGACAGGTTGCTCATGGGTCAGTCCTTTTTCAATTCGGCGATCTGCTGGTCCAGCCGGCAGCCGTGGGCGTCCAGTTCGAGGTAGGTGGCTTGGCGGGTCGAAAGCTCGCGGAAATCCACCTGGTGCCCGTCGAATTCCGGGCCGTCCACGCAGGCGAACTTGACCTGGCCGCCGACCGTCACCCGGCAGCCGCCGCACATGCCGGTGCCGTCCACCATGATGGGGTTGAGCGAAACGATGGTGCGCACGCCGAAGCCCCGGGTGAGATCGCACACCGCCTTCATCATCGGCACCGGGCCGACCGCGTAGACGGCGGCGGGGCGCTGCCCGGGGTCCTCCAGGATGCGCTTGAGCGGCAGGGTGACGAAGCCCTTCTCGCCGCAGCTGCCGTCTTCCGTGGTGGCGTAGAGGTGTTTGGAGAAGGCGCCGAGCTCCTTCTGCAGGATGACGTACTGCTCGCTGCGCCCGCCGATGATGGTGGTCAGTTCGTTGCCCGCCTCCGCCAGCCCCTTGGCCAGCGGGAACAGCACCGCCGTGCCGACGCCGCCGCCCACGCAGACCACCCGGCCCAGCTGCTCGATCTCGGTGGGCTGGCCCAGCGGCCCGGCCACGTCGGACAGGGCGCCGCCGGCCGGCACCGCCACGATCTCCCGGGTACTGATGCCCACCGCCTGGATGATCAGGGTGATGGTGCCGGCCGCGGGATCGTCGTCGGCGATGGTGAGCGGGATGCGCTCCCGGCCCGCGCCGCAGCGGACGATGACGAACTGGCCCGGCTTGCGCGAGCGCGCCACCCGCGGCGCGGCGATGACCATCCGATGCACTTGCGGAGCAATTTCCTCGTTGCTGACTACCAGGAACATGCGCTTGCCACCTTTCGTTCAGGTCCCTTCCGGCACGCGGCGGCCCGTCGGCAGTCACGTGCGGGAAGGGAGCGTCAAAGAAAATGCATCAATGAGACCGGCGCGCCACGGGTTCAACGGCGCGCTCGGCCCGCCAGATCCGGAAAGCAACCTGGCCTCAAGTATGTCATTCCTGGCCGGACTCCCGCAAGAGCGCGGGTAATTTTGTAACTATCCCTGGTTGGAAGACTTTCGATCGGCCTTCTTGCGGTCGTTCTCGGACAGGATGCGCTTGCGCATGCGGATGGAGTTGGGGGTCACCTCCACCAGCTCGTCATCCTCGATGTACTCCAGCGCCTGCTCGAGGGTGTGCTCCCTGGGCGGGGTGATGCGGGTGGCCTCGTCGCTGCTGGACGTACGCATGTTGCTCAGCTTCTTGCTCTTGGCGATGTTCACCACCAGGTCGTTCTCGCGCGAGTGCTCGCCGACGATCATGCCCTCGTAGCACTTGGTGCCGGGCTGGATGAACATGACGCCGCGCTCCTCCAGGTTCATCAGGGCGAAGCCCACGGATTCGCTCTGGTCCATGGAGATCAGCACGCCGTTCTTGCGCCGGGGCAGTTCGCCCTTGTAGGGACCGTAGTGGCTGAACAGGCTGTGGATGATGCCTTCGCCCCGGGTGTCGGTCATGAACTCCGAGCGGTAGCCGATCAGCCCGCGGCTGGGGATCTTGAAGTGCAGGCGCACCCGGCCCAGCTCCTGCCCCATGTCCTGCATCTCGGCCTTGCGCCCGCCCAGCTTCTCCATGACGATGCCCATGGCCGCTTCCGGCACGTCGATGGACAGGTCCTCGTAGGGCTCCAGCTTCTCCCCGGTCTCCGGATCGGTGTGCAGGATCACTTCGGGCCGGCTGACGCAGATCTCGAAGCCTTCCCGGCGCATGGTCTCGATGAGCACCGAGAGGTGCAGCTCGCCCCGGCCGGAGACCTTGAAGGAATCCGGGCTGTCGGTGTCCTCCACCCGCAGGGCCACGTTGAACTGCAGTTCCTTCATGAGCCGTTCACGGATGCGCCGGCTCTGGGTGTACTTGCCGTCCAGGCCGGCGAAGGGACCATTATTCACCACGAACATCATGGAAATGGTGGGCTCATCAATTTCCACGTAGTCCAGGGCCTGGGGATCTTCCATGGAGGCGATGGTCTCGCCCACCCGGATATCGGGAATGCCGGCCAGGGCGATGATCTCGCCGGCGGAGGCCTCGGTCAGGTTGACCCGGGTGAGGCCCTCGAAGCCGTAGAGCATGGAGACCTTCTGGGTCTGCACGGTGCCGTCGCGCTTGATCAGGGCCACCTGCTCGTTGACCTTGATCTGGCCGTTGACGATCCGGCCGATGCCGATCTGGCCGACGAAGTCGTTGTAGTCCATGAGGGTGACCAGCATCTGCAGGGGCGCCTTGGGGTCGCCGGTGGGGCACGGGCAGTGCTTGACGATGGCGTCGAACAGCGGGTCGAGGCTGTCGCTGGGATCGTTGATGTCCATCATGGCGTAGCCCATCTTGGCGCTGGCGAAGACGAAGCAGCAATCCAGCTGGGCGTCGGTGGCGCCCAGTTCGATCAGCAGGTCGAACACCGCGTCCTGGGTCCAGGTCGGCCGGGCGCCGGGACGATCGATCTTGTTGATCACCACGATCGGCCGCAGGCCCAGGGCCAGGGCCTTGCGGGTGACGAACTTGGTCTGGGGCATGGGGCCGTCGAAGGCGTCCACCACCAGCAGCACCGAGTCCACCATGCTGAGCACCCGCTCCACCTCGCCGCCGAAATCGGCGTGGCCGGGGGTGTCGACGATGTTGAAGCGGTAGCCGCCCCAGTGCAGGGCCGTGGTCTTGGCCAGGATGGTGATGCCGCGCTCCCGCTCCTGGTCGTTGCTGTCCATGGCCCGTTCCTGGACCCGCTGGTTGTCCCGGAACATGTGGGCGCCCTTGAACATGGCGTCCACCAGCGTGGTCTTGCCATGATCGACGTGGGCGATGATGGCGATGTTGCGGATCTTCTCGATGGCGGTCATGCGGGTCCTTGGAAAGAACTTGGAAGCCCCGGTGAACGACGGCCGGGGCAGAACCCTTGATTTTAACAGGGCGGTGGCAAATCCCGTAGGGCGGATTTCAAGGGGTAGGATTAAACTGTTGTACCAATGCTCCCGCTGTAAATTTATTACTCATTGGAGTTGGCCATGCATATAAATGAACTGCTTACCACGATCGTTGATCTGGGCGGTTCAGATCTGCATCTGAAGGTCGGCAACTACCCTATCGGCAGGGTGAAGGGCCGGCTGACCCAGCTCACCCAGTTCAAGAAGCTGGTGCAGGAAGACACCATCGCCATGGCCTATTCGATCATGGGCACCGACCGGCAGAAGGCGAAGTTCAAGGAGAACATGGACATCGACCTGGCCTACTCGGTCCCGGCGCTGGGCCGGTTCCGCTGCAACATCTTCAACCAGCGGGGCACGGTGGGCATGGTGCTGCGGGTCATCCCCCGGCGGATATTCTCCATCGACGACCTGATGCTGCCCCGGGTGCTGAACAAGATCTGCGAAGAGCAGCGCGGCCTGGTGCTGGTCACCGGCACCACCGGCTCGGGCAAGTCCACCACCCTGGCGGCCATGATCGACCTGATCAATGCCACCCGCACCGAGCACATCCTGACCATCGAGGACCCCATCGAGTACCTGCACAAGGACAACCTTTCGATCATCAACCAGCGGGAAGTGGAGGCCGACTGCCGGTCCTTCTCCACCGCGCTGCGGGCCGCGCTGCGCCAGGATCCGGACGTGATCCTGGTGGGCGAGATGCGTGACTACGAGACCATCGAGACCGCCATCCACGCCGCCGAGACCGGCCACCTGGTGTTCTCCACCCTGCACACCCTGGACGCGGCGGAGACGGTCAACCGGGTGATCTCGGTGTTCCCGCCCCACCACCAGAAGCAGATCCGCATCCAGCTTTCCCAAGTGCTGCGGGCGGTCATCAGCCAGCGCCTGGTGCCCCGGGCCGACGGCCAGGGCCGGGTTCCGGCGGTGGAGGTGATGGTGGCCACGGAAACCGTGAAAGCCTGCATCGAGGACAAGGACAGGACCAAGGGCCTGCGGGAAGTGATCGCCCAGGGCACCTCCCAGTACGGCATGCAGACCTTCGACCAGAGCCTCTATTTCCTGCTTCAGGAAGGACTCATCACTGTCGAAGAAGCGCTCAAGCGCGCGACCAACGTCGGCGAGTTCAAGCTGCGCCTGGAGGGCGTCGGCAGCACCGGCGATTCCGCCCGGACCAGCATGAGCCGGGGCATGTCCATCAGTTCGGGTCCGCAGGGCCCCGGCCGGCTGGGCAAGACCCCGGATCTGCCCAGGGATTTCAAGATCACCTTGGGCCGCTGAACCCGGAACCCCGGCTCCGGGCTGGAAATGTACATAACAAATGCGGGGCGGCTCCCATCGGCGGCCTTGCCGGGCACGCCCAGGGATGAAATTTGCCTTTCCAGGGGCAGCCTTTCGTGATTGTATAGGCATGTCTTTACCTAGTTGCCAAGAACCCCCTCACCGACGAGGTATTCCGTGTCCCATCGCATTGTCGAGTGCGTTCCCAACTTTTCCGAAGGCCGCGATCTGGCCAAGATCAAGGTGATCACCGATGCCATCACCGCGGTTGCCGGGGTCCGGCTGCTGGATGTGGACCCGGGGGCCGACACCAACCGCACCGTGGTCACCTTCGTGGGCGCTCCGGAGCAGGTGGTGGAAGCGGCCTTCCAGGCGGTGAAGACCGCGGCCCAAGTGCTGGACATGGCCAGCCATCACGGCGCCCATCCGCGCATGGGGGCGACCGATGTCTGCCCGTTCGTGCCGGTGGAGGGAATCACCCTGGAGGAATGCGCCGAGCTGGCCCGCCAGCTGGGCGCCCGGGTGGGCCGCGAGCTGGAGCTGCCGGTCTATCTCTATGAGAAGGCCGCCAGCAGTCCGGAACGCAGCAACCTTGCCGTGGTGCGCAAGGGCGAGTACGAAGGGCTCGCCGAGAAGCTCAAGGATCCCCAGTGGGCGCCCGACTTCGGCCCCGCGCGGTTCAACCCCAAGGCCGGCGCCCTGATCACCGGCGCCCGGGAGTTCCTGGTCGCCTACAACATCACCCTCAACAGCCGGGACAAAGCGCACGCCACCGACATCGCCTTCGAGCTGCGGGAAAAGGGCCGGGTCGCCCGGCGCGGCCAGACCAGCCCCTTCTACAGCAGCGGCAAGGAGCTGCGCTACGCCGAGGGCTGCTATCCCTGCGGCAACTGCGAGTTCGACGCCGCGAGCTTCGCCGAGCTGGAGGCCCACTGCCAGGAGCTCCACGGCTACGACCTGCGCCGCCTGTTGCGCCTCAACGATATCGACGCCAGCAAGGACGTGGCCGGGCAGAAGGCCTACCGGGCCGGAATGTTCACCTATTGCAAGGCGATCGGCTGGTACGTGGATACCTACAAGCGGGCCCAGCTCTCCATCAACCTGACCAACTACAAGGTGACGCCGCCCCAGGCGGTACTGGAGGCCACCCGCCGGATGGCCGCCGAGCGGGGGCTGGTGGTCACCGGCAGCGAGATCGTCGGCCTGGTGCCGTTCCAGGCGCTGGCCCAGGCCGGCCGCTTCTACCTGAAGCAGCAGGGCAAGTCGCCGTTCATCCCGGTGCCCGACCTGCTGGAGAATGCAGTGTTTTCCATGGGGCTGGCCGACGTGGCGCCGTTCGAGATCGACAAGAAGGTGCTGGGCCTGCCGCGCAAGCTGGAGCACGGGCTGGTGGACCTGACCTGCGCCGAACTGGTGGATGAGGTCAGCCGCGACACGCCGGCGCCGGGGGGCGGTTCGATCGCCGCCCTGGCGGGGGCGCTCGGCGCCGGGCTGGCGTCGATGGTGGCCAACCTCGCCCAAGGAAAGAGCAGAAGTCCGCAGGACGAAGCCGCAGTGCTGGCCGCCGCCGAGCAGGGCCAGCGGCTCAAGGATCAGCTGGTCCTGGCGGTGGACGACGACACCAATGCCTTCAACAGCTACATGGAAGCCCGGCGCCTGCCCCAGGGCACGGCCGGGGAAAAGGCCGCCCGGGAAGCTGCCATGCAGGAGGGCCTCAAGCTGGCGGTCGAGGTGCCCTGGGCCACGGCCAGCGCCTGCCTGGAGGTGATGCGGGCGGCGGACCTGGCCATGGCCTCGGGTCTCGCGGCCTCCATCACCGACGCCATGGTGGGCCTGCAGATGGGCTTCGCCGGGCTGCGCGGCGGCATCTGGAACGTGCTGATCAACCTCAAGGACATCACCGATCCGGCCTTCACCGCGGACCTGCAGGACCGTTGCGCCCGCTTGTTGGCCGACGCCCAGGCCCTGCTGGAGCGCGCCATGGCCCATGGCGACGGCAAGCTGGCCGGGATGCTGGAAAAAAAGCAGCGAAAGGAGAAAGTATGAACACGACAATGGCAACCGAGGATCTGCGCCGGGACGAAACCCGGGTCATCCATGCCCCCCGGGGCACCCAGCTGAGCTGCAAGAACTGGCTCATCGAGGCCGCCTACCGCATGATCCAGAACAACCTCGATCCGGAAGTGGCGGAGAACCCCAAGAGCCTGGTCATCTACGGCGGCATCGGCCGGGCCGCGCGCAACTGGCCCTGCTACGACGCCATCCTGGCCGCGCTCAGGAAGCTGGGCGAGACCGAGACCCTGCTGATCCAGTCCGGCAAGCCGGTGGGCGTGTTCCAGACCCACGCCGACGCGCCCCGGGTGCTGATCGCCAATTCCAACCTGGTGCCGCGCTGGGCCACCTGGGAGAAGTTCCATGAACTGGACCGCAAGGGCCTGTTCATGTATGGCCAGATGACCGCCGGCTCCTGGATCTACATCGGCGCCCAGGGCATCGTCCAGGGCACCTTCGAGACCTTCGCCGAGGCGGGGCGGCAGCACTACGGGGGCGAATGGGCCGGGCGCTGGATCCTCACCGCCGGCCTGGGCGGCATGGGCGGGGCCCAGCCCCTGGCCGCCACCCTGGCGGGCGCGGTTTCGCTCAACATCGAATGCCAGCAGACCAGCATCGACTTCCGTCTGCGCACCAAGTACCTGGACCTGCAGGCCAAGGACCTGGAAGACGCCCTGCGCCTGGTCAAGCTGCACTGCGCAAGCCGCACGCCGGTGTCCATCGGCCTGCTGGGCAACGCCGCGGAGATCCTGCCCCAGCTGGTCAAGCGGGCCCAGGCCGGCGGCATGCGCCCGGACCTGGTGACCGACCAGACCTCGGCCCATGACCTGATCAACGGCTACCTGCCGGTGGGCTGGACCGTGCCGCAGTGGAAGGCCGCCCAGGCCGACCCGTCCCAGCACGCCCGCCTGAACGCCGAGGCCGGGCACTCCTGCGCTCTGCATGTGCAGGCCATGCTCGACTTCCACGCCATGGGCATCCCGGTGGTGGACTACGGCAACAACATCCGCCAGGTGGCCAAGGACAATGGCGTCGCCAACGCCTTCGACTTCCCCGGCTTCGTGCCCGCCTACATCCGGCCGCTGTTCTGCGAAGGCAAGGGCCCGTTCCGCTGGGTGGCCCTGAGCGGCGATCCCGAAGACATCTACAAGACCGACGCCAAGCTCAAGGAGCTGTTCCCCGGGAACAAGCACATGGTGCGCTGGCTGGAGATGGCCAAGGAGCGCATCAGCTTCCAGGGCCTGCCCGCGCGGATCTGCTGGCTGGGCCTGGGCGAACGCCACCTGGCCGGGCTGGCCTTCAACGAGATGGTGCGCACGGGCGAGCTCAAGGCGCCCATCGTCATCGGCCGCGACCACCTGGACTGCGGCTCGGTGGCCAGCCCCAACCGCGAGACCGAAGCCATGAAGGACGGCACCGACGCGGTCTCCGACTGGCCGCTGCTCAACGCCCTGCTGAGCACCTCGGGCGGCGCCACCTGGGTCTCGTTCCACCATGGCGGCGGCGTGGGCATGGGCTTCTCCCAGCACGCCGGCGTGGTCATCGTCGCCGACGGCACCGATGCCGCCGCCAAGCGGCTGGAGCGGGTACTGTGGAATGATCCCGCCACCGGCGTCATGCGCCATGCCGACGCCGGCTACGAGATCGCCCAGAAATGCGCCCACGAAAAGGGCCTGAACCTGCCGATGCTGCCTTAGGAGCGTTGCCGTGCCGTTGCCCAGGAAGTCCGAGAAGCTCCGCGCCCAGGCGGGCTCGACCACGCTCTACCAGCTGGTGAAGGACCACATCCGGCAGCGGATCCATGAAGGCCTGTGGAAGGCCGGCGACCGCATCCCCTCGGAACATGAGCTGGTGGCGGAGCTGGGCGTATCCAGGATGACCGTGCACCGCGCCCTGCATGAGATGGCGGAGCACGGCATCCTGGCCCGGTTCGCCGGCATCGGCACCTTCGTTGCCGATGAGCCGCCCCAGTCCGGCCTGCTGAAGATCACCAACATCGCCACCGAGACCCGCGCCCGGGGCCACGAGTACGGCTGCGACGTGATCAAGGTGAGCCGGGAATCGGCCAATCTGGAAGTGGCCTCGGCCCTGGACCTGCACACCGGCGATTCGGTGTTCCACGCGCTCTGCGTGCACCGGGAGAACGGCGTGCCGATCCAGATCGAGGATCGCTACGTGAACCCCAAGGCCGCGCCGGATTTCATCGGCCAGGATTTCAACGAGATCGGCTTCTCCGAGTATCTGGTGAAGATGGTGCCGCTCGACGAGGTGGAGCACGTGGTGGACGCCGTCCAGCCCACCGCCGAGGAGGCGGAGCTGCTGGAGATCCGGCCCACCCACCCCTGCCTCGTGCTCACCCGGCGCACCTGGTCCAACCAGATGGTGGTCACCTTCGTCCGCTGCATCCACCCCGGCTCCCGCTACCGCCTGGGCTCCCGCTTCCGGGTCAGCGGCCCGCAGTGGTTCGGCTGAGTTCCCGGAGGGCTGCCATCGCCTCCCCGGCCCGGTCCACCGGCACGAACAGGTGATCGTGGCAGGCCGCCGCCACCACGTTGCAGCTGATCCCCCGCCCGGCCAGGGCCGCGGCCACCGCGGCCGTGAGGCCTACCGCCTGCAGGTCCGAGGTCACCGTCAGGGTGATCCAGGTGGCGTGGAACAGGGGCGTCAGGTTCAGGTAGAGGGCGTCCTCGGCCCGGAGGATGGCGCTGGCGCCCTCCCGTTCCCGGAAGGTGGCCAGCGGCTCCACCGACCACTCCCGGGGACCGTGCGGCAACTGGACGAAGACGTAGACGCCCTCCTGGAGCTCCGGCTCCATGGCACGCAGCAGCTGGGTCAGGTCGGAGATGGGCTGGGTCATGGGTTCCAATCTAACCCAACCATCCCACCGGCCGACGGTATCTTTTTTGTTCTGGCTTTGATCTAATTATATCAATTAAAACAACCTAACAATTTGTCAATTCAATTGACAAATTGTTGGATTCCCCTAATCATGATCCATGATCACCCGGACTGCCCAGGCAACCCTGCTGCGACTGGCCAAAGGCTTCCCCATCCTGGCCATCACCGGTCCACGTCAGTCGGGCAAAACCACCCTCGCCAAGGCTGGCTTTCCAGACAAGCCCTACCTGAGCCTTGAGGATTCCGATATCCGGACGCTCGCGGAAAGCGATCCAAGAGGATTGCTGTCCCGGTTCCCGGACGGAGCGATCCTGGATGAGGCCCAACGGGCACCCAAGCTTTTTTCATTCCTTCAGACTCGGGTCGACGCAGACCAGCGAATGGGCTTATATGTGCTGACCGGGTCCCAGCAGTTCGGCCTGTTCTCCGGCATCTCGCAGACCTTGGCCGGCCGGGTTGGATTGGTGCAACTCCTTCCATTCTCAATGGGTGAATTGCAATCGGCGGGCAAGCTTCCCCGGGGACTTGACGAGGTGCTCTACCGCGGGGCCTATCCGCCCTTGCATGATCGCGACCTTGCCCCGATCGACTGGCACGGCAACTATGTCAACACCTACGTGGAACGGGATGTCCGCCAGCTCATTTCGGTGCGAGATTTATCCATCTTCCAGAAGTTCCTCAGGATGTGCGCCGCTCGGGTGGGCCAGCTGTTGAACCTTTCAGCTCTCGCGGCGGACTGCGGGATCAGCCACAACACCGCGGCCGCATGGCTTTCGGTGCTCGAAGCCAGCTACATCGTTTTTCTCCTCCGGCCGCACTTCCAGAATTTCCACAAGCGGCTGGTCAAAGCGCCCAAGCTGTATTTCTGCGATACCGGTTTGGCAAGCTGGCTGCTTGGCATCCGAGATCCGAGCCAGATCGCCTTCCACGCCCAACGCGGGAGCTTGTTCGAGAATCTGGTGGTGACGGAATTCGTCAAGTCCCAACTGAATCAGGGCTACCCTCCAGACCTCTATTTCTGGCGCGACAGCCAAGGGCTGGAGGTGGATCTCCTGGTGGAAAAGGGCGACAGCCTGCATCCGCTGGAGATCAAATCCGGCCAGACTATCGCCGCGGATTTCTTGCACTCCCTGGCCAAGTGGGGCGCCCTCGCGGGCAAACCGGATGCCCCCGCCTGGCTGGTCTACGGCGGCGACCTGAGCGCGCGCCATGGGAACGTGGAGATCGTTCCATGGAACAGCCTGCCGGAGCTGGTCGCGCGCATGTGACAACGCGCAGACGCACGTCGCGGGGCAAGGCGGGTCTTCCGCCTTGCCCCGCGATGAAGTTTTCAGCCTACGGGTGGATCAGCGCGGGGTCGGTGACCACGCCCTTGTAGTGGAACTCGCCGTTCTTGACCACCTGGACCTGGACGTCCTTGACCACTTCACCGTTGTGGAAGCCACGGATCATGCCGGTCAGGCCGTTGTAGTCCTTGATGTTGGCGATGGCCTTCTGGATGGCGGTGCCGTCGAGGCTGTTGGCGCGCTTGATGCCGTCGCAGATGATCATGAAGGCGTCGTAGGAGGAGGCGCCCACCATGTCGGGGCTCACCTTGAACTGGGTGGCGTAGTTCTTCAGGAAGTTCTTGACCACCGGGCGGGGATCGTCGCGGTTGAGGTTGGTGGTGATGATGAAGCCTTCCGCCGCCGCCTTGCCGGCGATCTCGACGAATTCGGGGGAATCGGCCCCCTCCTCGCCGACGAACTGGGCGGTGATGCCCATTTCCCGGGCCTGCTTGACCATCGGGCCGCTCTGGAAGTAGTAGCCGCTGGCGAAGATGATGTCCGGGTTCACGCCCTTGATCTTGGACAGGTAGGGCTTGTAGTCTTTTTCGGACATGGGGAAGGTCTGGTAGGAGACGACCTGGGAACCCTTGGCGGCCGGGCTGTCCATGTAGGCCTTGAAGCCGGTCGCCATTTCCTTGCCGAAATCATTGTCGCTGGTCAGCACGGCGATCTTCTTGCCCTTGAGGAGCTTCACGCAGGTGTAGCCGCCGGCCTTGCCCTCGACCGTGCCCAGGAAGCCGTTGCGGAAGCAGAAGGCGTTCTTGCCGCCGGCGGTGACGTCCGGGTGGGTCGCGTAGGCGGCCACCAGGGGGATCTTCTCGTCGTTGAACAGGGGGGCGACGGCCCGGGACGGCATGCTGTAGGAGCCGGCCACGAAGGCCTTGACCTGGTCCTGCTCGATCAGCTTGCGGGCCAGCGCAGTGGCCTGCTTGGGATCGGCGGCGTCGTCGTAGATCACCGCCTCCACCTTCTTGCCCAGCACGCCGCCGCTGGCGTTGACGGCGTCCACCGCCAGCTTGATCGAGTTCTTGACGCTGGCGCCATCCGAGGCGGCGAACCCGGTGATGGGGGCCAGCACTCCGATCTTCACCGTCTGGGCCTGCAGCGCGGTGCCGGCCACCAGGGCCATGGGAATCAAGAGCGTTCCGATGCGTTTCATGGGGAATCTCCTTCATGATAGGTCAGTCCGGCGCGTTGGCTGGGTGACGCTGGTTAAGCCCTGCTAGGATCCGTTGGAAGACTATCCAAGATAAGCCTCTTTCACCTTGGGATGTTCGATCAAATCCGCCGCCGGCCCTTCATAGGCGCAGGTGCCGGTCTCCATGACGTAGCCCCGGTCCGAGATCTTCAGCGAGGCCATGGCGTTCTGCTCCACCAGCAGGATGGTGAGCCCGAACTCCTTGTTCAGCTGGTGCAGCAGGGCGAACACCTGGTCCACCAGGATGGGCATGAGCCCCATAGAAACTTCATCGACCAGCAGCAGCTTGGGCTCGGAGATGAGCGCCCGGGCGATGGCCAACTGCTGCTGCTCGCCGCCGGACAGGGTGCTGGCCAGCTGGCCGGCGCGCTCCTGCAACCGGGGGAAGATGCCATAGAGCCAGGCCAGCCGGGTCTGCAGGTCCACCTTCTTGCGCAGCCCATAGATGCCGGTGAGGATGTTTTCATAAACGGTGAGCCGGGGGAATACCCGCGAGCGTTCCGGCACCATGCGGATGCCCCGGCGGGCGCGTTCGTGGACCGCAAGCCGGGTGATGTCCTCGCCGTTGAAGCTGATCCGGCCGCCCCGGAGCGGCTGGATCCCCATCACCGCGTTCAGGATCGAGGTCTTGCCCGCGCCGTTGGCGCCGACGATGGAGACCAGTTCGCCCTGGTCCAGGCCGAACCCCAGCTCGCGCACCGCTTCGATGTCGCCATAGGCCACGGAAAGGTTTTGCACTTCAAGAAGCATTGGCTTCTCCTTTGCGCCCCAGGTAGGCTTCGATGACCCGCTCGTCCCGCTGGATCTCCTCGGGCGTCCCTTCCGCCAGTTTCTTGCCGTATTCCATCACCACGATCCGGTCGGACAGGCCCATGGCGACGCGCATGTTGTGCTCGATCAGCAGGACCGTGATGCCATCGGCGCGGATGGAGCGGATCAGCGTCTCCAGCTTGGCGATTTCCTCGTGGCGCAAGCCGGAGAAGGATTCGTCCAGCAGCAGGAGCTTGTGGCCCACCGCCAGGGCCCGGGCGATCTCCAGCCGGCGCAGGTTGCCCAGGGGCAGCAGGCCGGCCTTGCGCTTGGCCAGGTCGGCCAGGCCGACCCGCTCCAGCAGCGCCATGGCCGCCTGGGCCTCCTTCCTGGAACGCCAGGAGGTCCACAGGCTGGCTGCATTCGGGTAGCGCGTCACGCCCCGGGCCACCAGGACGTTGTCCAGGACGCTCAGGGTGGGGAACGGCTTGACGATCTGGAAGGTGCGGCCCAGGCCCAGGGCGGCGATGGCGTAGGGCGGCAGGCCGTCGATGCGCTTGCCGTCGAACCAGATCTCGCCGCTGGTGGGCTTGTAGACGCCGGAGATGAGGTTGAAGGTGACCGTCTTGCCGGCGCCGTTGGGCCCGAGCAGGCCCAGGATCTCGCCCCGCTTGATGTTGAAATCGACCCCGTCCACCGCGTGCAGGCCGCCGAAGTGGATGGCGAGGTTCTTCACCTCCAGCAGAAGGTCACTCATTTCTGGCCTCCGAGGAACTGGGGCAGCAGGCGTTTGCGGATCAGGCTGCTCTCGCCCAGGATGCCGCCCGGCTGGAACCGGATCATGAGCAGCAGGATCAGGGCGTAGAACAGGATGCGGAAGTCAGCCAGGGGCCGGAACACCTCGGGCAGGGCGCCCAGGATCAGCGCACCGATGATCGGGCCCAGCAGGGTGCCCATGCCGCCCACCACCAGCATGGCCAGGAAGGCGATCGAGAGCGGGAAGGAGAAGTCATCGGCGCTGACGAAGCGCATGTAGTGGGCGTAGAGCGATCCGCCCAGCCCGGCGATCATCGTGCCGAGCATGAAGGCCAGGAGCTTGAAGCGCACCGGGGAGATGCCCATGCTGCTGGCCGCGGATTCCTCCTCGCGCAGGGCGAAGCAGGCCAGCCCGGCGAACATCCGGGTGAACAGCCAGCAGAGGCTCGCCACCACAGCCAGGCAGGCCAGGCAGAGGTAGAGGAAGTGGGCGCCGCGGAGCGGTTCGCCGAACATGCTGATGCGGGGGATGCCGCTGATCCCCAGGGCGCCGCCGAAGAAGGGGACATAGAGGAACATCGCCTGCACGATGAAGTTGATGCCGATCGTGGTGATGGCCAGGAAGTCCTCCTTCAGCCGCAGGCTCGGCAGGCCCAGCAGGAGCCCGCACACTGCGCAGATCAGCAGCACCAGGGGCAGGGCGGTCCAGAAGCTCAGGCCCGCCTGGGTGGTGAGCAGGGCCGCGCTGTAGGCGCCGATGCCGAAGAAGGCCGCGTGGCCGAGGGAGATCTGGCCGGCGTAGCCGACGATCACGTTGAGCCCGCACACCACGATCGCCTGGATGACGATCTGGGTCAGGATGGTGATGACATATCCACTCATATGTTGCGCCCTTTCCTACTTGGAACCCATCAGACCTTCGGAGCGCCAGACCAGCACGCCGATCATGGCGACGAAGGCCAGGGCGTCCCGGGGGAAGGGCACGTTCAGGTAGCCGATCAGCAGTGTTTCCGCCAGCCCCAGCAGCAGCGCGGCGATCACCGCGCCGGGCACCGAGCCCATGCCGCCCACCACGATCAGCGCCAGGGTCTTGTAGGCCGGCACCGCGCCCATGGTCGGGTACACCTGGTTGTAGTAGATGCCCACCAGGATGCCGCCGATGGCGGCGATGGCCGAGCCGATCACGAAGGTGAGGCTGACGATGTAGTGGCTGTTGATGCCCTGGGCCCCGGCGATGGCCATGTCCTGGGAGGTGGCGCGCATGGCCAGGCCGATTTCAGTCTTGGTGGTGAGCCACCACAGGAACAGCAGGATGGCGATGGTGATGACGTAGATGGCGATCAGGGTCGAGGACAGGTGGATGCCGCCCAGGTTCACGTCGGGGAACGGCAGCTTGGCCGTGAAGGTCAGGATCTGGGGACCGGCCAGCAGCCGCAGCACCTCCTCGATGGTCAGCATCACCGCGATGCTGGCGATCAGCGGCACGTAGGGCGGGTGTTTGAGCAGGGGGAAGTAGACCAGCCGCTCGATCAGCACGCCCAGGATGGCGCAGAGCAGCATGCTGCCCAGGAAGGCCAGGGCGAGGCTGCCGGTGGTCTGGAAGATGAACACGCCCGCATAGGCGCCAACGGTATAGACACTGGCGTGGGCCACGTGGAGGATCCGCATCACGCCGTAAACCAGAGCAAGGCCGAGGGTGATGATGGCGTAGATGGACCCCATCGCCAACCCGTTCAGGATCTGCTCAATAAGTAATTGCATATTGGCACCCATTGAGGCCGCGGGAGACGCGGCGTTCAGTTGTAGAGGCTTGTATAGACATTCACCTAGACATTGCCACGATCCCGCCGTGTGTCAATGGCTTTCCGCTGTGCCGTGGCTCTGGGGCAGAGCTTCAGGGGAGCCTTCTCAGCTTGGCCTTGTAGTCAGGTCTTGCGAGCGTCTGGAAAAACACGCTGAACAGGTTCATCGAATGCTGGGCCCCAGCCGTATCTCCTTGGTCGATGGAAGCCGCCTGGTCCATCGTCACGATCGGGTTGTATGTGATCGCGAAGCGGTTGTACAACCGTTTCCCCGCCTTGGGGACCTCACCCCTGATGGTCGCGCTCCTGGGTCCGGCCATGGTCGCCTTCGCCATGATCGTTTCCACCGATATCGGCGGCGTGCCATCGCTGACGGCCGTGTTCGTCCACATCACCAGCGTAATCGGTGCCGCCGTGGGTGAACTGCTGCTGAAGGTCCTGCCCTTGCGCTCCAGCCTCGCACGCGGCGCCTTGTTCGGCATGGGTGACCGGAGCCATGAACCCCTGCCGGGCCAGTTCCACACATTTGCAGGCCAGGATCTCAGTGGGATCAATGATAGCAACCCGCTGCCCGGCCACCGGAAATCCCTCGGTCTGGGCCACCAGGAGGGGCAGCTCGGTGCAGCCGAGGATGATCAGCTCCGCGCCCTGATCCCTGACCAGGTGGGCGATGGCGGCGATCAGGTCCTCCCGGGCGCGTCCGGCGGTGTGGCCCGCCTTGACCCCCCAGGGGGCGTAGATGGCCTCCATCACCATGCGCTGCCGGGCCGCGTCGGGGATCACCAGCCGGAGCCCGGCCTTCACCACGGCCTCGTGGTAGACCCCGCTTTCCAGGGTGCCGTCGGTGGCCAGCAGTCCGACGACGCCGCAGCCCGGGTGGCGCCGCAGGATGTGCTGCACCGTTTCGAACATCATGTTGAGGATCGGGATGCGCAGGTAGGGCTGGATCCGTTCCACGAAGGCGTGGGCCGTGTTGCAGGGGATCGCGATCAGGTCCGCGTCCGCCGCCTCCAGCTTCTTGCAGGTGGCGTAGAGGGCGATGGTCGGATCGACGCCGCCGGCCACCAGGCTGGCGGTGCGGTCGGGGATCTGGGGATTGTGCTCCAACACCAGCTTGATGTGGTCCTGATCGCGCCGGGCGCTGGTGTTGCGCACGATCTTGTCGATGAAGTCCACCGTGGCGGCAGGGCCGACGCCACCGACGATGCCGACCTTGCAGGCCCTTGGCGCGAGGCTGGCGGCCTGGTCCACCGCCGCCTGGGCATAGACCTGGTTGCAGTCGACGATGCGCAGCGGACCTTCGGCGAGCATCTCAAGCACCACCGGGATCTCGGTGAAACCGGGCAGGATCAACTCCGCGCCCTGGTTGGCCAAGTCCTGGCAGGCGCGCCGCAGGTGGGCGATGGAGGCCCCACTCAGCCGCCCGGACTTGATCCCTTCCGGTCCGTAGATCGCCGCCATCAAATCATCGACCTGGCACGCCGGGCCGGGATGGACGATGCGGTAGCGGGCAGGGTCGAAGGCACGTTCGAACAGCCCGGCCCGGATGACGTGGTCGGAGGTGAGCACGCCAATGCTCCGGACCTGCGGGTAGGCCTTGGCCACGTGCTGGCGCAGCGCCGCCATGAGGTCGACGATGGGCACGGACAGTTCCGCCGTCAGCTCTTCCAGGAAAGTGTGGCTGATGAAGCAGGGCAGCAGGACGGCATCCACACCCCGGCTCTGGAAGGACCGGATCATATCGAAGACGTAGAGCTTGCGCGCGGACTGGGAGGTTCCGGCGGCGCCTGCCTGGACCGCTTCGTGAAACGGGTGCTGCTCCAGCAGGATGTCGCTCTGCTGGCTGCCGCTGGCGGCCGGCATGGCCTTGACCAGCTTGAAGAACACGTCAGCGCTGGCGAGGGCGCCCAGTCCGCCGACAATACCGAAGGAATGCCCGCCCGGCCTGCCCATGGATGCCCTCCTTCAGGCTCACTCGTCGGCGTAGATCGCCGTCATGCGCGTCCCCGAGCCATCGATCATGCCGCGGTACATGCCTTCGCAGTTGATGGGCATGGCCACCCGGCCCGCGGCGTCCAGGCCGATCATGCCCCCGGTGCCACCCAGGTCGGCCAGGGTCCGCTGGATCACGGTGGCGCAGGCCTCCTTGATGCCCTGGCCCAGATAAGCCATCCGGGCAGCCACATCGTGCGCCGCCGCCACCCGCATGAAATACTCCCCGTGCCCGGTGCAGGAGACCGCGCAGCGCTCATCGGCCCAGGTGCCCGCGCCGATCACCGAGGTGTCGCCGATCCGCCCGGACCATTTGGCCGTGCGCCCCCCGGTGGAGGTGGCCGCGGCCAGCCGTCCCTGGTCGTCCAGGGCGACGGCGCCGATGGTCCCGTGCTTGCGGTCCTCGGGTACGTCCTGGTCCGGCGCACCGCTGGCGATTCGCGCCTTTTCCAAAAGCAGCGCCTGCCAGCGCGCCTCGGTGAAATAGTACTCAGGCCCCACGCATTCCAGGCCCGCGCTGGCGGCCAGCGCGTCCGCGGCCTGGAAGCCCAGGGTGACGTTGGGCGTGGTCTCCATCACCAGCTTGGCCAGCAGCACCGGGTTCTTCACGGTGCGTACGCCGGTCACGGAGCCGGCGTTCCGGGTGGCGCCATCCATGATGGCGGCCTCCAGTTCATTGGTGCCCTCCAGGGTGAACACCGCGCCCTTTCCCGCGTTGAACAGGGGATGGTCCTCCAGGGCCAGCACCGCCGCCACCACGGCGTCCAGGGCGGCGCCGCCGGCGCGCAGCACCGCGTGCCCCGCCTCCAGGGCGGCCGACAGCCCGGCCCGGGTCGCGGCGTCGCGCTCCGGGGTCATTTCCTGCCGGCGGATGGTTCCGGCGCCGCCGTGGATGGCGATGGCGATGGTCATGGTTGCGGCTCCTGGACGTAGGCGACGGAAGGGAAGGTCACGAAATGATACAGGTTGATCGGGCAGGTGGCGCCCATGCCCAGGGCCTGCACCGGCAGGTCCGGGAAAGCCACCGATGCGCCGAACCCGATGGGCATCCCCTTGGGCGGACGCAGGCCCAGGCCGCTCGCGGCCGACTCCAGCAGCAGCAGCCCGAACGGAATGGAGAAGCGGCCACACCAGGACTTGAGGTAGTGGGTCGGGTCGGCCGGATCTACCATCATCCCGTAGAATCTCCGGGCCATGTCCGCGCTCACCGGGCCCGCCAGCAGCCCCTTGAGCAGCTCGCGGTCGTGCGCCATGGCCTGCTGGAAGGCGTCCACCCCGCCTTTGCCGTACGGGGTGTACTGGAAGTCGGTGCCGTAGTGGGTGCCGTCCGAGGAGATGACGATGGCCACGTCTTCGCCCAGTTTCCAGCCGCGCTCCTGCATGCTCCGGGCCAGGGCCGCGCCGAGGTGGCCGGCCATGGCCTGGAGCCGTGCGAAGGAGGTGGCCGGGAGGATGACCGGCACGATCTCCACTCCGGGGTCCTGGTGTTTCAGCCAGTAGGCGACGGCCTCCAGGGAATGCTCGCTGTCGTGCCAGACGTCGTTCTGCACATACTCGCCGGGATCCAGCTGGGCCAGCAGCTCCTCGCGCAGGGCCGAAGCCTTGATTTCGCCGTCGGGCGCGCGCCAGGCGCGGTAGGTGTCGAAGGCCATCCGGTCGCGGGCCCCGAAGCGCCGGTGCTTGTGGAACACCCCCACCAGGATCACGGTCCGGGCCTTGACCAGGGGGATCACCTCCCGGTACATGCGCCCGGCGCAGAGGTAGTCGTCGTGCGGGCAGATGATGGCCACGGCGCCGGGCGCGGGCCTGGGGCCCAGCGGCTCCGGGGCGGGCGCGGCCTCGGAGAGCTCCCAGACCCTGGCCATCTGCTCGGCCGTGGAGGCGAAGCCGACGGTGTCCTTCTGCCCGCGGAGATCGCCTTTGGAGGGGATGCCCATGGCCATCCGGGTTTCCTGGGCGGTGGGCGCCGGGTTGCCGGGCGGCAGGGCCGGGGTGAGGGCGCCCTGGGCCGAAACGGCGAAGGGCGCGCAAAGGGCGGCGGCGACATACACAGACTTGTTCATAGTTCCTCCGCCCGGCGGCACGCGACGAACCGGCCGGGGCTGACCTCGCGCAGGGGCACCTCGCCCAGGCACTCCTCCCGGGCATGGATACAGCGCGGGGCGAAGCGGCAGCCCGGCTTGGGGTTCACCGGTGAGCTCACTTCGCTGCGCAGGATGATGCGCTCGCGCCGGGCCCCCACCTTCGGGATGGGGATCGCCGAAAGCAGCGCCTGGCCATAAGGGTGCAGCGGGCGCTGGAACAGCTCCCGGGTCGGGCCCTTCTCGACGATCTGGCCCAGGTACATGATGGCGATCTCGTCGGAGATGTGCTTGACCACCGACAGGTCGTGGGTTATGAAGAGGTAGGTCAGCCCGAACTGCTCCTGCAGGTCCTGGAGCAGGTTGAGGATCTGCGCCTGGATGGAGACGTCGAGTGCCGAGACCGGCTCGTCGCAGACGATGAAACTCGGTTCCAGCGCCAGCGCCCGGGCCAGGCCGATGCGCTGCCGGCGCCCGCCGTCGAGCTCGTGCGGGTAGGCGTCATATAACCGGTCCGCCAGCCCCACGGTCTCCATGAGGGTGCGCACCCGGTCCTCCAGTTCCTCGGCGCCATGCACCCGGCCGAAGATCTCCAGCGGCTCGCCGATGATGGTCGCCACCGTGTGGCGCGGGTTGATGGACGAGTAGGGGTCCTGGAAGATCATCTGCATGCGGGCGCGCAGGGCGTGGGTCTGGTGCTTGTCGGCCCGAGTCACGTCCTGCCCGTCGAACAGCACGGTGCCCCCGGTGGCTTCGTGCAGACGCACCAGAAGCCGCCCGGTCGTGGACTTGCCGCAGCCGGATTCCCCCACCATGCCCAAGGTCTCGCCCTCGCGGATGGAGAAGGTGACGTCGTCCACCGCGTGCAGCCTGCCCTGGGGCACGTCGAAGTATTTCTTGAGCCCGGTCACTTCCAGGATGGGACGCTCGCTCATGCCACCACCTCCTTGGCGCTGCCGGGATGGTGACACTTGACCAGGTGGCCGTCCTCGATCAGGTCGACGGGATGGGCGCTCCGGCAAAGGTCGGTCGCGTCCGGGCACCGGGGGCTGAAGTAGCAGCCCTCGGGCAGGCAGGTGGGATCGGGCATGAGCCCGGGGATCGGCTTGAGCCGGCTGCTGACCACGTCGAAATCCGGCAGCGAGTTGAACAGGCCGATGGTGTAGGGGTGGCGTGGGGCGCCGAAAACCTGCTCCACTGTGCCGAACTCCACGATCTCCCCGGCGTACATCGTCGCCACCTTGTTGCAGTTCTCCGCGACGATGCCCAGGTCGTGGGTGATGAACAGCACCGAAGTGTCGCTCTTGCGGATCAGGCTGCTCATCATGTCCAGCACCTGGGCCTGGATGGTGACGTCCAGCGCGGTGGTGGGCTCGTCGGCGAGCAGCAGCTTGGGGTTGCAGGCCAGCGCGATGGCGATCACCACGCGCTGCTTCATACCGCCCGAGAACTGGTGCGGGTACTCATCGGCGCGATCGGCCGGGATGCCCACCATCTCCAGCATCTCGTCCGCCCGGGCCCAGGCCTTATTCTGGGTGCACTTCTCGTGCCGGCGAACCGTCTCGGCGATCTGCTCGCCCACTGAGATCAGCGGGTTGAGGGCGGTCATGGGATCCTGGAAGATCATCGCGATGTCCTTGCCGCGGATCTTCTGGATATCGCTCCGGGACAGGGCGCGCACATCGCGGCCCTCGAATTCGATGGTGCCGGCGACCACCCGGCCCTGGGGTGCCTGGATCATGTTGAGGGAAGAGAGCGCCAAGGTGGTCTTGCCCGCGCCGGTCTCACCCACCAGGCCCAGCACTTCGCCCTTGCGCAGGGAAAGGGAGAGGTCGTTGATGGCGTGCACCACCTGGCCGTCCGAGTGGTAGTGCACGGTGAGGCCGCTGATCTTGAGAATTTCGTCCATCTTGGGCACCTATTGCTTGAGCTTGGGGTCGAGAGCGTCGCGCAGACCGTCGCCGATGAGGTTGTAGGCCAGGACGATGAGCACGATGGCGATCCCGGGCACGAAAAGGGTGTAGGGCGCGTACTGGATGAATTCGCGCGCTTCCGACAGCATCCCGCCCCATTCCGGGGTGGGCGGCAGCACGCCCAGGCCCAGGAACGACAGTGCGGACGCCCAGAGGATGGAGGCCCCGACGTTCAGTGTCGACTGCACGATCAGCGGGCCGGAGATGTTGGCCAGGACGTGCTTGAAGACGATGCGCAGGTCCGAGGCGCCGATGCAGCGCGCCGCCTCGATGTACTCCTGGTTCTTCACCTGGATGATGGAGGCCTGGACAATCCGGATGTAGCCCGGGATGAGCGAGGCGCTGATCGCCACCAGCAGGTTGAAGAAGCTGTTGCCCAGCGCCGCGACGATGGCGATGGAGAGCAGGATGGTCGGCACCGCGAGCAGGACGTCGGCGATGCGCATGATGATGGTGTCGAACCAGCCGCCCTTGTACCCGGCCAGGAGGCCGAGGATGCCGCCCACCGCCAGGCCGATGGCCACGGAGACGAAGCCGATGACCATCGAAAGCCGGGCGCCGTGGATGGCCCGGCCCAGGATGTCGCGCCCGTAGTTGTCCGAGCCCAGCAGGAACCGGTGGTCGAACGTGAGGTTGTGGAAGGTCACCGAGCCCATGGCGCCGGGCTTGAGGAAGGCGTTCTCGGGCGAGTTGGAGGTGACGAAATCGTAAGAGTAGAGCACGTCCGCTAGCACCGCGACCAGGGCGAAGGCCAGCACCAGGCCCAGGCTGGCAACCGCCAGCTTGTTCCGGGAGAAGCGGCGCCAGAACTGCCGGGCGTTCCGCCCGAAGCGGCGCAGGGCCCTGGTGGTCTTACTTTCCGAAGATTCGTGCGAACGCATGCTTGGTATCCTCGAGCAGGGGTTTCCTGGCTTTCTGCATGGACACCTTCACCCGGGGATCGATGATCCCGTAGAGGATGTCCACCAGCAGGTTGACCAGGGTGAAAACAATGGCGACGAAGCATACCGAACCGAGGATCTGCGGCGTGTCCTTCTGGTAGATCGCGTCGACCATGATCGAGCCGAGGCCCGGATAGGAGAAGATCTTCTCGGTGAGCACGGCGCCGCCCAGCAGGGCGCCGAACTGCAGGCCGGCCACCGTGAGGATGGGAATCAGCGCATTGGGCAGGGCGTGCTTGCGGATCACCACCGCTTCCGGCATGCCCTTCACCCGCGCCGTGCGGATATAGTCCTGGCGCATGACCTCCAGCATGGAACTGCGGGTCATGCGCATGATGATTGCCATGGAATACATGGCCAGGGTGATGATGGGCAGCACCAGCGACCAGATGTCCCTCGGATTCGCCATCGCCGGGAATATGCGGAACTGGTTGGCGAAAGTGTAGATGAGCACCATGGCGATCCAGAACACCGGCATCGAGGCGCCCAGCAGGGCGAACACCGTGAACACCATGTCCACCACCGAATAGGGCTTGGTCGCCGACAGAATGCCGATCGGCACGCCCACCACGATCGACAGCAGCAGCGCGCCCAGAGCCAGGTAGACTGTGTTCGGGAACGAGCTGAGGATCAGCTCGAAAACGTTGCGGTTGGTCACGTAGGACCGGCCCAGGTCGCCGAACAGCAGGCCCTTGTAGCCGAACACGGCGGACTTGAAGCCGAACAGAAAATGCAGGTACTGCATGAAGAACGGCTGGTTCAGGCCCATGTCCGCGCGCATCTGGGTATAGGCAGCGGGAGAGGCATTGGCGCCCAGCATCATCTGGGCCGGATCGCTCGGCGTGACGTACATGAGCGAGAACACGATGAACGTGACCCCGAGCAGGACCGGCACGAGCATTAAGATGCGCTTGGTGATGTATTTCAACATGGGTCATCCCGGTTTCGGCCACCAGCGGCCGGTTGTTGGAGGCGCGCCGCCGGAGCGGCGCGCCTCTGCCTTGCGTGCTGCTACTGCCTGGTCAGCAGGTGGATGTCCACCAGCTTGGTCTTGAAGATCGCGTTGTCGAGGTTGCCCACGCGCGGGTTGGTGGCGAAGATGGTCCATTCGTAGAGCAGCGGGAAGTAGGGCTTGTCGCTCATGAGCTGGGTCTGCACCTTGGTGTAGGCGGCCTTGCGCACGGCGGCGTCGAGCGAGTACCGGCCCTTCTGGATGTTCTCGTTGACGATCTCGTTGTTGTAGAGGGCAGGGTTCATGCCGGTGCCGATGGAGTCACCGTTGTAGATGATGCAGGTGTAATCCGGATCCATGGTCGGGGTGAACCAGTTGCCGACGACCATGTCGTAGCCTTCACCCTTCTTGCTCATCTGGATGACCTGGGCGTTGACCATCGGCAATACCTTGATCAGGTCCATGCCCAGGTCGGCCTTGACCTCGTCCTTGATGTTGTTGGCGACCTTGACCCGGTCAGGAATGCTGCCCACCGCCAGGGTGACGCATCCGTTGCTCAGTTTGGCCCGGAAGCCGGCCGAGAGGGCCGCGAACTCGGCCTTGGCCTTGCCCCGGTTGTGGTACCAGGTGTTCTGGTTGAACTCGGCGAAGGGCGTGCCGGCGGCGGCGCCTTCCACGTGGCCGATGAAGCCGGGCTGCATCATCTGGTTGGCAGGCTGGGCCTGGCCGTTGAACAGGTCGACCTGGTGGATGAAGGGGATCGAGTTCATGGAGTAGAAGATGGCCTTGCGCAGGTGGGTGGTGTCGCCGTCCTCGTACTTGCCGGTGAGGTCGAGCTTGCCGCCGCGCTTCTGGCCAACCAGATCGGAATTCATGTTGAAGGTGCCGTACCAGATGGTCACGCCGTTCTTGGTGGTCACGGTGAGGCCGGCGTTCTTCAGCCCTTTGAGGTCGAGCCGGGCCAGGTTGAAGGCCATGTCGACTTCGCCAGTCATCAGCACGTTGTTGACCTGTGGCTGTTCAGCCATGGTGCGGAACTGCACGCCCTTGTAGGCGACCTTTTTGGCGCCTCCCCACCAGGCGTCGTTGCGCACCAGGTTGACCTCCTGCGGGTTGGGCCAGGACGCCAGCTTGTACGGGCCAGTGCCGACCACGACCTTGGTGCCGTAGTCGTTGCCGGCGGCCTCGACGGTCTCCTTGCTCTCGATGCCCGAGCAGTAGTGGGCGAGCATGTTGAGGGCGGGGCCGTAGGGCGAGGGCGCCATCACCTTGGCGCGGTCGGCCCAGGAGGTCAGCACCTGGGTGGCGTACTCGGGCTTCTTGAGCTTGCCGAAATGGATGCGCGCGGTGTACTTGTCGACCTTCTCCACCAGCATGACGGCGGAGAACATGCCCTTGGTGGAAGACTTGGGATGGTGCAGGATGCGGTCGAAGGTGAACACCACGTCGTCGGCAGTGAGTTCCTTACCGTTGTGGAACTTGATGCCCTTGCGCAGCTTGATGGTGTAGACCGAGCCGTCCTTGGAGACCAGCCCGTTGGCCACGGTGGGAAGGGTTTCCGCCAGGCAGGGATAGAAGGTGTCGTCGGCCTTCATCCCAATAATAGTTTCATTAATTTCTCGCATGACCTGAGCTTCGTTGAGGGTCGTATAGATGCTCGGGTCCAGGGGCTGCGGGGCCGCGGCCAGGACGAACACCAGGGTCTCCGGATCGCGGTTGCGCAGGGCGGGTCCTTTCTGGGCGAAGGTACCGGCGGCTGCGATGGCGGCCAGGGCGAGAACCGCGGCTTGTTTTTTCATGTTGCACTCCTGAAAAGGTCCAGCGAAGGATTCCGCTGCCATGCGACCTAGGTTGTTTCAATTGAATGCGGCGAAGGGGATAGCCAATCAATGCAAGAGCAATGCCAAGCCCGGTGGCAGCCGGGGTCCGGACGCGGGACTGCGAGCCTTCGGGTTGTCTAATAAATTAATCAAACGCGCCTCCCGGAAGCCGCGAAGCCGAAGGGCCGTTTGGCATCCAGGCCGTCCATCAGGTCCTGCTCGAAGGTGCCCAGGCACTTGAGTTCATGGTCCTTGACCATGAACCGGCCCATGGCCAGCACCGCGTCGATCTCCAGGTCCCGGTCCAGCAGCACCAGGTCAGCATCCGCGCCCACCCGGATGCGGCCCTTGGCCGGTAGTCCGAGATAGGCTGCGGGGGTCGAGGTGATCACCTTGACGGCTTCCTGGAACGGCACACCGTGCGCCCGGACCGCGCGCTGGACCTCCAGGAACAGCGTACTGACCTTGCCCACCCCCAGCCCGGAGTATTCCCCGCCAGCGTCGAACAGAGGCAAGCTGCCCTGGCCGTCGGAGCTGAAGCTGATGCTGTCGATGGACACGCCGGCACGGAGCAGCGTGGCCAGGGCGGCGGCGCAGGACAACGCCGGGTCGTCCGTGATCAGACTGGAGGTCAAGTCCAGGTGGCGGCCCCGGCCGGCGTCCTGGTTGGCGTAGCCGATCCCCGCCCGGAGCAGGGCTTGGTTGCGGTTGATGTGGGTCGGAATGAAATGTTTGGCCGGGATCTCGGTTTCGCTGAGCACCCGCTCGATCAGGCCGAGCATGCGCTCGCCCGCGCCCATGTGCACGTTGACCACGCCAGCCTTGCCCGAAAGCATGCCGCCGACCCGGGCCTCGGCGGCGATCCGGGCCACCTCCTCGAAGGTCGGCTGGGAGGAGCGGTGGTCCGAAAGGGCGATCTCGCCGACCCCGATGACCTTGTCGATCAGAATCAGATCGTCCACCACCGAACCGGTCACGGTGCGCACGGGCACTTGGTAGGAGCCGGTGTAGATGAACACGGTGACCCCTTCGGCCTCCAGGCCGCGCGCCTTGGCCAGCAGGCCGGCCAGGGCGCGGGTGGTGCCGTCCGTGCCCAGGCAGCCGACCACCGTGGTCACGCCGGCGGTGGTGAGATCGCTGAGCAGGATCTCCGGGGTGCGCGAGGCGTAGCCCCCTTCCCCGCCGCCGCCCAGGATGTGCACATGGCCGTCGATGAAGCCGGGCACCAGCAGCTTGCCCCGGGCGTCGACCACCTCCAGATCCGGCAGTCCGGCGCAAGGAATCCCCGGCTGGAGGCAGGCGATCACCCCGCCGGCCACCAGCACATCCATTCTTCCCAGCGGTTCCGGCGCATAGACCTCGGCCCCCTGGATCAGTTTCATGATGGCTGCACCGCCTGGAACGAAGCTCATGGGCCAAGGCTCCTTAAATGGGGTTGAATCCTGAATGAACAATTCGATGGGATACCCTCATTGAGCAAAAACAAGGCCACATCTACCGGTTGGCGCAAAAAAAACTTTCGGCGCGCGCCAGCCCTCGCCCTTTGCTCCAGGATCAAGGGCCGGGGAGCGTCAAAAGGCGCAAAGGCCATGCTTTGAAATTATTTATAAATAAATAAAATAGACCGCACCGGACCGCCATCCGGTCTCATTCGCACCCTTGAAAAATTAAAAGGATGAATCATAACCCTTTATCGGTCCTGATCGCCCATTTATCCGTCAGGAGGATGCCCTTGTCGGTGATGGAGGAACCGCCCCGCCCCTTGTGCGGCTGGGTCAGGCCAAGCGATTCGGTGGTGAGCAGCAGCCCCCGGATCACGCCTTCGGTGAGGTGGGGCTGGCACGCCGCGGCCAGTTCGGCCAGGCGGTGGCGGCCGATGCTGCCGTGTTCCCGGAACTGGCCCAGCAACCAGACCAGGTCGCGGCCGAGGAGCTCCTGGACCAACCCATCCTCCCGCTCCGGCGCATCCTGCAGCAGGTATTCGGGCAGGTCCTCGAGCTGCACCAGCTGGTTCTCCTCCCGGATGGTCAGCAGGAATTCGACGACGTTCATCAGCTGGCGGATGTTGCCGGGCCAGGCGTAGCCGCAGAGGTGCTCGAAGGTGGCCGCGCTCATGATGGCGTCGGCCTTGGTGTGCCGGCCGCTGCTGAAGCGCCGGATGAACTGCTCGATCAGCAGCGGGATGTCCTCCCGGCGCTCGCTCAGGCTGGGCATGCGCAGGGGGAACACGCTCAGGCGGTAGAACAGGTCCTCGCGGAAGCCGCCCTGGCGCACCTGCTCCGCAAGCTCCTTGTGGGTGGCGGCGATCACCCGCACGTCGATGGGGATCTGCTTGCGCCCGCCCACCGGGCGTACCTGGCGCTCCTGCAGCACCCGCAGGAGGCTCACCTGGAACTCCAGCGGGGCATCGCCGATCTCGTCCAGGAAGATGGTGCCGCCGTGCGCCTCCTCGAACAGCCCGCGCCGGCCGCCCTTGCGCGCGCCGGTGAAGGCGCCCTCCTCGTAGCCGAACAGCTCGCTCTCCAGCAGGGACAGGGGGAAGGCGGCGAAGTTCACCGGCACGAAGGGGCCCGTCCGGCGCCGGGAGGCGTTGTGGATGGCCTGGGCGAACAGTTCCTTGCCGGTGCCGGTCTCGCCTTGGATCAGGACCGTGGAATCGTTTTGGGAGACCCGCTTGGCGTAGCTCAGCACCCGGTCCATGCGCGGGCTCTTGGCCAGGATGTCGTGGAAGGTGTAGCGGGCCTCGTGCTCGGACTTGCGCAGACTGCGCCGCAACTCGTGCTCCAGGCTTTGGATGGCATGGCTGGCCGCGAAGATGTACAGATGGCCGATGCTCGCGTCGCCCTGCTTGACCGGCTGCGCCCACACCACCATCTCCTGTCCGCCCACCGACAGCACCGTGCTGGATTCCAGCGCTTCCGGCAGTCCGGGCACCAGCTCACGCACCAGCCGGCTGGTCATGGCCCCCGCTTCCATGCGCAGCACGACGGCCATGTTTTGGTTGCCCAGGATGACCCGCCCGGTGAGATCAGTGTAAAGGATGCCGTTGGGGGCGTAGTCCGCCAGGATCTGCAGGGTGTCGCGCATGTCCGAAACGCGCCGCCCGGCCCGGTCAATCTCCCGCAGCAGTCGGGTGATCTCGCCCAGGTGCTGGGACGAGATGGAGGTCCCGAGTTGCTCCATGAGGCCGAGCGCCTGGACCAGCTCGACGATGGTGGTGATGTCCAGCTGGCGCGAGCCGATGTCGATCACCTTGTCCATCCCCGGCGGCACCAGGGACGGTTCGCCGGGGGTGATGGCGATCCGCACCGGCGGGCAGGCGGGGATCCCGGGGTAGTACGGGTGGTAGTCCAGGTGGTCCAGGCCGACCTGGTTGAGGTGCTGGATGGCGGCCCGGGCGCTGCTTTCGTAGTCGTTGACCAGGATCACGCTGGTGCCGGCCGGCAGCGCCAGCAGGTCCTGGATGCGGGTGTAGTCGATGGCCCGGCGCGCGACGAGGCAGGGCATGCCCGCTTCGATCAGACCGGCCACCTTGCTCCGGTGGTTTTCGTACAATTCTTCGGTGAGCACCGCCAGCACTTCGCCTGGCGGAAAATCCAGCGCGTCGCCCAGGGCATAGCCGGAGACGGCTACCGTATCCCGGAAGAAGCGCCCGATCTGGGCGACGATGGCATCCCCAGTCTGCCTGCCGATGGCCAGCACCACGACCTTTTTCATCATGCGCTCCGGGAACTATTCCACCCTGAGCCGGTAGCCCACGCCCGGTTCGGTGATGAGGTGCTCCGGCCGCGCCGGGTCGGCTTCCAGCTTCTGCCGCAGCTGGGCCATGTAGACCCTCAGGTAGTGCGGCTGGGCGCCCTGGACGCTGCCCCACACCTCCTTGAGCAGCTGGTGGTGGGTGAGCACCAGGCCGGCGTGCCTGATCAGGGTGGTGAGCAGCTTGTACTCATTGGGGGTCAGGTGCACCGGCTGGCCGGCCACGCTCACCTCCCGGCGGGTCTGGTCGATCCGCCAGTTGCCCAGTTCGAACACCGGGGCCGTGGTCGCCGCCGGGTCGCGGTTGACGTGGCGCAGCGCCACCCGTATGCGGGCCAGCAGTTCGCCGCTGCCGAACGGCTTGGTGAGGTAGTCGTCGGCGCCTTCGTCCAGCGCCTGGATCTTGTCCTTCTCCAGGCCCCGGGCGGAAACCACGATGATCGGCGCGGTGCACCACTCCCGCAGCCGGCGGGTGAGCACCAGGCCGTCCTGGTCGGGCAGGCCCAGGTCCATGAGGATCAGGTCGGGGTGGTGGCTGGCGGCCATGAGTTCGCCTTCCCCGGCGTTCACCGCCTCCAGCAGCCGGTAGCCGTGGGGCGCGAGGGTTACCCGCAGGTAGCGCCTGAGCTGCGGCTCGTCTTCCACCAGCAGGATGAGTGGACCATCCGGATTCACGGGACTACTCCTCCGAAGGGGGCGGCGGCGGGGCCTGCCCCAGGGGCAGGCTCACCATGAACTGGGCGCCGCCCGATGCCCGGTTGCTGGCCATGATCTTGCCGCCATGGGCCTGCATGACGCCCTTGCAGATGGCCAGGCCCAGGCCGGCGCCGGGCCGGGCTTCGCCCTGCGGGAACCGGACCAGCTTCTCGAAGATGTGCTCCTCCTGGCCTTCGGGAATGCCGGGGCCGTGGTCGGTCACCGACAGGGTGATGCTGCGTTCCGTGGCCCAGGCCTTGATCTCGATGGGCTGGTCGGGCGGCGCGAACTTGTTGGCGTTGTCCAGCAGGTTGATGATCACCTGGCCCAGCAGCACCGGATCCGCCTGCACCAGGGGCAGGTTGGCGGGCAGTTCCACCTTCACGACGCGCTTGCCGAGCTGGGGCGCCATGCGCTCCAGGGCGGAACCCACCACCTCCTCCAGCGGCACCCATTCCTTGACCAGGTCCACCACGCCGGATTCCAGGCGGGTCACGTCCAGCAGGTTGGTGACCAGCCGCTGCAGCCGGTTGCTCTCCTCGTGGATGGTCTCCAGCAGCTCCCGGCGGGCCGGGTCGGGCAGCTCGCCGTGGTCATCCAGCAGGGTCGAGGCGGCGCCGGTGATGCCGCCCAGCGGCGTGCGCAGATCATGGGAGACCGAGGACAGCAGGGCGTTGCGCAGCTGCTCCCGGTCCACCTGGCGCTGGGATTCCCGGTTGCGCTCGGCCAGGATGGCCCGTTCCAGGGCCACCGCGGTCTGGTTGGCGAAGGCTTCCAGCAGGTGGCGCTGGTCGGGCTCCATCCGTCCGTGCGCTTCCATGGGCTGGATGCCCATCACGCCGATCAGTTCGTGGGCCCCCTTCAGGGGCAGGTACAGGGCCTTGGCGCCGGGCAGGGTGTCGGTGCCCATGCCGGCCGGTTCGTGGTGGTCGTAGACCCACTGGGCCACGCCCTGCTCGTCCTGGCCCACGGCGTCCTTCTCCTTGGTCTGGCTGGCGCTGAGCCGGCCGCCGGGCCCCGGCAGGAAGATCCAGACGCGGCTTTGGAAGTGGGTGGCGACGTTGCGGATGGCCGATTCCGCCATGGCGGTGGAGCCGCTGCTCCGGGTCAGCTCGCCGGACAGCCGGAACAGGGCGCGGATGCGGTTCTCCCGGTTGCGGGCCAGGCGCGCCTGGGAGCGGATCCGCTCGGTGAGGTTGCCGATCACCAGGCCGACCGCCAGCATCACGGCGAAGGTGGCCATGTGCTTGAGGTCGCCCACGGCGAACGAGAAGCGCGGCGGCACGAAGAAGAAGTCCAGGGCCAGGACGCTGAGCACCGAGGACACCAGGGAGGGCCAGCGCCCGAACCGGCTGGCCACCACCAGGATGCCCAGCATGTAGATCATCACCACGTCGGCCAGCTCGAAGTGCGGCTTCATGAACATGCAGAGGACCGTGACCAGGGCCACGGTCACCGCGCCCCACAGGAAGTGCGTCAGGGCCGGCATCCGGGCCGGACGGGTCTTGGCCGCGGCCCTGGGCTGCTCCCGCTCGTCCCGGCCGGTGATGACGTCGATATCGATGTCGCCGCTGCGGCGCACCAGGTCCTCCAGCACCGAGCCGGTGAAGAATTCCATCCAGCGCGGATGGGCGGGCTTGCCGATGATGATCTTGGTGACGTTGTGGCTGGTGGCGAATTCGATGATGTCCTCGGCGGTGGACAGGTCGCCCTCCACCACGGACGTCTCCGCGCCGAGCCGCTCGGCCAGGCGCAGGTGCTCCTCCAGCCGGTCGCGCTCCTCGTCGGAGTAGCGGATGTGCTTGCCGGTCTCCACGTAGGCGGCGATCCAGGGCGCGTTGAGCGATTCCGACATGCGCCGGGCGGCGCGGATCAGGCTGGCCGAGCCGGGCTTGGAATTGATGCAGACCAGCAGCCGCTCCCCTGCGGCCCAGGTCTTGCCGGTGAGGCCCTTGCTGGCCATGTAGCGGCGCATGTCGGCATCGACGTGGTCGGCGGTGCGCCGCAGGGCCAGCTCGCGCAGGGCGAGCAGGTTGCCCTTGCGGAAGAAGCGCTCCACCGCGTGCTGGGCCTGCTCGGGCACGTAGACCTTGCCCTCCTTCAGGCGCTCCAGCAGCTCTTCCGGGGGGATGTCCACCAGTTCGATCTGGTCGGCCCGCTTGAGCAGGGTGTCGGGGATGTTCTCCCGGACCAGCACCCCGGTGATCTGCGCCACGGTGTCCTTCAGGCTTTCCAGGTGCTGGACGTTCACGGTGGTGAACACGTCGATGCCGGCGTCCAGCAGGTCCATGACGTCCTGCCAGCGCTTCACGTGCAGCGAGCCCTGGACGTTGGTGTGGGCCAGCTCGTCCATGAGGATGAGCGCGGGCTTGCGCGCCAGCGCCGCCTCCAGGTCGAACTCCTCCAGCTGCACGCCCCGGTAGGGCAGCACCTTCTTGGGCAGGACGACGATCCCTTCGGCGAGGGCCTGGGTGTCATGCCGGCCGTGGGTCTCCACCACCCCCGCCACCACGTCCACCCCTTCATCCTTGCGGATGCGGGCCTCCTGGAGCATGGCGAAGGTCTTGCCGACCCCAGGCGCCATGCCGAAAAAGATCTTCAGCCGGGCCCGCTGCGAGCGGGCCTCCTCCTCCTGGACGTTCTTCAGAAGGCTATCCGGATTGGGGCGTTTGGGTTCCACCCCCATAGAGTAGCCTAGCGCAGGGCGTCCAGCGCGAGGTTCAGCTTCAGGACATTCACCCGCGGTTCGCCGAACACCCCCCACTGCCGTGGTTCGGTGCACTGGGCGATGCGTTCCTGCACCTCGGCCCGGGTCAGGCCGCGCAACCGGGCCACCCGGCTGGCCTGGTAGCTGGCCGCCCGGGGGCTGATGTGCGGGTCCAGCCCGCTGCCGGAGGCGGTGACCAGGTCCACCGGGACCGGTTCGGCGTTGCCGGCATCGGCCGCGTGCAGCCGGCCCAGGCGGGTTTCCGCGGCGGCCAGCAGGGCGGGGTTGGCGGCGGACAGGTTGGAGCCGCCCGAGGCGTCGGCATTGCCGGCGTACCCGCTGGTGGCCGAAAGCCGGCCCCAGAAATAGCGCGGGTCCTCGGTGGGCTGGGCGATCAGGGCGCTGCCCCGCACCTGGCCGTCCTGGACCAGGAGGCTGCCCCGGGCTTGGCGCGGGAAGCACAGGGAGGCGGCGCCGGTGACCGCCAGGGGGTAGGCGATGCCGAGCAGCAGGGTGAGGCCGGAGAAGGTGACGAGGGCGGGCCGGAGCATGGACATGGAGTACCTCAGACCAGATGCAGTACGGTGAGCAGCAGATCGATCGCCTTGATGCCCAGGAACGGCACGATCAGGCCGCCCACGCCGTAGACCAGCAGGTTGCGCCGGAGGATCGCGGCGGCGCCCAGGGGCCGGTAGGCGACCCCGCGCAGCGCCAGGGGGATCAGCACGACGATGATCAGCGCGTTGAAGATCACCGCCGACAGGATGGCGCTTTCCGGGCTGTGCAGGCCCATGACGTTCAGCCGGCCCAGGGCCGGGTAGGTGGAAGCGAAGGCCGCGGGGATGATGGCGAAGTACTTGGCCACGTCGTTGGCGATGCTGAAGGTGGCCAGGGAGCCTCGGGTCATCAGCATCTGCTTGCCGATCCGGACGATCTCGATCAGCTTGGTGGGGTTGGAGTCCAGGTCCACCATGTTGCCGGCTTCCTTGGCCGCCTGGGTGCCTGAATTCATCGCCACCGCCACGTCCGCCTGGGCCAGCGCCGGGGCGTCGTTGGTGCCGTCCCCGGTCATGGCCACCAGCCGGCCGCCGGCCTGGTAGTCGCGGATCAGCTTGAGCTTGTTTTCCGGCGTGGCCTGGGCCAGGAAGTCGTCCACCCCGGCCTCGGCGGCGATGGCGGCGGCGGTGAGCGGGTTGTCGCCGGTGACCATCACCGTCTTGATGCCCATGCCGCGCAGCTCGGCGAAGCGCTCCTTGATGCCGCCCTTGACGATGTCCTTCAGGTGGATGACCCCCAGCGCCCGGGCGCCCTCGGCCACCACCAGGGGCGTGCCGCCCTCCCGGGCGATGCGGTCCACCTCGATGCGCAGCGATTCCGGATAGGCGCCGCCCTGGTTGTGCACGTACTCCTCGATGGCGGAGATGGCGCCCTTGCGGATCTCCCGGCCGCCCAGGCTGACCCCGCTCATGCGGGTCTGGGCGGTGAATTCGATGAACTTGGCGCCCAGGCCCTGGATGTCCCGTTCGCGCAGGTGGTAGCGCTCCTTGGCCAGCACCACGATGCTGCGCCCTTCCGGGGTCTCGTCGGCCAGGCTGGAGAGCTGGGCGGCATCGGCCAGGTCCGCCTCGGTCACGCCCTCGGCCGGGATGAAGGCCACCGCCTGGCGGTTGCCCAGGGTGATGGTGCCGGTCTTGTCCAGCAGCAGCACGTCCACGTCGCCGGCGGCCTCCACCGCCCGGCCCGAGGTGGCGATGACATTGGCCTGCACCATGCGGTCCATGCCGGCGATGCCGATGGAGGACAGCAGGCCGCCGATGGTGGTGGGGATGAGGCAGACCAGCAGGGCCACCAGCACCGTGAGGGTGACCGGCGAACCCTGGCCCGCGGCCTTGACGCTGAACACCGAGAACGGCAGCAGGGTGGCGGTGGCCAGCAGGAAGATGATGGTGAGCGCCGCCAGCAGGATGTCCAGGGCGATCTCGTTGGGGGTCTTCTGCCGCTTGGCGCCCTCCACCATGGCGATCATGCGGTCCAGGAAGCTTTCCCCGGGGTTGGCCGTGATGCGCACCACCAGCCAGTCCGAAAGCACCGTGGTGCCGCCGGTGACCGCCGAGCGGTCGCCGCCGGATTCCCGGATGACCGGCGCGGATTCGCCGGTGATGGCGCTTTCGTTGACGCTGGCCACCCCTTCGATCACCTCGCCGTCGCCCGGCAGGGTGTCCCCGGCCTCCACCAGCACCACGTCACCGATGCGCAGCCGGGGCGCGTCCACCTGCTCGGTGGGATCGCCATGGTGCGAGCCCTTCACCAGGTTCGCCTTCACGTCCCGGCGCGACCTGCGCAGGCTGTCGGCCTGGGCCTTGCCCCGGCCTTCGGCCATGGCCTCGGCGAAATTGGCGAACAGCAGGGTGAACCACAGCCAGAGGGCGATGGCCAGGATGAAGCCCGGGCGGGCCTCGCCGTGGCCGCCCAGGGCCTGGAAGTAGAGCAGGGTGGTCAGGGCGCTGCAGATCCACACGGTGAACATCACCGGGTTGCGCAGCTGGTGCACCGGGTTGAGCTTGCCCAGCGCCGCCCACAGCGCGGGTTTCAGGATGGCGGGCTCGAACAGGGGACTGGGCTTGATCTCGCCGATGGAAGTGGAAGTGCGCATCTCGGGTATCTCCTCAGAACCGCGCGAGCTGTTCTGCGATAGGCCCGAGGGCCAGGGCTGGCAGGAAGGTCAGGGCGCCCACCAGGAGCACCACCGCCACGAGCATGGTGACGAACAGGGGGGTGTGGGTGGGCAGGGTGCCCAGGCCGGGCGGGGTGCGCTTCTTCGCGCCCAGGGACCCGGCGATGGCCAGCACCGGCAGGATCACGCCGAACCGGCCCAGCAGCATGACCAGGGCGGTGGCGTAGTTGTATAACGGGGTGGTCGCCCCCAGGCCGGCGAAGGCGCTGCCGTTGTTGTTGGCCACGCTGCTGAAGGCATACAGGATCTGGGTGAAGCCGTGGGCGCCGGGGTTGGAGACGGCCGCGGCGGCCGCGGGCAGCATGACCGCGGCGGCGGTCCCCACCAGCACCAGCACGGCGGGGATCAGGATCACCAGGGAGGCCATCTTCATCTCGAACGCTTCGATCTTCTTGCCCAGGTATTCCGGGGTGCGGCCCACCATCAGGCCGGAGACGAACACCGCGATGATGGCGAAGATCAGCATGCCGTACAGCCCGGAGCCCACCCCGCCGAACACCACCTCGCCCAGCTCCATCAGCCAGAGCGGCACCAGGCCGCCCAGGGGCGTGAAGGAGTCGTGCATGGCGTTCACCGCGCCGCAGGAGGCCGACGTGGTGGCGGTGGCGAACAGGGTGGTGCCGGCGATGCCGAAGCGCAGCTCCTTGCCCTCCATGTTGCCGCCGGACTGCTCCTGGCCGGGCGTATGGCTTTCCACCTGGGCCACCGGCAGGCCGCGCAGGCCCGGGTTGTTCTGGCTTTCCGCCCAGTGGCAGACGCCCAGCGCCAGCACGAAGATCACCGTCATGGCCGCCAGCAGGGCCCAGCCCTGGCGGCGGTCGCGCATCAGCTTGCCGAAGGCGTGGCAGAACGCCGCCGGCAGCAGCAGCATGGCCAGGATCTGGGCGAAGTTGGTCAGCGGGGTGGGGTTCTCGAAGGGGTGGGCGGCGTTGGCGTTGAAGAAGCCGCCGCCGTTGGTGCCGAGCATCTTGATGGCAGCCTGGGAGGCCGCGGGGCCCACGGCGAGCACCTGCTGCAGCACCGTGCTGCCGCCGGCGCCGGTGGCCGGTGAAAGCAGCCGGGCCACGGGGTTGGGCCCCAGGGTCTGCACCACGCCCTGGGACACCAGGAACAGGCTGAACACCACGGCCAGGGGCAGCAGCACGTACAGCGTGCCGCGGGTCATGTCCACCCAGAAGCTGCCCAGGTTGGTGGCCTTGCGCCGGCGCAGCCCCCTGGCGAGCGCGGCCATGACCGCCATGCCGGTGGCGGCGGAAAGGAAGTTCTGCACCGTGAGGCCGGCCATCTGGGTGAAGTGGCTGAGGGTGGTCTCGCCGGCGTAGGCCTGCCAGTTGGTGTTGGTGACGAAGCTCACGGCGGTGTTCAGGGCCAGGTCGGCGGGAATCGCCGGCAGCCCGCGGTTGAACGGCAGCACGCCCTGGAACATCTGCAGCAGGAACAGCGCCAGGATGCCCAGCAGGTTGAACAGCAGCACCGCCAGGGCGTAGTCCTTCCAGCTCATGCGGTCGGCGGCGGTGATGCCGGCCAGGCGGTAGATGCCCCGCTCCAGCGGCCCGAGCAGCCGGTCCAGGGGTGTGGCGTCCCGTTCCAGCACCTTGCCCAGGTACTCCCCGAGCGGTTTGGCCAGGAGCATCAGGACCCCGAGGAAGAGGGCGAATTGCAGCAGGGCGTTCGGACTCATTGGAACTTCTCCGGCATCAGCAGGGCGATGACGAGGTAGACCAGCAGGCCCAGACCCAGCACTGCGGCGACGATATGCATGGCGTTCAAGTGGACGTCCTCCCGGAAGGACAGACCTCCCCTCAGGCAATTTACGCGCTTGGTGATCAGGGAGCTGTGTGGATAGGGGTTGGAAGTATCAAGATTTTATCAAGATTTAGGCCTGGTGATAGATCTCGGCTCCGGTGGCTTCGAATTCCTTGGCCTTTTCATCCATGCCGGCGGCAAGCGCCTCGGCCTCGCTCAGGCCGTGGGTCCTGGCGTATTCCCGCACGTCCTGGGTGATCTTCATCGAGCAGAAGTGCGGTCCGCACATGGAGCAGAAGTGGGCGGACTTGGCGCCTTCGGCGGGCAGGGTCTCGTCGTGGAATTCCCGGGCGGTGTCCGGGTCCATGGCCAGGTTGAACTGGTCCTCCCAGCGGAACTCGAACCGGGCCCTGGACATGGCGTCATCCCATAGATTCGCGCCGGGGTGCCCCTTGGCCAGGTCGGCGGCGTGGGCGGCGATCTTGTAGGTGATCACGCCGTCCTTCACGTCCTTCTTGTTGGGCAGGCCCAGGTGCTCCTTGGGGGTGACGTAGCAGAGCATGGCGGTGCCGTACCAGCCGATCATGGCGGCGCCGATGGCCGAGGTGATGTGGTCGTAGCCGGGCGCCACGTCAGTGGTGAGCGGCCCCAGGGTATAGAACGGGGCCTCCCCGCAGACTTCCAGCTGGCGGTCCATGTTCTCCTTGATCTTGTGCATGGCGACGTGGCCGGGTCCTTCAATGATGGTCTGCACGTCGTGCTTCCAGGCGATCTTGGTCAGCTCGCCCAGGGTGTCCAGCTCGCCGAACTGGGCCTCGTCGTTGGCGTCGGCGGTGCAGCCCGGGCGCAGGCCGTCGCCCAGGGAGAAGGCCACGTCGTAGGCCGCCATGATCTCGCAGATGTCCTCGAAGTGGGTGTAGAGGAAGTTCTCCCGGTGGTGGGCCAGGCACCACTTGGCCAGGATCGAGCCGCCCCGGCTGACGATGCCGGTGGTGCGCCGGGCGGTGAGCGGGATGTACTTCAGCAGCACCCCGGCGTGGATGGTGAAGTAGTCCACGCCCTGCTCGGCCTGCTCGATGAGGGTGTCCCGGTACAGTTCCCAGGTGAGCTCCTCCGCCTTGCCGTTGACCTTCTCCAGCGCCTGGTAGATCGGCACGGTGCCGATGGGCACCGGGGAATTGCGCAGGATCCACTCCCGGGTCTCGTGGATATTGGCGCCGGTGGAGAGATCCATGACCGTGTCGGCGCCCCAGCGGGTGGCCCAGGCCATCTTCTCGACCTCCTCCTCGATGCTCGACGCCACCGCGGAGTTGCCGATGTTGGCGTTGATCTTCACCAGGAAGTTGCGGCCGATGATCATCGGCTCGGTCTCCGGGTGGTTGATGTTGCAGGGGATCACCGCCCGGCCCCGGGCCACCTCGTCCCGGACGAACTGGGGGGTGATGTGGCTGCGGAGGCCGGCCGCATCGCGCCCGAGGTTCTCGCGGATGGCGATGAACTCCATCTCGGGGGTGATGATGCCCTTCCGGGCATAGTGCATCTGCGAGACGTTCCGGCCGGCGCTGGCCCGCAGGGGCAGGCGGTCGGCGTGGAAGCGGATCTTGTCCAGCTCGGGGTCGCGCTCCCGGAGCTTCCGGTACAGGCTGGTGGCGCCGGCCAGCTCCTCCACGTCCGCGCGCTCCCGGATCCAGCCCAGGCGCAGTGGCGTCAGGCCGTGGGCCAGGTCGATGACGGCCTGGGGGTCGGTGTACGGCCCGGAGGTGTCATAGAGGATCACCGGCTCGTTGTCCGTGAGCGACCCGTCGAAATCCCGGGTCTGGTGCAGCTGCACGGCGCGCATGGGCACCCGCAGGTCCGGGCGGGAGCCGGTGGCGTAGACCTTGTTGGCGGACGGGAACGGTTTCAGGCATTTTTCAAAGGTGGATTCCCCCTCTGGGTTGGGGGAGGCGGGACTTGGCATGGATACTCCGGCGTCGAATCGGGGCAGGTTGAGTTTTTCACCCCGCTGGTTGGGAGTTTAACGCGGAGCGATGTCAGATTTCAGTGTTTCGGTTCCGGTAATGAAGTGCAGAATGGTTATGGATATCTGACTGGTTCACCTTATATTCCACCCCATGGGGCCTGCATGCCAAACCCTGAAGCCGCCAAGAAACACGACGCATCAGCCATTCCTGATCAATTGATCCAAATCGCCGCCGAGCAGGAGGGCGGGGCAGAGCGCATCATTTCCCAGATGGAGGTTGTCCAGAACAGCTTCGAGGAAATCCAGAATCTCACCCGGGATTGCCAGGAGGTCCTGTCCCGTCTGATGCCCCCGTCCGACGAACGGCAGGCCCTGATCGACAAGATGGAGAGCATCAGCCTCCATGCCGACAACGGCATCTACAACGTCCAGGGTGCCTATGACCTGTTCCAGTACCAGGACATCGTCCGCCAGAAACTGGAGAAGGTCGGCCACCGGCTGATCGAAGTTTCGGAATTCCTCATCCAGAACCTCAATCCGACCTTGCCGGAAACCCGCAGCTCCGCCTCCGCCGGCCGGGACATCCTCGAGCGGCGCGGCCAGGATGCCGACCTGACCAAGGACCAGACCGATGCCGTGATCGCCGAGTTCTTTGCTAAGATCCGGACAGCCAGGGCGGCCAAGTAGGTGACGGCCCAGCCTTTTTACTGGAGTTGGACCATGGATCTGGTCAGGAAGTGGGGTCTTTTGCTCACCATGGGCTGCGTGCTCGGGGCCCAGACGGTGGACGACCCGGTCATGAAGGCCCGGCTGCAGCGCGCCCAGGCCCAGGGCATCGAGGAATCGGACCTGCCGCCCGTGCCCCGGGGCGTCATGGAACCGCCGCCGCTGCCCCCGCCGGAGATCCACGCCAAGGACGCGCCGCACCCCCAGGTGGCCAAGCCGTCCAGGCGCCGTGGCGGCAAGCTGCGCGCCGGCAGGCAGGCCAAGGCCGCGGTCGAGGCCGAGGCCGAGGCTCCAGCTCCTGCCCGCAAGGGCAGATCCGCGGCCGCTCCCGTCCCCAAGGGCAGATCCGCCGCCGCTCCCGTCCCCAGGGGCAAATCCGCGGCCGTGGCCGCTCCCGGCCCCAAGGCCAAATCCACCAAGCATGCGCGGCCGGCCGGCAAAGTGGCCCGGCGCGCCGGAAAGCGGGGCAAGGCATGAGACTCGCGGTCCTGACCTCCGGAGGCGACGCCCCCGGGATGAACGCCGCCATCCGGGCGGTGGTGCGCCAGGCCGACGCCCTGCGGATCGAAGTCTACGGCGTCTGGCGCGGCCTGCAGGGCCTGGTCGACCAGGAATGGCGCCCGCTCACCACCCGCGGCTGCGCCAACATCCTCCAGCGCGGCGGCACCATTTTGAACACTGGCCGGTGCCAGGCCTTCCATCTCCCCGCGGTGCGGGCCCAGGCCGCCCGCGACCTGCGCGACGCCGGGGTGGACGGGCTGGTGGTCATTGGCGGCAACGGCAGCTTCACCGCCGCCGAGCTGCTGAACCGGGAGACCGGCATCCCCTGCGCCGGGATCCCCGGCACCATCGACAACGACCTGCCCGGGACCGACCGGACCCTGGGCTTCGATACCGCCCTCAACACCGCCGTGCAGGCCATCGACCGGATCCGGGATACCGCCAGCGCGCATGAACGATTGTTCCTGGTTGAAGTCATGGGGCGCAGTTCGGGCATGATCGCCCTGAACACCGCCATCGCCTGCGGGGCGGAGGCGGTGCTCTATCCCGAGGCCGGGCTGGACGCGTACGAGACCCTGGTGTCGCAACTGCGTGCCGGCTGGGAGCGCGGCAAGCGTTCCAGCATCGTCGTGGTCGCCGAAGGCGATCAGACCGGCGGCGCCTTCAAGATGGGCGAACGGCTGCGGGTCGATTACGGCCTGGACCTGCGGGTGGTGGTCCTGGGCCACATCCAGCGCGGCGGCAGTCCCACCGCCATGGACCGGATCTGGGGCAGCCAGTGGGGCTCCGAAGCGGTGAAACGGCTGGCTGCCGGAGAGACCGCGTTCTACCTGGGCGTCAAGGCCGGGAAGCTGGTGTCCATCCCCCTGGCGAAAATCCACGACCAGCGGCCGGCGCCGCCCAAGGAACTCGCGGAGCTTGCGGGCATCCTGGCGCGGTAGCCTGATCATCCCGTTCGACTCCCCCGGAGCAGGTCATGAAAAGTTCACCCAAAACCCACCGCAAATTGGCCATCATCCTCGCCGGCGGTCGCGGCACCCGTTTCTGGCCCCGTTCCCGCAGCAAGCGCCCCAAGCAGTTCCTCACCATGGTCGGCGACGAATCCCTGCTGCTCCAGACGGTCCACCGCCTGGATGGCGCCTTCCTGCCGGAGGACATCTTCGTGCTCACCACCGAGGAGCTGGCCGAGGAGACCCGGAGGATGCTGCCGGAATTGCCGGCGCGCAATGTCCTGGTCGAGCCCGAAGGGCGCAACACGGCCCCCTGCCTGGCCCTGGCCCTGGTCGCCATGG
>CAZVHQ010000010.1:0-103208 GCA_964627225.1 uncultured Mesoterricola sp.
GGAATCTATCCTTCCAAGGTGCAGGGATCCTGCTGATGAGGTGGCGCGGAACCATTAGGTGAAGCCACGTCCTCCCTTCCGGATCAAGGAAGACCCATCCACAGGGAATATTTCTGCGGCGTTTGCCGTTGAGGTTCATGGAGCCTTCTCGGGGATCGGGCCTCCGGGACAGAGGTAATCTACAGGCTGGGCCGGTGAATGCGTCAATGACTGACGCATTCATTGCAATTTCCCGAGAGTCTCTATTCCTGGTTGCCAAGCGCTACGAAGCAAGGGACACTTCAAGCCATTTACGCCTGGATGGGCACGCCCTCACCCTTCGGCCATGTGGCAGGAGTGGGGGCATTTTCTTGCCAGCCCCCCGAACCGGGCCTGTATTTGATGGGCGGGTGTACCGCACCCTGGCGTGGGCCCCATTCAGGCAAGGTCAAGCTTCGCCGCAACCCTTAGACGTAATGCGCGACAGAAGCTCGCAAATTGGCCTCCAAGTGTTTCCTCAAATGATCCGGGGACAGCACTTTTGCCTTCGAGCCGATCTGCATAATCCACCGGGAAGGCCCCTCCAATTCCGTGGCCTTGAACTGAATCCTCACCCGAAGGCCAGTCCCATCGTCCACTTGCACCACCTTGACTTCTGGCAAGGCCGGAGGGGTATCCAGGAATGCCTTCACCCAGTTCTTGCCATGAATCTCGACCTCGATTTCGAAGGGATCCTTGTCGGCAAACCATCCTCCCACCTGGAACTGCCGGGCACGTTCCAAGGAGCTTTTCGGCTCACTGCCCAGCACGCCATGTCGGCCATTCGTTTTGACGGCTTTGATCCGGCCGATCCGGAAATGGCCGGCCGACAGACTCCTCGTGTCCCAGGCCAGCAAATAGGCGCTTCCAGCGAGCGCATCATGAGTGATGGAATACGGAACCACAGTAATCCAGTCGTATTGCTCATCCCGGGCGCGGCTGTAGAGTATCTCCAATTGAGGTGGCACTGGCTTGGTGGCCAGGGCATCCAGCAAGATCAGAAATACATTGGGATCACGCTCCCGTGGTTTGCCCACAGAGCCTCGGTAATTGATCTGATCCTTGAGCAGATCAAAGAGAAGCCGATCCTTCCGGGTCAAGTGTGGCGCCAGGAGCTGCTCAAATATTGGCAGGTATTGGGCCCAAAACTCTGAACCGCACTGCTGCAACGCCAACTCGGCCAACTGGAGCGCCAGACCGGCATGGTGGCTGTAACCGTCCGCCCAGGCAGGATCCTTGGCCAGGACCAAGCAAATGGTCCGGAGGCCAGGAATCTCAGCACTGATGCGCTCGATCCTTGCACCATCAATCACCATGGCCTCCAAGGCCCGATCCAGGGTCCTGGGTGAGATTTCAAGTTTTGCAACCAGACGTCGCCGGGTAATCCCCTTGGCACCGGCCTCTCGGAGAGCAGCATGAACCTGCCTAAGGCTTTCATCAGAAACAGGAGGTTTGGGGTTTTCGGAAGGCGTGTATTTGGCCGACATTGGGTTCTCCAACAATTGCGTCATCGCGTCTAGGAATTCAATAAGGCGTCAACCGTATCGTCCGGTTTTCTTTCCAAGTTTGGTTGTCGCGAACAGGCCCCCATTAAGGGGTACGGAACTGAAAGCCCCCGGCAGGGCCGGGGGGAGATTGATTCAAGCGGCTTGCTGCCTTTTCCTAGGTTTCAGGTTCACGTTCGGAACCTTCAGATACGGCTGGAGCACTTCGCTCGCCTGGAGGCTCTGCCCACTGGCAATTTCAAGGTCAGTCCAGATACCGAGGGCGGAGCCAAGGATACGGTCGAAGGCGGCCCTGGCCTCCTTCCAAGCCCGCTCATGCTGGGTGCGCTCGCGGGTCTGGCCATCCAGGAGCTGCTGAGCCATGGTGACCATGGTTTCAACCTGCTCCCGGAACTGAGGTCCGCTCAGGTAAGTCTTCAGTTCGCGCACACGGGCTTCATCCATGGTCGACGCCCGCTTGGCTCGTTCCACCGCCACGAGACCTTGCCGAAGGGCTGTGATGAGGACCAACGCCGTTTTTGGCGAGGCAATCCAAACATCCTCGATCTGACGTAGCTGTTCCACACCGGTCGGGAGAGCCCGACTGACGATGATTACGGCTTCAGCCCCAGCCGTCGCCCGATCTTCCCTGGCCTTGGTGATCCACCCATGGTCCCAGGTCTGGGTCCACTTGGATTCGATCAGGAGCTTGCTAGACCCGGCCCGGGTCACAGCCAGGGTGAGGTCGGCAGCTTTCTGTCCCTTCCGAGCCCGGGTAAGAATATCCCCGTCAGCCTGGAAAGCTTCCCGAAGCTCGCGTTCCAGCACATCCTCGGCTGCCTGCCCTGTGGCCTCGGAAACGCCGACCTCGGCCCGCTGATGCAGAGCATCAATCTCTGCCTTCATTCGGGTCGCCTGGGTCTCGAAGCGTTGGCGTTCCACGGCCCGTTCCCGGGACACTTCCGCCAACAGGCGTTCGCGCTCGATTTGAAGGGCCTGATCCACGGCAACCTTTTTCTCCCGGGCGCGGGAAGCGGTGCCCCGCTCTTCGGCTTCCCGGATCGCCAAGGCCAACTTGACGTCCAGTTCCTTCTCACGCTTCAACCCCAGGGTCCGGACCTCATCCAGCATTTTCTGCATCTCTGCAAGCTGCTTCTGGGAGGTTTGAGCTGCGGTAGTGCGGCCCTTTTCAAATGCCGCCAGCTGGTCGAACTGAACGGTGCTGAGGCGCGCTTGAGCGGCAGCCAAATCCTGTTTCAGCCGAGCCGCCTCGGTGCTGGCATCGAGAAGAGCTTGCTGGGCCCGCTTTGCCTCGGACTGGCCCTGGGCGCGTCCTTCCTGGTACAGCTTCTGCCCGAGAGCTTCCGCCCGTCCCATCTGATCCCGGAGGTCGCACATATGGGCATCGGTCTGTGCTTTGACCCGCTCCAACATTGTTTTATTGCGGGAGGCGATGGTTTGGACCGCCTTCTCCTGCTCCTTGCGAAGGCTGATCAATTCCTGGTTATGGACCTCAGCCAGTTCGGTCTCCCGCGCCCGCACCGCCTTGGCAAGCTCGGACTTGAGCTTCCTCTCCTGCTGCTTCCAATTGATATTTGCCTGCGCCGCCTCGGCAGCTTGCTCGGCCAAGGCCTGACCAAGGGCATCGGCGATCGGAATGCTCGCACCACAGGCCGGGCAGGCGATGACGGGATTGGGCTTGTCGGGCCCGTTGAGGCGGGGTTGGGCTTTCGCGACTTTATTCATTTAACGCTCCTTGGGGTTAAAGTTGGTTGGTTGACGGCCTCAAGATCCGCCAACAATTGAGTGGGCTGGGTATTTAGTCGATGTAGTCCTTGGCGTCTGGTATCTCTCGAATAGAACATTGGCTTGCAAGCCCCACTTTATGAAATTATTTGGGTCTTACACCCAAAGCCAGAAACCAGATCCAATATTAATTAATCTCGATATTCCCCCGGTACCGCCGGGGGAATATCGGTTAAGGGAAGGCAATTCTCGGTCTCCCTTTATTCCGCACTTGAAGTGGTCTTCTGATTGGTACCCATTTGGTCATCGATTTGCTCCTTCACAGCGCCTGCTGCAGGACCAGTATTCAAAACCCCCAAAATGAATTTCACAGACACTCCCCTAAGAGGAAGGGAACCGCGCCCCTGTTGTGCAAGCGGTGATATTGACAGCCGGGTAATTGAGATCCGCCGGCTCACAGTTACCCACCCGGCCCCGACCCAGCGCCCACAAACACTCCATGGCTCCAGACCTGCTATGCGTGAGGTCAGACGTGCAATCCGGTCGTCGTTCAGACTTTCATTGCCCTGGAGTAGCGTGGATTTAGTCCCCTTGATCACCTGCCAGTCGTCGCCCTGGAGGTCACAGGTCCAATTCTTTCGGGTATCGTCGATCGCCTATTCAATGCATCTTTCGTCGAATATCTCGAACTGTCCCTGTGATTCGCTCTTGGAATAGGTCTCGTACCCGCCAGGGTTGGTCCTTGAAACCGCGCTCATGCTGGTTACGCCCAGGCTTAACATGTTGTCCCTGAAACACTGCGACTCTCGGGTCGAAAGGGAAATGCCCGCGAACTGCAGGTAGAGTCTCACGGTGAATATCATCTGCACCAGTTCCCTGGCCGTGAATAAAGTCCTAGCCAATTATCACCCGCTGGATCCGGCCCTCATGAATTGGCAGAACCGTGGCGCCCTCTCGATCCTGGGGACGATCGCCAGCATCGCTGAGGAGGACCGATGCACCTTCTTCCCGCACCATGGCCTGCAGTTCCGCTTCGAGCGCTTCGACTTTCCCCGGAGTTATGCGCGCAAAAGGCTCATCCAGCAGCAACAGCCTTGGCTTCGGCGCCAGGGCGCGCGCCATGGCAAGCCGCCAGCACTGCTCAAGGCTCAAATTGAGGACCCTTCGCTTGGCCAGCCGTTCCATCCCGATTCGTTCCAGCAGAGCAGCTACTCGGCGGGCGCGAACCGGCGGGGCCCATAGCGGCAGCGCCCTGGCGATGATCGCCTGGACGGTCTGATGGCGCGGCAGCAGGTCATCGTCGAACATTCCGCTCACGGAACGATCAAGCGTTTCGATGAGCCTGCTTCCATCCCGATGGAACCAGATCTTGCCATCGACGGCGATCAGGCCCTGGTCGGGGCGCTGGCTGCCCAGCAGAATGCGCAGGAGTGTGGTCTTCCCGCTGCCGGCAGGGCCCACTAGGTAGCTGATCCTTCCTCGCTTGAGGTTCACCTGGAAGGCGGCGTTGATGGGAGGGTTGTTGGGACGTTCCTTGAAGATTTGGGTTTGCATGAACATGGAAGATCCTGGGCGGTTCGATCGAGAAGGGGGTGGACTGCCCGGAAGCGCTTGCACCTTGCGTGCAACGGGTCCGGAGCCGGCTGCAGCGTCAGCTCCGTCGACAACAGCCGGCGGCCGGGATCAGCACGCTTCTCAATGACGAAATGCCCATGGATGGTTCTCCAAAGCCCTAGGAGATCGCGGCCAGCGCCCGGTCCAGGTCCTCGCACAGGTCCCGCGGATCCTCGAGCCCCGCGGAGAACCGGAAGATCCCGTCGCCGGCGAAGCTCCGGTAGGAAGCTTCCGCCTCGGGCCCGAGCGCGAACGAGGTTCTCAGCATGTCCTCGGTCGCCAGGTAGAACACCAGGCTCCGGTGGTGGCCCAGGGACACGGCATAGTGGATCACTTCCAGACGCTCGGCCAGAACTCGGGCCGCCGCCGGTCCATCCGCCACCTGGAAGGTGAGCATGCCGGAGAAGTTGTCCATCTGCCGGCGGGCCAGGGCGTGCTGCGGGTGGGAAGCCAGCCCGGGGTAGATGACCCGTTTCACCTTCGGATGCCCTTCCAGGAAGGCAGCCACGGCGGAGGCCCCCTCCTGATGCGCCTTCATGCGGATGGACAGGGTCGCGATCCCCCGCATGATCAGCCAGGCGTTGAACGGGCTGAGAATCCCCCCGGTCCGGATGGCGATTCCCTTCTTGATCTCCGCCAGCGCGGACCTGCCACCCAGGATCGCGCCGCCGATGGCGTCGCCATGCCCGCCCAGGTACTTGGTGAGGGAGTGCAGGACGAAATCCGCCCCCAGGCGCAGAGGCCGGGTGGCGACCGGGGTGGCGAAGGTGGAATCCACCGCGAACAGGGCCTTCGCCTCCCTGGCCAGCTTCCCCACGGCGAGGATATCGGTGAGCCGGATCAGGGGATTGGCGGGGCTCTCGGCATAGATGAGCCGGGTATTGCCGCGCAGCGCTGCGGCGACGTTGCGCGCGTCGGACATGTCCACCTTGGTGACTTCGATGCCGAGGCGGGGCAGGAAATCCTTGGAAAATTCGGCCGTCGCCGCGTAGGTCACATCGCTGATGATCAGATGGTCACCAGGTTTCAGCACGTGGAAGAACAGCGCGGTGATCGCCGCCATGCCGCTGCCGAAGGCGATGCAGGCCTCGGCCTCCTCGAGGGAGGCCAGCTTCCGCTCCAGCTGGTCGACGGTCGGGTTGCCCCAGCGGGTGTAGATGAAGGGCGTCGCCTCGCCGAAGTCCTCGGCGGAGAACGAGGCCCCCGGATCGGTCACGAACGTGGTCGACATGACGAGGTTCGGAGCGGAGGCTCCGGTGGCTGGATCCGGGGCTTCCCCCGCGTGGATCGCCCTCGTGTTGAACGCCAGCCTCCGGCTTTCCTGTGCCATGTTCGGCTCCTTTCGGTTCCTTCGGACTAAGGATAGGACTTCTGACGCCTGGCCAGGTAGGAGCGGCCGATCCGCTCCAGGAGGGGAGAGATCTTCCAGTCCGATGTCAGCACGCGGATGCCCCGGGCCTCGAGTTCTTTCAGGAACGCCGGCCCCACCTGCAGCGCCACGACCACTGAACAATCCTCGATCTGACGGAGGATCTCGGCCATCCGCCCCGGGTCGTGGCCGGGCCGGCCGGCGTCGGGCTCCGGACAGCGCTGGGCCAGGAGCGAGGCGCCGTCCGGGGAAGCCTCGAAGATGAAAAAACGCTCCACCCGCCCCAGGTGCTGGTCCACCCGGGTTCCGTCGGTGGTCGCCACCGCAACGCGCAAAGTTGTTCCGGTCATTGTCCCCTCCTAGCCGTGCGAAAAAGTTTCCACCGGTCTTCCAAGGGAGCCGTAGACTTCGCTGGAAAGATCGCTGACTCCCGGTATCCCCACCGCGTCCGCCCGGCAGTGCTGGCAATGGCGGAACACCGGAACGTGCACCTCCGCCGCAGTCCGCGCGGCGTGCAGGTCCGTGCAGGAGGGAACCGTGAGGTGGGCGAACTCGCCCTGGGGCAGGAGCGGGATCAGGTTGAACAGGGCGGCCCCGGCCTCGCGCACGGCCCTGGCCGTTTCCGCCACTTCATCCGCGTTGAGCTCCGGGATCAGCACCATGTTCACCTTCACCAGAAGGCCGGCGTCCGCCGCCGCGCGAATGCCGGCAAACTGGCGGCCGGTGAGCAGGCGCGCCCCATCCTCGCCGGTCAGTCGGTGGCCGGGCATTCCCACGGAAGCGACGATTCCGGCCACGGTGGCGGGCCGCACCGCGTTCACCGTCACGGTCACGGTGGCGACGCCGACGGCGAGGAGTTCGGGCAGGCGTGCCTCCAGCAGCAGGCCGTTCGTGCTCAGGCATTTGATCAGGCCGGGCTGGAGCTGGTGGACGAGCCGGAACGCCCGGATGGCATGGTCGGATGCCAGCGTATCGCCCGGGCCGGCGATCCCCACCACCGAGATCTCGGGGCACAGCTCCAGGGCCCTGGCCAGCACGCCCGGCACGTCCTCCACCTTCAAGATGCCGCGGGTCACGCCCGGGCGCTCCTCCACCCCGTTGAAGCTGCGCTGGCAGAACCGGCACTGGAGATTGCAGGCCGGCGAAACCGGGAGATGCAAGCGGCCCGCGCGCGTGCCCGGCCCGCCCCCGAGGCAAGGATGCCGCTTCACCAGATGCGAGAAATCCGGAACCCGCTCGTTCATTGCAGGGCGCTCCTCAGGTCTTCCAGAAGCTCGTCGCCATCCTCCAGTCCGACCGAGAGCCGGATGAGGTTGGGGGTGATGCCGAGCCGCCCCTTCACTTCGGGCGGGACACTGCCGTGGGTCATCTCGTAGGGCAGGCAAACGAGGGATTCCACCCCACCGAGGCTCTCTCCCACCGTGAAGAGCCGGAGCCGGGAAAAGAAACGCGCCAGGGCCTCGGCGTCGCCCCGCAGCTCGAAGGTGACCACGCCGCTCTGGCCGCGCATCTGGCGCAGCGAGAGCGCGTGGCCCGGGTGTTCCGGCAGGCCGGGAAACAGCACCCGGCCCACCCTGGGATGGCCGACCAGGCCCTGCGCAACCTTGTAGGCGTTCTCCTCGTGCCGCTTCATGCGGACGCCGAGGGTCTTGATGCCGCGCTGGACCAGGTAGCAGTCGAAGGGCGAGGGCACAGCCCCTTCGGCGTTCTGGTAGAAACCGATGTCGGCGTCCAGTCCGGCATTGCCGGTGATCACCGCGCCGCCCACCACGTCGGAGTGGCCGCCCAGATATTTAGTCGTGCTGTGCACCACCAGGTCCGCCCCGAGGTCGAGGGGGTTCTGGAAATAAGGGCTGGCGAAGGTGTTGTCCACCACCAGCAGGGCATTGGCCTTCGCTTCGGCGATCCGGGCGATATCCACGATGTCCAGCAGGGGATTGGAGGGCGTCTCGAGCCAGATCATCCGCACCGCGGGGGTCAGCGCCTCGAGGAGGTCCTTGGTCCCGTGGCCCTCCACCAGGGTGAAGCGCACGCCGAACTTGCCGAACACCTTGGTGAAGAGGCGATAGGTCCCGCCGTAGATGTTGCTGGAGGAGACCACCTGGTCACCGGCCGCGAGGGTGCTGAGCACGGCGGTCTCCGCGGCCAGGCCCGAGGCAAAGGCGCGGGCGTGGGTGCCGTTCTCGATGGCCGCCAGGGTGGCTTCGAGCGACTGCCGCGAAGGGTTGCCGGAGCGGGCATACTCGTAGCCCGAACGCAGCCCGCCGATGCCGTCCTGCTTGAAGGTGGTGCTCACGTTAATGGCCACGTTCACCGCCCCGGTGACCGGGTCCGGCTCCTGCCCCGCGTGGATCAGCCTGGTATCGAGCTTCATCAATCCCTCCTGAGTCGAACCCGGCGCTCACCGGTAGGTGGCGAGCACCTGGCCGTAGATGTCTTCGATCAGCCGAAGCCCGCCCCGAAAGCCGAGGTAGCCGGTGGTGAGCACCAGGCGGTACGGGGAGGGCGCGCTGGCGGAAAGGAAATCCAGGCCCCGTTCCTGGGCCAGGTGCTTGTCCCAGCCGCTGCCGATCAGCAGGCCCCGCCCCGGGTGCTGGAGCCCGCGGATGACCTCCTGGGCTTTCCCGGCATCGGGGTCGAAGGTCAGCGGAATGGTGCGCTTGCTCGAGGTCGTCGCCAGCTCGGCGCGGATTCCCGCCTGAAAGGCCTCCGGCGTGTTGTCCACGATGAACTGCTCCCGGGGGATGATCCCCACTTCGTGGAGCAGGAACTTCGCCATGCCGACCACGTAGGAGGCGTCATGGATTACGTGGACATAGCCCGGCAGGCCGTAGCGGAACTCCAGGAGGAAGGTGGCGAGGTTGTCGATCTCCTCGTAGAAGCCCTGCTCCTCGCGGGCGATGAAGGCTTCCACCCGGGCCTGGTCGAGCCCGGCGAATCCGGCGAGCCCGCGCAGGAACCGGGCGGTCTCGTTGCCGCCGATGGGGATGTGCGGGAACTGATAGAAGCGCTGGCCGTACTTCGCCTCGAGGTGTTCCACGATTTCGAGCCCGTACCAGGGCGAGACGAGGATATTGAAGGCGGCCTCCGGAATGGTCTTCCACTCCTCGACCCCGCCCGAATCCGGGCCGAACAGGATGTTCACCTGCAGGCCGACCGCTTCGAGGATGCGCTTGAGTTCGGCCAGGTTGCCCTTCCAGAAGGGATCCTGGTACGGCAGCGAGGCGAAGACGTTCACCAGCCGGGGGTTACTGGTCCGGCCCCGGGCAAAGTGGTCCACGTACTGATCGATGATCGCCTGCACGACGCTGGAATGGCTGACGTAGTTGTTGCACTTGAAGCCGGGGGTTTCCACGTGGACGATGGGCCGGCCCTGGTCCTGGAACGCCTTGACCACCCGCCCGACGTCGTCGCCGACGATGCCGGCCGTGCATCCCGTGAGCACCACCTGGAGGTCGGAATCGAGCACCTGGCTTGCGCCCAGGATGACCTTGCGCAGCTTCTCCTCGCCGCCGAAAACCACCTCGTTCTCCCCCGAGTTGGTGCAGGGGGCGGTGCTGCCGCCCGCGTAGCCCTTGGCCCGTTCGAAGAAGCCGGAGACCATCGTGCCGCAGCCCGGACCCGAGTGCAGGATCGGGATGGCCCGCTTGATGGCCGTCACGGTCTGCATGGCCCCGATGGCGCAGGTGTATCGCTCCTGCTCAATGATTCCCGACATGGGCCTTTCCTTCCAGGAAGAGGTAGGGGTCCTGCTTGAGCCACCAGTCGGTGTAGGGATTGATGGCGTGACGAGCCAGGTTCTTCACGAATTCGTCATTCTCCAAGGTCTCCAGGAGGCGTTCTCCGTAGTTGACTAGGCCCTGGTAGCCCATGCCGAAATGCTCATCGCCGATCAGCAGCGACGGGATGCCCAGCTTGGCGCCCCAGAGGGTCATGCCGCCGTGCCGGGCCAGCAGGACATCCGGGCGCTGGCGCACCAGGAGGTTCACCAGCTCGAACTCCTGCTTGTTGCAGACGTTGTATTTGGGGATGTCGCCATGGTCCTGCACCACGGCCTCCAGGCTGTCGGCAGCTCCGGCGTTGTCGTAGACGGGGTCGTGATGGAACACGGCGGCGCCGGTCACCCGCATGCCCAGCTCCCTCAGGATGGCCACCAGAGCGTGGCCATGGGCGGCGCCCGCGGTGACGTAGGCGCTCTTGCCGGCCAGCTGGGAACGGAGTTCGGCGATGCGCGGCAGGTGCTCCGCCTTTTCTTCCTGGAGCAGCGTCTCCACCTCCGCCTGCCGGCCGGTGAGCGCGCCCAGTTCGCGCCACCAGCGGTCCGTGGCCCTGATGCCGTAGGGGGGCGGGGCCTTGATCTCCGGGACTCCGTGCACCTGTTCCAGGGCGGCGCCCAGGTATGAGCCCAGGGTGGGGCAGATCTGGATGGTTACCACTGCTTCCGAGGACTGGGCGATGCCCGCCACGGTCGCGTAGGGGGTGATGTAGTTGGGCCGGAGCCCGATCCGGCCCAGCAGGCCGGAAAAGATGTCGGTGCCCCAGAAGTTGATGACGTTCACCAGGTCAGGCTGCTTCCGGGTGGCCGGCTTGATGAGCTTGCGGGCGATGCCGTGGTAGCCGGCGTCGAAGCCCGAAGTCCAGATCCTGGAACGGAAGCCTTCGCAGAAGATGGCCACCACGGGCACGCCGAGTTCGGCTTCCGCTTCCGCGGCCACGCCTTCCACATCGTCGCCGATGATGCCGGAGGCGCAGGTGGTGATGATGAAGATGGCCTTGGCCGCGGTGCGCTGGTGCACCTCGCGGATGCCGTCCGCCAGTTTCTGGTTGCCGCCGAAGACCGTGTCCCGCTCTTCCAGGTTGGTGCTGAAGATTCTGCGCTGGGTGGGGTGCTCCAGGCCGCGGTGGACGCCGTTCACCCGGTAGGTGAAGGCGTATTCGTGCAGGCAGCCGCTGCAGCCCACCGGCCCGTGGCTGATCACGGCGGCATCCTGGATCAGGATCACGGTGCAGGCGGCGTTGCTGGTGGAGCAGCCCAGGCACTGGCTGAAGGAGCGGTTTCTCTCCCCCAGCGAGCCGCGCTGGGAGCAGCCCACCAGTTCGGAGGCGCTGCCTTCGAACCCGGTGATGGATCCGAGCCGGTTTTCCCGGACTTCTACCGATGGGCTGCGCAGGTCGATGATGCTCATGACGGTGGTTTCCTGGAAGAAGCGGCCCCCGGGGAGGTCAACCCCGGGGGCCGGTGGACTACTTGAAAGCCGGGACGACAGCCACGCCGTACTTCTGCTTGAGGAAGTCCTTGACGTCCTTGCTCTGGAGCACGGCCACCAGCTTCTTGATCTCAGGCCGGGACTCGTCGCCCTTGCGCACCACGATGTCGTTGGCATACGGGGAATCCGAGCCTTCGCGGAAGAGGGCGGTGTTGGGGTCGATCTTGGCCTCCAGGATGATGTTGGTGTTGATCACCGCGCCGTCCAGATCGGGCAGCGAGCGGGGCAGCTGGTAGGCGTCCACTTCAATGAACTTGAAATTCTTTGGGTTTTCCGCGATGTCCACCGGGGTGGCCGAGAAGGTGGTGATTCCGGGCTTCAGCTTGATTAGCCCCTGGGACTGGAGCAGCACCAGCGCGCGGTATTCGTTGGAAGGGTTGTTCGGAATGCCGATGGTGGCGCCGGCCTTCAACTGGCCCTTGGACTTGATCTTGGTGGAATAGAACCCGATGGGCTCCACGTGGATCGCACCGGCCACGGCGAAGCTGTAGCCCTTTTCCCGGGACACGGCATTGAGGTAGGGAACGTGCTGAAAATAATTGGCATCAATTGACTTGTCAGCCAAGGCCGGGTTGAGCTGGGCCTCGTCGTCGAGCACGATCACCTGCAGATCCACGCCCTGCTGCTTCAGCTTGGGCTTGATGAAATCCAGGATCTCGGAATGGGGAATCAGGGCGGCCCCCACTTTGAGGGTGGCGGCCTGGGCCGGAGTGGAGGCGAGGAGGCCGGCGAATACGCCGATCAGGGTGATGGCGCCGGCGACGAGGGTCTTCTTGGGAAGGAGGGTCATTGGAAGTTCCTTTTGGGTTTGGATGGTTGGGGTGGTGGGGGGTGGGCCGGGCGTCGGGTCAGGGTCGACAGGGCTCGTTCATTGGACTGCCTCCTTTTCGATGACTGCGGCCATCAGTGCCAGGGCCGCGTGATCCGCGGCGACAGCGGAGTCGCCCGTGAACAGTTGGACGGTCATCCCCGCCTCCTCGAGCGCGGTCCGGCCACAGGGGCCGATGGCGGAGACCACCACCACCGAGCAGTCGCCGATGGCCGCCAGCACCTGGTCGATGCTGTCGTCGCCCGGGCTTCTCAGGCCGCAGAAGGGGCTGGTGGTCCGCTGCTCCAGGAACCGCCCGTCCCGGTAGACCCGGAACGCCTCGGCGTGCCCAAAGTGCCCGGTCTCAAGGCTGCCAGGCTGCAAAGCCACTGCGATGGTCGCGTTCATGAAGGTCGTCCTGATGGAGGGGATGGTTATGCGCAGCAACACCAAGGCCGGATCGATCGGTTCTGCGATCGGTCCGGCCTTGGGGAAAGACGGGAGAAGCTTGTCGCAGGACCTAGGGGGTGGCGCCGCGACAGCAACAGGTCATGACCTCGGTCATCCCTGTCTGTGTGGCGGCCCTGGTCATGGAAAGCGCTCCATCGTCGGTGCTGAGATATTTCTTACTAAATCTACCAACAAAGTAATTGATCTTCAACCACGAGTAGACACCAAGCTTCCTGTTTGTGTCAACGACTTTCTTGAGTGGGCGTTTCTCCACGGCCGGGCGGCCGGCCAGCATCTTCGGCCGCCCGGCTCAGGTCATCCACCGTGCGGGTGCTCTCCCGGATGGTGGCGGCCATCTATTCGGTGGCTGCGGCGTAATGTTCGGCGATGGTTGAGGACGGGTGCCTTCTCCCGGGCCAGGATGATCACCGCTCCGGCGATGAGCACGCCGCCCAGCACCCGCAGCGGGGTGATGGTCTCGCCGAGCACCGCCCCCCCCAGCAGCACCGCGCACAGAGGCTCCACGGTGGCGAGCACCGAGGCGCGCACCGGGCCGACCCGTTTCAGCCCGGCGAAGAAACAGAGCATCGCGAGCACCGTGCAGACCACCGCGATGCCCGCCACCGCCAGAGCGCCCGTTCCGGTGGCGGGTGGATGGAAGCCCCTCGCCGCCACCAGCCCCAGGTAGACCAGGGCGCTGATGCCGGTGATCACCGCGGTGGCCCCCAGGGGGCTGACCTCCGCCGGCAGCGAGCTCCCGGCCATGATGTAGACCGCATAGGCCAGGGCAGCCATCAGGCCGAAGGCGATCCCCAGGACATTGCCGCCGCCGACCCCGCCGATGATGAGCACGGTTCCGGTCAGGGACATGGCCACGCAGGCGATCTGCCTGCTACTGAGGGGCCGCTTCAGCACCAGGCGCGAAAGCAGCGCCACCAGGGCCGGATAGGTGTAGAGCAGCAGCGCCGCCAGCCCCGCCGAAACGTGGGCCAGGGCCGTGAAGTAGCAGAATGCCTGCCCGGCCCCGAGCGCCCCCATGAGCATCAGCAAGGCCAGACCCCTGCCCCTTGGCAGCGCGAACCGCCGGCTCGACAGCATGCCGCACAGCAGGACCGTGGCGGCGGCGAAGCGCAGCAGCAGCAGGCTCGGGACATCCATCCCGGAACCGTAGGCCAGCCGGGCGAAAATGCCCATGCTGCCATAACAGATGGCGGACAACAGCGCGAAGAACGTGCCGGACGCCTGGAACCGGCGTGCCCGGGGCCTGACCTCCGCCACGGCCTGGCCCGGCTTCAAGAGGCCCGCTTCCGGCCGCGGATCGCCCGGAGCAGCCGCGGCGGCGTGGCCGGAATGGTCCGGATCCGCACGCCGATGGCCCGGGACACGGCGTTGATGATCGCCGGCGCGGTGGGCAGGAGCGCCGCCTCCCCCAGGCCCTTGGCCCCGAGCGGACCGTAGCGGCTGGGCACCTCGATCAGCTTGACCTCGATCTCCGGCATGGCTCCGACCATGGGCAGGAGGTAGTCGGTCAGGCCGGTGCTCCGGCCGGGCAGGTACTGCTCCGAAAGGGCCGCGCCCACCCCCATCAGCACCGCCCCCTGGACCTGGCCGACCGCGTTGGGTGGATTGATCGCCCGGCCGACGTCGTGAGCGGCGACCACCCGGGTGACCCGCACCTGCCCGGTCTCCAGGTCCACGATCACCTGGGCCAGCTGCGCCCCGGTGGTGAAGCACGGGATGTATTCCGGCCGCGATCCGTCCGGGAACTGGGGCGACAGATCGAACACGCCCTGGACCTTGCGCGGGCGGCCCAGCTGCTCGAACCGGCCGGCGATGACCGGCAGCGGGATCGCCCGGTCCGGTGCCCGTCTGGACACGACCCGGTCCCGCTCAAGGAGCAGTTCCCCGGCCGGCGCGTCCAGCAGGATGGCGGCCACGGCCAGGATCTCCCGCTTCAGGTTGCGCGCGGCCAGGGTCACGGAGCCGCCGATGAAATAGGTCGCCCTGGAGGCGCCCTGGATGCCGCTGTCCGGGGTCGTGGCGGTGTCCGCGTTGACCAGGTGCACCGCCTCCCGCGGCACCCCCAAAGCCTCCGCCGCCAGCTGCACCATGACCGTGCTGATGCCCTGGCCATAGTCCGGAGCCGAACAGTAGATGACCAGGCGGCCGTCCAGCTCCAGTTCGGCCTGGGTCTCGACCCGCAGCGATCCGGATTTGCCGAACCGGTACCACATCCCCGCCAGGCCCACGCCCATGCGCGTGCCACCGGCGCTGACGGCATTGAAGGCGTCGGCCTCGCGCCGGAATTCCTCGTGCCGGGAACGGAGCGCCTCCAGGACTTCCAGGTAGCCCAGGGTCTCGGCCACCGGGTAGCCCAGGAAGCTGATGGAATCCTGGTGCAGGCGGTTGCGCAGACGGAAATCGATCGGATCCAGCTCCAGCCCCTGGCACAGCTCGTCCAGCGCGCATTCGCTGGCGAAGGTCGCCTGGGGCGAACCGAAGCCCCGGAACTGGCCGCACTTGGCGGCGTTGGTGTAGACCGACTGGGCGTAGGCGTCCACCGCCTGCCACCGATAGGGGCCTCCGCTGGCGGTCACCGCGTAGTTGGGGATCCAGATGCCGGCGCTGTCGTAGGCGCCGGTGTTGGCGTTGATCCGGACCCGGATGCCGGTGAGCTGTCCATCGGCGGTCGCGCCGATGCGCAGCTTGACGTCATAGGGATGCCGCTTGGGGGTGGCGTCGAAGGTCTCCCGGCGGGAGTAGGCCAGGCGGACCGGCCGCCGCACCAGGAAGGCCATCAGCCCCACCGCCACCAGCGACCAGGGATCCTGGCGGTCGCCGAAGGATCCGCCGGTGGGCGGCATGATGACCCGCACCCGGTCCGGGTCCAGCCCCAGGGTCCGGGCGATGTAGCCCTGCTGCCAATGCGGCTCGTGGGTGCCGCCCAACACCGTCACCCGGCCCTGGTCGTCCAGGTAGCCCAGCTGGGTGTTGCGCTCCAGGGTCGCGTGTTCCTGGAACGAGGTGTGGTAGGCGGCCCCCAGGATCAGATGCGAGCCGGCGAAGGCTGCCTTCAGGTCGCCGTGCATGACCGTGTGCCGGCCCAGCACGTTGCCGGCCGGGTAGATCGGCACGGCCGCCGGCGCCAGGGCCTCGTCCACGTCGAAGGTGTGCGGCAGGACCTCGAAGGCCACCTGGATCGCCCCGGCGGCCGCCCGAGCCTGGCGCCGGCTTTCCGCCACCACCAGGGCGATGGGCGCCCCTTTCTGCTTCAGCGTCTCGCCCACGGGCGTCAGCACCGGTTCGTCCTGGCTGTAGCCGTCCAGGCCGTTCAGGCCGGGTATGTCCAGGGCGGTGATGACCCGCACCACCCCGGGCATGCCCGCGGCGGCGCCCGGGTCCAGCCGGACCAGGCGCGCGTGGTGGTGGGGGCTGCGCAGGACGTAGCCGTGGAGCAGGCCGGGCACCGGCATGTCCTCCACGTACAGGGTCCGGCCGGTCACCTTGGCGAGGGAATCCACCCGGACATGGCTTCCGCCGATGGCTGCGGGTTCCGTCATGGGTTCGAGCCTTTCTTGACGGGGGCACAGGCCGCCTGGGCGATGGCCCGGACAATGTTCACGTAGCCCGTGCAGCGGCAGAGGTTGCCGCTGATGCCCTGCTCGATCTGCTCGCGCGTGGGCCGGGGATGCTCCTCCAGCAGCTTGGCTCCGGCCATGATGAACCCGGGCGAACAATAGCCGCATTGGATGGCGTCGGCGTCGATGAAGGCCTGCTGGACGGGGTGCAGCCGGTCACCGTCCGCCAGCCCCTCGATGGTGCCGATGACCGCACCGTGGGCGCGGGCGGCGGGAACCAGGCAGCCCATCACCGCGGCGCCGTCCAGGTACACGGTGCAGGCTCCGCACTCCCCTTCGCCGCAGCCTTCCTTGGCGCCGGTCAGGCCCGCCGCCTCCCGCACCAGCCGCAGCAGGGTCCAACCGTTCGCGCCGCGGATGGTGAAGGGCCGGCCGTTGATGGTGGTCTGGATCGGTTCATCCGCTTCCCGGGTGTGCAGGGTGCCTGCGGCGGGACGGAGGAGCGCGGGCCGGTCCGGTCCGCCCCAGAGCATGGCGGGCTCGGCCGGCCAGTCGGCGCGTTCGGTTCGCCCGGCCAGCTGGGCCAAGGCCCGCGCCGTCAGCGTCGCCATCAGGCCGGAGCGGTAGCCGGCCGGGGCGCGGATGTCGTCGATGGGCCGGGCCGCGGCCGCGGCGAGCCGGGACGCGGCCAGGATCGTCCTTCGGGTCAAGGCCTTGCCGACCAGGAAGTGCTCCGCCCCCGGCGCCCGGACGATGGTCGGCGCCACCGAACCGAAGGCGATCCTCGCGCTGCGGATGGTCTCGCCATCGAAGCCGAGCACCACGGCGATGTTGACCACCGAGACGGCCTGGGACTGGCGCAGGCCGAGCTTGATGAACGTGCCGCGCTCCCCCTCGGCCAGGGCCGGGAAGGCGATGTCCACCAGCACCTCGTCCGGCGCCAGCGCGGTGCGCCGCACGCCTTGGAAGAACTGGGCCAGGGACAGCACCCGGTCGCCGCGCAGGCTGCGCAGGGTGACCGAGGCGTCCAGCGCCCATAGCGGGGTGATGGTGTCGTTGGCCGGCGAGGCGGTGACCAGGTTGCCGCCCACGGTGCCGCGGTTGCGGATCTGCGGCGCCCCCACCTCCAGGCAGGCCCGGGCCAGGGGGTAGGCCCGCTGCACCAGCAGCCTGGAACCCACCACCTGGTTGTGGGTCACCAGGGGGCCGAGGTGGATGATGCCGCCCTCCAGGCGGATCCGGCCGAGCTGCCTGATGCGGCTGAGATCGATCAGCGTGTGCGGAGCGCACACCCCGCGCTCGATCTCCAGCACCAGGTCGGTGCCTCCCGCCAGCAGGCGGGTCCGGGCCGGATTTTCGGCGAGCAGGGCCAGCGCATCCTCGAGACGGGTAGGCTGGGCGTAGTGATCCCACATGGGTCCTCCAGGTTCAGGGCTGGCTTCGGGCCTGGGACGACGCCCCGAGCAGCGCGAAGCCGGCGTCGAGGGTCAGGGCCAGGAGGCCGGCCAGGATCGCCCCCTCCGCCAGGTAGCCGTTGTTCTGGGTGACCAGGCCGGAAAGGATGGGGGAGCCCAGCCCCCCTGCCCCGATGGCGGCGCCGATGGCGGCCGTCCCGACATTGACCACCGTGGAGGTGCGGACCCCGGCCAGGATGAGCGGTCGGGACAGGGGCAGTTCCACCCGCCAAAGCACCTGGCCGGGGCGGAAACCCATGCCCTGGGCGGCTTCCCGGGCGGCGGGGGGCACCTCGAGCAGGGCCTCCACGGTATTGCCGAACACCGGCAGGATGCCGTAGAGGGAAAGGGCCACCCAGGCGGGACCGAGCCCGAAGCCCAGGGCCGGAACCATCAGCACGAGCACAGCGGAGGGCGGGAAGGCCTGGCCGACCGAAGCCAGGGGCCGGGCCAGGGGGAGGAAGGGCTGTCCCCAGCGGCGGGTCACGGCGATGCCCAGGCCCAGCCCGGCGCCGAGGGCCGCCAGGCTGGAGAGGCCCACCAGGATCAGGTGCTGGGTCAGGAGTTCCAGCGGGGTGGCCCGGGGGTAGAGGACCCAGGGCCATCGCCCCGGCAGGGCCACCAGGAAGACCAGGGCGCCGCCGAACCCGGCAAGGGACAGCCAGCTCCATCCGCCGGATTTCATCGGGCGCTTCCTCCCGCCCGGGCCCAGGCCTCGAGATCCCCCCGGTGCAGCCAGCCGGTGATCCGGTCCTGCCGGTTCTTCAACGGAACGATGTCCGTGCCGGATTCCAGGAAGTGCGACAGGACCAGCCGCAGGTCCAAGTCCTCGGCCAGGGCGAGCGCCGCGCCGGCCGACGGGGCGCCGGGACGGGCCAGGGCGGAGGCGGGCACTCGGCTCAGCCGCTTCAGGGTCCGGTCCTGGCCCAGGAAATCGCTGACGAAGGGGTTGGCGGGGGCCTCGAGCAGCACCTCGGTCCGGTCGTACTGGACCAGATGCCCGTCCTTGAGCAGGGCGATCCGGTCGCCCAGCCGCACCGCCTCGTCCACATCGTGGGTGACGAAGACGACAGTCTTCCTGAGCCGCCGCTGGATCGCCAGGAATTCCTCCTGGAGCCGGTGCCGGCCCAGGGGGTCGACGGCGCTGAACGGCTCGTCCATCAGGAGGATGGGCGGGTCCGAAGCCAGAGCCCGGGCCACCCCCACCCGCTGGGCTTCGCCGCCGGAAAGCTCGTGGGGGTAGCGGCCGCCATAGGTCCGGGCCGGGAGCCCGACCAGGTCCAGCACCTCCTCCACCCGGCTTGAGATCCGGGCCGGTTCCCAGCCCAGCAGACGCGGCACTGTGGCCACGTTCTCCCGGACCTTCCAGTGGGGGAACAAGCCCACATTCTGGATCACGTAGCCGATGGTCCGGCGCAGGGCTTCGGGCCGGTAGGAGCGGACCTCCCGGCCATCCACCAGGACCCGGCCTGCAGTGGCTTCCAGCAGCCGGTTGACCAGCCTGAGCAGGGTGGACTTGCCGCTGCCCGAGGGGCCCAGGAGGATGCAGAGTTCGTGGTCGGCCAGGGTGAGATCGATGCCGGCCAGCGCCGTGGTTTCGCCGAACCGGTGGGTGACGCCTTCGAAGGTGATCATGGGCGCGCTCCTTTGGGCCTGGACAGCGCGCCCAGGATCTGGTCGGCCGCCAGCGCCAGGGCCACCACCGGCAGCGTGCCCAGCAGGACCAGGTCCATGGCGGTCTGGCCCAGTCCCTGGAAAATGAAGGTGCCCAGTCCGCCCGCGCCGATCAGGGCGGCCACCACGGTGTTGCCGACGGTCTGGACGGTGGCGATGCGGATTCCGGCCAGCACCGCAGGCCAGACCAGGGGGACCACCACCCCCAAGCCCAGTTGCCACTCGGACATGCCCATGCCCCTGCCCGCTTCCAGCACGGCCTGGGGCATTTCATCGAGGGCGGTCAGGCTGTTGCGGGCGATGGGCAGGGCGGCATATAAGCTGAGGGCGATGAGGGCCGGCGCCGGACCGATGCCCTTGATGCCCATGGCCCGGAGCACCGGAAACCGGGCGGACAACCATGCCAGGGGCAGGATCAGCAGGCCGAACAGGGCCAGGCTGGGCACGGTCTGCAGGAAATTGAGGGTGAAAAACCCGCCCAGGCGCCAGCCCGGGGAGCGGTGGGCCGCGAGGCCCAGGGCCAGCCCCAGCACGGTCCCGGCCATGACCGCGCCCCCGGTGAGGAGCAGGTGCCGGGCGAACTCGGTGCCGAAAGCGGAACCGAGACTCCGGGCTTCCCGCACCAAGCTGAGGGCGTCAAACCAGCCTCTGGCCAGCCCGGCGGCCACGAGGCCAAGGCCGGGCAGAACACCCAAGGCCCGGACCAGGGTCCCGGAAGGCAAGGCGATGCCGGCCACCAGCGCGCCGAGCAGGGTCAGCCAGAACCCGGGGCCCAGCGTCACCCGGGCGACCGCGTCGTTTCCCGCCAGGGCCCAGGAGACCCGGGCCGCCCCCGCCACGGCCGCCAGGACCGGCACCGGGACCAGAAGCCAGGCCCAGCGGGCCGCGGCGGCCCGCCGGAGTGAAGGGGGCAGACAGGCGAAGGCGCCGATCCCCACCCAGCCCACCAGGAGTCCCAAAGCCGCGGCCAGGCTGGCCGGAACCAGGTACCAGTCGGTACCGCCCACGATCCGGTTGGGGGCGAACTGATAGAAGGGCACCAGGAAGGCCGACCCGGCCCCGGCCAGAGCCAGGACGGCCAGGACCGGGTCGATCCGGGGGGAGAGGGCTTCGGCCATGGGGTGTCCCGCTACTGTCCCAGCCCCTGGGCCTTGAGCCAGCTGGCGGCCACCGCCGCGGCCGACTCGCCGTTGACGGCGACCCGGCCGTTCAGGGTCTGCAGGGTCACCAGGTCGAGCTTGGCGAACACCGCGCCCAGGATCTTTTCGATGGCCGGGTAGCGGGCGAGCACCTCCTGGCGGATGATCGGGGCAGGTTCGTAGATGGGCTGCACCCCCTTGGTATCGGCCAGGACCACCAGGCCCAGGGCGGCCAGGGAACCATCGGTGCCGTAGGCCATGGCGGCGTTCACGTGATTGGTCCCCTGGGCGGCGGCCTTCTCAGTCAGGGCCGTGTTGCCCCCGGGCAGGGACAGGGTCTGGTCCGGCTTGAGGGTGAAGCCATAGGCCTTCTCGAACGCCGGGAGCGTGTCCGGCCGGCTGATGAATTCCTCGCTGGCGGCCAGCTTGAAGGGCTTGCCGGCATTCACGTAGGCGGCCAGGTCATCCAGGGTGGCCAGATGGCTCTGGGCGGCCAGGTCCTTGCGGACGGCGATGGCCCAGGTGTTGTTGGCCCGCGCGGGGGTCAGCCAGACGATGCCGTTCTTCTCCAGGTCCAGCTTCTTCACGGTCGCATAGCCCTTCTTCCCGTCCTTCCACACCGAGGCGTCGGTGCCGGTGAAAAAGTATTCGCCGTTGCCGGTGTACTCGGGATAGAGGTCGATCTCCTTGGCGGCGATGGCCTTGCGGACCACATCGGTCGTACCGAAGCCGACCTTGTCGGTCACCGGGATCCGGCTGGCGCTGAGGACCTGGACGATGATCTTGCCCAGGACCGAGCCTTCGGTATCGACCTTGGAGGCGACCACCACCGGAGCATCGGCGGCGAAGGCGGCGGATGCGAAACTCAGGACGGCCAGGAATGCGATGGTTTTCATGGGATTCTCCTTGAAGGCCCCTCTCCGGGGTCAGGTTGCGGGTGGGCGGAAGGGACGGGAGTGGCGCTTCAGATGGCGTAGGCCGGCGCGGGGGGCTCCTCCCGGGTGAAGAACTCCGCGTGGATGGTCTGGCGGATCCGGGTGAATTCCAGGGAAGCGCGGTCCCGGGGCCGGGGAAGATCGACTTTCACGATCCGGCGGACCGTGCCCGGCCTGGACGACAGCACCACCACCCGATCCCCCAGGTAGACAGCCTCGTCGATATCGTGGGTCACCAGGATCACGGTGGTGCGTTCCGCCTCCCAGATGCGCAGGACTTCCTGCTGCATGCGGATCCGGGTGAGCGCGTCCAGGGCGCCGAACGGCTCGTCCAGCAGCAGCACCTGGGGCAGTCCCACCAGCGCCCTGGCGATGGCCGCCCGCTGGGCCATGCCGCCGGACAACTGGTTCGGGAAACTACGCTCGAACCCTTTCAGGCCCACCAGTTCGATGTGCTGGCGCACCAGTTCCTCCCGGTCCGAACGGCCGGCCAGACCGAAGCCCACGTTGCCTTCCACCGTGAGCCAGGGGAAGAGCCGGGGCTCCTGGAAGACAAAGCCCCGGTCCAGGCCCGGGCCGGTAATGGGCGCGCCTCCGAGCCGGACGGCGCCCTGGTAGTCCCGCTCCAAGCCGGCGATGATGCGCAGCAGGGTGCTTTTGCCGCAGCCGCTGCCGCCGACGATGCAGATGAACGAACCCGGCTCAATCGCCAGATCAATGCCGTCGAGCACCGTCAGCGCGCCGTCGGCGGTGGCGAAGCGCTTGCGCAGTCCGGAAATTTCCAGATGTCGTTCTCCGCTCATGCCGCCCCCGCCCCGTCCTTCAGCCAGCGCCGGCCCACGCCCTGTACAGCGGCATCGGTGGCCTTGCCCAGGACCGCGAACAGGAACACCGAGGCCATGATCACGGCAGGGCGGCCAGTCTGCTGACCGTCCACCATGAGAAAACCCAGGCCCTTGCTGGCACCCATGATCTCCGCCGCCACCACGAACATCCAGGCCAGGCCCAGGCCGCTGCGCAACCCGACCACGAATGCCGGGAAGGCCGCCGGAAGGATCACCCGGCGGATCAGCTGGAATCCGCTCAGACGGTAGATCTCCCCCACCTCCACCAGCTTGCGGTCCACGTTGAGGATGCCGCTGAGCAGGTTGAGGTAGACCGGGAAGAAGGCGCCCAGGGCGATAAGGCCGATCTTGGAGGTCTCCTGGATGCCGAGCCAGAGCAGGAACAAGGGCACCCAGGCCATGGAGGGGATGTTGCGCAGGGACTGCAGGAAGGGATCCAGCAGCTTGCGCAGCAGCGGCACGGACCCGGTGAGCCCGCCCAGGACGGTGCCCGCCGCGGCGCCGGCGGTGAACCCCAGGGCGATCCGCCACAGGGTGATGCCCACGTGCTGCGGCAGTTCGCCGGTGCGGGCCAGGTCGGCGATGGTGCCGGCGATGACGCTGGGGGCCGGCATCCCGTTGGGCGGCAGGACCCCGGTGCGGGCCAGGATCTCCCACAGCAGCAGGCCCGCCAAGGGCACGATCCAGCCCAGGGCCCGGTCGGGGATGCGCCAGGCGGCGGGGCTGACCGCGGTCGGAATCGCCGGGAGCTCGCTGATTTCTTGGACTTCCATGGTGGCCTCGGACTAGTGGATGACGGCTCGGGCGTACTGGGGGTCGATCAGGTCCGCCACGACCTGGTTGACGTCGACGCTGGCCTTGATGATGCCGCTCTGCTTGAGGACCCCGCCCGCGGCCGCGATGGCCTGCCTCTGGTCATCGCCGATGAGGGGGTGGCTGATGTCCGTGCGTTCCAGGACCTTGGCGGCGACCGCGTCATTGAGCCTGGCGTCCCGGGCGAGGATCCTGCGGTATTCGTCGGGGTTCTGGATGGCCCACAGGCGCGCCTTCTCGTAGGCCAGGATCACCCGCCCCACATAGGCGGGGTACTGCGTCGCGAACGCCTCGCGCACGTTCAGGACACCATAGGTGTTCTTGCTGGGGTCGCGGTAGAACAGGCGGGAGCCCTTGTCCACCTCGGTCTGGGCCAGGAGGGGATCCAGCCCGGCCCAGGCGTCCACGTCGCCCTTCTCCAGGGCGTTGCGCCCGTCGGAATGCTGCAGGGGCACCAGCTCGATGTCCTTCTCGGTCAGGCCGGCGCTCTCCAGGGCGCGCAGCAGGAACACATGGGGATCGGTGCCCCGGGTAACCGCCACCTTCCTGCCCTTGAGGTCTTCGATCCTCCGGATCGGGCTGTCCTTGGTGACCGCCAGGGCGGTCCATTCCGGCTTGGAGTAAACGTAGACCGCCTTGATCGGGTTGCCGTTGGCCTTGCCGATGAAGGCGGCGGCGCCCGCCGTGGACCCGAAGTCGATGCTCTTGCTGTTGAGCAGTTCCAGGGCCTTGTTGCTGCCCAGGCTCTGGACCCACTCCACCTTCACTCCGTCCTTGGCCAGATCCTGCTCCAGGAACTGCTTCTCCCGGAGCACCAAGCCCACGGGATTATAGGTGGCCCAGTCGATCCTCACGCTCCCGGGCTGGTTCGAGTGTTTGCCGCAGGCGAGGGTGACCAGGGTCAGGGCCGCGAGGGTCAGTGCACTTTTGAAAATCTGCTTCATTGCTTGCTCCGGATGGTTTCAGGGATTTGTCGATGGGTCGAGTCCAGCGCCGACATCAACAGATGCGGTCCCCGTCGGAACCATGCAGCCGCATATGGACCAGGTGCTTGTAGAGGGGATCTTCGGGATTGTCCAGGATGGCCTGGCGCTCCTTGGCGTACCGCCCCACGTTCGTGCTCTTGTACAGCTTGCGGTCCTCCCCCACGGGGCAGACCTTGGCGCAGATGCCGCAGGGCCAGCGCTTTTCCTTGAGCAGGACCTGATGGAATTCCGTGCAGCGGATGGCGTCCATCCTGGCGATGAGTTCGCCTTCCACCGGCGCGAGCGCCTGGGAGGGGCAGAGCCGGGCGCATAGGCCGCAGCCGTTGCACAGCTCCTGCTCGATGAGCGGGTCGCCGGGCAGCTCCGCCGTGGTGAGGACCGACACGTAGCGGGCCCGGGGGCCGTACTTGGGGTTCAGCAGGTTGTGGCTGTGACCGATGGTGCCCAGCCCCGCGTACTTTCCGGCGTAGACCTGGCTGAAACAGGCGGCCATGCGCTTCTTGAGCAGCTCGAGGCTGCCGTAGCCGTCCCGCGGCATGAAGATCGACGCGTGGCCCAGTCCGTTCAGGTACAGGGCCAGCTGGTAGCCCATGAGGTCCAGCAGCACGTTGGTGGTGTCATACATGACCGTGTAGTTGATGGAGGGCGTGCTTTCGATGATGGGCAGCAGCATGGGGACGCCCAGCACGATGACCGACTTCGCCTGGCTCCAGATGGCCTCGGGCCGGAAGGCCGGCGCCACCTCGTCCCGTTCGGCCCAGCGCGAGACTTCCGCGTAGCCGACCAGATCCGCCCCCAGCTGCCGGGCCTTGCGGGTGATCTTGGCTTTCAGGTTCAACGCCATCCTAGATCTTCCAGATGGCGTTGGCGCCGATCACAAGGCCCAGGGTGAGGAAGGCGATCAGCACTTCCCCCAGGGCGCCGACCGCGAAGGGGCGCAGGCCCTGCCGGAACAGCTGGCGAAAGTTCATGCGCAGGCCGATGCCGGCGAAGGTGAGCAGGAAGGCCCAGCGGGAGAGGTTGGCCAGGACGGCCACCTGGCCCTTGCTGAAGGCGTGGATGGAAAGCAGCAGCGAAATGGCCAGGAAGCCCAGCACGAAGCGCGGGAACTTCGCCACCAGGAAGGCGGTCCGGTTCTTGACCTCGCCGGTCAGGCCGTGCCTGGCGCCCTGGATGGCGAACCCCAGGACCACGAACCCGATCATGGCGTTGCGCGCGGTCTTGACCAGGATGGCGATTTTCCCGGCGGTATCCGAGTAGATGGCTCCCGCGGCGATGGTCTCGGCGGTGTTGTCCACCGCCAGGCCGGTCCATACGCCGAAGGAATGGTCGCTCATGTGCAGGAAATGGCCGATCACCGGGAAGGCGAACAACGCGAAGGCGCCCAGCGCCAGGATGGCCGAGATGGCCAGGGCCGAATCCTCGTCGTCGGCGTCGATGGCCGCCTGGGCGGCGATGATGGCCGAAACGCCGCAGACCGAGGTGCCCACCGCCAGAAGCGAGGTCAGCTTCGGCTTGAGTCCGAACAGCCGCCCCAGCCAGAGCATCAGGACCAGGGAGCCGGCGATCTCCACCACCACCAGGATCAGGCTGATGCCGCCCAGTTTCAGCACATCGCCCAGGACGAAGCGGGACCCCAGCAGCACGATCCCGACCTTCAGCCAGAATTCATAGGTGGCGATGCCCGCCTGGAACAGGGCCGGAATGCGGGTGACGTTGGCGATCACCATGCCGATGAGGATGGACCACAGGACATACTCGATGTTCGGGAAGATGATCTGGTGCGCCTTGCAGTAGCCGTTGATCGTTTGTTCGGTGATTTTCCCCAGCAGCCCCACCGCGGCCAGCAGGGCTATACCCGGGATCAGGCCGGCCAGCTTGGCCAGCAGGGGCGGAGCCTGGGTTTCCGTTTGCAGGATGGCTTCAGACATCGGAGGGTCCTCTCTTCTGTGGCAAAGGGGGGTTCACCAGGGGATCGATTTGAGCAGGCCCAGGCGCACCAATGCGGCCAGAAGAAAGGCCAGGAGCACCGCCAGGGTGTCGAGGGAGGGGGCGCGGGACGCTGCCGGTGGGTCGGGTGGGCTGGTCATGGGATGCTTCCTCCTTGCGGAAACCAGGGGTCAAGGGGGCCCGGCGGGGGCGGTAATAAACGAACTGGACCATCGCTCGCGCGTCTGGTCCAGATGGGAAGGCGGGGTTTGGATCTTCCGAGGACCTACGCTGGCGCACCCCGGCGACAACGTCCGGCGGTCGCCTGGGGCAGCATGCTGGGGGGGAAGGACATCGTCGTCGGCTCCAGGGAAGATCGGGTGAGGACCGTGTTCTCAAGCGGAAGAGAGGTTTCCGGAACAGTCTGAGATTGAAAATGTCATGGGTCAAGGCAAAACTTACTAAAATTAGTGAAAAGATAAGTTTATTTTGCAGAGTGATTTAGTAATGAATGTAGCGCTTGACGAACGCCGAACGGGCGGACTATTCTTATTAAGTTGGTAATCAAACTCAATCGAGAGACGTTGACCCAACCATCGCCCGAGGGGCCCCGGAGGATTCATTGGATAACCAGCAAGGCAGAGAGGGGCAATCAGCCAGCCCATACTGCCGGTTGCTGGCCAGCCTCCGGCTCAGCGGTTCGGATGGTGATCGGCGCTGTTGACGCTGGCCCGTCTTTAGGCTGATTGCTCGCCATTCCTCGCCAACCACTCGACCCGTCCGGGTCCTAGGAGTATTTGTATGAAATTGCATATGATCCAGTCCTCCGGAGCCTTCGCGCTCCTCCTCGCCGTGACCGGCTCCACGTTCGCCTCGGCCGACCAGCTTGCCGACATCAAGAAGGCCGGGGTCCTGCGGGTGGCGATCATCGACCAGAACCCGCCGTTCGGCCTCATCGACGAGAAGACCAAGGAAACCGTCGGCTACGACGTGGATTTCGCCAAGGCCTTCGCCGCCAAGATCGGCGTCAAGCTCCAGGTGGTGGGCACCAATCCCGCCAACCGGATCCCCCTGCTGCAGTCGGGCAAGGTCGACCTCATCGTCGCTGACCTGACTAACACCCCCGAACGGGCGCAGGTGGTGGACTTCAGCTACACCTATTTCATCTCCGGCCAGCAGCTGCTGGTCCCAGCCCATTCCTCGAGCAAGCTGGCCGACTACGCCAGCCTCCGGGTCGGCGCCGTCAAGGGCACCACCGGGGAGAACCAGCTGAAGGCCAAGTTCCCCAACGTCAAGGCGATCAGCTATGACGACCTGCCCCAGGCGTTCCAGGCGCTCCGATCCAGCAATGTCCAGGCCATCACCCAGGACGGCTCGGTCCTGGTCGACGCCCTGGCGCGCTCCCAGGACAAGGCCAATTTCAAGATCCTGCCTGACTTCCTGTCCACGGAACTGATCGGCATCGGCGTGAAGAAGGGGGAGAAGGCCGTCCTCGACCTGGTCAACGGCAGTCTGATCGCCCTGGAAAAGAACGGCTCCGCCGCCAAGATCTACGACAAGTGGTTCGGTTCCGGCGCCCTGGTCAACGTGCCCCGCGGCTTCAAGATCACCGTCGGCAAGTAGCCATGGCCGTGCCGCCCGTGATCGAATTCCGTGACGTCCACAAGTCCTTCGGCGCCCTGGAGGTCATCCGCGGCATAAGCCTGACCATCGACCGCGGCAGCGTGGTCGTGGTCTGCGGACCATCCGGGTCGGGGAAATCCACCCTGATCCGGATGGTTAACCGGCTTGAAGCCCCGACCCGGGGCGACGTCCTGGTTGACGGGATCAGTTCCACCCATGCCCGGGGCGAGCAGCTGCGCCGACTCCGCACCGGTGTGGGCTTCGTGTTCCAGCAGTTCAACCTGTACCCGCACATGAGCGCGCGGCAGAACGTCACCCTGGCCCTGCGCAAGGTGCTCGGGAAGACCCAGGCCGAGGCCGACGCCGTGGCTGACGAGGTGCTCGACCAGGTCGGGCTCGCGGACAAGGCGGGCAATTTCCCGGGCCAGCTTTCCGGCGGCCAGCAGCAGCGGGTGGCCATCGCCCGCGCCCTGGCCACCCGGCCCGATCTCCTGCTGTTCGACGAGCCCACCTCAGCCCTGGATCCGGAAATGATCGGGGAAGTGCTCACCGTCATCCGCCAGTTGGCCCACCAGGGCATTACCCTGGTGGTGGTCACCCACGAGATGGGTTTCGCCCGGACCGTGGCCGACCGGATCCTGTTCCTGGACCAGGGCAGGATCGAGGAGGACGCCCATCCGGACGCCTTCTTCAGCGCGCCCCGCAGTCCGCGGGCCCAGCAGTTCCTCAGCCAGATCCTGTCGCCCCTGCACACGGCGGGGGGCTGAGATGGGCCTCTCCATCGACTGGGCCGGCGTACTGTCCGGGCAGCCCCTGCACTGGCTCCTGTCGGGCCTGGTGGTCACCCTGGCCATCACCCTTGCCGCCAGCGTGATCGCCACCGGGATAGCCGTGGCCCTGACCGCCCTGAGGCTGTCGCCGGTGGCTCCGGTGCGCCTGGCCACCTGGGCCGGGATCAGCCTGATCCGCAACACCCCGTTGCTGATCCAGCTACTGGTCTGGTACTTCGTCGGTTTCGGCCTGCTGCCTCCGGCGCTGAAGGCCTGGATGATCGGCGACCACACGTGGAGCGTCCTGCCGGGCCAGGTTTCGCTGTTCGCCCCGGAGTTCGCCGCTTCGGCCTGGGGAGTCGGGCTGTTCATCGGCGTCTTCCTTTCCGAGGAGATCCAGGCCGGGTTGAATGCCGTGGCCCCGGGCCAGGGGGAGGCGGCCGCCAGCCAGGGTTTGAGCGCCTGGGACACCCTCGCGAAGGTCCTCCTGCCCCAGGCTCTGCGCAACGCCTACCAGCCGGTGGTGGGCCAGTACCTGAACCTGATGAAGCTCACTTCGGTCACCTGCAGCATCGGCCTGGCGGAAATCACCTACCAGGCCCGGCAGGTGGAAAGCTTCAACAGCCATGCCTTCGAGGCCTTCGCCGCGGCGACCGTGCTCTACCTGGCGATCGGCTTCGCCCTCGAGCGGGTGCTCCTCGCCGGAAGGAGGACCTGAGATGGGTCTCGATTTCTCCATCATCGCCAAGAACTGGGACTACTTTCTGTGGGGCCGGACGCCCCAGGGCGAAGTGGGCGGCCTGCTGCTCACCGTGCTCATGGCCCTGGCGGCCGGAACTCTTTCCCTTGTTCTGGGCATCGCCATGGCCCTGGCCTCCTGGCTCGGCCCCCGGCGTCTGCGCGATGTGCTGACCTTCCTGGCCGACCTGGTCCGGGGCATCCCCCTGATCCTGGTCATCTTCTGGATCTACTTCCTGGTCCCGGCGCTGTTCCGGACCAAGGTGCCCGGCGCGCTTTCGGTGATCCTGGCCCTGGCCTGGTTCAGTTCGGGGGCGGTGATGTACACCACCCTGGCGGGCCTGGATGCCCTGCCCAGGGGCCACCGGGAGGCGGGGATCGCCAGCGGACTGAGCGAGGGCCAGGTGTTCACGACCATCCTCCTGCCCCAGGCGCTGCGCAACCTGGTGCCGTCGTACGTCGCCCTGTTCGCCTCGATGATCAAGGACACCTCGCTGGCGTTCATCCTGAATGTACCGGAACTCACCATGACCGCCAACCAGGTCAACACCCGGGCCCAGGTCTACCCGGCGGAGATCTTCCTGTTCACGGCGGCGGTCTATTTCGTGCTCTGCGCCGGCTTGTCCTGGGCCGCCCACGGGCTGGCCATCCGGCTGCAGCCGGGCTAGGAGCCTTCTCTTTTCTTTGCTAGCATTGAAACAGAGTGCGACAGGGTCACACAAAGGGGTACACCACCGTGGGTGTAGCTCTTTGGGTGACCCTTTCACCATTTCAGAAAGGAATGAGCATGACCCAGCAGGACTGCTTGACCTTAGGGGGACGCGCCTTCACCTCCCGCTTCATCCTGGGCTCAGGGAAATTCTCACTCGATCTGATCGAGGCGGCCGTGGAAAAGGCCGGTGCCCAGATCATCACGCTCGCGCTTCGCCGCATTGACCCGAACGGCCAAGCCAACATCCTGGACTACATTCCCAAGAGCGTCACGCTGCTGCCGAATACCTCCGGCGCCCGCACGGCCGCGGAATCGGTCCGCATCGCCCGTCTGGCCCGGGAAATGGGTTGTGGCGATTTCGTGAAAATCGAGGTCATCCGGGACACGAAATACCTGCTTCCCGACAATCCGGAAACCATCAAGGCCACTGAAATTCTTGCGAATGAAGGCTTTGTCGTTCTCCCGTACATGTACCCCGATCTCAATGCGGCCCGCGACCTAGCCCAGGCAGGCGCCGCCGCCATCATGCCCCTTGGCGCCCCCATCGGTTCCAACAAGGGCTTGAGCACCAAGGAATTCATCAAGATCCTGATCGATGAGATCGATCTGCCCATCATCGTCGACGCCGGCATCGGACGGCCCTCGCAAGCCTGCGAAGCCATGGAAATGGGAGCCGCGGGCATCATGGCCAACACGGCGATAGCCACTGCAGGCGACATTCCGGCCATGGCCACGGCCTTCCGCCAGGCCATCGAGGCTGGACGAACCGCCTATCTAGCCGGTCCTGGCCCCATCCAGGAAACCGGTGCGGCCGCGTCCTCGCCCTTGACCGGTTTTCTGAGAGATTAGGAAGGAACCACCATGACCCCGAAAACCAACCACATGACCTATCTGCCTGACATGGAGGTCATCGCGTCGACCATGCTCGAGGAGGTGCTCCAGGCCCGGAGCGCCTACCACCCGGAAGCCTGCACGGCAGCCCAGGTGCGCCAAGCCCTTCAAAAAACGCGCCTGGATCCGAAGGACTTTTCCGCCCTGCTCTCCCCGGCCGCGGTTCCGTTTCTCGAAGAGATGGCCCACGAATCCCAGATGGTCACCCGCAAGCAGTTCGGCAACACCATCCAGATTTTTACCCCGCTCTACCTGGCGAACCACTGCGAAAACCACTGTGTCTACTGCGGCTTCAACAGCCACAACCCCATCCAGCGAGCCCGGCTCGACCATGGCGAAATCGAGGCGGAGATGCGAGCCATCGCCGCGATGGGCCTGCGTGAAATCCTCCTGCTCACCGGCGAAAGTCACGCCATGTCCGACATCGGCTACATCGGGAACGCCTGCCGGATTGCCCGTCGCTATTTCAAAGTCGTGGGCCTTGAGGTCTATCCCATGAATGTAGAGGGATATGCCCGCCTCCATGAATGCGGCGCCGACTACGTGACCGTCTTCCAGGAAACCTACAGCCCGGGCAGATACGAAACCCTCCATTTGGCAGGGCACAAGCGGGTCTTCCCATACCGCTTCTACGCCCAGGAGCGGGCCATCCTGGGCGGCATGCGCGGTGTGGGTTTCGCGGCGCTCCTGGGGCTCGATGACTTCCGCAAGGATGTTTTTGCCACCGGTCTCCACGCCTACCTGCTGCAGCGCAAGTACCCCCATGCCGAAGTAGCCTTTTCCTGTCCCCGGCTGCGGCCCATCATCAACAACGACAAGATCGACCCCAAGGATGTTCACGAGGCCCAGCTGCTCCAGTGCATCATGGCCTACCGCATCTTCCTTCCGTTCGCCAATATCACCATTTCGACCCGGGAAGGGGAGCGTTTCCGGAACAACGTGATCAAGCTGGGCGCCAGCAAGATCTCGGCGGGGGTTTCCGTCGGCATCGGCGGACACCAGGGGAAGGCCAAGGGAGACGAGCAGTTTGAAATCGCGGACACCCGGTCCGTGCAGGAGATCTACGACACGATCCTGAGCCAGAACCTCCAGCCCGTCATGAGCGATTATGTCTACGTCTAGTGCAGCGGACTGGTTCCTCCTGAGAGTCAGGCAACATCGGAGGACGGGACCGTAAATGCCCTCTTGACCCGTCCCCCGTCCATGGGCAGGATCAGCTCGCCTGGATGGCCCAGGGGCCGGCTCTCAGCATCGCTGATGAGCACCGGGATGCCCTCCTCCCGAGCCCTGTCCCGCAGCACGGCTTCCAACCGCTTCACCTGGGCCGATCCCAGCCGCGCGAACGGTTCGTCCAGCAGCAGCAGCCTGGGCCGAGGCGCCATGGCGCGCGCCAGGAGCAGCATCCAGCCCTGTTCGGCGGTCAGGTGCATGACCTTGCAGTTGGCCAGCCGCTTCATCCCGCTGCGCTTCAGCAGTTCCTCCAACCGGTGTCCGCGGGCCGCTGGAGACAGATCGGCCAGCGCGCCGGCCAGGACCGAGTGGACGGTCTGCTGCTTCGACGGGGTGTCCTCGCTGAACACCGTGCTCACGGAGCGGTTAAGGGTCTCGATGAGACCGCGGCCGTTCCGATGGAACCAGATCAGCCTATCCACGGCGATGAGGCCCTGGTCGGCGCGTTGGCGCCCCGCCAGGATGCGCAACAGGGTGCTCTTCCCACTGCCGGGAGGCCCAACGAGGAAGGCGAGCTGTCCGGGCTTCAGGTCTACCTGGAACGCGGCCTGGAGCGGAGGACCATCGGGACGCTGCTTGACAATTTCGAATTGGATGAACATGGCGATTCCTGGGTGAGTTGGATTGGCTACACCAAGGCCGGATCGATCGGTTCTGCGATCGGTCCGGCCTTGGGGAAAGACGGGAGAAGCTTGTCGCAGGACCTAGGGGGTGGCGCCGCGACAGCAACAGGTCATGACCTGGGTCATACCGGTCTGGGTGTCGGTCCTGGTCATGGTAAGGTCTCCCTCGCGAGTGTATGTTTCTTACTAAACCTACCAACAAACTATTAGATGTTCAACTTTGAGTAAACACCTTGATTCTGGACAGTGTCAAGGCATTTTGGCAAACCCGTCGCTACCTGAAGGGGCCGCCCCGGCCTGCATGGCCGCCCACAGGGCGGCGCCGAGCGCACCCACGGTCTGGGGCTCGGGGGGGACCCAGGGAATCAGGCCCAGGCGATCAGCCAGCAGGCGGCATACGCATGGATTGCGCGCCACACCGCCGGCGAAAAAGAACGGTTCCCGCAGGCCAACCCGCCGCACCATGGCGCTGATCCGGGTCACGATGGCCTGGTGGATGCCCAGGGCCACCCTGCGGCTGTCCTCGCCCCGGCCGATGAGCGAGACCACCTCGGATTCAGCGAACACCGTGCACATGCTGGACAGGGTCACCGCCTCGCCCTCCGCCTCCAGGGCGTGCCCACCGAACGCCTCCACCGCCAGGCCGAGGGTGCGCGCCATGCTTTCCAGAAAGCGGCCGGTTCCCGCGGCGCAGCGGTCGTTCATCTCGAAGTCGAGCGGGGCGCCGTCGGCGCGCACCTGGATGACCTTGCTGTCCTGGCCGCCGATGTCGAGGACCGTGCGCACATCGGGGCTAAGCTGGCGCGCGCCGAGGGCATGGGCCTTGATCTCGGTGATCACCGCGTCGGCGAGGCCCCGTTCGGCGATCAGGTGGCGCCCGTAACCGGTGGCCACCACCCGCTCGAAGCTGCGCCCGCGCAGCAGGCCCCGGCAGGTGGCCAGGGGATCGGGGCCGGTGTCCACCACGGTCGCATCCAGCGCCCGCTGGCCGTCCCAGGCCAGCAAAGCGATGGTGCGCGATCCGATGTCGATGCCTGCGGTGGTCATGGCGGCTCCGTTCAGCGGCTTTCGAACAGGGCTTCCACCCGGGTGCGGATCCGCTCCACATCGGCGGTGGCGTAGTCGGTCTCGATCTTGAGAAAGGGCAGACCGTGCTGCTTCTGGGCGCGCTCGCGGATCCTGCTGGATTCGATGTTGTAGGCGTGGCAAGCCTGCAGGACCACGTCGACGATCACGTCGGGGCGATAGCGTTCGATCATCCGGTCCAGGTGCTCCAGCCGCCGGGTGTTGGGCGACATGCACGAGCAGGGAATGGTCAGGTAGGCCCGGGCCAGCGCTTCGAAGGGATCGGCCGTTCCTTCTTCGATGGCCATGCTGAACCGCTTCATGCCGCTGCAGGCGTCCAGGGCCACCACCACGCCGCCGGCCTGCTCCAGAATGCGCAAGACCTTGGTCGAATCACCGCCAACGGGGCAGCCCCCCACCAGCACCCGGGGCGCACCCGGGGCGCCCAGGCCCAGGCCGCTGGCCACCCGGCGCTCCAGCTTGGCGACCAGTTCCTCGATCAGTTCCTCCAGTTCAATGGGATCGTAGGCGTCGGCAATGGAGATGACATCGTACAGTTCGCTCCAGCTGATCACCGACGGCTGGCGTGCGGCATAGGCGAAGATCCGCCCCATCAGGTGGTTCTTCCGGTTGGTGACACGAATCTCCGCCTCGATCCGGGCATCGCTGATCGTGGTGGCGAAGGTCCGTTCCAGGAAGCCTTTGAGCTTGCGGATCATGCCGGCCCAGGCCGGCTCCGCCTCCGGCTCGTCAGGGAGCTGGGGGAGGTCCATGACATGCATCGGCTTGATGTGGGAGATCAGCTCGAACATCTTCTTCTTGCCGTCGCAGGTGGTTTCCGCGATCACCGCGTCGGACAGGGCAAAGAACGGGCAGGTGTCGGTGGTAATGAAGCCATAGCTGGACTTGATCAGCGGGCAAAGATTGGCCGGCAGCACCTGTTCGGCCGCGGCGATGGTGGATTCGGAATAGGCGCACAGGCTGACCGGGATGGCGTCCATGGCCCGGATCAGCTCGGACGGGGCATAGGCACAATAGTACCCCACCGCCCGCCTGCCGCTCCGGCGCTTGCGCAGGATGACGTCGAGGGTGCGCTTGCCAGGGCTGTCATTGTATTCGTCATCAATGAGCGGTTCGAAAGGCGTGTTCATCGGTCGTTCTCCCGCGCGGCAATGGGAAGGCGTATTCGGCGAAACTCCAGATTACCCAATGGGCCCAATGGGAACACGCGAAGCATTCCGGACCGGCGTCACACTGCGACCATCTGCTCGCCGCCCAGGTAGGCGTGGCGGATGCGCGGGTCGCTGGCCAGTTCCCGCGCCACCCCTTCCAGGACCAGATGGCCGTTCTGCAGCACATAGGCCCGGTTGGCGATGCCCAGGGCCTGGTGCGCGTTCTGTTCGACCATGAAGCAGCTGGTGCCCTGGCGCCGGATTGTCTGGATCAGTTCCAGCACCCGTTCCACCCATAAAGGCGACAGGCCCATGGTGGGTTCATCCATGCAGATCAGCTTGGGGTCACCCATCAGCGCCCGGGCCATGGCCAGCATCTGCTGCTCGCCGCCGGAAAGGGTGCCGCCGGCCTGGCCCAGCCGTTCCCGCAGCCGCGGGAACAGCTCCAGCACACGTTCCCGGTCCTGCTTTACCCGCTTCCGGTCGTCGCGCACATGGGCCCCCATCAGGAGGTTCTCGTCTACGGTCATGGCGGAAAAGATCCGCCGCGCCTCCGGGACGCTGGCGATGCCCAGGCCGATGCGGCGGTGGGTGGGAATCCGGTGCAGGGACCGGCCGCGCCACGACACTTCGCCCGAGGCGGGCTGCAGCAGGCCGAGGATGATCTTCATGGTGGTGGACTTGCCCGAGGCGTTGCCGCCCAGCAGGCATACGATCTCGCCTTCGTCCACCCGCAGGCTCAGCTTGAAGTGCACCTGCACCGGGCCGTAGAAGGTGTCAATGGCGTTCAGGGTCAGCAGGTTCGCTGCCATGGGGCTCCTCCGCGGGGTTGCCTTCCGGGTCATGGCGCCGCCCGAGATAGGCTTCGATCACCCGGGCATCGTGCTGGATGCGCTCGGGCAGGTCCTCGGCGATCTTGCGGCCGTCGTCCATTACGATCACCGAATCCGACAGTTGCATGATCAGCGGCAGCTTATGTTCGATGATCACCATGGTCATGCCGTCGCGTTTGAGGCCCTTCAGGTATTCGATCATCTCGAGGGTTTCCGAGGGGTTCATGCCAGCCGTGGGTTCGTCCAGCAGGAGCACCCTGGGATGGGCGGCCAGGGCCCGGGCGATCTCGATCCGCCGGCGGTTGGCGTAGGAGAAGCTGTAGGCCGGGCGCTGAAGGTGCGGCGCGATCCGCTCGCCGAACGGCGCCACCAGGGCCCGGGCTTCCTGGCGCAGGCGGGTCTCCTCGGCCCGGAACGGCCCGAACGGCCACAGGGCCTCGGCCAGCTCCACCAGGACGCCGCCCAGGCCGGCCCGGGCGGCCAGGCGCCGCCCATGGGCGCCCAGCAGCAGGTTGTCCTCGGCGCTGAGGTTGGCGAAGGTGCGGCCGTGCTGGAAGCTGCGGATCAGGCCCAGGCCGGCGCGACGCTCGGGGCCGGACCCGCTGATGTCCCGGCCGTACAGCCGCACCTGGCCTTGCTGGGCCCGGATGGTACCGGCCAGCAGGTTGAACAGGGTGGTCTTGCCGGCCCCGTTCGGCCCGATGATGGCCAGGGTCTCGCCCTCGCGCACTTCCAGGTCCAGCTCCTGCACGGCCCGCACCCCGCCGAAGTGGTGGCAAAGCTGCTTTCCTTCCAGAGCGATCATGGCGACTCCTATCGGCTGCCCAGCACGCCCTGGGGCCGGACCCGCAGCACCAGCAGCAGGATCAGGCCGTAGGCGAGCCAGCGGTACTGGGAAGCGAAGCGCAGCAGTTCGGGCAGCCCCGAGAGGGTGACGGCCCCCAGCACGGCGCCCCAGACGTTGCCCAGGCCGCCCAGGATCACCATGGTCAGGCCGAGCACCGAGACGTTGGCGCCGAAGGTGTCGTAGCTGAGGTAGGTGTAGAGGTGGGCGGTGAGGGCGCCGGCGAGTCCGGCGAAGAACGCGCTGATGGCGAAGGTGGCCAGGCGATAGCGCAGCGGCCGGATCCCCAACGCCTGGGCCGCCACTTCATCCTCCCGCAGCCCCCGGACCGTCCGGCCCAGGGGCGAGCCCATGACCGCCGCCACCGCCAGGCCGCCCAGGCCCAGGAGGCCCAGGCTCAGCCAGTAGAATCCGGCGGCGGTCTGGATCTCCCGGCCGAACAGCCTCGGCGCGGGGATGCCGGACAGGCCCATGGCCCCCTGGGTCAGGGAGTCGGCGTTGAGGATGAACTGGTTGACCATCTCGCCGATGCCCAGGGTGGCGATGGCGATGTAGTGGCCTTTCAGGCGCAGGGCCGGCAGCGCCAGCAGGGCGCCCAGCGCCGAAGTGATGCAGCCGGCCGCCAGCAGCGCCACCGGGAAACTGAACCCGGCCTTGAGGGTGAGCAGCCCCGAGGCATAGGCCCCGATCGCCAGCAGCCCGGCGTGGCCCAGCGACATGATGCCGGCGGTGCCGGCCACCAGGGTCAGGCTCACCGCGAACAGGGCGGAGATCCAGGCGCTGGTGAGCACCTGCAGCAGGTACGGATCGCGCACCGCCAGGGGCAGCAGCGTCGCGCCGCCGGCCAGGGCCAGCCCCAGCTGCCAGGGCACCCGCACCGCCCGGGCCTGGGGCAAGAAACTGCCGGTGAGCACTTCCTGCAGGGAACGCCTGGCGCTGGTGAACAGGCCGTTCGGGCGCAGGAACAGCGCCACCAGCAGGAAGGAGAAGGCGATCAGGTTGCGGGCCGAGGCGCCGAAAAGGGCCACCCCGAAGCTTTCGCCCAGTCCCAGCACCAGCCCCCCCGCCATGGCGGCGGGAATGCTGCCCAGCCCGCCCAGCACGCAGGCGGTGAAACCCTTGAGGCCGGCCTGGAAGCCCATGGAGGGCGCGATCTGGTTGTAGTAGAGTCCGATCAGCACCCCCGCCAGGGCGCCCAGGGCCGAAGCCAGGGCGAACGCGGTGGCGTTCACCCGGTCCACCCGGACCCCCATCTGCTGGGCCGCCTCGGGATCCAGGGCCGCGGCGCGGAGCGCCCGGCCGGTCCTGGAATATTTCAGCAGGAAATAGAGCGAGACCGCGCAGGTGAGCGAGACGGCGAGGATCAGCAGGTCCAGGAAGCCCAGGGAAACCCCGCCCAGGTTGAACCTGAACTGCGGCACCACCGGCGGGAACGACCTGGGGTTGGGGGTAAAGAAGATCTCCGCCAGACTGTCCAGGATCATCCCCGCGCCGAGGGTGGCCAGCAGCGGGGCGATGCGCGCCGATTGCCGGAAGGGGCGCACCGCCAAACGCTCCAGGGCGACGCCCAGGCCGGCGCCGGCCAGGGCCGAAAGCGGCAGGGCCAGCCACAGCGGCGCGCCCAGGCGCGCGATGAGGAACCAGCCCACGTAGGCCCCGATCATGTAGACCGAACCGTGCGCGAAGTTGAGGAGCTGGGCCACCCCGAAGATCAAGGCGAGCCCGGCGGCCATGAGGGCATAGATGTTCCCCAGGACCAGACCGTTCACCGCCTGGTCCAGCCAGAGGGAAAGATGCATGTTCATTGCCCGGCTCCTGCTTCGGCCTTCAATTCACGGCTTCCCGGAAGGCCCGGATGTTCGCGGCCGGAACCGAAGGATCCAGACAGCACCCGGGCGCCAGCAGGAATTTCTCCCGGCCGCCCTGGGCCAGGGCCTGGAGGGTCGCCGCCCGCACCTGTTCCGGGGTGCCGTGCTGCAGCACGCCGAGCTCGTCGATTCCGCCGATGAGCGCCAGGGAGGAGATGGCGCGGGCGCTGGCCACGTCGGGGTTGCCCTGGCCCACGGAGGCCCAGTTCAGCGCCCGCACCGGGTAGTCCTGGATGGCCTTCCAGTAGGTGTTCGAGCCGCAGGAGTGCAGGATGTTGAACCGCGCGCCGGCCACGGCGTTCAGCACCTTGAAGTCGTAGGGCTTGCCGAAGGTCTGGAATTCCGCCTCGGTGAAACCGTCGGGGCGCGCCAGCCGGGTGATGGCGAAAAAGATCCCGTCCGCGCCCGCCTCGACGCTGGCCACCGCCAGGGCCGCCAGCGAATCGGCGATCACGCCCAGGGCGTGGTGGGCCGCCGCCGGCTGGGTGCGGACCAGCCGCAGCAGGGTTTCGGCGTGGTTCTTGCCGGCGCCCGCCTGGGAGTGGTCGGTGGGGCGTCCCGCCAGGTAGGCCAGCACCGAGGCCGGAGAGAACACGGTCTGGACGAAGGGGGCGCCGCCGATGCCCCGCTTGATGCTGCGCAGCAGTTCCAGGTGCGCCGCCCAGACCGGGTTGTCGATGCGGGCGGGTTCCAGCCGGCTCCAGTCGATGGGGTCGTGGGGATTGGCCACGAACCGGGGCAGCACGCCGCGGTAGTCCTGGAAATCGAATTCGGAACCCCAGCCTTCGGCGAACAGGCTGGCCCTGGGGTTGACCTTGAGCCAGTCCCAGTCGTATTCCCGGAAGAAGGCCAGGCTGGCCGCGGCCAGGGCCTCGGGATCAATCTCCGCCGGGAGCAGGTGGCCCCAGGCCGCCACCGGCACCCGGTCCAGCTCCTGGCCCGACAGGGCCGCTTCCACGCGTTGCCGTTTGCTCAGAGTCGCGCTCATTGTTTCTTTCCTTCCCATACCGAGAAATTGCCGTTCTTCACCACCAGACGGGCGCCGAGGAAGTCATCCACCCGGCGGGTGGTGGGATTGAAGCTGACCTTGCCGTAGATCACGCTGGGGACGTTCTTGACCTTGGCGAAGGCGTCGCGCACCGCGGTGCGGTCCGTGCCGCCCAGGGCGATCACCGCCGCCGCCAGCCGGAGCGAGTCGTAGGCCTGCACCGCGAAATAGTCCAGCTCCTCGTGGTACTTCGCCTGCCATTTCCGGGCGAACGCCTGCACTTCGGGGCGGGGGTCCTTGGGGCTGAAGTCGCCAGCGATGTAGACCCCTTCGGTGGCCGCGCCGCCCAGCTTGGGGAAGTCCGCGGTGGCCTGGGAGCCGTTGGCGACGATCGGCAGGGTGATGCCCTGGCCGCGGATCTGCTGCACCAGGAGGGAAGCGTCGTTCACGTAGGACACCAGCACGATGCCGTCGATGCCGCCCGCCTTGGCCTTGGTGATGATGGTCTTGAAATCCTTTTCGTCAGGCAGGTAGGTCTCCCGGTCCACCACCTGCACCCCGAACCGGGCCAGGGCCGCCACGGTCAGATCGCCGGTGACCTTGCCCCAGTCGGAATTCAGTTGGAACACCGCGACCTTCTTCAGGCCCAGATCGCGCACGTAGGCGGCGTGGGCCGGCGCCTCGTTGGCCTGGGAGGGCGAGTTCGACCAGATGAAGTCGCCGCCGTTGGTGAACACGGGATTGGAATTGTTGAAGCCGAACTGGACCAGGCCGGCCCGCTGGTAAAGCGCGCTGGCCGCCATGGAGGAGGTGGAGCTGAAGTCGCCCGTGGCCAGCACGATCCGGCGATCGGCGATGTACTTCTGGGCGGTGGCCACGGTCTGCTTGGGATCGTTCTGGGTGTCGGTGAACACGTACTGCAGGGGCCGGCCCTTGATGCCGCCGGCGGCGTTGATGTCCTCCACCGCGAGGTCGAATCCCTTCTTCCAGGCGATGCCGTACTGGGCCTGGGGTCCGGTCAGGGGACCGCTGACCCCAACCAGGATGGGATCCTTGCTCTGGGCTGAAAACCCGGTGAGCGGGGTCAGGCCCAGCAGGGCCAGGATGGCAAAGGAACGGGTTTTCATGGCGAAACTCCTTGGTGGGCGGGCCGGTGAGGGTTGGGTGGCGGTGGGAACACCAAGGCCGGAGCGATCGGTTCTGCGATCGGTCCGGCCTTGGGATGGACGGTGGAAGGGTGTCGCAGGTCCTAGGTGGGTGAACCCGGACAAGGACAGGCCATGACCCCGGTCAGCGCTTTCTGTTCATCGATCCGGATCATGGGGGACGCTCCTGTCTGCTTTCCCTTGAGGCAGTAAACTAAATTTACCAACATAGAAAGATGTCGCCTTCCAGCAACCATTAGACCCCGAGCCTCCGTCCAGATCAAGTAAAATTAGTTTTATTACCAATTATATAAACAATACCTCAAGCCGCCCTGGAGCCGACACAGGAACGCCGGACCGATCGATTCCATGATCAGTCCGGCATTTTTTACTTAATTCACTTCCCTGGGTGGACGATTCACCAGGGCCTTCGGGTGCCGCCAGTCAAGTCCAGGAGCGCGGTCACGAGCGTATCGATGTCGCCCTGGGTGTTGTATAGCGCGAAGGAAGGCCGGACCGAGGTCTCGACGCCGAAGCGCCGCAGGGCCGGCTGCGCGCAGTGGTGGCCGGACCGGAGCGCGATGCCTTCCCGGTCCAGGGCGGCGCCGACATCCTCGGAGCGGAACCCGTCGAGCACGAAGGAGAGCACGCCGGCCTTCTCACGCGCGGTGCCGATGATCCTCAAGCCCGGAATCGGGGCCAGCGCGGCGGTGGCATAGTCCAGCAACTCATGCTCGTGCCGGGCAATGTTCGCCATGCCGACCCGGGTGACGTAGTCCAGGGCGGCACCCAGTCCGACGGCGTCAGCGATGCTCCCGGTCCCTGCCTCGAAGCGTGCGGGGGCGGCCTGGTAGACGGTTCGCTCGAAGGTCACATCGGCGATCATGTTGCCGCCGCCCTGCCAGGGCGGCATGGCGTCAAGCAGCTCGGAGCGCCCGTAGAGCACGCCGATCCCGGTCGGGCCGTACACCTTGTGCCCGGAGAACGCGTAGAAATCCGCGTCCAGTTCGCGCACGTCCACGGCCAGGTGGGAGACCGCCTGGGCGCCGTCCACCAGCGCCAGCGCGCCATGGCGGTGGGCGATGGCCACCATCTCCCGCACCGGGCTGACGGTGCCCAGCGCGTTGGACACGTGGGCGAGCGAGACCAGGCGGGTGCGCGGGTTGAGCAGCTTCTCGTACTCGTCCAGTTGAACCTCGCCCCGATGGTCGATGGGGGCGACGCGCAGGATCGCCCCCTTCTCCGCGGCGAGCTGCTGCCAGGGCACGATGTTCGCGTGGTGCTCCAGCCAGGTGATGACGATCTCGTCGCCCGGACCGATGTTGCGGCGCCCCCAGCTCTGGGCCACCAGGTTGATCGCCTCGGTGGCGCCCCGGACGAAGACGATCTCCTGGGCCGAGGAGGCGCCCAGGAAGCGCCTTGCTTTCTCCCTGGCCCCTTCGTAGGCGTCGGTCGCGCGCGCCGCCAGCGCGTGGGCCGCCCGGTGGATGTTCGAGTAGTCGCGCCGGTAGAAGTCCGAGATGCGGTCGATCACGGCGCGCGGCTTCTGGGTGGTGGCGGCGTTGTCGAGCCACACCAGCGGCCTGCCATGGACGCGCTGATCAAGAATGGGGAAGTCGCGGCGCAGCGAGAGCACATCGAACGGGCCGGGGACCGGGTCGAGCAGCGGCACAAGCTCGGGCCGCAGCTCCGTCAGGTCGAGGAACGAGGGCGGGGCGGGCTGCGACGGCCAAGCGGGAGGCGCATGGGTTGGCAGTGTGAGCTCCGGTTGCGGCCCATTGAACAATTCAGTCGCGATCTGGGCCAGGTATCCGGGATCGAACGGCGCGAGCCCCACCGGCAGGTTGCCGTCCGCCCCGGGCGTGAATGCCGTTGGGACAGGATTTGGAAGGGTCATGGGATTCACGCATACTCGTGGTAGTTGTCGAGCTCGACGTTCTCGAGCACCCCCAGGGCGTCTTCGGTCAACACCGCGGCCGAGCAGTACAAGGACACCAGGTAGGAGGCGATGGTCGTCGCGTCGATGCCCATGAAACGCACCGACAATCCGGGGGCCTGCTCGCCGGGCAAGCCGGCCTGCACCAGGCCCACCACGCCCTGCTTGGCTTCGCCGGTGCGGATCAGCAGGATGCTTGACTTGGCCTTGCCCTTGTTGCCGGTGACCGGGACCTTGTCGCTCGGCACCAGGGGAATGCCGCGCCAGGTGAGGAAGGGATTGCCGAAGAGGGTCACGGTCGGCGGCGGGACCCCGCGCCGGGTGCACTCGCGGCCGAAGGCGGCGATGGCGCGCGGGTGGGCGAGGAAGAAGCCAGGCTCCTTCCAGACCTTGGAGAGCAGCTCGTCGAGGTCGTCCGGGGTCGGCGAGCCCTTGCGGGTCGGAAAGCGGAAGGCCGAGTCGGCGTTCCTCAGCAACCCGTAGTCCTGGTTGTTGATCAGCTCGTACTCCTGTTTCTCCTTCAGGTTTTCCACCACCAGGCGCAGCTGTTCCTTGAGCTGGTCGTGGGGGTGGCTGTACAGATCGGAGATCCGGGTATGCACCCCCACCACCGACTTGATGGAGCTCAGCACGTATTCCCTGGGCTTTTCCACGTAGTCGACGAAGGCGGTGGGCAGATCCTGATCGGCCTTGGAGGTGCAGACGACCGTCACGGCGGTGCCGTCGTTGCGCGTACGGTTCACCCGGTAGACGCCGGCCTCCACGGGCACCCAGGACAGGAAGCGCGGCAGCCAGCGGGGCGTAATGATCGAGGTCTGGGGAACGGTCTTCTGAGTGGTGGCCAGCTGCCTGGCGCCGGCATCGCCCAGGACGGTGCGGGAATTTTCCTCGGACATGTTTCCTCCATGAAATGGGTGGGTAGGCTTGCCTTCCGGATCGAGTTCAGGATCCGGTCAATAACGCGGAAGGGATGGGTCGATCCGTTCAGCCCAGGCGTCGATCCCGCCGGCGAGGACGTTCACCCGGCCGAAGCCGGCCTTGCGCAGCAGCTGGTAGGCCTCGACGCTCTGCCCGGACCGGTGGCAATGGATCGTGTAGCTGTCGGCGGAATCCAGCTCGTGGAGGCGCGCGGCCAGCTCGCTCAAGGGGAAGCGCACGGCGCCCGGGATCCGGACGATCTCGGCCTCGAAGGCCTCCCGGACGTCCAGCAGGTGGAAGGCCTCGCCGGCTTGGCGGCGGCCATGGAAGTCCTCCACCGAGATGGTCGGGACGTTGGTGCCGTCCACGTCGGGCTCGGCGCCGCGGATCTGGCAGAACGCCTCGTAGTCCACCGGTTCGGTGACCGTGGGCGAGGCGCCGCAGACCGCGCACTGGGGATCCTTGCGCACGGCCAGTTCGCGGAACTCGAAGGCCAGGGCGTCGAACATCACCAGCCGGCCCACCAGGGGCTCTCCCACGCCCAGGATGAGCTTGAGCACTTCCAGCGCCTGCAGCGAGCCGAGGATCCCCGGCAGCACGCCGAGCACGCCGCCCTCGGCGCAGGAAGGCACCAGCCCCGCGGGTGGTGGCTCGGGGAACATGCAGCGGTAGCAGGGCCCCCGGCTGGCGTCGAACACGCTCACCTGGCCCTCGAACCGGAAGATGCTGGCGTAGACGTTGGGCTTGCCGGAAAGGACGCAGGCGTCGTTGACCAGGTAGCGGGTGGGGAAGTTGTCGGTGCCGTCGGCGATGATGTCGTAGTCGGCGAACAGGTCCATGGCGTTCCAGCTGGCCAGCTGCAGGGAATGGGTGCGGATCTCGATCTCGGGGTTCAGCTGGGTCAGCCGCTCCTTGGCGGCCTCGAGCTTGGGGCGGCCCACGTCGGCGGTGGAAAAGAGGATCTGGCGCTGCAGATTGGTGAGATCGACCGTGTCGTATTCCACCACCCCGAGCGTGCCGACCCCGGCGGCGGCCAGGTAGAGGGTCAGCGGCGAGCCCAGCCCGCCCGCGCCGATGCATAGCACCCGGGCCCGCTTGAGGCGCTTCTGCCCCTCCAGGGTGATCTCCGGCATGATCAGGTGCCGGCTGTAGCGCAGGATCTCCTGCCGGGAGAACTTCACCTCCCCCAGCCCGCCGGCGATGGCCGGGACGATGGTGAGGACGTCGCCGTCCTTGAGGGCGACGGCGCCCAGGGTAGGTGCCAGGTAGCGGACGTTCTGGTCGCCCAGGTAGAGGTTCACGAAATTGCGCAGCTTGCCGGTGTCATCCAGCAGCTGCGCGGCCAGTTCGGGGCTCGCGGCGACCAGCGCGGCCACGGCCTCTTCGGCCGTCGCGGCCTCCACTGGGACGCTCTTGGCACCGCCCACATAGCGCCGCAAGGGCGTTGGTATCAGGATCGAGACTGCCATCAAAGGCCTCCATCAGGCGTGAAGGGTGGTTCCTCCTGGACCGCCAGGAACGCTCCGCCCTGCGCTTCGAGCGCGAAGGCGTTGAGTTCGGCGGACTGTCCCCGGCGCACCGCGCAGATCAGGTACAGGTAGCCGAACCACGCGTGGGAACGGTCGTATTCGGAAGGCTGGGCCGGGTGGTCCGGGTGGCTGTGGTAGTAGCCCAGGACCTCCTGGCCCGTGGCCTGGGCGTGCAGTTCCGCCCGCAGCTGGAAATCGGGCGGGATGAGGTAGCGGCGCCGGTGATCGGCGCCGTGGGCGTTCGGCGCGGCCCTGAGCTCGGCGACGATCCAGGGCGAGGCGTCGCCATCGCCCTGGCCGAACAGCGCGCCGCAGGCTTCGTCCGGGTACTGCTCCTGGCAATGCCGGCGCAGTTCCTCCTCGACCGGCCCGGGGAGCTTGAGCATCCGGGGCCCGGTCATGGCTGCAGGTCCCAGGAAGGCTCGCCAAGGGACTTCATGACGTTGTCCGGCAGGATCGTCACGATGAGACCGGTCTCCAGGTTCTCGGCGACCTTCAGCGCCGCGGCCACCGCGGCCCCGCCGCTGATACCCGCCGGCAGGCCCTCCTCGCAGGCGAGACGGCGCGCCATGACCTGGGCCTCCTCGGTGGAGACGTTGATCTGGCGGTGCACCAGGCCCGGGTCGAAAATGGGCGGGATCTCCGTGGAAGCGTAATGCTTAGTCCCCTCGATCCCGTGGTAGGCGGCGTCGGGCTGCACGGCGATGCGTTGGATCCCGGGGTTGAGTTCCATGAGCCGGCGGCTCACGCCGGTGAAGGTCCCGCTGGTGCCCATGATCGCCAGGAAATGGGTGACCCGGCCCTGGGTCTGCTCCCAGATTTCCGGCGCGGTGCTTTCGTAGTGCGCCCGCCAGTTCATCGGGTTGCTGTACTGGTCGAGGTAGACGTAGCGTTCAGGATATTGTTCCGCCAAGCGCCGGGCCGCATCCCGCGCGCCGTCGGCGCCCTCCTGGGCGTCGGTCAGCACCAGTTCGGCCCCGAGCAGGCTCAGCAGCCGTTTCCGGGCCTGGCTCGCATTGATCGGCATGCACAAGGTCACCCGGTGGCCCCGGGCCGCGGCGATCTGGGCCAGGGCGATCCCGGTGTTGCCGCTGGTCGAGTCCAGCAGGGCCCGGGAACCATCCGTGAGCAGGCCGCGCTCTTCGGCGTCGAGGATCATCCATAGCGCGGGCCGGTCCTTCACCGAGCCGGCGGGGTTCATCCATTCGCATTTCACGTAGATCTCGGCGCCGGAGTTGCGGGCGCGGATCCGCTTCAGACGCACGAGCGGAGTCCCTCCGACGGATCCGAAGCCCAGCTTGGTCGATGCCGATGGATCGGCGGAACTTCCCATGGTCACTTTGGCTGCGCTCCTGCTTTGGTCGAGGCCGATTGGGACCGCCCAGGCACACTCCGGGTATGGATGGCTCGCCGGCGGACGGGATACAGGTTGGGAGAGACGTTGGTTATTGTCAACATTCTCGTCTTCAAATCTCTTAATTATACTAATATCAAAATTTGTCATATGACCCAATCATCTGGCAGGTCCTGCCGGAATTCCTGGGGCTGCCGGTTGCGGTACTGCAACTCGAGGCTCTTGACCGTGACCCGGGTCTGCGGCGGCACGGACTGGGTGATGAACACGTTGCTGCTGATCACCGCTTCCCTGCCGATGACCGTCTGGCCGCCCAGGATCGAGGCGCCGGAATAGACGGTGACGCCCTCCTCGAGCGTCGGATGGCGCTTGACCCCCCGGAAGGACTGGCCGCCCCGGGTGGACAGGGCTCCCAGGGTCACGCCCTGGTAAATCTTGGCGTAGCGTCCGATGACGCAGGTCTCCCCGATCACCACGCCCGTGCCGTGGTCGATGAAGAAGAACTCACCGATGGTCGCGCCCGGATGGATATCGATGCCCGTCAGCGCGTGGGCGTATTCGCTCATCATCCTCGGGATCAGAGGCACCTTCAGGTCATGCAGCTCGTGGGCGATCCGGTGGACGGTGATGGCCAGGATCCCCGGATAGGAAAAGATCACCTCGTCCGCGTCCTGGGCGGCTGGGTCCCCCTCGAAGGCGGCCCGCACATCGGTGGCCAGTACCGTCCGGAGTCTGGGTATCGACGCCAGGAAGGTCCGCACGATGGCTTCCGCCTCCTGTTCGAAATCCAGGCCGGAATTCCCGTGGCGGTTGGCCTGATGGCGGATGGCGTTGCGAACCTCATTGAACAGGAGCCCCCGGATCTCGCCCAGCAGCTCCCCCACGTAGTATTCCAAGGTATGGGTGGACAGGTTCCGCTTCCCGAAATAGCCGGGGAAAAGCAGTTCCCTGAGCTTCTTGACGAGGTCGATCACCTTGTCCCGGTTGGGCAGGGAACCCGCGTCGATGTGCCGGGTCAGGGGCTCGTCCAGATCGCTGGCGACGATGGCTCCCACCAGGCCGGCGAAGTCCTCGGTGAAGGGCCCGTTGACGGTGGGGGATGGCGCGGTACGGGGCATGGCTAATCCTCCTTCGGCAGGGCGGTCAGGCGACCTGGGAACGGCGCAGCGCGTCGGAGAGCACCGCGCGCGTGCCCGGCGAAGCGGCGAGCAGGGGCAGCCTGACCTGGTCGCCGCACAGGCCCAGGCGTTTGAGCAGAGCCTTCAGCGGGACCGGATCAGTCTCGAACAGGAGCGCCTGGATGAGGGGCCTGAGCTGCTCCTGGAGCCGGGCGGCCTCCTCGCTCCGGCCCGCCAGGGCCGCGCGCACCAGATCTGCTGCCCATTCCGGGAAGGCGCTCCCCAGCGACCCCACCAGGCCCCGGGCCCCCAGGGCGATGCTCGTCGCCGCCAGTTCGTCGTCGCCGGCCAGCAGCACCTTCCCCCGGGGCAGGGCCTGGATCATCCGCTCGATCTGCTCCAGGTTGCCGCTGCTTTCGAGCACGCCGGCCACTTCCGGGATCCGCCACAGGCTGCGCAGGGTCACGGACTCCAGGTTCACCCCGGTGCGGGCCGGGACGTTGTGGATGAGGAGCGGGAAGCCGGGAACCGCCTGGGCGATGGCCTGGTAGTGCGCCACCAGCCCGCCCTGGGTGGGCAGGTTGTAGAAGGGCGTCACCACCAGGGCGGCCCGGGCGCCCAGTTGCTGGGCCCGCCGGGTCCAGGCGATGGTCTGGCGGGTGGAGCATGAGCCGGTGCCGGCCAGGACCGGCCTCCCGTCGGCTTCTTCCAGGGCCGTCTGCAGGATCACGTCCCGTTCGACTTCCTCCAGGGACGAAGCTTCTCCGGTCGGCCCCAGGGCGACCAGCCCCGACGCGCCTCCCGCCAGCGCCCGCCGCGCAAGTCGGCGGAAAGCCGAGAAATCGACCACCTGGTCACCCGTGAAGGGGGTGGGCAGCGCCACGAACAGGCCCGAAAGTTCAACCGTTGGGAAGGAGTGGAGGGTCATTGGACGCTCCCTGCCGGAACGAATGCTCCGTGAAGGTTGGAATTGAGGTACCTGTCCCTGGCCATGGTCATCTCCCTGTGCGCATGAACTGAGTCCTTCCATGGGACCCGAAGGCCCCAGAAGCATCAGCAGCTACACAGACAGCGCATGGATCCCCCAAGTTGCGGACAGCCTACCATGGGAACAAGTAAGCAATGAAAGAATATTTATTATCATTTTTATAAGAAACCATGGATATCAACCTATCTGCCACACGGAGGCGCTCGTTGGCCTCCATCAGGTATTCAAGGAAGCCCGGCGATGTTTGGATCCTCGTCGCGGCCACCGCCCGTCGCCAGCGCAAGGGCCAGACTGGTGCCGCCGTGGCGCCCATTCACCGGCGGAAGGGCCAGCGCCTGGCGCAGGTCCTCGATGAGGTCGGCGGCGTCCTCGATGCCCACCGACAGGCGGATGAGCCCGTCGCTGATGCCCGCGCGCCGGCGCGCTTCCGGGGTCATGGAGGCGTGGGTCATGCTGGCGGGATGGGCCACCAGGCTTTCCACCCCGCCCAGGCTTTCGGCCAGGGTGAACCAGCGCAGGCCCAGCAGCAGCCGTTCCACCGCCGCCTGGGAGACGTCCTTCAGCTCGAAGCTGAGCATCGCGCCGAAGCCGTGCTGCTGGCGGCGCGCCAGGCCGTGCTGGGGATGGTCCGGCAGGCCGGGGTAGTTCACCCGGGCCACGGCGGGATGGGCGGTGAGCGCCCGGGCCACGGCCAGGGCGTTGCGCTCGTGCGCCTGCATGCGCAGGTGCAGGGTCTTGAGCCCGCGCAGGATCAGGAAGCAGTCGTGCGGGCTCTGGCTGGTGCCCAGCAGGTTGTTGAGGGCGGCGATGCGCTGGGCCAGGCCGGGCTGGCCGGGGGCCGCGACCACCGCGCCGCCCACCACGTCGCTGTGGCCGTTGAGGTACTTGGTGGTGCTGTGCACCACCAGGTCGGCCCCGGCTTCGAACGGCCGCTGCAGCACCGGGGACAGGAAGGTGTTGTCCACCACCAGCAACGCTCCGGCGGCCTTGGCGAGTTGGGCCAGGGCGGCGATGTCCGACAGCCGCAGCAGCGGGTTGGAAGGGGTCTCCACCCAGATCATCCGGGTGCCGGGGCGCAGGGCGGCCCGCACCGCGTCCAGGTCGGCCAGGTCCAGGTAGGTGGTGTCCAGGCCGTAGACCGCCCGGGCATGCTCCAGGGTGCGGAAGGTGCCGCCGTAGCAGTCCTCGGTGCAGAGCACGTGGCTGCCGTGCTCCAGCAGGTTCAGGGCCACCAGGATGGCGCTCATGCCGGAACTGGTGCAGGTGGCGCCGCTGCCGCCCTCCAGGGCGGCGATGGCCTGCTCGAGCCGCTCCCGGGTGGGGTTGCCGCTACGCGTGTAGTCGAACCCGCCGTTGCTGCGGATGTCCGAAAAGGCGAAGGTGCTGGTCTGGTAGATGGGCGGCGCCACCGCGCCGAAGGCCGGGTCGGGCAGGGAGCCGGCGTGGACGCACTGGGTGGCCGGGCCGGCGGCGCCCAGCAGGGCGGTCCGCTGAGCCCAGCCGGCCACGGGCGGAGTGCCCGGGGGCAGCACGGTGAAGTGGTAGGCCGGGTTGCCCGGCACGTTGTTGTCGAGGTGCTGTTCGGTCATGGCGTCCTCCTGGAATGGAAGACCTCCACCGGTTCCCGCGTGACTCAGATCGCTCGTTCGCCAGTCCATAGGCTGCCCGGCATCTTTCCCGCGGCTCGCGCCGCAGGCAGGAATTGGCACCACACTCTCACGAGCAGGTTGCCAAGGTTTCACAGGGCCTGTCCCTCCACCTTTCTGGATATCGCGCTATGGAACTGGCAAAGATCTCGTCTGAAACCAGCATAGGATGACTGGCCGGGCAACGCAATAGTCTTCTTATCGATTTGGTCAGCATGGGTTGATCCGTTCCCAGCGCAACGGTAGGATGGGTCTTGAAGTTTTCTTATTTCTTAATGGATCAAGGACATAAAAGGCCCCCGATGCCACGTACCAGCGGACGTCTCGAGCACTTCACCGAATCCGTCATCCGGCGGATGACCCGGGTGGCCAACGCCCACGGGGCGGTGAACCTCTCCCAGGGTTTCCCGGATTTCGATCCCCCGGAGATCCTCCTCCAGGCGGCGGAACGCACCGGCCGGGAGGGCCCGCACCAATATGCCGTCACCTGGGGGGCCGCCAACTTCCGGGCGGCGCTGGCCCGGAAGCAGAGCCGCTTCACCGGGCTGCCCATCGATCCGGACGAGCATGTGGTTGTCACCTGCGGCAGCACCGAGGCGATGATGGTGGCGATGATGACGGCCTGCGACCCGGGCGACAAGGTCATCGTGTTCTCGCCGTTCTACGAGAACTACGTGGCCGACGCCATCCTCTCGGGCGCCGAGCCCATCTACGTCGCCCTTCGCCCCCCGGATTTCGCCTTCGATCCCAACGAGCTCAGGAAGGCCTTCGCCCAGGGGCCCAAAGCCCTGATCCTGTGCAATCCGTCCAACCCTTCCGGCAAAGTGTTCAGCCGTGAGGAGCTCCTGTTCATCGCCAAGCTGGCCCGGGAGCACGACACCTTCGTCATCACCGACGAGGTCTACGAGCACATCGTCTACGCTCCCTGCGAACACCTGCACTTCGCGGCCCTGCCGGGGATGTTCGAACGCACCTTGACCTGCAGTTCGCTGTCCAAGACCTATTCCATCACCGGCTGGCGCCTGGGCCACCTGATCGCGGCTCCCGAAATCATCCGCCAGGCCCGCAAGGTGCACGACTTCCTGACCGTCGGCGCCGCGGCCCCGCTGCAAGAGGCGGCGGTGGCGGCCCTGGCGCTGCCGGACAGCTACTACCTGGAGCTCCAGGCCCTCTACACGGAAAAACGCGCCGTCTTCCTGAACTACCTGGACCAAGCGGGGCTGAACTACACCCGGCCCGACGGCGCCTACTACGTCATGGTCGATATCGGCGAGTTCAAATGCCCGGACGACGTCGTCTTCGCCGAATGGCTGGCCCGGACCGTGGGCGTGGCCGGCGTGCCCGGCTCCAGCTTCTTCCGGGAGCCGGTGAACCACCTGATCCGGTTCCATTTCGCCAAGCGGCTCGAAACCCTCCGGGACGCCGGCACGCGGCTGCTGGGGCTGCGGGAGAAGGCGCGGGGCGTCACTTGGCCTTGATGTCGGCCCGCCGGGCCAGGTAGTCGCCCAGGACCTGGATCAGCTGGACCAGGATCACCAGGGTGATCACCGTGACGACCATGACCCCGGTCTGGTAGCGGTAGTAGCCGAACCGGATCGCCAGGTCGCCGATCCCGCCGCCGCCGACGATCCCGGCCATGGCGGAATAGCCCACCAGGCTGATGATGGTCACCGTCAGCCCGCGCAGCAGCCCCGGCAGGGCCTCCCGCAACAGGACGGAGCGGATGATCATGATGGGCGAGGCGCCGAAGGCCTGGGCCGCCTCGATGACCCCGGGATCCACTTCGCAGAGCGAACCCTGGACCAGCCGCGCGTAGAAGGCGATGGCGGCCACGGACAAGGGCACCGAGGCCGCCTGGGGTCCGATGGTGGTCTTGAGCAGCAGCTGGGTGAGCGGCAGAAGCAGGACCAGCAGGATCACGAACGGCACCGAGCGGATGAGATTGATCAGGAAGTTGCCGATCAGGTTGGCCGCCCGGTTCTCCCAGAACAGCCGGCGCTGGGTGATGAACAGGAAGAACCCCAGCGGCACGCCGCCCACGATGGCGAACCCGGTGCTGACCCCGAGCATCAGGAAGGTTTCCTTGAAGGCGTTGAGCAGGTCCGGCAGCAGGCCGAGCAGCTCAGCCATGGAGCACCTCCACGCGTTCGGTGTTCTCGCGGATGAAGGCGACCGCTTCGCCCACCGGGGTGGCGGCCCCGGTCAGGGACACCACCAGGAGGCCGATGGCCCGGTCCCCGATGTACTCGATCTTGCCGTGCAGGATGTTCACCGCCACGCCGAAGCGCCAGGCGGCCTCGAACAGCACCGGGGTCTCGGCCTTGTCCCCCAGGAAGAGGATTTTCAGCAGGGTGCCGTTGATGGCGTTGAGGTGGCGTTCGGGCAGGTCCAGGTTGAAGGTGCGGTCCACCAGTTCCCGGGTGAAGGGGTGGCCGGGCCGGGCGAAGATGTCGTAGACCGCGCCCTGCTCGACGATGCGGCCGTTGTCCATGACCGCCACCCGGTCGCAGACCGCCTTGATCACCGCCATCTCATGGGAAATGATGACGATGGTCAGCCCGAGCTTCTGGTTGATCTCCTTGAGCAGGGCCAGGACCCCGGCCGAGGTCTCCAGGTCGAGCGCCGAAGTGGGCTCGTCGCAAAGCAGCAGGTCGGGATGGTTGGCCAGCGCCCGGGCGATGCCCACCCGCTGCTTCTGGCCGCCGGAGAGCTGGTCCGGGTACGCCCTGGCCTTGTCGGAAAGCCCGACCAGGGCCAGGATCTCCGGGACCCGCTGGCGGATCTCGGCGCGGGTGCGGCCCGCCACCTTGAGCGCGAAGGCGGCGTTGTCCCACACCGTCCGTGTATGCATCAGGTTGAAATGCTGGAAGATCATGCCGATCCGCTGCCGCTCGAGGCGCAGCTCACGTTGCTGCAGGAGGGTGAGGTCAGTGCCGCCCAGCAGGACCTGCCCGGAGCGCGGGCGCTCCAGCAGGTTGATGCACCGCAGCAGGGTGCTCTTGCCCGCCCCGCTGGAGCCGACGATGCCGAACACTTCGCCCCGCGCCACGGTGATGCTGGCGTCGCGCACGGCATGGATGCTGGCCCCGGTCCCGCCGCTTGACGGGAAGGCCACTGAGATGGCTTTCAATTCGAGCACGCGTTCCCGCCTTTGAAGGGGTTATTTCTTGGCCTTGAGCTTTTCCACCAGCCACTGCGGCTTCTGGAACGACCGGAACATGGACTTCGGGTCGTCGATGGCGGCTGCGAACTCCTTGGACTGCACGATCTCCTTCAGGTCCTTCACCCACGGCTGGTCCAGGTCCTCGGCGCGCACGGCGAACACGTTCTTGGTGGGCTCGTCCAGCTCCTCCGTCTTGATGGCGTCATGGACGTTCAGGCCCGCGGCGATGGCGTAGTTGCCGTTGATCACCGAAGCGGTCGCGCTGTCCAGGGTGCGCGGCAGCTGGGCCGCCTCCAGCAGCTTGAACACCAGCCCCCGGGGGTTCTGGTCGATATCCTTCTCGCTGGCGGTGGTGGGGCTGATGCCGGGCTTGAAGGTGATGAGCCCGAGCTTGGTCAGGAAGCGCAGGGTCCGGGCAAGGTTGGTGGAATCGTTGGACAGGGTGACCACGTCCCCCTTCTTCAGCTGATCCAGCGACTTGATCTTCTTGGAATACACGCCCTGGCCGGCGGTGGGCACGCTGATGACCGGCGCCAGTTTGAGGTTGTGGTCCTTGGCGAACTGGGTCAGGTAGATCAGATGCTGGAACAGGTTGGCGTCGAGGCCGCCGTTGGCCAGGGCGAGGTCCGGCTGCACGTAGTCGCTGAACTCCCGGATCTGGATGCGGTAGCCCTTCTTCAGCAGGGACGGCTGCACCGCGGTCTTGAACATTTCCGAATAGGGACCGGGCACGAAGCCGAAGGTCAGGGTCTTGCCGGCCTGGGCCCGCAGCCCCGTGGCCGCCATCAACCCCAGGAGCAGGGTGGCGAGGGTCATTCGGCAAAGGCTTCGGATGGCCATGGCCATGCTCCTTATAATTCTTATCAAATTACATGATTGAGTTTCGCTTGTCAAACCGTGTACCAATTTACTATGCAGCCATCGGACGCCCTCCGCCAATCGCTCGAAGCTATCGTCGGGGCCGGACGGGTCCTGGATCGGCCGGCGGAGCGGGTGGCGTGGTCGGCGGACGCCGGGTTCTACCAGCTGATCCCCCGGGCGGTGGTGTTCGCCGGCAGCGTGGCCGAGGTCCAGGGGCTGTTCCGCTTCAGCCGCGCGGCCGGGATCCCCATGACCTTCCGGGCCGCCGGCACCAGCCTGTCCGGCCAGGCCATCAGCGACGGCATCCTGGTGGAGGTGGCGCGCCACTGGCGGGCCGTCGAGGTTCTGGACGGCGGCGCCCGGGTCAGGGTCCAGCCCGGCGCCATCGGCGCCCACGTGAACCTGGCCCTGCGCCCCTGGTCGGCCAAGCTGGGCCCCGACCCCGCCTCCATCGGCACCTGCACCGTGGGCGGCATCCTCAGCAACAACGCCAGCGGCATGTGCTGCGGGGTGGCCCAGAACGCCTATCACACCCTGGATTCCCTCACCTTCGCCCTGCCTTCCGGCACGGTCATCGACACCGCCGCGGCCGGCGCCGACGCGGCGCTGCGCGCCCGGGAACCGGCCCTGGCCCAGGGGCTCCTGGCGCTCAAGGCCGAACTCGAGGGCAACCCCGCCCTGGCCGGCCGGATCCGTGCCAAGTACCGCATGAAGAACACCGTGGGCTATTCGCTCAACGCCTTCCTGGACTTCGACCGGCCGCTGGACATCTTCCGCAACCTGCTGGTCGGCTCCGAAGGGACCCTGGCCTTCATCGCCGAAGCGGTGCTGCGCACCGTACCCGATCTGCCAGTGAAGGTCACCGGCTTCCTGCTGTTCCCCGACATCCACGCCGCGTGCCGGGCCATCGTGCCCCTGCGCGACGCCGGGGCCGCGGCCCTGGAACTGATGGACCGCGCCACCCTGCGCTCGGTGGAGGACCAGCCGGGGATCGACCCGCGCATCCGCACCCTCCCGGCCGGGGCCGCCGCGCTGCTGGCGGAGTTCCAGGCCGTGGCCGGCGCCAGCCAGGCGGAGCTGGAACGCGCGGCCCTGGAAGCCTGCCGCGGGCTCACGCTGCTGGAGCCCGCCGGCTTCACCCGCGACGCCGGCCAGCAGGCCGCCTACTGGAAGATCCGCCAGGGCACCTTCCCGTCGGTCGGCGCCATCCGCGCGCGGGGAACCTCGGTCATCACCGAGGACGTGGTGTTCCCCCTGGCATCCCTGGCCGAGGCCACCCTGGACCTGACCCGGCTGTTCGCCGCGCACGGCTACGACGACGCCATCGTGTTCGGCCACGCCAAGGACGGCAACATCCATTTCGTCCTCAGCCAGTCCTTCAACGGCCAGGCCGCGGTGGACCAGTACGCCCGCTTCATGGAGGACGTGGTGGAGCTGGTGGTGCGCAAGTACGACGGCGCCCTGAAGGCCGAGCACGGCACCGGGCGGAACATGGCGCCCTTCGTGGAAACCGAGTGGGGGCCCGAGGCGACCCGGGTCATGACCCGGCTCAAGAATCTGGTGGACCCCGGGCGCCTGCTCAACCCCGGCGTGATCCTCAATCCCGACCCCAGGGCCCACCTGGCCCATCTCAAGCCCATGCCCGCCGTGGAGGAGGAAGTCGACAAGTGCGTCGAGTGCGGGTTCTGCGAGCCCAAGTGCCCGAGCCGCGACCTGACCCTCACCCCCCGCCAGCGCATCGTCCTGCGCCGGGAGATGGCCCGCCTGGAAGTCACCGGCGAGGACCCCGGGCTGCTGCGGGAGTTGCGGGACGATTACCGCTACCTGGCCCTGGACACCTGCGCCGCGGACGGCCTTTGCGCCACCGCCTGCCCCGTGGCCATCGACACCGGGTCGCTGGTCAAGCGCCTGCGCGCCCAGAACCACCCGGCCTGGGCCCACGGCGCCGCCGCCACGGTCCAGCGGCATTTCCAGGGGCTGGAGCCCCTGCTCCGCCTGGGACTGCGTTCGGGCCACCTGGTCCAGCGCCTGGCCGGGGCCGGGACCATGATCGCGTTCACCCGCCTGATCAGGGCGGCGGCCCGCCGGGCCACGCCCCAGTGGTCCGCGGAACTGCCCAATGCCGCCGGGCCCCTGCCCCGCACCGGTGCCGAAGGCGCCCGGGCCATCTACTTCCCTTCCTGCATCACCCGCATGATGGGCGCCCTCCCCGGGGAACCCGCGCACCCGAGCCTGCCCGAGGTGCTGGTGACCCTGGCCCAAAGGGCCGGCGTGCCGCTGCACATCCCCAGGGATTCCGCCGGCGTCTGCTGCGGCGTGCCGTTCTCCTCGAAGGGCTACGCCCAGGCCCACCGGCTCGCGGTGAACCTGGCCGTCGAGCGGTTCTGGGCCTGGAGCCGGGAAGGCCTGCTGCCCGTCGTGATGGACACCTCCCCCTGCGCCCGCGCCATGAAGGAGGCGCGTCCCCACCTCAGCCCGGAGAACCAGGCCCGCTTCGACCGGCTGCGGATCCTCGACCCGGTGGCGTTCGCCCACGACGAGCTGCTGCCGAAACTGAAAGTGCGCCGCAAGCTGGGCAGCGTGGCCCTGCATCCGGTCTGTTCGCTGGAGAAGATGGGCCTCACCGCCAAACTGGTGGCGATCGCGGCCGCCTGCGCCGAATCGGTCCTGGTGCCCCGGGACGCCGGCTGCTGCGGCTTCGCCGGGGACCGGGGCTTGCTCTTCCCCGAACTCACCGCCAGCGCCACCCGGCCCGAGGCGCAGGAGGTGATGGCCCGTGACTGCGACGGCCACTTCTCCAGCAGCCGCACCTGCGAGATCGGCGTCACCCGGGCCACGGGCCGGATCTACCGGAGCTTCCTGTTCCTTCTGGAGACGGCCACCCGGGAGGATGAGGCCTGATGGGTTCCGAATTACAAAGGTTTCTTCCCGGAATGCTAAATTTTGACTTGACGACCTCGGAGTCCGGAGTTCAGAGTGGTTGCAACCCAGATCATTCATCCTTTCCCTCCGCCCGCTCCCATCCTGAAGGATCTCCCGTGACCCAGCTCCCTGAACATCAGTCGCCCGTGCGGGAAAGGCTGTGTTGTTGCCGGGATCTGCCTGCGATGGTCCCCCGGTAGTTTTTTCTATCTGCCCCTGAACAGGGCCGGACCGATCGCGCAAGTGGTCGTTCCGGCCTTTGGTGCATCTGCCCACGTGGCCTTCCATCCATCCCCCGATCCCTGGCGCCGGTGCCGGAAGGAACCGGACTGCCCCGGTTGAGCCACAGCCCAAGAAGGAGTCCCGCCATGCCCATCCATCCGCCTCCCCTCCTCCGAACCGCGCTCCGCGCGGTCATGGCGGCATTCCTGCTATGCGCCGCCGCCCGGGCCAATGAAACCCTGCGGGTCGGCCACCTGCCCGTGACCGGCCATGCGAAGTTTTTCGTGGCGAAGGAATACGGCCTCTTCGCCAAGGAAGGGCTCAACGTCGAGCTCATCGAGTTCACCAACTCCGCGGACGGCCTGGCCGCATTGCGGGCGGGCAAGCTTGACCTCGGCGCCTTCGGCACCACCGCGCCGCTGGTGCACATCGCCAAGGGCGCGAACCTGCGCATCATCGGCGGGGTGATGGGCGAAGATACCGCGCTCGTCACCACCGCGGCCAATGCCTCGGGCGTGAAGAGCGTCCGGGACCTCAAGGGCAAGAAGGTCGCCACCGTGCGCCTCGCCACCGGTGACGCGGTGCTGCGCGGGGCGCTGGAGAAGGTCCACATCGACTGGAAGAAGGACCTGCAGATCTTCGAGCTGAAGAGCCCCCCCGCCGTGATCGAAGCGGTGAAATCCGGCCAGGTGGATGCCGGGCTGGTATGGGGTCCCTTCGACCTGCGGGCGGAGGAAGAAGGCCTGAAGGTCGTCATCCGCAGCAAAGACCTTTCTCCAGGGCACCCGTGCTGCCGCCTGACGGTGGATGAGAAGAGCCTGGCGAGCAACCCGGCCACCTGGGAGCATTTCATCCGGGCCATCCTCCTCGCCGAGAAGTTCACCCGCGACCACCACCCGGAAACCATCGCGGCCATCGCCAAGTACGTGAAGCTGGACCCGGTGCTGCTGGAGAAGGCCTACTACAGCCCGAACCTGGACCAGGCCTCGGACCCCAACGTCAAGGGCGTGATCGAGTTCTGGGCGACGATGCAGTCGAGCGAATTCATCGATGCCAAGCAGTCCATACGGCCGTACATCGACACGGCGGTCTACAAGAAGGCGCTGGACGGGCTCGCCAAGGAGAACCCGAAGGAACCCTACTGGAAGGGCCTCCAGAAGGTCTTCTCCCAGCGCGATTCCTAGTATTGATCCTCCCCCCGAAAGGTACCCCATGAGCAAGAAATCCAGGCAGATCGCGATCTACGGCAAGGGCGGGATCGGCAAGTCAACCACCACCTCGAACATCAGCGCCGCGCTGGGAGCTTCCGGACTGAAAGTGCTCCAGATCGGCTGCGATCCAAAGAGCGACTCCACCAATACGCTCCGCGGCGGGCGCTACATCCCCACGGTGCTGGATTCCCTGCGAGAGAAATCCGACGTGAAGCTCGAGGATGTGGTCTTCCAGGGCTTTGGCGGCGTGTATTGCGTGGAAGCCGGCGGACCGGCCCCGGGCGTCGGCTGCGCCGGCCGGGGCATCATCACCGCCGTGGACCTGCTGAAGCGCAAGCATGTCTTCCAGGAACTCGATCTCGACATGGTCATCTTCGACGTGCTGGGCGACGTGGTGTGCGGCGGCTTCTCGGTGCCGATCCGGGAAGGCATCGCCGAGCACGTGTTCACCGTCTCCTCGGCGGACTTCATGTCGATCTATGCCGCGAACAACCTGTTCAAGGGGATCCTGAAATACTCCAACTCGGGCGGCGCGCTGCTCGGCGGGATCATCGCCAACTCCATCAACGCCCCCCATGCCAAGGACATCATCGACCATTTCGCCGAACTCACCGGCACCCGGATCATCGAGTACGTGCCCCGCTCGGTGACCGTGACCCAGGCCGAGCTGTCCGGCAAGACGACCATCGAGGCGGCCCCCAGGTCCGCCCAGGCCGACATCTACCGCGAGCTGGCCGACCGGGTCTACCGGCTGACCGAGGCCACCGTCCCCGCACCCCTGGACGAGCACCAGCTCCGGGATTGGGCCTCGGGCTGGGCCAGCCAGATCCTGGCCCTCGCCGCGGCGGAAGAGAAGTCCGCTTATTCCATCTGACCAGGAGACGGCCATGGCAAGGATCTACGACAATCTGACCGACCTGATCGGCAACACCCCCCTGCTCCGCCTGCACCTGCCCAGCGAAAAGCCCGAAGACGCCCGGGTGGTGGTGAAGCTGGAATCCTTCAACCCGGGCGGCAGCGTGAAGGACCGGATCGGCTTCAGCATGATCCAGGACGCCGAAGCCAGGGGCCTGCTGACACCAGCCACGACCATCATCGAGCCCACCAGCGGCAACACCGGCATCGCCCTGGCCTTCGTCGCGGCGGCGCGCGGCTACCGCCTGATCCTGGTGATGCCCGACACCATGAGCGTCGAACGGCGCAACCTCATGAGGGCCTACGGCGCCGAGTTGGTGCTGACCCCCGGCGCCAAGGGCATGCCCGGCGCCATCCAGAAGGCCGACGAACTCGCCGCCCAGATCCCCGGGTCCTTTGTACCGCAGCAGTTCCGCAACCCGGCCAACCCCGGTATCCACCGCACCACCACCGCGTGGGAGATCTGGGACGACACGGACGGCGAAATAGACATCCTGGTCGGCGGGGTCGGCACGGGCGGCACGCTCACCGGCGTCGGCGAGGTCATCAAGGCGCTCAGGCCGGGCTTCAAGGTCGTGGCGGTGGAGCCGTTCGATTCCCCCGTGCTGTCCGGCGGCCAGCCGGGACCGCACAAGATCCAAGGCATCGGCGCCGGCTTCGTGCCCGAGGTGCTGAACCTGGCCATCATCGACGAGATCTTCAAGGTGAAGAACGACGAGGCGCTGGAAACAGGACGCCTGCTGGCCCGCGCCGAAGGGCTCCTGGTGGGCATCTCCTCGGGCGCCGCGGCCTTTGCCGCCTTCCAGCTCGCCCGGCGTCCGGAGAACAAGGGGAAGCTCATCGTCGCCATCCTTCCGGACACCGGCGAGCGCTACCTCAGCACAGCCCAGTTCCAGGAGGCATGATGAGCAGCTATGACCAGAAGGTGGCGCCCAAGCGGGAAGAACGACTGAAGACCTGCATCGCCCACAGCGGCGGGGTGTGCGGGATGGGCCGGAAGGCCAAGGCCTGCATGATCGACGACGGCGAGCGCGGCTTCACCCAAGGCTCCATCTGCCTGCTGCTGGTGGCCCTGGCCATCCTCAACGCCATGCCGGAGACCGTCGTGCTGATCCACGGCGCGGTCGGCTGCGGCTCCTGCGCCCACTCCCAGAACGCCAACACCCGTTCGGGCGGCGCCGCCCGCACCGGCCAGGTGAAGGACGCCATCTGGCTCTCCACCGCCCTGAACGAGGTGGACGTCATCAGCGGCGCCGAAGGCAAGCTCGGACAGGCCATCCGGGAGGCCGACCAGCGGTACCGGCCCAAGACCATCGCCGTGGTCTCGGGCTGCGTCCCCGGCCTGATCGGCGACGATATCGACAGCGTCATCGCCGAGCTTCAGCCGAGCGTGAGCGCGCGCCTGGTGCCGGTGCACTGCGAAGGGTTCAAGACCCGGATCTGGGCAACTGCCTATGACGCGGTCTACCACGGCATCGGCAGGAACCTGCTGACCCCGAGGATCCCCGAAGCGAAGCGGGCGAGCCTGTCCAGGGAGGGCGAGCAGGCCGCGCTGCTGGAGCAGGAAAAGCTCAAGCGCACGGTGAACCTGATGAACGTATCCTCCATGGGCCGGGTGGACGAGCTGGAACTTGAGCGGCTGCTCCAGGGCCTTGGGCTCGAAGCCAACATCTTCCCGGTGTTCACCCATCCCGACACCTTCCACAAGGCGACCCGGGCCGCCCTGTCGGTGAGCACCTGCCCCACCCACGACGACTATTTCCTGCGCCAGCTCCAGGAGCAGTTCGGCGTGCCCTTCCTGATCAAGCGCATGCCCATCGGCATCCGCAACACCAGCCTGTGGCTGAAGGACATCGCCGGGCATTTCGGGCTGGGCGCGACCGCGGACCGAATCATCGAGGCCGAAGAACGGGAGGCGCGCGCCGCCCTGGAGCAGTTCCGGCCCCTGTTCGAAGGCAGGAAGGTGTTCCTGAGCGCCGGCGAGTTCCGCGCCCTGGTCACCGCGCAGCTGCTGGAGGAACTTGGGTTCGAAGTGAGCGGCATCCGCATGTTCCACCATGACGCGTTCGCCGACGACGAGTACGACAAGCTTGCCGCCACCGCGAAGACCGACTACAGCATCAATGTCGCCAACGTCCAGCCCTTCGAAGAGGCGAACCTGCTAAACCGGGTCAAGCCCGACCTGTTCCTGGGCCACGTCAACGGCAATTCCACCGCGGCCAAGCTCGGCATCCCCACCCATACCATCTACAACACCGGACTGGCCTACATCGGCTACCGCGGGGCCTTCGAGGTGGCGCGCCGGCTGCACCGGACCCTGAAGAACCCGGCCTTCAACCGCAACCTGAGCGTGTGGGCGGACCTGCCCTACTCCCGGAAGTGGTACGAGGCGGATCCCTTCTCCCACCTGCACAGCCGGGGGGATGCCCTGTGAGCGCCCATTTCATCGAACGTCCCCGCTACACCTGCTCCCTGGGAGGCGCGACCTTCGCGGTCAACGCGCTGCCCGGCGGGATCCCCATCCTGCACGCTCCCGCCGGCTGCGCCGGCAGCTTCGCCTGGGCCCAGAACGGTGGCTCGGCCCTGCAGGTGGGCGGCAACTGCGGCAGCCTCTCCATCCCCAGCTCGAACCTCCAGGAGAACGAGGTGGTCTTCGGTGGCGACGCCCGGCTGCGCCAGCAGGTGAAGAACACGCTGGACGTTGTGGACGGCGGGCTCTATGTCGTCCTGACCAGCTGCGTCACCGAGATCGTGGGCGACGACATCCTTTCGGTGGTGAAGGATTTCCGTGCCGAGGGCGCGTCCATCATCGGCGCCAAGACCGGCGGGTTCAAGGGCAACGCCTACCATGGCTATGACATCCTGCTGCAGGCCCTGTTCAAGGATTTCATCGAGGCTCGGAAGCCGAAGCGGCGCGGCAGCGTCAATGTCTGGGGCATCGCGCCGTACCTCGACCCCTTCTGGCGCGGCAACCTCCTGGGCGTGCGCCGCCTGCTGCAAAGCCTGGGCCTGCAGGTGAATTCCTTCTTCGCCGGCGAGGACTCCCTGGAAGCCATCCGCGCCTCGGCGGAAGCCGAGCTGAACATCGTCGTCTCAGACGTCTACGGCATCGATGCCGCCGTGGCCTTCGAAGAGCGCCACGGCACACCCTTCCTGGCCACCTCCCTGCCCATCGGGCCTTCCGCCTCCAGCGCCTTCCTGACGGCGGTGGCGGAACGGCTGGGCACAGCAGAAACGGTGCTGGACGCCGCCCTCCACGAAGGAAACCGCACCTATTACAAGACCCTGGAGGCCCTGACGGACTGCTACCAGGACATGGACCTGCAGCGCTATGCGGTCGTGGTGGGCGACGCCAACTACGCCGTCGCCCTCACCCGCTTCCTGGCCGAGGATCTGGGCTGGCTGCCGGAACTCACGGTGTGCACCGATCAGCTGGACGGGGAGGAACAGGCGCGCCTGACGGCGCGCCTCGATCAGGTGAAGAACGTCGCCGCCAACCTGGTCTTCGAGACCGACGGCAGCGAGGTCATCGGCCACCTCAACCGGCGCTGGCCGCGCTCCCAGGGCCAGCGATACTACAACGCCTTCAGCCCCGCATTCGTCCTGGGCAGTTCGTTCGAACGGGAGCTGGCCCAGGCCATCGGCGCGCCGCATCTGAGCATCAGCTTCCCGGTGGCCAACCGGGCCATCCTCAACCGCGGTTATACCGGCTTCGGCAACGGCCTGACCCTGGTCGAGGATCTGCTGAGCGCCATCGTCAACGGACGTTGACCCGGAGGAACCCCGATGCCGCATCGAACCGACAGTTCCAGGGAGATCATCCTCAAGGCCATCCGGCTCCAGGAGACCCCGCGCCATCCGGTGGCCCTGCTGTCCGGGGGCATCTGGACCCTCAACCGCCAGGGGCTTTCCCTGGAGGAGGCCCTGACCGCGGGAGCCGAACGCACGGCCGGAGTCATCCTGGAAGCGGCGGATCTGCTCCGCTCCGACATCGTCTGGACCGGATCGGGCTACCACAACCTCCCGATCCGCGCCCTGGGCGGCCAGATCATGTTCCGCAAGAAGGGCGCACCCGACGTGAAGGAGCCCCTGCTGAAGGAGGCCGCCGACCTGGCCCGGCTGGACTTCGGCCGGCTGGCGGAGGATCCGGGGATCCGAACGCTGTGGACCACGACCCGCCTGGTGGCCCTCGCCATCGGCGAGCGCATCCTGGTCGGTTCAAGCGCCTGGGGCCCGTTCACCTATGCCGGGCATCTCTATGGCGTCGAGCGGCTGATGCGCAACATGTACCGGGACAAGGGGGCGGTGCATGCCATCCTCGAGGCCGCCGCTGAGATTAGCTACCGCTACCTGGCGTTGTTCGTGGAAGCCGGCGCCGGGCTCATCTCCGTGGCCGACCCCACGGCCTCGGGCGACATGATCTCGCGCCGGCAGTTCGAGGAGTTCGTGCTGCCCTACCAGCGCTGGGTCATCCAGCGGATCAAGGCCAAGGGCGCCGAAACGCTGGTGCACATCTGCGGCGACGTCACCGACCGCCTGGACCTCATCCCCGCCACCGGCGCCGGAATCCTCTCCGTGGACTACAAGGTGGACCTGGCCCGGGCCGCCGAGGTCCTCGCAGGCAAGATGGCCTTCGCCGGCAACATGAACCCGGTCGGGGTCATGCAGGCCCTGGATCCGGAGGGAGTGGCTCGGGCCTGCCGGGCCTGCATCGAGCAGGCAGGAGCGGCCAGCAGCCACATCCTCATGCCGGGCTGCGACATCCCGCCGGGGGTGCCATTGGAGAACATCCGCGCGATGGTCGACACCGCCTGGGGGCGGACATGAACGCCGCGCCCGGATTCACGGTGGAGGACGTGTCGTTCGCCTACGGCAACACCCCGGTGCTGCAGCATATCAATCTCACCATCCAGGCCGGGGAGTTCCTGTGCCTGCTCGGTCCCAGCGGCTCCGGCAAGACCACCTTGCAGCGCCTGCTGGCCGGGCTGGAACGACCCGCCAGCGGCAGGATTACCTGGCGGGGCGCCGCGGTCACCGGCCCGAGCATCGAGCGGGGCATGGTGTTCCAGGACTACTCGCTGTATCCCTGGATGACCCTGGTGGACAACATCGGGCTGGCCCTGGAGCGCTCGGACCCCTCCCTCACCAAAGCCATGCGCCGGGAGCGCGCGGCCGAGTACCTGGCCGCGGTCGGCCTGCAGGGCACCGGCCGGCAATACCCCTTCGAACTCTCGGGCGGCATGCGCCAGCGCGCCGCCATCGCCCGCATTCTGGCGCTGAGTTCCTCGGCCCTGCTGCTGGACGAGCCCTTCGGCGCCCTGGACCCGCTGAACCGGGCGCGCCTGCAGGACCTGCTCACGGCCATCTGGAGCCAGGCGACCCCCCGCCGGACGGTGGTCTTCGTGACCCATGACGTGGAAGAGGCCATCTACCTGGGCGACCGGGTGGTGATGCTGGGAAGCTCCCCGGGCCGGGTGATCGGCGAGGTGGCGGTGCCTTTCCCGCGCCCGAGGCGGCGCCGGGAGCTGTTCACCGCGCCGGAATTCCACCGGCTCAGCGACACCATCTCCGACCACTACCATTCCGAGGTCCTGGAGCACATCCACGAGGCCTGGACGATGACCGGGCTGAAGGAGGGCATATGATCGAGGACACCATCGCCAGCCTGGTCCAGGTCCCGGTCTCAAGGCCGCGGGAGCGGACCTGGTCGTTCCGGATCCCCGGCTGGGAAGGCGCCCTGTTCATCCTGGCGCTGCTCGGCCTCTGGCAGGGCATCACCACCTGGGTGAAACTGCCCAACCCCGCCCTGTTCCCGTCGATCCCGGTCACCTTGAGGGCCCTCTGGTCATCCCTTCCGGAATTGCTGAAAGGGACCTGTTACTCGTTCCGCATCCTGGTGCCTGGGTATTTCAGCGCCGTGGCGCTGGGCATCCTCTGGGGCCTGCTGGTCGGCACCACGGGCTGGCTGCACCGCACGTTCTCGCCCTTCGCCAGGGCTGCGGCCCCGGTGCCGCCCACGGTCTTCATCCCCTATGCCATCGCGCTGCTGCCCACCTTCCGGCTCTCGGCCATCTTCGTGGTGTTCATCGGCGCCTTCTGGCCGGTGTTCATCAACACCGCCGCGGGCGCCGCGGCGATGCCCTGCAGGCACCGGGACAACGCGCGCATCCTCGGCCTGTCGCGCTGCTCGTACTTGCGCCGGGTGGTGTTCCGGGCGGCGCTGCCGCACATCTTCTCGGGCATGGGAGTGGGCCTGGCGCTTTCCTTCATCCTGCTCACCGTGGCCGAACTGTTCGGCGCCAATGCCGGCCTGGGCCACTTCGTGCAGTACTACGCCGATTTCGCCGACTACCCGCGCATGGTGGCCGGGATCGTGTTCACCGGGGCGGTGACGCTGCTTTCCATGGGGCTGCTGGAGCTGGTCAAGCGCCGCGCCCTTTTCTGGGTCCGCTAGGAGGCGAGAATGTCTGAACTCGAAGGCCTGTTCCAGGGGTTGTCCGACGCCGTGGTCGAGATGGACGAGGGCCGCGCGCTTGAACTGGCGTTGCGCTCCATCAACGAAGGGGTCGATCCCTATGAAGCCATCGACCAGGGTCTGGTCCACGGTATGATGCGGGCCAGCCAGCTGTTCGAGGAGGAGGAGTATTTCATCCCGGAGCTGCTGCTCTGCTCGGACGCCATGTACGCCGGCCTGGACGTGCTCCAGCCGCACCTGCGCCGGGACCAGCGCAAGGCCAGGCACAAGGTGGTGATCGGCGTCGTGGAGGGTGATACCCACGACATCGGCAAGAACCTGGTGAAGATCATGCTCGACGCCTCCGGCTTCGAGGTGATCGACCTGGGCCGGGACGTGCCGCCCCAGCGCTTCGTCGACGCGGCTTTAGCCGAAGGCGCCGGCATCGTGGCCCTGTCCACCCTGATGACCACGACCATGGACGGCATGGCCGAGGTGGTCCGCATCCTGGAGCGCGCGGGGCTGCGCGACCGGTTCAAGGTCATGGTCGGCGGCGGCCCCATTTCCCAGGCCTTCGCCCAGCGCATCGGCGCCGACGGCTATGCCGCCAACGCGGCCGACGCGGTGCGCCTGGCCAAACGCCTGGTGGAAGCCACACCGGGCGAGGCCGCCTGATGGGCCGGGATGCCATGACGCCGCTGGACCGGCTCGCGGCCTACGGCCGCGGCGCGGCCATCGACCGGCTGCCGTGCGTGCCCATCGTGGGCAATACCGCGGCCCGGGTGCTCGGCGTGAAGGTGTCCGCCTTCCGGGGGGACGGCAGGCTCATGGCCGAGGCCCAGATCGCCTCGTACCGGCGATTCGGCTACGACAACATCCGGGTGTTCACGGATCTCTACACCCAGGCAGAGGCCATGGGGGCCCTGGTCCACTACCCGGACGACGAGACCGCCTACCTAGAGGCCCCGGCCTTGGGCGATGCCGGCGACCCCGAGCTGGGGCCCGCGGATCCGCGTACGGACGGGAACCTGCCGGCCCATCTGGAAGCCGCGCGCCGGGTGCTGGACGCGGTCGGCAAGGAGGTGCCGGTCACGGTGGCCCTCACCGGCCCCTTCACAACCGCCTCCTTCCTGGTCGGCACCGAGCGCCTGGTGCGGCTCACCCTGCGCCGGCCCGATGCCGTCCAACGCCTGTGCGAGGTCGCCCTGCAGTCCAGCCTGGCCTATGCGGAAGCCATCCTGGCCACCGGCGCCACCCCGAGCCTCACCGACCCCATGTCCTCCGCCACGGTCATCGGCCCCCGTCAGTTCAGGGAATTCAGCCTGCCGTACCTGAAGCGGCTGGTGGCCTTCCTGACCTGGCGCGGCCGGGCGGCGACCCTGCACATCTGCGGCAGGACCAGCCCGGTCTGGGCCGAGATGGCCGACACCGGGGCCGCCTGCCTGTCCCTGGACGACACCGTGGACCTCGCCGACGCCAGGCGCCAGGTGGGCCACCGGGTCCGGCTCATGGGCAACGTGTCGCCCTGCGCGGTGATGCTCCAGGGCTCGCCGGCCGAGGTGCGCGCCGCGGTCCGGAAGGTGGTCGCAGCGGCCGGGCACAGCCCTAAGGGGCTCGTGGTGGCTTCGGGCTGCAGCCTGCCCACGGAAACGCCCTTCGCCAATATCGACGCCATGCTGGACGCGGTGCGGGAGATCGGCTGGCCCCTTGCCCCGGAGGTACTGACGTGACCGGACTGACCCCCAAGGAGCGGCTGCTGAAGGTGCTGCGAAAGGAACCCGTGGACCGGCCCCCGGTGATCTGCACAGGCGGCATGATGAACGCGGCGATCGTGGAGATCATGGAGCGCACCGGCCACACCCTGCCGAAAGCCCACTTCGACGACGCCCTGATGAGCGCCCTGGCGGAGGACGTGACCGATGCCACCGGCTTCGAGAACCTGGGCGTCCCGTTCTGCATGACCGTGGAGGCGGAACTGCTGGGCAGCGAGGTGGACGCAGGCACCCTGGCCTGCGAGCCCAAGATCGCCCGGGAGATCTATCCCAGCTCGGCCCGGGTCGAGTTCCGGGACGTGGGCGCCCTGGCGGCTTCCGGACGCCTCCAGACCGTGGTTGCCGCGGCCGGCCGGCTGGCGAAGGCCCATCAGGATTTCCCAGTAATCGCGAGCCTCACCGGACCGGTCAGCACGGCTGCCTCGATCGTCGATCCGATGAGCTTCCTCAAGGATCTGCGCAAGGACCCGGTCAGCGCCCACCGGGTCCTGGCCCACGTCACCGATCTGCTGGCGGAGTACGCGCGCCAGGCCCTGGACGCCGGGGCCACGCTGATCACCATCGGCGATCCCACGGCCACGGGCGAAATCCTCGGTCCGAAGATGTTCGAGGCGTTCGCCGTAACCTACCTGAATGACCTGGCGGACCGGATCCACGCCATGGGCGCGCCGGTGATCCTGCACATCTGCGGCGACATGAACCGGGTCTGGGCCCTGCTGCCCCGCCTGCGCGCGGACGCGCTCTCCACCGACGCCTTGGTGAACCTGAAGCAGCTGAAGGCCGAGTTCCCGCAGATCACCACCATGGGCAACCTCAGCACCTACCTGCTCCAGTCCGGCGATCCGGGGCAGGTCGCCCAGCGCGCCCAGGCGCTGGTGCGCGACGGAGTGGACATCATCTCGCCCGCCTGCGGCATGTCCACCTCCACCGGCCTGAAGACGATCGCCGCCATGACCAACGCCGTGAAGGAGCTCTGATGCCGACCGTACGCTTCGAGGCGCCGGGGGTCCGCGCATCGGTGGAGGTCGCCGAAGGCACCAGCCTGCTGGAGGCTTCCCGGCGCTCGGGCCTGGCGCTGGAGGCGCCGTGCAACGGCGCGGGCACCTGCGGCAAATGCCGGGTGCGGATCGACGCGCCCGGGCATGTCCGCGTGGCCGCGCCCGGCGCGGATGCCCGGGGGGTCCTTGCCTGCCAGGCGGAAGTGACGGGCGACCTGGTGGTGGAGCTCCCCGCCGACGGCCCGGCCGGGCTGCGGATCCTGAGCGAAGGCCTGCGCTCCCGGGTGGAGCTGGCGCCGCGGATCCGGAAGCGTTTCCGGCCGGAACGGAACCGCACCGAGGTGTTCGCCGGCGCGGAGCTCATGGCGTCCGAGATCGGCGATACCTCCGGGGAGAGCTTCGGCCTGGTGGTGGATATCGGCACCACCACCCTGGTGGCGTCCCTGGTCGATCTCGGCGACGGCGAAGAACGGCTCAGCCGGTCCGCCCTTAACCCCCAGACCCGGCATGGCCAGGACGTGCTCTCCCGGATCCACATGGGTTCCACTGCGGCGGGCCTGGAGCGGCTTCAGGCCGATCTGATCGACGAGCTGAACCGGCTGATCGCCTCGCTCTGTTCCGGATCCGGCGTGGCGCCGGGCCGGATCCACGAGGCGGTCCTGGCCGGCAACACCGCCATGCTCCATCTGGCCTCCGGCACGGATCCGCGCTCTCTCGGCCGGTACCCCTACACGCCTGTGCTGACCGGCAACCAGTATCTGCGGGCCGCGGAACTGCGGCTGGAGATCGCGCCCGAAGGCCAGGTCTACCTGCCCCCGATCCTTTCGGCCTATGTTGGCGCGGACATCGTCGCGGGGCTTCTGGCCACAGAACTGCACCGGCAATCCGGGGTCGTGCTGTTCGTGGACATCGGCACCAACGGTGAAATGGTGCTGGCCGCGGACGGGAAGCTGACGGCCACCTCGACCGCGGCCGGTCCCGCCTTCGAGGGCATGAACATCGCCTGCGGCATGCGCGCCGCCGAGGGCGCGGTGGAAACGTTCATCGTCACTGGCCAGGACATCCGGGTGGAGACCATCGGCGGCGCGCCGGCCGTGGGGCTTTGCGGCAGCGGCCTGCTGGACCTGGTGGGCGAACTGGCCAGCCATGGCGCCGTGGACCGCAACGGTCGCTTCGCCAAGCCCGGGCGGCACCCCCACCCTGGCCTGGGCCGGCGCCTGGAATCACGGGAGGGGCGGACCACCTTCCAGGTCGCCGGACCGGTCATCCTCACCCAGAAGGACGTGCGCCAGGTGCAGCTCGCCAAGGGCGCCGTGCGCGCGGGCATCGACCTGCTGTTGCGCTCCCAGGGGCTGGAGCCCGGCGACGTGGACCGGGTGCTGATCGCCGGTTCCTTCGGCTATCACTTGCGCGCCGCCACCCTGGTGAACCTCGGCCTCGTGCCGGAGGCCTTCGCGGACCGGGTAGCCTTCGTCGGCAACACCTCCCAGAGCGGCGGGCGGGCCTTCCTGGTGAACGCGGAGAGCCGGGAAACCATGGCCGAGGTGGCCGCCGGCGTGCGGGTGCTGGAACTGGCCAACGATCCGGCCTTCGAGAAGACCTTTCTGGCCGCCATGGCCTTCCCCAGCATAGATTACCGAGCATTTTGATAAGAAATAGTTATGATGGATAGGGCACCAGCCAGGACGCCTCTGCCCCGGAGTCATTACCATGAAATTCTCATCTCGTGCCATCTACGGAATGCGCGCCATGCTGGCCCTGGCCAGGACCCATGGCCAGGGCTCCACCTTCCTCAAGGACATCGTCGAGCGCGAGGGCCTGCCGGGCACCTACCTTGAGCAACTGATGGTGCCCCTGCGCAAATCAGGCCTGGTCATGGCGGTGCGCGGCGCGCGCGGCGGCTACACCTTGGCGCGCCACCCCTCGGAGATCAGCGTCCTTTCGATCCTGGAGGCGCTGGAAGGCCCCCTGAACCTGGCAGACTGCGCCACCAGCGGGAACTGCTGCAGCAATCCCGACCTCTGCGCGCTGCAGGAACTCTGGGCCCAGGGCAGCCAGGCGCTCACCCAGCTCTACCAAGGCATCTCCCTCGCGGCACTGCTGGAGCGCCAGCGGGACAAGGAAACCCAGCCTTCCCTGAACTACGCCATCTGATACCGGCGCCATGTCCGCCCTCGACCCCGAACGGATCGCCCAGTGCATCCTGAAGCTGTGCGCGGTGGACAGCACCACCGGGCAGGAAGCGTGTATGCTGCCGTTTCTGCAGGAACTGTTCACGGAACTCGGGGCCCAGGTCCAGCTGCAGCCGGTGGAAGGTGGGCGGAGCAACCTCCTGGCCCGCTGGGGCAAGCCCCGGGTGCTGTTCTCCACCCACATGGACACGGTGCCTCCGTACTTTCCGCCCAGGCGTGAAGGGAACCGCCTCTGGGGCCGCGGAACCTGCGACGCGAAGGGCATCCTGGCGACCATGGCCGAGGCGCTCCGGGCGCTGCTCGCGGATGGCCAGAGGGATGTCGCCTTCCTGGGCGTGGTTGGGGAAGAAACGGACAGCCTGGGCGCGCGCCTGGCCCTCGAACTGAAGGACCAGCTCCCGGAAGTCGGGGCCGTCATCAACGGCGAGCCCACCGGGAACACGCTCGCCACGGGCCAGAAGGGTTCCCTGCACCTGCGCCTGAGGTGCCGCGGCAAGGCCGCCCACAGCGCCACCCCGGAGGAGGGCGTCAACGCCGCCTTCCCGCTTCTGGACTGGATCGCGGCCATCCGGGCCCTGCCCCTGCCCAAGGACCCGCGGCTGGGTCCCGAGGTGTGGAACCTGGGCACCCTCAGGACCGGCCGGGCCATCAATATCGTCCCAGATGAAGGCGAGGCCAGCCTTTTCGCGCGAACGGTACCCGGCACCACCTTCAGGCAGGACGTCATCCGGATGCGGCCGGAGCTGGGGGAAGTGGAGGTGATCTTCGAGCGGGATCCGGAATACTTCCCCGCACTAGAAGGGTTCCCCATGGCCCAGGTGCCGTTCGGCTCGGACGCCCATACCTTGCGCCATTTGGCCCAAAACCATTTCATCGTCATGACCGGGCCGGGCTCCATCCGGGTGGCCCACACATGCGAAGAGCACCTGGATCTGGCCGAAGCGCTGGCCGGGGCAAGCCAGTACGTGGCGTTGGCCAAGATGCTCCTGGCCAAGCCCACTGCCACGGAATACGTTATCTAGTTCCCTCATTCATAGACATGTCTCCTCCTGCCGATCCTCCGGGCGACCCGGTTTCCGGTCAGCTGGATCGCAGTGACGAGCAGGATGAGTAGGGATACCGTGGCGAACATGATGTCGGTGCGGAAACGCTGGTAGCCGTAGCGGATCGCGAGGCTGCCCAATCCACCGGCGCCGATGCACCCGGCGATGGCCGTGAGCCCCAGGGTAGAGATAAGGATCAGCGTCACGCCCCGGACCAGGGACGGCAGGGCCTCGGGCACCAGGATCTTGCAGACCATGGCCCAGGGGCCCGTGCCCATGGCCAGGGCGGCCTCGATCTTGCCCTTTTCCACCTCCTTAAAGGCGTTCTCGGTGATCCGGCCGATAAACGGGGCCATCTCCACCGAAAGCGGCACCAGGGCGGCCGTGGGTCCCAAGGTGGTGCCGACGATCAGGCGCGAAAGCGGCAGCAGCAGGATGATCAGGATCAGGGATGGGAACGACCGCCCCATGTTCACCACCGCGCCTAGGGTCCGGTTCAGGCGAGGCGACTCCAGCGCGTGGCCCTTCGAGGTGATGGTGAGGATCGCGCCCAGGGGCAGCCCGATCGCCAGGCCGATCGCGGCCGAGAGGAAGGTCATGTAGAGCGTGTCCTCAAGCCCGGTCAGTAGCATGTCGACAAGCTGATTCAAATGCCACCTCCGTCGGTGTAAAGGCTGCCTTCGCGGAACCCGCGGGAGATCTCCACCAGGCGCTTGCCCGCGAGGCTCCTGGGATTGTGGAACACCTGGCCGACCTCGCCTTTCTCCATGACCCGGCCCGCTTCCAGCACTGCCACCCGGTTGCAGAGCACCCGGACCACATCCAGTTCGTGGGTGACGAAAGCGATCGTCAGGCCGGTGTTCACGTTGATGTCCTTCAGCAGTTGCAGGATCGACCAGGTGGTCTCGGGATCGAGCGCCGAGGTCGCCTCGTCGCTGAGCAGGACGATGGGGTCGTTGGCCAAGGCCCTAGCGATGGCGACGCGCTGTTTCTGGCCGCCGGAAAGCTGGCCCGGATAGGCCTTGAGCTTGTCGGCGATCCCCACCAGGCTGGCCAGTTCCTCGACCCGCGCCGCGATGCGCTTGCGTCCCACCTTGGCGATCTCCAGCGGATAGGCGATGTTGTCGGCCACAGTCCGGGCGTCGAACAGGTGGAAGTGCTGGAAGATCATGCCCACCTTCTGTCTCAGGGCGCCCAGCTGGCGCCGGTCCAGGGTTGTGGTTTCCTTTCCCTCCATGCGCACGGTCCCCGAATCGGGACGCTCGAGGAGATTGATGCACCGGAGCAGGGTCGACTTGCCGGACCCGGAAAAGCCGACGATGCCGAAAATGTCCCCCTTGCGGATATCCAGGTCCACCCCCGCGAGGGCCGCGACCTTCGCCGCCGGGGTCACGAAGGTCTTGCGCAGGTCGCGCACCGAGATCATGGCGCCGTCCGCCAGCGGTCCAGCCGCCTCCGCCTTCACGCCACGCCCGTCAGCGACGGATCGCGCCGCACCCGCTGCAGGAACATCCGGGTCCGCAGCTCGCGGGTCTGCTCGAACACCTGGGCCGGCGTGCCCTCCTCCACGACCACGCCGCCGTCCATGAACGCGACGTGGTTGGCCACCTCGTGGGCGAAGGCCATTTCGTGGGTCACCACGATCATGGTCATGCCGTCCCGGGCCAGGCCCTTCATGACGTCCAGCACACCGCCCACCACTTCGGGGTCCAGGGAGGAGGTGGGCTCGTCGAACAGGATCACCTCCGGATCCATGGCCATGGCCCGGGCGATGCCCACCCGCTGCTGCTGCCCGCCGGAAAGCTGGGAGGGGAAGTGGTTGAAGCGGTCGCCCAGCCCGACCTTCTCGAGGCAGGCCGCGCTCCGGTCGCGCGCCTCCTTCAATGGAAGGCCCAGTACGACCACCAGACCCTCCATCACGTTCTCGATGGCGGTCTTGTTGCGGAACAGGTTGTAGTTCTGGAAGACCATCGTGGTCTTCCGGCGCAGGGCCGCGATCTGCGGCTTGCGCACCTGGGCGGTGTCGACTTCCAGGTCGCCCATGCGGATGCTGCCCCGGTCCGCCCGCTCCAGGTAGTTGATGCAGCGCAGCAGGGTGGACTTGCCGGAACCGCTGGGGCCCAGCAGGACCACCACCTCGCCCTTCCCGACCTCCAGGTCGATGCCCTTGAGCACCTGGTTGTGGTGGAAGGCTTTCCAGATGTTGCTCAGCTTGATCATGACGGCCTCACCGCGGAAAGTCCTTCGAACCGCCGCGCCCGCTTCTCCCCGGCCGCCACCAGGCGTTCGATGATGATGCAGATGCCCCAGTAGACCAGCGCCACCGCCACATAGACCTCGAAGAAGCGCAGCCCGCGCGCGCCCAGGATCTTGGCCTCGCCCATCATCTCCACCACGGAGATCATGAAGGCCAGCGAGGTGTCCTTCACCAGGGCGATGGCCGTGTTGCCGAAGCTGGGCAGGGCCACCGCCAGGGCCTGGGGCAGCACGATCCGGCGCAGACCCTGCAGGGAGGACATGCCCACCGACAGGGAGGCTTCCATCTGGCCCTTGTCGATCGCCAGGATGGCGGCGCGGATGGTCTCGGACAGGTAGGCCGCGACGTTGAAGGTGAAGGCGAAATAGATGAAGACGATGGCCGGGATCTGGCTCACGTCGAGATTCCAGCCGTACTTGTCCCGCAGGAACTGCACGACCAGGGGGATGCCGTAGTAGGAGAGGTAGATCTGCACCAGCATGGGCGTGCCCCGGGCGAAGGAGACATAGACCGCCGCCAGCTGGCGCAACCCGGGGACCTTGTAGATCCGGACCAGGGCCACGATCAGGCCGGTCACCAGGGAGGCCAGCATGGCCACGATGGTGATCTTCAGGGTGACCGGGATGACCCTGGCCAGATCCGGAAAGGTCGAAAGGAAGAACTGAAAGTCGAAGAGCTTCACCATGGGGTGTCCCCGATCACTTGGTGAAGTCCGCTCCGAACCACTTCTGCGACAGCTTCACCAGGGTGCCGTCCTTCTTGAGCTCGGCCAGGCCCTTGTTGAACCGGGCGGTCAGCGCTTCGCCCTGGGCGTCCTTGCGGAAGACGAAGTAGGAAGGCTCGAAGTCCAGGGGCTTGCCCACGACCTTGACGTTGGTTCCGAGCTTCTTGGCGTTATAGCCCACGGTAAGGCGATCGTTCACCGTCGCGTCCAGCCGGCCCGCCACGATGTCCTGCAGCACGGTGGTCAGATTCCCGTCGTAGTACTTGATGTCGATGGTTTTGCCGTTCTTGTCGTTGAATTCCTCCAGGCTCTTGGTGTAGTTGCTGCCGACGCCGGAGCCCACCTTGAGCCCCTTCAGATCGGCGTAGCCGTTGCTGAAACTGCCCGGGCGGTCGCCGCGGACGATGATCTGGGCCCCGGAGATCAGATAGTCGTTGGAGAAGGTGTACTTTTCCGCGCGCTTGGGATTCTTGGAGATCTGGTTGGCCACCAGGTCGAACTTCTTGGCGTCCAGGGCCAGGAACATGCTGTCCCAGGGCGTGGGCACGAACTTGACGTCCAGGTCCACCCGCTTGGCGATCTCCTGGACCACTTCCACGTCGTAGCCGGTGATCACGCCTTTCTCGTCCAGGAAGGTGAAGGGCGCGTAGACCCCTTCGGTACCGACAGTTACGGCCTGTTTGGTGGCAGCGGCGGACAGGCCCTGTGTGGAAAACACCCCGAGGATGGTGCTGACGATCAGTGCCAGGGTCTGGAGGTTCTTGCGAATGATTCGTTGCATTGGTCATTTCTCCTAAGGATGAGGGGGACGGCAAGGAAGCCTACATGAAGCTCCGAGTTGTGGGGATACGCACAAAAGCACCAAGGCCGGATCGATCAGTTCTGCGATCGGTCCGGCCTTTGGAATGGACGGGAAAACGTGTCGCAGGACCTCAGGTGGTGGCGCCCCGACAGCGACAGCACATAGGCTGCGTCATGTTGGCCATTTCAGCGGTCCTGGTCATGGGTGGTTCTCCACAGCAGCAAATTGCCCGAACTATTGATTATTAAAATAACTGATTAAGAAAAAATTCTTCTTCGACCAACATTAGACCCCATTCATTCCAGCCGAGTCAATTCATTTTTTTATTATTACCGATTTAGTAATAAATATAGTCCAGGCCGATCCAGGCATCCTCCCCCCAGAACCATCCTTCGATGGTCTCCACCACCTCCACCGGGAAGGCCAGGGGGTTCCCTTCCTGCGGCTTGGGTGGGCCCAGGAGGCGGCGAGTGCCAGCCCGCCACTGGCGATACGGTTTAGGGTTATTTGCGATGCTGTCAGGCGCGCCTACTGGCATCGCTGGAACCCCTGGAGGCCGGGGAACCCGTCACAACGGTGGCCTTCGATATGGGCTACGAGAGCGTCAGCGCCTTCATCGCCGGGTTTCGGGAACACTTCGGGGTCACGCCCGGAAAATATTTCCGATCCTGGGGCCTGTCTCACCTGCCCCCAAGTCACGCTTCGCTTCCCTGGACAATTCGTTATCCGGACATCCTCGAGGATGCCGCGCAACCCATCGGATGACTCGTCTGGGCGCAGAGGTCGGTTCATGGGCATTGCTGCGGAGGACCGGTAGACCAAAAGCCAAAGGCGGCACCACGGTACAAAAGAAAGGGCCACTCCTGGAAGTGGCCCTGACTTGAAGGAACTGCCTCTTGTGCTGAAACTGTGCTTCTTGTTTTTCAGAGGTAGTCCATGTACCTGTAAAGTAATGACTTGATTGGTCGGGGCGAGAAGATTCGAACTTCCGACCTCTCGGTCCCGAACCGAGCGCTCTACCAGGCTGAGCCACGCCCCGACGAAGTTTGAAGCATACCTTATCCCGGACGCCGGGTCCACCCCCCTTTGCTCTGCTCGCGCAAAAGGTTGAGGACTTCCTTCAGCGGATCGGTCGCGGGCTGGCGTGCCGGGCCGGTTTCGGGCCCGGGGGGATCGCAGGGGACGATCTCCAGGCGCTGGAACTTGAGCTTCCACATCCGCTCCAGGCGCTCCTGCAACTGCGGCCAGATGGTTGCGGCGGACTGGCGCAGGCTGGGGATGATGTCCTGATGCCAGCAACCCACCAGGAGGATGCCCCGGTGCGCCCGCAACAGACGGGTCTGGTTGACCAGGGTCGGTCCTACCACCAGCAGCCAGGCCCGGCGGATTCGGGCCTCGGCCCGGGCTTCGGCCTGGGCGGCGCGGTCCTGGTTCCGGGCCAGGGCGCTGAGCGGCACCAGGCCGCCGCCCTGGCGCTTCATTCCGGCCACCGGGCCGGGGGCAGTTCGCAGCAGGCGCGCTCGTCGTTGAACAGCACCGGCGAGGCCAGCACCGGCACCATCCTGCCGGAGCCCTCGTCGTACAGGGTCTGGATCAGGTGGTGGACCCGCCCGGCCTGGCGGAACAGGGCGTCGTCCACGGTGCGCACCCGGCTGGCGGGGATGGCGTTGGCGTCGCAGAAGGCGGTGGCCTCCTCCACCGTGCGGGCGCGGAAATGGCGCTCCAGGACCGGTACCAGGCGCTCCCGGTCGCACACCCGGCCCCGGTTGGTGCGCCAGCCGGGCTCGGCCTCCAGGTCGATGCCGGCCCACAGGGCCAGCACCTCGAACTGCCGGTCGCTGCCCACGCCGATGGCCGCCTCGCCGTCGCTGCAGGGGAAGGTCTGGTAGGGGACGATCTGGGGATGGGCGTTGCCCAGCCGTTCCGGGGCCATGCCGGTCATGAGCGTACCGGCACCGACGTTCACCAGGCCGGCCAGGGCCGCTTCCATGAGCGGGACTTCGATGTGCAAGGCTTCCCCGGTGTGCTCCCGGTGCAGCAGGGCGGCCTGGATGCCGTTGGCGGCGTACAGCGCGGCCAGCACGTCGGCCAGGGCCACGCCGACCTTCATGGGCCGGCCCTCGGGCTCGCCGGTGATGGACATCCAGCCGCTTTCCGCCTGGATGATGAAATCGTAGCCGGGCTGGCGGCAGGCGGGCACATCCGAGGCGAAGCCGCGGATCGAGGCGACGATCAGCTTCGGGTAGCGATCGTGCAGCCGCTCCCAGGTCAGGCCCAGGTCCTCGGCGACGTCAGGCAGGAAATTCTCCACCAGGACATCGCATGCCGCGCACAGCTCGTCCAGCGACTGCCGGTCGTCGTCGGCGCGCAGGTCCATCCGGAGGCAGCGCTTGCCCCGGTTGGCGCAGCGGAAATAGGCGCTTTCGCCCTGCTCGCCCTGGTCGAAGGGCGGGCCCCAGCCCCGGGTGGGGTCGCCGGTGGCCGGCTCAATCTTCAGCACGTCCGCGCCGAAGTCGGCCAGCAGCTGGGTGGCGAACGGCCCGGCCAGGATGCGGGACAGGTCCAGGATCTTGAAATGACCAAGTGGCTTGGGCAAGGCGGGTTGTCCTCAGGGGAGCGTCTTCAGGATACGCTGGATGGAGACGGCCTTGCGCCCCTCGGTGAGCACCAGGACGCCGTGCAGCTGGAGGTCGCCTTCGGCCACCTCGAACCGGTCTCCCTTGGCCTTGAGGAAGCGGCTGAGGCTGTTCTCCTTCTTCATGCCGATCACCCCCTCGTAGGGGCCCGTCATGCCGAGGTCGGTCACGTAGGCGGTGCCTCCCGGCAGCAGCTTGGCGTCCAGGGTCGGCACATGGGTATGGGTGCCCACCACCGCCGCCACCCGCCCGTCCAGGTACCAGCCCATGGCCTGGGCCTCGCTGGTGGCTTCCGCGTGCATGTCGACCAGCACCAGGTCGGCCCGCTCCTTGGCCAGCACCGCGTCCACGCAGCGGAACGGGTCGTCGCAGATGGGCATGTTCACCCGCCCCATCAGGTTGATGACCAGGACCTCCAGCCCGCCGGGGGTGTGCAGCTTGACGAAGCCGTTGCCCGGGGTCCCGGGCGGATAGTTGGCCGGCCGCAGCAGCCGGGGCTCCTTCTGGAAGAAGGGGCCGATCTCCTTCACGTCGAAGGCGTGGTTGCCGGTGGTGATCACGTCGACGCCGAACTGCTCCAGCCATTCCCGGGCGATCCGTTCGGTGATGCCGTTGCCGTGGGCCGCGTTCTCGCCGTTCACCACGACGAAATCCAGCGCCAGCTCGCGCCGGAGATCCGGCACGTGGGCCTCCACCAGCCTCCGCCCCGGCTCCCCCACGACGTCGCCAAGGATGAGAATACGCATGGAACAACTCTAGCAGGCCCGCGGCCGGTCCCGCCAGCCGGCGTCCCCTGGGGTACGCAAGAAAAGAAAAGATACGATATTTGAAATTTCCAGGCACTCTGGCCCAACTGGGCGCATTGCTGAAGTGTCTGTTACCCTCTCCGCTGGTTCGCTTTCATCCCCTGCTAGGCTTTTCCTTGAACGAGTCTCCGCATGCCCAATCTGCTCCGTCTGTTCCTACCCCTGTTCCTGGCGGCCGTGCTTGGGGCCCAGGCCCCGGCCACCATGTCCGTGCAGGAGATCCGGCCGGGCATGAAGGGCCAGGGCCGGACCGTGTTCGTGGGCGGCAAGATCGACCATTTCAACTTTGAAGTCCTGGGCGTCCAGCGCAACCTGGCCCCGGGCCGCAGCCTCATCATGGTCCGGGCCAGCGGCGGCCCGCTGGCCGAAACCGGCATCCTGCAGGGCATGAGCGGCTCACCCTGCTACATCGACGGCAAGCTGATCGGCGCCCTGGCCATCGCCTTCCCGTTCGAGAAGGAGCCCATCGGCGGCGTCACCCCCATCGCCGAGATGCTGGACCAGCTCAGGGATCTGCCGGACCTGCAGCCCAGCCGCACCCCGCTCATCCTGCCCAGGCTGGGCCCCCCGACCGTGCTGAAGAGCGTGCTCACCGGCCAGATGATCCCCATGGCGGAGCTGCTCGGCGTGGACGGCGGGAACCTGGCCGGCGGCCAGCAGATCCCCATGCCGGTGTTCGGCGCGGACCTGGCCCCCGAGGCCCGGTCCTTCTGGACCGGCATGCCGGTGAGCTTCATGTCCGCCCAGGCCGGCACCGCCGCCGGCGGCGGCGAGGCCAGCCCGATCGAACCCGGGGGCATGGTCGCCATCAACATGGTGCAGGGCGACATGGTCATGTCCGGGGCCGGCACCATCACCTACGTCTCCGGCAAGAAGATCCTGATGTTCGGCCACCAGATGTTCAATCTGGGCGAGCTGGACCTGCCGCTGTGGTCGGCCACGGTGGCGGCCTCCATGCCCAGCTACCAGAGTTCCTTCAAGCTGGCCGCCCCAGTGGCGCCGATCGGCGCCCTGCGGCTGGACCGCAGCGCGGGCGTGGCCGGCCTGCTGGGGGCCGAGGCGCGCATGGTTCCGCTGCGCATCGGCCTGAACCTGGGCGGCAAGCGCATCCTGAACTTCAAGTACGAGATCATGGACAACCCGATCATCACGCCCAACCTGGCCGCCACCGTGCTGGCCCAGACCCTGGCCACCTATGTGCGCGGCGAGGGTTTCCAGAGCCTGTCCCTGCAGGGCAACATCAAGCTGGCGGGCCATCCGGCCCTGGAGATCGAGAACATGGTGGCCGATCTCAGCGCCAACCGGGTCTCCGCCTACCTGGGCTCGATCCTGCAGTTCCTCACCCTGAACCCGTTCGAGCGGCCGGTGATCGAGGGCATCTCGCTCACCGTCAAGGCCGAGGAGCGGCTGGACCTCACCGCCATCGCCTCGGTGCGCACCCTCAAGGCCCGGGTGAAGCGGGGCGAGGCGCTGCCCGTGCTGGTCACCCTGCAGAACATCCAGGGCGTGCGCGAGACCACGACCTTCAACCTGTTCGTGCCGCCCAACGCCCGGCTGGGCGAAGCCACCCTGATGGTGGGCGACGGCTTCAGCCTGATCGGCGCCGATCCCGACGAGCGTTCGGTGGAGATGAACAGCCTCACCGACATGCTGCGGGTGCTGAACAACGCCATGAAGAACAACCATGTCTATGGGCTCCTGGTGCAGTCCGTGCCGGGCCTGGGCCTGCGCGGCAGCCGGATCGAGGGCGTGCCGCCGTCCATCAGCAGCCTGCTGGGCAGCGACGGCGACGCCACCGACAACCGCCTCCAGCGCCAGATCGTCAGCCGCGGGGTGCTGCCGCTGGAACGGGAAGCGCGCGGCCTGGTCAGCCTGAAAGTGGAAATCGAATGACGAAAGGGGAAGCTTGCCCATGAGAATGTCCACGAGAATCCTGGCCGCGGCGCTGTTCGCCACCGCCAGCCTGGTCCGGGCCGAACAGCCCTCGGCCAGCTTCGCCTGCTTCAACGACTGGACCAGTTCGGATTTCAAGGGCGTGCGCATCGACGCGAATGGCCGGCTGCGCCTGGGGCCCAACCTGCGCCGGGTGGCCCAGCTCCCCGAGGGGGTGGTGTGGGCCGCGGTCTCCGACGGGGCCAGCGGCGCCTACCTCAGCGCCGGCAACGAGGGCAAGCTGTTCCACTACGTCGCCGGCCAGATGAAGCCGCTGACCCAGGTCAAGGGCGGCATCGTGTTCGCCATGGCCAGGATGGGCCAGGACCTGATCGTCGCGCCCAGCGGCGAGGGCAAGCTGTTCCGGGTCAGCCCCTCCGGCGAGGTGAAGCCGTTCGCCGACATCGACGCCCGGCTGGCCTGGGCCATGGCGGTGGACGGCACCGACGTGGTGGTGGCCGGCGGCGGTGAACGCGGCGCTTCGCTGATCCTGGCCCGGGAGGGCAGCAGCCGCAAGCTGGCGGAGCTGCCCGAGGAGACCGCCTTCACCTGCCTGGCCGCGGACGGCCGGGGCGGCTACTACCTGGGCTCCCACGGCCGGGGCCTGCTGCTGCACTATACCGGGGTGCGCACCGGCGACCGGCTGGAGACCCTCATGGCCACCGGGTTCGAGGAGGTGCGCGCGATCGCCGTCGAGAACGGCCAGGTGTTCGCCGGCGCCACCTCCGGCCTCGCCGCCAGGTTCGGCGCGGGCCACCTGGAGCACCGGGAAGGCTACCTGGCAGAGCCGGCCGGCGGCGCCCACTCCGCGGTGATCCGCCTGGACCAGGACCGGGTGCCCCAGACCCTCTGGCAGAGCAGCCAGAGCCAGATCTTCGCGCTCGCCGTGTGGAACGGCCAGCTGCTGGTCGGCACCGGCAACCGCTCCCGGCTGTTCTCCATCCCGCTGGCCGAGGCGGCCCGCGCCGAGAACCCCTTCAGCGCCCTGGACGACCTGGGCACGGCCCAGGCCACCGCCTTCCTGCGCCTGGGCAGCGACCTCCTGGTGGTGGGTTCCAACCCCGCCGAGCTGCACCTGCTGGGCGAGGCCCAGGCCACCGAAGGCACCATCGACAGCCGCATCCTCAAGGGCATCCCCCTGGCCGACTGGGGCCGGGCCTACCTGGAGGCGGACGCCCCCGCCGGCACCACCGTGACCCTGCAGGCCCGCACCGGCGCCACCGAGCTCCCGGACAGCACCTGGAGCCCCTGGACCCCGCCCCTGCGCAGCGGCGAGCGCCCCGCGCTGCCCCCGGCGCGGTTCGCCCAGTTCCGGCTCAAGCTCGCCAGCAGCCGGGGCGGCGCCACGCCCACCGTGGAAAGCGTGGTCATGCACTGGGCCAACCGCAACCTGGCGCCGGTCTGGGACGGCGTGGACACCCTGCCCCCGGGGCTGGTGGTCACCCGCAACGCCCCGCCGGACGACATCGGCATCGAACGGGTGCCGCTGGAGACCCAGAAGCTGATCCCCGCGCTGGCCTATGCCGGCAGCGAGAAGCACAGCTTCCGCCGGGGCGCCCAGGCCTTCGGCTTCCGGGTGACCGACCCCAACGGGGACCAGCTGCAGTTCCGCATCCGCCTGCTGCCGGAGACCGGCGCGCCCATGGAACTGGAGACCGCCTGGAAGGAGAAGTTCTTCACCTTCGACACCCTGGTGGTGCCGGACGGCAGGTACCGGCTGGAAGTCACCGCCTCCGACGCCGCCAGCCAGCCGTTCAACGCCGCCCTGACCGCCGTCTGGCGCACTCCGGTCTTCATCGTCGACCACACCCCCCCGGTGATCTCCGCCTTGACCGCCGTGGCGGAGGGCGACGGCGTGCGGGTGAAGTTCGTGGCCCGGGACGAGACCTCCATCCTCAAGTCGGCCGCCGTTTCCGCCGACGGCAACGCCTGGCTGGAACTGGTGCCCGACGACGGCCTGTTCGACGCCCAGGAGAAGACCTTCAATGCCCTGATCCCGCGCGACCGGGTCAAGGGCAACCGGGTGCTGGTGCGGGCCATGGACGCCAAGAACAACGAACAGACCGCCAGCGTGGCCATCGGGGCCGCCAGGAAATAGTCAGCCCAGGGCCTGCTGCACCACGTCCTTCAGCATCTGGAAGGTGTAGGGCTTCTGCAGGAACCCCGAAAGGCTGGTGTAGGGGAAGTCCTTGGCCACGTCCGTCTCGTTGAAGCCGCTGCACAGCACGATCTTCAGGCCGGGCTCCTGGGCCCGCATCAGGGTGCAGGCCTCCCGGCCGTCCATGCGCGGCATGGTGAGGTCCATGAGCACCAGGGCGTAGTCCGCCGGGTTGGCCTTGAACAGTTCCACCGCCTCCAGCCCGTCATGCGCCGGGGTCACCTTGAAGTCCATGGCGGTGAGCAGCTCGGAGGTCGCTTCGAGGATGTCGGGTTCGTCGTCCACCAGCAGGATATGGCCGCTGGTGACGGCGCGCCGGCACTCCGGCAGGACCGGCGCCGAGGGCAGGCTGCCGGTCACGCTGGCCGGGAAATAGAGCTTGAAGGACGACCCCTCGCCCTCCCGGGAGCGGATCCGGATGCCGGCGTTGTGGCCCTTGAGGATGCCCAGCATGGCCGACAGGCCCAGGCCGCGCCCGGAGAACTTGGTGGTGAAGAACGGGTCGAACAGCCGCCTGCGGGTCTCCGGGCTCATGCCGCAGCCGGTGTCCGCCACTTCGAGCGTAACGAAGAGCCCCGGCGCCAGGGTCCAGCCGTGGTTCTCCACCTGCTCCTGGGGGGCGGCGAGGTACTCCATGCCGGTGGTCAGGATGATGGTGCCGTCCCGGTCGCCGATGGATTCGGAGGCGTTGGTCACCAGGTTCATGATCACCTGCTGCAGTTGCGTGGCGTCCGCCTCGATCGGCGGCAGGTTCGGCTCGAACCGGTAGTCCAGCGCCACCCGCTTGGAGATGGAGACCTCCAGCAGGTGCGGCATCTCCTCGGCGATCTGGTTGAGGCTCAGCTTCCTCACCACCAGCCTGCCCTTGCCCGAGTAGGCGAGCATCTGCCGGGTCAGCTCCGAGGCCCGCTTCAGGATCTTTTCGATCTTGACCAGGAACGGCGCGGCGTCCGGTTCGGGCCGCATGTTCATCTGGGCCAGTTCCAGGTTGCCGCCGATGGCGGAGAGCAGGTTGTTGAAGTCGTGGGCGATGCCCCCGGCCAGGACGCCCAGGCTCTCCAGCTTCTGCGCCTGGCGGAACGCCTCTTCCGTGTTGCGCCGCTCGGTGACGTCCTGGACGGTGCCGCGCAGGCGCAGCGGCTTGCCGTCGGGCGCGCGCTCCACCTCCAGCAGGGAGTTGAAGAAGCGCTGCGCTCCGTCGGCCAGCACCGCCCGGAACTCCATGGGCGGCACCTCCCGTCCCGTCAGGATCCGGCGCATGGAGCGGCCGAAGGCGGGGCGGTCTTCGGGATGGATGCGCTCCATGACCGTCCGCAGGGAGGGCGGCAGCGCCGCGGGCTCCGCGCCCAGGATGCGGAACATCTGGTCGGACCAGGTCACCTCGCCGGTGGCAAGCTCCCATTCCCAGTTGCCGATCTCGGCCAGCGCCTGGGCCTTGGCCAGGCTCTCCCGGCTTTTCTGCAGGTCGGTCTCCATCCGCTTGCGCCCGGTGATGTCCTCGGTCATGCCCAGCACCATCCGCGGCCGGCCCTGGGCATCCTGGATCGCCGCCTTGAGGGTGCGCAGGTGGATGCTGCCCTGGTCGCCGGTGGCGATCTGCTCCGGCACTTCCACCGTCCCGCCCTCCTCCATCGCCCGGAGATCCTCTTTCCAGTATGCGTCGGCCCGCCGCTCGGAGTAGATCTCGTAGTCGTTCTTGTGCAGCACCTGGTCCCGTTCGAGGCGGAACACCTGCTCCGCCTTGGAGTTGAACAGGACGTAGCGGAACTGGTCGTTGGGGTCCTTGCCGAACAGCGCCAGGGGCATGGCCTCCAGGATGCGGGACAGGAACTCCTCGTTGGCGCGGACCGACTCGGTGGCCGTGCGCAGCGCCCTGGTGCGCTGCTGCACCTGCCGCTTCAGCGACCAGGACCAGCCGACCATCATGGCCGCCAGCAGCACGGCGCCCAGGGAGATCCACCCGGCCCGGCGCAGGTTGCGCAGCGTGGCCCCGGCTTCCGGGTCGATGTGGCCGAACCACTTGTCGTAGATGGGGAAATAGCCGCCGCTGCGGTTGAGCATCGCCAGCCCGGATTCCAGCAGCGAAAGCAGTTCGCCATGCCCCTTGGGCACGGCGAAACAGAGGTCGCGGGAGAACAGGGATGGGCCGACCGGCTGGAGGTTCGTCAGGTTCCGGTCCCGGATCACTTCCAGCCCCAGGAGGCGCGGCATGAGGGCGGCATCCTGGCCGCCCTTGGCCAGCAACTCCAGCACCCCGGCGGGGGTATCGGCCAGGGTGAGGTCGTGGCCCATGCCCTGGTCCTCCAGCCGCGCCTGGATCCAGCTGTCCCGCTCCACCACGATCCGCTGCCCGCGCAACGCCTCCAGGGAACCGACCCAGGGGGAACCGCGCCGCACGAAGATGGCGTAGTGCAGCACCAGGTGCCCCGCCGAGAAGTCCAGCCTCTGGGCGCTTTCTTCCGAGAACAGGATGCCCGCCGCCACATCGATGCGGCCCCTTTCCAGGCCCATGCGGATGGTTCTGAGCGGCCCGGCCTGGAACACGATCGGCAGGTTCGCCTCTTTTGCCACGGCTTTGATGAGATCCACATCAAAACCGGCCGGCTCACCGGTGCGGTCGAGGTATTCGAAAGGCGGCAGGTAGGGGCTGATCCCGACGACGATGGCAGGCTTGTCCGGGGGCAGCGGCGCGGCAAGCCCCCAGGCCGCCATCAAGGCGGCCACGACGACGGCGCGCCCGCAGATAGCGCGGCAGCCCTGCAGCAAGCAGAGCATCCTTGCCCGGGCGGATAGCATCCAGTTGTACATGCAAAGACTCAATTCCAAGAAGACTCCCGATCATAGTAGCGGGAGCTCGTCCCTGTTGTTCTGCTTAAATTCATAAAAATAAAATCACTTAGACATCACCCCGGTTCCGTCCTGGGACGGAACGCGACCACCGCCAGATCGGCGCTTCCCGACGCGGCGCGGATCATCAGCCCGGAGCTGCCCTGCCCATCGATCCGCAGCAGTTCCCCCGCGCCCAGCTCGACCCCGGTGGAGACCTGCGCGGAGCCCCGGCAGCAGTACGCCAGCACCACGGGCGCCTCGGGCAGGGCCGCCGGAACTCCCACATGCAGCATGACCACCTCATGCAGCAGCGCGTCGCGCCTGGACATGACATTGAAATCCCGGCATGGGCCGCCCAACAGCCGGCCGGAGGTGGTCCATTCCCCGGGAAACCGCACCGGCACCAGCGGGCCGGGCAGCAGGGCCCGGCCGTGCGGGCCGTGATCCAGCTCCAGCCCCTGCCCTTCCAGCAGCACCAGGGTCCGGTCGATGCCGGGAAAGCGGGAGAACGGCCCGGATTCCGCCACGGTGGCCATGCTGACCCGCCAGCGGAACCCCCCGGCCAGGGTCGCCCCCGGCGGCTCGATGAGCAGCTCCGTGGTGGACCCGGCGCCGTTCTTCCAGGGCATGGTCCGGTAATCGGCGGGGCCGAGCTTGACGATCTTCATCACCGGAGGTTCAGTTCGAAGGGCATCCGGGCATAGACGCCGCGCGGATCGTTGAGCGCCTGCAGGCTGCCCAGCACCTGGTCGAACCGGCTGAGCAGCTGCGCGGCGGCGCCCTTGGCTTCGCTGATGCCGTGCTCGTCACTGCCGTTCAGCAGCCGGAACAGCCGTTCCGTCAGGGACCGGGACTCGCTGGGGCCGTCCACCCGGTAGTCGTCCTGGATCTTGGCCCGTTTGGCAGCAAAGCGCACCGCGTCCTGGATGCCGCCCAGTTCATCCACCAGCCCCAGCTTCTGGGCCTGGAGCCCGGACCAAACCCGGCCCTGGGCGATCTCGTTGACCTGGTCCCGGCTCATCCTGCGGCTGACCGAGACCCGGTCCAGGAACTGACCGTAGATATCGTCCACCATGGCCTGCACCCGGGCCAGCTCGGCCGGGCTCTTGGTCCGGCTGATGCTGCTGAGGTCGGCCAGCCTGGAGGTCTGGATGGAATCCCAGTGGACGCCGTGGTCGGCGGCCAGCTTCTGGATGTTGGGCAGCAGGCCGTAGACGCCGATGGAACCGGTGATCGTGTTGGGTTCGGCGAAGATCCGGTCGCCGAAGGTGGAGATCCAGTAGCCGCCCGAGGCCGCCAGGTAGCCCATGGAGACCACCACCGGCTTCTCCTTCCGGGCCAGGATGACCTCCCGCTGGATCAGCTCCGAGGCCAGGGCGCTGCCGCCCGGGCTGTTGACCCGCAGCACGATGGCCTTCACCTGGGGGTCGAGCCTGAGCTTGCGCAGCTCGCGGCTCAGCCGTTCGCCGCCCACCTGGCCGAAGCGGCCGTTGCCGTCCACGATCTCCCCCTCGGCGAACACCAGGGCGATCCGGTTCCGGCTCGGGGCCGACACCGGCATGTGCATGTAGGTTTCCAGGTCCACCTGGGGGAACTCCAGGTCGGACGGCTTGCGCCCGGCCAGGGCCTTGAGTTCGTCCAGCACCTGGTCCGGGCTGGCCAATTGGTCCAGCAGGCCCGCCTTCAGGGCCTCATCGGCGCTCAGGATGCCCTTCTCGTCGGACAGGCGCTGGATGTCCGCCGGCGCCAGCCTGCGGTCGGCGGCGACGGCGCCCTTCCAGTCGTCCCAGATATCGCCGAGCAGGCCGGTCAGCTGCTCCCGGTTGGCGTCGCTCATCTTGTCCAGGATGTAGGGTTCCACCGCGCTCTTGTACTTGCCGACCCGGGTCACCTGCACTTCGACACCGTATTTCCTGAGGGCGGCGCCGAAGAACATGGGCGCGGCCGACAGGCCGGTGACGTCCACTTCGCCGGAGGGGTTGGCGTAGAGCTTGGTGGCGCCGGCGCAGAGGTAGTACTCCTTGTGGCTCCACGCGTGGTTGTAGGCGATCACCGGCTTGCCCGAATCGGCCTTGAACTTCAGGATCGCTTCGCGCAGTTCCTTCAGGGCCGCGGGGCCCGAGCCGTAGCCCTCGGCCATCACGTTGCCGGTGAGGTAGAGCGCGCTGATGGCCTTGTCCCGGGAGGCCCGCTCCAGGGCCTGGAGCACGCCGGCCAGGGGCAGGGCCGGCTCCCCGCCGCCGCCCACCGCCCGCTGGATCAGCCCGGCCGGGCTGGAATCCTGGATCGTTTCAGGGAAACTGGTGGACAGGTTCAGCACCAGCACGCTGCGCGGCGCGACCACCGGCTTGCCGGCGCCCACCACGAGCGCCAGGCCGCAAACCAGCGCCGCCCCGCCGCCCACGAACAGCACCAGCGCCACCAGCGAGGCCAGCAACGAACGGAAAAAATCTTTCATGGAGGGCTCCCAACGGCTAACCATCATGGCATAAGCCCGCTCAGGCAAAACACGACTTATATGGTAAGGTATGGTTCCGAGGGAGCCCCCCATGGCCAACTACCCCGAATTCCAAGTCGCCCCCATGCGGGAGGAGCTGGTGCAAGCCGGCTTCACCCAGCTCATGACGCCCGAACAGGTCGACCAGGCCCTGGTCCGGCCTGGCACCACCCTGCTGGTGGTCAACTCCGTCTGCGGCTGCGCCGCCGCCGGGGCCCGCCCCGGTGTGCTCCAGGCCCTGCGCGGCAGGAGCCTGCGCTTCGACCACCTGGTCACGGTGTTCGCCGGCATGGAGACCGAAGCCACCCAGCAGGCCCGGACCTATTTCGAAGGCGCCGCGCCCAGCTCGCCCCAGGCCGCCATCTTCCGGGATGGCCGGCTGGTGCACCTCATGGGCCGCACCGCGTTCCTGGAGCGCTCACCCGAGGCGATCGCCCAGGAACTGATCGCCGCCGCGGAAATGGCGGGCATTCCGGCCTGACCATTTTACGGGAAGGGGAACGCCTGTAATCATTGAGTCATGCCTTGGCGTACCCTCCCGCTCGTTCTCACCACCCTCCCGCTGCTGTCCGCTCCCCCGCCCACGGAATCCGCGCCGTCGTTCATCGCGGCACCGGTGGTGGTTGACCTGACCCAGCTGTTCGCCCTGGCCGAGCGGACCACCCCCAAGGTGCCGCCGGGGGTGGAGACCTGGATCAACCTGCCCGGACCGGCCCTGGGCGGCGCCACCTACCGCTACAACCTCTACCGGGATCCGCTGAACATCGCCCTGGCCGGCAACCGCGTGCAGGTGAACACCACGGTCAACTACTGGGTGCAGGTGGGCCTGCGCATGAAGGGCTGGGTCAAGGGGGTGGCCTCCTGCGGCGTCGCCCCGGAAAGCTACCGGCGCGCCCGGCTGGGTCTCCAGGCGGAGGTTGGGCTGACCCCCGACTGGAACGTGGACCTGCGGATCACCCCCCAGGATCCGCAGCAGGTGGATCCCTGCCAGGTGACCCTGCTGGGCTACGACATCACCAACAAGGTGCTGGCCGGCATGAAGGACTCCCTGGTCAAGGCGGCCCAGGGCATGGAGCGGCAGCTGCGCGAGACCAGCGTGCTCCGGAAAAAGGTCGAGAACGCCTGGCTGCAGGCCCAGCAACCGATGGAATTGAGCCCGGGCGTGCACCTGCTGCTCAACCCGGAACGGGTGCGGCTGGCCCCCCTGCACAGCGAAGGCATGGTCCTGACCATCACGCCCGAGATCCAGGTCCGGCCCACCCTCACCCTGGGCGCGACGGCCCCCCAGCCGGTCCGGCCCCTGCCCCCCTTGGACCTGGCGCCCACCTCGATCCAGCCGGGGTTCCGGCTCCGGGTCGAGACCAGCCTGGGCTTCGAGCAGGCTAACGCGCAGCTGGCCAAGCAGATGCTGGGCCGGCGCTTCGAGACCGACAAGGGCGCCTTCGAGGTGCAGAGCGTCGCCCTGCGCGGCAAGGGCGGCAGCCTGCTGCTGGAGCTCGGGCTGAAGGGCCGGTTGACCGGCAAGCTCACCCTCACCGGGCAGCCGCGCTTCGACCCGGAAAGCGGCACCATCCGCCTGGACGGGCTGGACTACACCATGGAAAGCAGCAGCTGGCTCACCCGCCTGGGCCTGTGGCTGTACCGCGACTCCCTGCGCCAGACCCTCAACAACAAATGCAGCTTGCTCATGGACAAGAGCTTCCAGGACTTGCGGGCCCAGGCCCAGGCCGGCCTGAATCGCGACCTCAGCCCGGAACTGGCCATGACCGGGACCATCAGCGGCTTCACCCTGGACCAGATCCAGGTGCTGGACGACCGGCTCAACCTGGTGGCCCTGCTGGATGGGCAGATGCGGATCGCGTTGAAGCCGGGGCTGTGACGGCAGGACCGGCCCAGCGAGGGGAGCTCCGGTTACGATTGGACGGGATCTCCGGTTACGATTGGACGGGATCTCCGGTTACGATTGGACGGGATCTCCGGTTACGATTGGACGCCATGAACCTTCCCTCCATCCTGCCGCGCTTCGCAGCCCGGGAATTGACCCAGGCATTGACCGACACCCCCGTGGTCCTCGTCCATGGGCCGCGGCAGAGCGGCAAGACGACCCTGACGCGTCTGGTTGGCGGGCCCTTGGGGTATACCTACCTCACCTTCGATGATCCCGCGGTGCTGTCGGTCGCCAAGGACGACCCTTCCGGATTCATCGCCGATCTTCCCGAAAAGGTGATCCTGGATGAGGTGCAGAAAGCCCCGGCGCTGTTCTCGAGCATCAAGCTCTCCGTGGACAGAAACCGGAAGCCGGGCCGGTTTCTCTTGACCGGTTCCGCCAACGTGCTGCTGGTTCCCCACCTGTCCGATTCCCTTGCCGGCCGGATGGAAATCCTCCGCCTCCACCCGCTGTCCCAATGCGAGCTGTCCGGCTTCGAATCCCATTTCCTCGACCGGCTGTTCCAGGCCGATTTCAAGCTGCACACCACCCAGCGCCTGGGCCTTGAGCTGGCGGAGCGCATCGTGGCGGGCGGTTTTCCTCCAGCCCTGGCCAGGGGAAGCGCCTCCCGCCGCTCCGCCTGGTATCGGGACTATTTGGCGACGCTGGTCGAGCGTGACGTCCGTGATCTGTCGAGAATCAGCTCACTGGACGCCCTTCCGCGCCTCCTTGCCCTGGCCGCAAGCCAAACCGCACGCTTGCTGAATGTGACCACCCTGGCCGCACCCTTCGGCATGGCCCGCCAGACCATCCGCGACTACCTCACCCTGCTTGAACGGGTCTTCCTGATCGACGAGTTGCCCTCCTGGCCCACCAACCAGATGAGCCGGCTGATCAAAACCCCGAAACTGCACATGGGCGATACGGGCCTGGCCTGTGCCCTGCTTGACCAGGATGCCGCCGGCCTTTGGCAGGACCGGGCCGCGCGCGGCCAGCACCTCGAGACTTTCGTATTCCAGGAACTGCGCCGCCAGGCGGATTGGGGTGCGAAGGCCACCCGGTTCTTCCATTATCGGGACAAGGACCAGGTGGAAGTCGACATTGTGGCCGAGCGGGGCGCTGCCGAAGTGGCGGGAATCGAGGTGAAGGCCTCCGGTACGGTGACCGCCACGGACTTCCGCGGCCTGCGCCGGCTGAAGGAAGCCAGCGGAAGCCGGTTCAAGGCCGGCATCGTCCTGTACGACGGAGAGACCTGCCTGGGCTTCGGGGACAGGCTTTTCGCGGTCCCGATCCGCACGCTCTGGGAAAAACACTGAACCCATGGGTTATGAATTTTCCGCCCATTTTGTATAGACATCGATACCTTTATACAATTTTGTCATGGCTTGGTGATTGAGGCCCACCCGGTCCGCCCGAAGGTGCGGGGGCTGGGGGTTCCCGCCGGCCGGGCCAAGGTGCCTGTCTGAAATTTTAAGACAATTATGTAAGTAATTAATTATGTTAATACAAATTTGTCGTATTTTCTGAATCGATCAGAATGGTCCATAATGATACTAACTCATTTATTTTTAACTACTAATGGCATGAATCGGAGTAACCGGAACGCCCTGGCATGGCTTCTGCTAAGCCCAGCCAGGTCTCACCCCTCACCCCCAACCGGAGGCTTACATGCCAACAGAGGCAATCCCTACTCCTGTATTGAAGAAGACGCTGGGCTTGACCGGCGTCACCGTGAACGCCATGGCGCTGATCGCGCCGGGCGCCTTCCTGTGGATCACCTTCCAGGTCCAGGCCGCCAACAACGGCGGCGACACCGACATGTGGACCGGCATCGTGGCCGCCCTGGCGGTGGCCTTCCTCACCGCCCTGTCCTTCGCGGAACTGGCGCGGCGCTATCCCGAAGCCGGGGCCGGAGGGTCCTACTACTTCGCCGAAAAGGCCTTCCTGGACCGGAACGAAACCAGCCACCGGCGCTTCGCCCGCCTGGCCAAGTTCGGCACCGGCTGGGCGGCCCACCTGTTCTACTGGGTCTACCCGGGGGTCATGGTGGCCATGATGGCCACCCTGGTGACCTACCTGCTGGGCCAGTTCAACATCAACGCGCCCCTGCCGGCGCAGATCCTGATCGCCCTGGGCTTCTCGGTGCTGGTGGGGCTGATCGCCGTGCGCGGCATCACCGGTTCCACCAACCTCGCCATCGTCATCAACGTCATCCAGCTGGTGTCGCTGGCGGGCTTCAGCGTCCTGGCCATCCTGTTCCGCCTGAAGAACCCCCTGCACGCCACCCATTGGGCCCACCCCCACGCCATGTCCATCGTGTTTCCCCACAGCCTCGGGGCGATGCTGTTCCAGTCCACCGTCGCCATGCTGATCCTGGTGGGCTTCGAATCCTCCACCTCCCTGGCCGGGGAGGCGATCAACCCCAAGCGGGACATCCCGCGCGGGGTCACCCTGTCGCTGGTGATCCAGGGCGTGTTCGCCTACCTGCTGGAGTACTTCGCCGCCAACTTCGCGGTCAGCGAAAAGCTGGTCAACGTGGCCGCGGACGGCACCCGGACCACCGGGATGGCGGCCGTGGCGGCCTCCAGCGCGCCGATCGGCGACATGATCCGCCAGATCGGCGATGCCATGCTGGGGGGCAACGGCTTCATGCTCATGATCGTCATCGCCGCCACCGTGGGGCTGGCGGTGCTGGGGACCACCCTGGCGGCCATGAACACGGCGGTGCGCATCAGCTTCGCCATGGCCCAGGACCAGGAGATGCCCAGCCTGATGGGCATCCTCCACGGCAGGCACGCCACCCCGCACATCGGGGTCTGGCTGCTGGTGCTGGTCTCCGCCGTGCTCGGCGCCATCGGCGTGGTCAACGTCACCGCCCTGACCGGCATCACCCTGGCCTCCAACATCGGGACCTTCATTCTTTACGCCTTGATCTGCGGCCTGACCTTCGTCGCCTTCGCCGGCCGGAGCACCTTCCACAGCGGCAAGCACGCCATCGTGCCGCTGCTGGGCCTGCTGGGCAACCTCGCCATGCTGGTGGCCATCGTCGTGATCGGCCTCAAGACCCCCGGCGTCACCGCCAACGCCACCCGGTTCGCCCTGTGGATGACCGTGGGCTGGGCCGTGGTGAGCGCCGTCTACCTGATCCTGAACAGCAGGTCGCTGCGCCGGCCGGTGCTGTCCTCCGAGGGCATGACCAACCCCTCCGAATGAATGGGCCGCTGATCGAGACCCACGGGCTGACCGACACGGGCAGCGTGCGGCAGGACAACCAGGACGCCCTCAGGTTTTGCCGCCCCGAGGACGAACGGGCTGTCCTGCACGGCCCGTTGTACGGCATCGCCGACGGCATGGGCGGGTTCGCCCATGGCGGCGTGGCCAGCACCCTGGCGCTGGAACTCCTGTTCAGATCGTTCTACGCCAGCCCGGGAGCGACGCCCCTGCAGGGGCTCAAGCAGGGCTTCCAGGCGGCCAATCTCGGCGTCTGCCAGACCGCCAACCGCATGGGCGTGGGCCGCATGGGCACCACCCTGACCGCGGTGCACCTCAGCGGCTCGACCCTCAGCGTGGCCCACGTGGGCGACAGCCGGGCCTACCTGATCCGGGACCGGACGGCCACCTGCCTGACCAGCGACCACACCCGGGTCGGCGAGCTGGTGCGCCTGCGCCTGCTCTCCCCCGACAAGGTGCGCGGCCACCAGCAGCGCTCGGTGCTCAACCGCTGCCTGGGCCTGGGACTGTTCGTCCAGCCGGACCTGTTCACCGTGCCGGTGCGCCAGGACGACCTGATCGTGCTCTGCACCGACGGCGTCTGGGGGGTCATCGAGGACCAGGCGTTCGCCGAGTTCGCCCACGCCGAACCGAGCCTGGAGGGCTTCAACCAGGCCGTGCTCGACCAGGCGATCCGCAACGGCAGCGACGATAACCTTTCGCTGCTTTCCCTGCGGTTCCGGTCGCTGGCCGCACCGGTCGCGCAGCCGTCCAGGTCCACGCTGGCTGCCTTCCTGCGCCGGATATTCCTGCCGCTCCAGCGCGCCCGCCCGGAATCCGCGGAAAACCCCCTTATACTTCCTGCATGGCACCCATGCGCACGCTCTTTCCGTAAGGCCTGAGACCGTCCTATGCTGCAGATCGGCGATCAGTTCGACCACTTCCATATCCGCACCCATATCGCCCAGGGCGGGATGAGCGATATCTACCGCGCCTATGACCTCCTCACCGGGCAGGATGTGGTCCTGAAGATCCCCAACCGGGCCTCCATCGGCGACCCGGCCCAGTACGAGCGGTTCCAGCGGGAACTGGAAGTCATGCGCACCCTCGACCACCCGGCCGTGCAGAAGGGCATCGATTCCGGCCAGTTCAACGCCACGCCCTACCTGGTCACCCGGCCCATCACCGGCGAATCCATGCGCGCCTTCGTCACCGCCCGCGCGCCCATGGCCGCCGAGCCGGCCCTGGCGCTGATCGCCAGGATCGCCGCCGGCCTGGCCCATTGCCACGCGCACGGGATCATCCATCGCGACCTCAAGCCCGAGAACATCCTCATCACCCCGGAAGGCGATCCGGTGATCCTGGATTTCGGCCTGGCGCTGACCCGCAAGGCCTACCGGGTGACCTACGCCAACCTCAGCGGGGCGGCCGGAACGCCGGACTACATGGCCCCGGAACAGATCGAGGGCCAGCGCGGCGACCAGCGGACCGACATCTATGCCCTCGGCACCATGCTGTATGAGCTGCTGGCCGGCCACCTGCCGTTCGAGGGCGACCACCAGATGGCGGTCATGGCCCTGCACCTGCAGGGCAACGCGCCCCGGCTGGACCGGGCCGGGCTGGGCCTCTCCCCGCAGATCGCGGCCCTGGCCGCCCGGGCCCTGCAGCGCGACCCGGACGACCGCTATCCCGACATGGCGGCCCTGATCCACGACCTGGAGCACCTGGATGCGGTCGATACGGCGATCCTGGACCGGGTGCAGGCCGCCGCGGCGGCGCCGCCGTTCTGGCGTTCCCCGATGTTCGTCTCGGTCCTGATGGGGCTGGTGGTATTGCTGGTCCTCGTTCTCATCGCTTTCATCCTCCAGGCGCTGCACAGATGAACCCACAACCCGCCGCCCGCACCCCCGAAGAGATCCTGGCCACCGTCAACGAGGGCCGGATCAAGTTCATCGACCTGCAGTTCACCGACGTGGGGGGCGCGGTCAAGAACGTGACCATCCCCGAAGCCGAGCTGATGGCCACCCTCAACCACGGCATCTGGTTCGACGGCTCCTCCATCGAGGGCTTCGCCCGCATCGCCGAAAGCGACATGCACCTGGTGCCGGACCTGGCCACCTTCGCCGTGCTGCCCTGGCTGTCCGGCAGCGAAGCCACCGCGCGGCTCATCTGCAACGTGTTCACCCCGGACGGCCAGCCGTTCCTCGGCGATCCCCGGGCGGTGCTCAGCAAGGTGCTGAAGCAGGCGGAGCAGATGGGCTTCGACTACCACGCCGGGCCCGAGCTGGAGTTCTTCCTGCTGCAGCCGGACGCCGGGAACCGGATCATCCCGCCCCGGCCGGTGGACGGCGCCAGCTACTTCGACCAGCCCACCAGCATGGTGGCCACCGGCTTGTGGCGCGAGCTGACCGAGACCCTCGGCGCCTTCGGGATCGAGGCCGAGGCCATGCACCACGAGCTGGCCCCCGGCCAGCACGAGATGGACTTCCGCTACGCCCACGCGCTGAAGACCGCCGACAACCTGGTCACCGTCCGGGTGGTCCTGAAGATCCTGGCCCAGCACAAGGGCCTCTACGCCACCTTCATGCCCAAGCCGATCCGCGGCATCGCCGGCAGCGGGCTGCACCTGCACCAGAGCCTCAGCTACCGGATGAACGGCTCCAACGCCTTCGCCGATCCCGGCGACAGCCACGGCCTGTCCATGCTCGCCAAGCGCTTCATCGCCGGGCAGCTGCTGCACGCCCGGGGCATGTGCGCCGTGCTGGCGCCGCTGGTGAACTCGTACAAGCGCCTGGGCGGCTACGAAGCCCCGGTCATCATCAGCTGGGGCCGGATCAACCGCTCGGCGCTGATCCGCATCCCGCGCTCCCACGCGCCGGCCTCCACCCGGATCGAGCTGCGCTGCCCGGATCCCAGCTGCAATCCGTACCTCGCCCTGGCGGTGATGCTCGCCGCCGGCCTGGACGGCATCCGGCGCGAGCTGCCGGTGCCGGAATCCAGCGAGGAGAACCTCTTCCTGGGGCCCGAAGCCGAGGCCGCCGGCGCCGGCACCCTGCCGGGCTCGCTGGCCGAGGCCATCGCCGAGCTGGCGGCGGACCCGGTCATCAAGGACGCCCTGGGCGCCCACCTCTGCGACCGGTTCATCACGGCCAAGCGCCTGGAATGGGAGGACTACCGGCTGGAGGTGACCCCCTGGGAACTGGCCAAGTACCTCCCCACCTACTGACATGGACCCGCTGACCCTGTTCGGGCTGTTCGCCGTCACCGCGATGCTGGTGACCTACGCCCTGGAAGCCAGGGGAACCCAGTACATCCTGCTGTTCGGCTGCTCCTGCATCCTCGGTTCCGTCTACGGCTTCCTCCAGGGGGCCTGGCCGTTCGGCCTGGTGGAAGCCGTCTGGTCGCTGGTGGCGTTCAGGCGCTGGTGGCGGTCCAGGCCAGGGGGACGTACTTGACGAAGGCCTCCAGGGTGGCCCCCCAGTGGTCCAGCAGTTCCCGGGCGGTGCGGCTGCCGGTGGCCGACTGGTAGTCCTCCAGCAGGGCGTGCAGTTGCTCCGTGTCGGCGGCGTCCAGCGGTTCGGCCCGGACGTAGTTCCGGTTGACGAAGCCGTCGTGCCGGCGCTCCATGAAGAACTTGCCCCCGGTCATGCCGGCGCCGGCATTGTACGAGACCGCCCCCAGGAACAGCACGGTGCCCCGGGTCATGTACTCGCAGGCGTGCAGCCCGGCCCCCTCCACCACGGCGGTGGCGCCGCTGTTGCGCACGGCGAAGCGGTCCCCGGCCAGGCCGTGGACGTAGAGGGCGCCGCCGGTGGCGCCGTACAGGGCGCAGTTGCCGATGATGGCGTTCTCCTCGGGGGCGAACCGGGCCGCCAGCGGCGGGCGCACCACGATCCGGCCGCCGGACATGCCCTTGGCGACGGAATCGTTGGCCTCGCCGAACAGGGTGGCGCGGATGCCGTCCACCAGGAACACCCCGAAGCCCTGCCCGGCGCTGCCCTGGAAGGTGAACTTGAGGCTGCCCCGGTAGGCGGTTCCGGGCTGGCTGCGGGCGGCGCCGGCGCGCCGGGCCAGGAGCCCGGACAGGGTCGCCAGGGTGGCCCGGTCGGTGGTGGCGATGGGGTAGGCGCCTTCGAAATCGGTCTGCGCCTCCAGGGCCGCCCGGGTCTCCTGCAGGATGCGCTGGTTCAACGGCGCGATGCCTTCCACGGGCCGCCCCAGCGGGTGGCCGTCGTAGCCGCACGGCTCGGCCAGGAACCGGTCCAGGTGCAGCCGGCGCTGGCTCAGGTACTCCAGGTGCTTGGCCGCCGGCAGCAGCAGGTCGGTGCGCCCGGTGATCTCCTTCAGCGAATGGAAGCCCAGCAAGGCCAGCTGCCGGCGCACGTCTTCCGCCAGGTAGCGCAGCAGCCGGACGATCTGCTCCGGGTTGCCCCGGTAGCGGGCCTTGAACTTGGGGTCGTGGGTGGCGATGCCGGCCGGGCAGGTGTTCTTTTCGCAGATGCGCGCCATGATGCAGCCTTCGGCCACCAGCAGCAGCTTGCCGAAATCGAACCCTTCGGCGCCCAGCAGGGCCCCCACCACGATGTCGTGGCCGGTGAGCAGGCCGCCGTCGGCGCGCAGCTTGACGCTGCCGCGCAGGCCGTTCTCCACCAGCGTGCGGTGGGCTTCGGCCAGGCCGAACTCGAACGGCAGGCCGGCGTGCTTCATGGAGCCCAGGGTCGCGGCGCCGGTGCCGCCGTCGCCCCCGGCAATGTAGATGATGTCCGCCCCGGCCTTCACCACGCCCACCGCGATCGGGCCGATGCCGGTCCCGGAAACCAGCTTGACGCTGATCTCGGCGGCGGGGTGCACCTGCCTCAGCTCGTAGATGAGCTCCTTCAGGTCCTCGATGCTGTAGATGTCGTGCAGCGGCGGCGGCGAGATCAGGTCCACCCCGGGCAGCGAGAAGCGGGCCCGGGCGATGTCGGCGTCCACCTTGACCTTCATCAGCTGGCCGCCCTCCCCGGGCTTGGCGCCCTGGGCCACCTTGATCTGCAGCTCCTGGCCGGTGACCAGGAACTCGGCGTTGACCCCGAAGCGGGCCGAGGCGACCTGCTTGGTGGTCGCCGTGATGCCGTCGGAATAGTAGTACGGGTTCTCGCCCCCTTCCCCGCTGTTGCTGCGCCCGCCCACCGCGCGCATGGCCAGGATGAGGTCGCGCTGGGACTCGGCGCTCACCGCGCCGAACGACATGGCGCCCGAGCCGAAGCTGGCCAGCACCGCCGACGCGGGCTCCACCTGCTCCAGGGCGAGCGGCGCGGCGGCCGGCTTGAGGTCGAACAGGTGGCGCACGCTGATCGGCTCCGCGTCGTCGCCGTGGCTCAGGTACTCCGCGTACAGGGCATCGGCTTCGCGGCCTTCGAGGGGCTCCTGCACCATCCGGTGCACCACCCGGGCCCGGGCCGTGGTCATGGCGTGGCGCTCGCCCTCGTCGCGCCTGGGCGCCTCGCGGAACTGATGGGTGTTGAGCAGCTTGTCCTGCAGTTCCGGAAGCACGGCGAAGCCGGTCTTGCGCAGCACGTCCTCGGCCAGCTCATGGTAGCCGATGCCGCCGATGGGGCTGGCGTCGCCCGGGAAGAAGTTCTCCATCAGGTCCGGGCCGAGGCCGATGGCGGTGAACAGCTTGGCGCTGATGTAGCTCTGCAGCACGGAGATGCCGCTCTTGGACATGATCTTGAGCAGGCCCGAGACCAGGGCCTTGATGGCGTTATCCTCGCGCTGTTCGGGAGCCAGGGCGGCGAGCAGCCGGTGCGGGTCGCTGCGGGCGATGCGCAGGGCCAGGTAGGGGCACACCGCCGAGGCGCCGAAGCTGAGCAGCGCCGCCAGGTGGTGCGGCGTGCGCACCTCGCCGGTGTCCATGACGATCGAGGCGTTCAGCCGCAGGCCGGAATGGTTCAGGGCGTGCACCACCGCGCGCAGGGCGATCAGCCCGGGGATGGGCGGGTGCTCGTAGTCGGCGTCCCGGTCGCTGAGGATGATCACGGTGCATTTCTGCTCCACCGCCTTCATGACCTCCGCCACCAGCCGTTCCACCGCCGGACGGAAGCCGTCGGGCCCGGCGGCGCGCAGGAAGGTCATGCTGAAGGTGCGCGGCAGGATGTGCGATTCGGTGGCGCTCTTGCGCCCCAGGTCCTCCAGGAAGGCCAGCTCACCCAGCCGCAGCACCGGCACCGGCGCCTCGATCGCCGGTTCCAGCGGCAGCAGGTCCTTGGGGAAGAAGATGTTCGGCTTGCGGCCCAGGAACACGCGCGTGTCGGTGACGTTCTCCTCGCGCAGGTAGTCCAGCGGCGGATTGGTGACCTGGGCGAAGTTCTGGTAGAAGTAGTCGAAGAAGGGCCGCGGCTGCAGCGAGAACACGTTGGGCCGGGCGGTGTCGCCCATGGAGCCGATCGGCTCCTTGCCCTCGGCGATCATGGGGTAGAGCACCTTTTCCTGTTCCTCCTCGGTGAGCGAGAACAGGTTGCGCTGGAACATGCCCACCGGCGCGTCCTCCACCGGCAGCGCGCCAAGCGGCACCGTGCGCGCGTCGAACCGGGCGTCGCGGTTCTCCCGGGACCGGCTGGCGTCGCGGAAATGGAAGCGCCCGCTGTCCAGGTCCACCTTCACCCCGGAGCCGGCGTGCAGGGTGCCCTTGCGCAGCACCCGGCTTTCGTCCATGCGGAAGGCGCCGGCCTCCGAACTGAGGTAGAAGGTGTCCTCGGTGACCGCCCAGCGCGACGGCCGGAAGCCGTGCCGGTCCAGCCGCGCGCCCACGGTGTTGCCGTCGGAATACATGATGATGGCCGGCCCGTCCCAGGGCTCCATGGCCCGGCTCCAGAACTTGTAGTATTCGCTTTCGCCCTGGGCCGGCGGCATCATGATCGCCAGGATGTCCTCGATGTGCGGGATGGCGCTGCGGTAGCTGAGCGCCTCCACCATCTCGTTCAGGCTGCCGGAATCGCTGATCCCGCTGCGGGTGAGGATCTGGTCCCGGCGCAGGCCCATGGAGCGCTCCCGGGAATGGGCCCAGGAGCGGTTGCCGGCGATGGTGTTGATCTCGCCGTTGTGGGCGATCAGCCGGAACGGCTGGGCCTTGTCCCAGGAGGTCCGGGTGTTGGTGGAAAAGCGCCGGTGGAACATGGCGAAGCGCGTGGTGAAGGCCGGGTTCTGCAGGTCCAGGTAGAACTTCTGCAGTGCGTCCGACCCGGTCAGGGCCTTGTAGACGATGGTGTTGCCGGAAAGCGAGGTGAAGAAGAATTCCTTGTTGATGCCCTGCTCGGACTGCTTGATGCGGATCTCCTGCTTGACCATGTACAGCAGCCGGTCGAACGACAGATCGGTGCGGCAGTGGGCCGGGCGGCGGATGATGGCGTGCACCATGGCCGGCCGCGACAGCACGGCCTCTTCGCCCAGCACCGACGGGTCCACCGGGATCTCCCGGAAGCCGATCACTTCGAGGCCGTGGAAGGCCAGGGTGGCGGTGAACACGTCCAGCGACTTCTTCCGGCGCAGCGAGTCCCTCGGCATGAACAGCGTGGCCACGGCCACTTCGCCGCGGCGGTGGCCCAGCAGCTCGAACGGGATGTCGGTCATCACCCCGGCGCCGTCGCCGGTGAGCTGGTCCGCGCCGCAGGCCCCGCGGTGCTCCATGCAGCCCAGGGCGGTGATGGCCTCCTGGAGAATGGCGTGGGAACTGGTCCCGGTGCGGGAAGCGACGAAGCCCACCCCGCAGGCGTCCCGTTCCCGGTTCGCCTGTTCACCGAAGATGCCTGCGCTCGGCTGCCACTGCATGGGTGCCTCCAGGCGTCCATCTTGTTCCAAATCCCATCTTCCAGGGAGCAATACATTCATTAATAAATCCAATGCCCTCAGCCAATTCAGTTTTTCATGGGCAGATCCAACCATATTAATATTTGACAAAATTGTTCATATTATCTGGAAATCATACATTTTTGTAGTACCCTCATGGCCATGGCCGCCCCCGACGATCCGCTCCTGCTCACCGCCCTGCTGGACGTCAGTTTCGCCCTGGCCGCCAAGGACATCCGCACGGCCCTGCCCCGGGTGCTGGAAATCCTGGCCGACGCCTTCGGCGCCGTGGGCGGCGTCATCACCCTGCTGGACAGCGCCACCGGGGCCCTTGGCATCGAAGCCTCCTGCGGCCTGCCCAAGGCCACCTCCGAAGGCGTGCACTACCGCCCGGGCGAAGGCATCACCGGCCGGGTGTTCCAGAGCGGCAAGGCCATCGTGGTGCCCAAGGTCAGCGAGGAGCCGCTGTTCCTGGACCGCACCCGGGTGCGCCGCCGGCGCCGGTCCGGCCAGGACTTGTCCTTCCTCTGCCTGCCGCTGTTCCTGGACGGCCGCCCCTCGGGCACCCTGGCCCTGGTCGTGCCCTACCTGGCGGAACGGGATTTCCCGCGCGACACCAAGCTGCTGCAGATCGCCGCCGCCATGGTGGGGCTGGCCATGAAGGTGGCCCAGCTGGTGGCCGCGGACCGGCAGCGCCTGCTGGAGGAGAACCAGCTGCTCCGGCACGAGCTGCGCGAGCGCTACGAGCTGCGCAACCTGATCGGCAACAGCCACGCCATGGGCCAGGTGTTCGAGCAGGTGGCCCAGGCGGCGCCGGCCAACACCACCGTGCTGATCCGCGGCGAATCAGGCACCGGCAAGGAGCTGGTGGCCCGGGCCATCCACTACAACTCGCCCCGGGCGGAAAAGCCCTTCATCAAGGTCAGCTGCGGCGCCCTGCCCGAGACCCTGATCGAATCCGAGCTGTTCGGCGTGGAGGCCGGCGCCTACACCGACGCCCGCCATGCGCGCCCGGGCCGGTTCGAGCTGGCCGACGGCGGCACCCTGTTCCTGGACGAGATCGGCGAATTGTCCCTGGCCACCCAGGTGAAGCTGCTGCGGGTGCTGCAGGAGCGGGAGTTCGAGCGGCTCGGCGGCGGCACGCCGATGAAGGTGGATGTGCGGGTGGTGGCCGCCACCCACCGGGACCTGGAAGCGGCCATCCTGGACAAGACCTTCCGCGAGGATCTCTACTACCGGTTCAACGTGTTCGAGATCTTCCTGCCGCCGCTGCGCGAGCGCAAGACCGACATCCTGCTGCTGGCCGACCACTTCGTCGAGAAGTACACCGTCGATCACGGCAAGGACGTGCGGCGCATTTCCAATTCAGCCATCGACATGCTCATGGCCTACCACTGGCCCGGCAACGTGCGCGAGCTGGAGAACTGCATGGAACGGGCCGTGCTGGTGTGCGAGGGCGGCGTCATCCATGCCCATCACCTGCCCCCCACCCTGCAGACCGCCGAGGCCTCCGGCACCTTCCTGGCCACCCCGTTCGCCGAGGCGGTGGCCGCCTTCGAGCGCGACCTGCTGCAGGACGCCCTCAAGTCGGCCCGGGGCAACCGGGCCCGGGCGGCGCGCCTCCTGCAGACCACCGAACGGATCTTCAACTACAAGATGGGCAAGTACCGGATCAACAGTGAAGGCTACGCCTAGCCCGGGTTCCGCGCTCACTTCGCAAAAATCGGCTTCCGAGGCCCTCCGGACCTCG
>CAZVHQ010000011.1:0-100000 GCA_964627225.1 uncultured Mesoterricola sp.
AGTTGTTCCCAAGGCAATCATGAATTGAATGCTTGTGGTGTAAATAATGGAGTTAGGTCAACCACCCCACGACATGAACAACGTGCTGGAGGCCATCCTCGCCCTGGCCTCGGCCAACATCGAGGCCCAGCCTGAGGGCAGCCCGATCCGGCGGGCCCTCGCGACCATCATCGAGGCCTCGGAGCGGGGTGGCAATCTGCTCAAGGGCCTGTTGAACTTCGCCCGCCAGACCCCCGCCGAGGAACGGGAACTGGATCTCAATGCGATTCTCCACGAGGAAATCCGTCTCATGGAGCGCACGACCTTGTCCAAGGTGCGTCTTGAGACGGACCTGGCGGAGGATCTGCGACCGATCCGCGGCGACGCCAGCGCGCTTGCCCACGCCTTCATGAACCTCTGTATCAACGGCGTGGATGCCATGCCCGACCATGGCACCCTCGCCCTCCGGACCCGGAATCTGCCCAGCGGCTGGGTGGAAGCGCAGGTGGAGGACACGGGGTGTGGCATGCCGAAGGAGGTGCTGGAGAAGGCCTGCAATCCCTTCTTCACCACCAAGCCGGTGGGCAGGGGCACGGGATTGGGCCTGTCCATCGTCTACCGCACCGTGAAGGCGCACCATGGACAGATGGAGATCCAGAGCGAGCCCGGCCAGGGCACCTGCGTGCGGGTGCGGTTTCCGGCCTGCGATCTGTCCCAGGCGTCAATGGCCAGGCCTTCTAGGTCACGGGAGCCGGGTTGAATACGGCCAGGGCATTATGGAGTCCCCACTGATCCGACCAGGTCTTCTTCCGTCCACTGGCCACGTCCAGGATCAGCTTGAAGATCTCCCACCCCACCTCCTCGATGGTGGCGGTGCCCGTGGCGATGCGGCCGGCATCCACATCCATGAGGTCATGCCAGCGCGCCGCCAGGTCGGAACGGGTGGCCACCTTGATGACCGGGGCGGCGGCCAGGCCATAGGGAGTCCCCCGGCCCGTGGTGAACACCTCCAGCGTCATGCCGGAGGCCAGTTGCTGGGTGCCGCAGATGAAATCGCTGGCGGGGGTTGCGGCAAATATCAGGCCCTTGCGGCGGACCTTCTCGCCTGGGGCGAGGACATCCACGATGGTGCTGGTGCCGGACTTGGCGATGGAGCCCAGGGCCTTTTCCACGATGTTCGCCAGCCCGCCCCGCTTGTTGCCGGGCGAAGGGTTGGCGGCACGATCGGTCTGGCCGAGGGAAAGGTAGTTGTCGTACCACGCCATCTCCCGGGTCAAGGCCCGGCCCACTTCCACGGTTGCGGCCCGGGGCGTCAGCAGGTGGATCGCATCCCGGACTTCGGTCACCTCCGAGAACATCACGGCGGCTCCGGCCCGGACCAGGAGGTCGGAGGCGAAGCCCACGGCCGGATTCGCGGTGACCCCGGAAAAGGCGTCGCTGCCGCCGCACTGCAGGCCCACCACCAGGTCGGAGGCCGGGCAGGTCTCCCGCCGCCGCCGGTTGAGCGCCGTGAGGTGTTTCTCGGCCAACGCCATGATGCTGGCCACCATGGACGCGAAACCGACAAATTTCTCATCCTGGAGGCAGATGACGTCGTCGCCGTCCACCTGGACCGGGGCTCCGCCCTCGTTGAGCAGGCGCTCCGGGGTCAACTTCTCGCAGCCAAGGCTGATGATCATCACCGTGTTGCCGAAATTGGGGTTCAGCATCAGGTTGTGCAGGGTCCGGATGGGCATGATGGCGGCCGGGGCATTGATCGCCACCCCGCAGCCGTAGAGGTGGTTGATGGCCACCACATCATCGACGTTGGGGAACTTCGGCAGCAGTTCCGCTTTGATGCGTTCGACCACATGGTCGACCACGCCCGCCACGCACTGCACGCTGGTGGTGACGGCCAGGACGTTCTTGGTGCCCACCGAGCCGTCCGGGTTGCGGAAGCCTTCGAAGGTATAGCCTTCCAACGGAGGCAAGGGCGCCGGCACCCGGGTGGCGAGCGGCAGGTCATCCAGCACCGGAGCTGCCGGCAGGCACACCAGCGTCTCGTCGATCCAGCAGCCCCGGGCGATGGGCCGGACGGCATGGCCGATGGTTTCGCCGTAGCGGAGGATCGGGGCGCCCTCGGCCAGGTCGGCCAGCGCCACCTTATGGCCCTGGGGCACATGTTCCTTCAGGACCAGCCCGCAGGGGAACGTGCTGCCCGCGGGCAGACCGCTGGAATTGACGATGATCGCGACGTTGTCGGTGGGGTGCACTTTGATGTAGAGGGGGGCTGTTCCGGCTGCCATGGGATTCTCCGCGGCTGTGAATCATTCAGGAGATGGGAAGGGGCGTTTTGGGTGTGCCTGCACGTGGGGCGGGCCCAAGGGACTGGGCGGCCAGGATGCGCATGCCTCCTCCCGCTACCGGCGCACTTCGACTTTGGCCATCTTCTCGTAGTACTGGACCAGGCTGCAGTGATCCGCCTCCCCCTGGCCGTCGGTCTTGAGCGCCTGCATCATCTCCATCACCGCCGCGGTGAGCGGCAGGGACACGCCCAGTTCGTGGGAGGTGTCCAGTGCGTTGGCCAGGTCCTTGATATGGAGGTTGATGCGGAAGCCGGGGGCGAACTTGCGGTCCATGACCAGGGGCGCCTTGGCGTCCAGGACGGTGCTTCCGGCCAGGCCGCCCCGGATGGCCTGGTAGACCAGTTCGGGCTCCACCCCGGCCTTGGTGGCCAGCACCAGGGCTTCGGACATGGCGGCGATGTTGAGGGCCACGATGACCTGGTTGGCCAGCTTGGTGACATTGCCGGCCCCGATGTCCCCGGTGCGCACCACCGAGCCGGCCATGGCCTTCATGATGTCGTGGCAGCGGTCGAAGACCTCCTGCGGCCCGCCCACCATGACCGAGAGGCTGCCGTCGATGGCCTTGGGCTGGCCGCCGCTCACCGGGGCATCCAGCATGGCCGCGCCCTTGGCGGCGAGCTTTTCCGCCACCTCGCGGCTCACCAGCGGGGCGATGGAGCTCATGTCGATCACCGTCAAGCCCGGCCGGGCGGCCTCGATGATGCCGTGCTCGCCCAGGACCACTTCCTTCACCTGGGGGGAATTGGGCAGCATGGTGATGACGATCTCGGCGCGCTCGGCGACCTCCCTGGGCGTCGTGGCCAGTTCGGCACCCGCGGCCACCGCTTCCGCCACCGCCGCCTGGTTCCGGTCCAGCACCACCAGCTTGTAGCCGGCCTTGACGAGGTTCAGGCTCATGGGCTTGCCCATGATCCCCAGTCCGATGAATCCGATTTTCATAGTTTCTCCTTGTTGCCGGATGGATTATTTCAGAAGGCCCATGCCCGACAGGACCTTTTTCAGCGCTGCCAGGCTGGGCCCGGAGCAGCTGGTGTTGGGAAGAATGGGTGCGCCGACTTCCAGGCCGAGCAGGTTCAAGGCGTCCTTGGTCACCACCGGCCAACTGCCCAGGCCGAAGGCGATGCGCAGGGGGGCCAGCTCGTACTGGGCCTCCAGGGCCCCCTGGAGATCCCCGGCCATGAACCTATCGTAGATTTTCACGACCAGGGCCGGGGCGATGTTGGCGGTGGTGGCCACGCAGCCCACGCCGCCATAGACGAGGGTGGCCAGGATCAGGGTGTCCCGGCCCGCCATGACCTTGAATCCCGTGCCCCGGGTCCGCCGGATGTACTCGCCGGTCTGCGTCATGTCGCCGAAGCTGTCTTTGGCGCCGACGATGGTGGGAATGGCCGCGAGGCGCTCCACCAGGCTGGCGGAGACGTTGATCCTGATGCGGTCGGGGTTGTTGTAGATGAGCAGGGGAAGCGGCGTCGAATCGGCGATGGCCTTGAAGTGGCCGAACAGTTCGTCCTCGCTGGGGGTGAGCAGGGGCGGCGGCAGGACGGTGATGGCCTGGGCCCCGGCGGCTTCGGCCCGCTTGGCCGCCCTGATGCATTCGCGGGTGGTGACCGCCCCCACGCCGGCGTAGACGGGGACCCTGCCCTTCACCTCGTCCACGGCGATTTCGATGGCCCGCCTCTGCTGGTCTTCGTCCAGCCCGAAGAATTCCCCCGTGCTGCCCAGGGCGAATACGCCATGCACGCCTCCCTCCAGCACGTGCTTGATGACTCGCCGGAAGGGTTGCTCCAGGACGCGGTCCTGGTCGTCCACCGGAGTGACCAGGGGCGGCACGACCCCTCGGATGAAATTGGTATTCATGAGCATCTCCTATTTGAAAACGTGCTCCTGCACTTTGAAGAAAATCAGCGCACCAGACAGGGACGCTTGTTGTCGAACTTCCACCCGGGAATCAGGTACTGCATGCCTCGGGAATCATCCCTGCCATCCAGTCCCACCTGTTCATAGAGCCTGGTGGCCTTCTCCACCTGCATCATGTCCAGTTCCACTCCCAGGCCGGGCTTGTCCGGCACGGCCACCAGGCCGCCCTTGATCTGGAACGGCTCATGGGTCAGGTTTTCCTGCCCTTCCTGCCAGATCCAGTGAGTGTCGATGGCCGTCGTCTTCCCAGGGGCCGCGGCGGCCACATGGGTGAACATGGCCAGGGAGATGTCGAAGTGGTTGTTGGAGTGAGAACCCCAGGTAAGGCCCCACTCGTTGCAGAGCTGGGCCACCCGGACCGAGCCCTGCATGGTCCAGAAATGGGGATCCGCCAGGGGAATGTCCACCGAGTGCAGCTGGATCGAATGGCCCATCTGGCGCCAGTCGGTGCAGATCATGTTGGTGGCGGTGCGCAGGCCCGTTGCCTGCCTGAATTCGGCCATCACCTCCCGGCCGGAATAGCCGTCCTCGGCCCCGCAGGGGTCTTCCGCATAGGCCAGGGCTCCGTGCAGGTTGCGGCACAGCTCGATGGCCTCCCTGAGAGACCAGGCGCCGTTGGGGTCGATGGTGATGCGGGCCTCGGGGAAGCGTTCCGCCAAGGCCCTGATGGCCTCCATCTCCCGGCCCCCGGGCAGGACGCCGCCCTTCAGCTTGAAATCGTTGAATCCATACCGGGCCTTGGCGGCTTCGGCGAGCCGGACGACGGCTTCGGGGGTCAGCGCCTCCTCGTGGCGCAGGCGGTGCCAGTCGTCCTTGGCCCCGGGGTCTTCCAGGTAGGGGCTGTCCGTCTTCTTCCGGTCCCCCACAAAGAAGAGGTAGCCGAGCATCTCCACCGCGTCCCGCTGCTGGCCGGTGCCCAGCAGGGCCGCCACCGGAACCTCCAGGAACTGGCCCAGGAGGTCCAGGAGGGCCGCTTCCACGGCGGTGACCGTGTGGATGGCCACCCTCAGGTCGAAGGTCTGGAGACCCCGCCCGCCCGCGTCCCGGTCGGCGAAAGTGTTTCGGATGGCATTGAGGATGCCGTTGTAGCTGCCGATGCCCTTGCCCACCACCAGTTCCTTCGCGTCCTCCAGGGTCTGACGGATGCGCTCGCCCCCGGGCACTTCGCCCACCCCTGTGTGCCCGGCGCTGTCGGTCAGGACCACCAGGTTGCGGATGAAGAAGGGGCTGTGGGCGCCGCTCAGGTTGAGCAGCATGCTGTCGTGGCCGGCGACGGGGATGACCCTCATCCCGGTGACCATCGGCGCACGGGACGGGATGGCTTCACGGATTGGATTGTTCATGGCGCGCTCCTGTATATCAGAGGAATGGTTCAGGCGTTCTTGAGTTCAAAGCGCTGGATCTTGGGAACGATCACCAGATAGCAGAAAATGGCGCCGAGGGCGTGCAGGCCCACGAAGACCAGGGCGCCATTGAACGAGTTTGTCTTCAGGAGAATCCAGGCAATGGCGATGGGCGTGATGATCCCGGCAGAGTTCCCGAACATGTTGAAGAGGCCGCCGCTCAGGCCGGCGATCTCCTTGGCCGCAGTGTCCGAGACCACGGCCCAGCCCAGCGCCCCGATACCCTTCCCGAAGAAGGCAATGGTCAGGAACATCACAACGATCCAGTTCACGTCGGTATAGTTGCAGGCGACGATGATGGTGGAAAGGAGCATGCCTCCGACGATGGGGACCTTGCGGGCCACCGTGAGGCTGAACCCCTTCTTGACGAACGTATCGGAAATCAAGCCGCCGAGGATGCCGCCGAGGGATCCGGCCAAGGCCGGGAGCACGGCCACAAACCCCACCTTGAGGATGGACATGCCCCGCGCCTTGACCAGGTAGATGGGGAACCAGGTGAGGAAGAACCAGGTGAGGGTGGTGATGCAGTATTGTCCGAAGTAGATGCCCAGCATCATCCGGCTGGCCAGAAGCTGCTTCACACGATCCAGGGTCTTGCCCTTCGCGGGACGCGCCCCGTCTTGGTCGAGGTTCACCAGGGCGCCGCCTTTCTCGATGTAGTCCAGCTCCGCCTGGTTCACGCGCGGGTGGTTCTTCGGGGCATAGAGCACCTTCAGGATCACCAGCGCGAACAGGATGCCGACCCCGCCCATGATGTTGAACATCTGCTTCCAGCCCAGGGTCGTGACGACGATGCCCATGATGGGGGCGAATAGGACCTGGGCGAAATACTGGGCGGCATTGAAGATCGCTGAGGCCAGGCCCCTTTCGCTGGACGGGAACCAGGCTGCGACGATGCGGCTATTCGCCGGGAACGAGGGCCCTTCCGCCACCCCCAGCATGAGCAGGAACGAGAACAGCAGCGGGAAAACGATCCTCAGGGGGAACAGACCCACATAGGCCACCGCGGCCGTGAAAAGGGACCAGAAGGCGAGGCTGCAGAAATAGACCTTCTTGGAGCCGAAGCGATCGAGCAGCCACCCGCCGGGAAGCTGCACGATCACATAGGACCAGGAGAAGGCAGACAAGATGTAGCCCAGTTGCATGACCGAGAGGTGGAATTCCTTGACGATGAGCGGGGCCGCGAAGGAAAGGCTCTGGCGATCCGCATAGTTGATGGTGGTGATGATGAAAAGCAGGGAAAGGATCAGCCAGCGGATCTTCGTTCGCTTGCTCTCGGCGGATGCGTTGCGGACCTGGACATTCATGGGGGCACCCCGGTTTGGTCTTATGGTTCACTGCTCCCCGGCCGATGCGCCATCACAGCAGATCAACCGGACCCAATTGCTGCACCCCTTGCGGGGGAAGATAGGCTGAAACGAGAAGGACTTGCGCTGATGAACTATTGGGAAAGGGGACCTTCGAAAAGACGGTTGCGGGAATTGCTGAGGTGGACCTGCATCGCCTCGGAGGCAGCCGATGACGAGCCGCGCTCGATGGCGGTGAGGATGTCTTGATGTTCGGCTTGAACGCTTTCGCGGCGGGCGCGGCTCTTGCCCAGGGAAAGGCTGCGGGTCAGTTGCACGGCCACCCGGATCTGCCCGGTGATCATCTCGAAGGTGGTGACGAAATAGGGGTTCTGGGAGGCCCGCATGATGGCCAGGTGGAACTGGATATCCTCTTCCACCGCCAGCTCGTGTTCCAGGATGGAACCCAGGTGGTCCAGGGCCCGGCGCATCTCGTCAAGGTTCTTGGGGGTCCTCAGCTCGGCGGCCAGGCCCGCGGCGGCTGATTCCATGGCGATGCGGAAGACGAAGCTGCGCTGGATGTCGGCGATGCTTTCAATGGCCGCGAATTGCTGGATGTTCCGGTCAGGGCGGCGCAGGACGAAGCTGCCCGCTCCGCGGCGGGAGGTGATGACCCCGTCCAGGCGCAGGCGGGAAAGGGCCTCCCTCAGGGTGGGCCGGGAAACGCCATAGGTCTTGGACAGTTCCGCTTCGGTGGGCAGCCGGCCTTCGGCGAACTCACCCTTGGAGATGGCCTCGAACAGGCCCGCGTACACGGCTTCCACGCGGTTGGCGGGGTTCCTCTCTTCTGGACTGGTGTTGGCCACGGTCGGTCCTCATGGGCTTGATCTTTCAATTGTCAGACTAATTTAAAATATGTAAAGCCTCGTTCAAAAAATTTTTTAATTAATTTTTTATTTTATTTTCCCCATTTTCCAAAACGTGGCCAGGTTGGACCCGCAGGACGGGCGGATCAAGCGAGTGGCCGCGAGACAATGATTGACTGTGTTTTTGTCAGAATTCAGGTAAACCTCTGGAGCCGGTGGCCCGGATTGACTCTTCCCATGAATATCAAGACTCATTATATAAAAATAAAAACAAACAAATAAATACAACAAGCATCATCGCAGAGGAAGAATCTTTGTCTTACATATACCAAGCCAGTCGAGGGTTGCCATCGGTTCAAATTCCGGGCCCCTCGCTTTGTCACAGAGATGGGCGGCCCTTGGCGCAAGGTTGCAACAGGCGGGGATGAGAATGGAAGGTTCCAGCCCAGGAGCATCCTGATGAATGGACCGCAGACATCCCCTTCGGCCGACGTCATCATCATCGGCGCTGGCGTGCTGGGCTGCTCCGTCGCCTATCACTTGGCGCGGGCTGGGCTGAAGCCCCTGGTGCTGGAACGCGGGGGCATCGCCCAGGCCGCCACCAGCAGGGCTGCCGGTCTGCTCAGCCGGGCCCGTTCGAAGCCCTTCCTGCTGCCCCTGGTCCGGCAGACCTACGAGGATCTGCGCGATCTGGAGGTGGAGACCGGCGCCAGCCTGGGGGTCCGGACCACGGGCAGCCTCTACGTGGGCGTCTCCGAAACCGCCATCCGGGCCCACCGGCAGCTCATGGCCACCGCGGCGGCCCAGGGGGAGCTGGTGCATCGCCTCACCCCCCCGGAAGCCCTGGACCTGGTGCCCTGGCTGCACCTGCTGGGCGGCGAGGAAATCCATTACATGCCCGAGGACGCCTTCATGGACGGCTACGCCCTGGGCTCCGGCTACGCCCGGGCCGCCCGGAACCGGGGCGCGCGAATTCTGGAAGGCCAGGCGGTGGAGGCGATTCTCACCGGGCGGCAGCGGGTCGCCGGGGTCCGCACCGCGGCGGGCAGCATCGCCTCGCCGGTGGTGGTGGACGCGGCCGGGGCCTGGGCGAACCTCCTGGCCCAGGCCGCCGGCGCGGCGATTCCCATGGCCCCGGTGCGGAGCCAGTACTGGATCACTTCGCCTGACCGCAGGTTCAGCCGGAACATGCCCTTCATGATCCTTCCGGATGCCAGGGCCTACGCCCGGCCCGAGGGGGAGGGCCTCCTGTTCGGCTTCCGGGAGGCCCAGAGCGTGTTCGCGGACCCCAGGGACCTGCCGGACGATCTCCAGGGCCATGTGGTGGCTGGGGACGCCAACGGCTGGGCCAGCCTGGAGGAGGGGGCTGCCGCCTTCCAGAGGTTCCTGCCCTGGTTCGGAGAACTGGAGATCGCCCACTATGTTTCCGGCTACTCCACCTACGTGCCCGACGGGCTGCTGGCGGTGGGGCCCCTGGCGGAGCCCGCGGGCCTCTACTCCGCGGCGGGTTGCAGCGGGGGCGGGGTGGCCATGGCCGGGGGGGTGGGCCGGGCGCTGGCCCAGATGATCACCGGAAGCGCGCCGGCCTTCGATCTGGGACCGCACGACCCGGCGCGCTTCGGCGCCTTCGATCCGTTCAGCCCGGGGTGGGGCCGGCGCTGCGCCGACGCCCGGTCGCACAAGACCACGGGCTGAGCGCTGATATGACCCCGCCTAGGAGGTCGACTGCAGCGCCACGAAGAATTTGGACAGGACCGCCTCCATGCTCCGATCCCAATGGGCGCCGAGAATCCGCATGGCCTCCTGGCGATTGCCCAGGCGCACATTCTCGATCATTTCGGCATGCTCGTTGAGGGAAACCGTGACCCACTCGGAAACCTGCATGAAGGTGTATTCGTAACGCAGGATCAGCTGCTTCAGTTCACCCAGGATCTGGGTTAGGCAATGGTTGCCGTTGTCGCTGAGCAGCACGCGATGCCATTCGTCGTCCAGCCGGATGCGGCGCAGGGGTTTGGAAACCTCCTCCTGCATGGCGGCGCTGATCCGGTTGAGATGTTCGATCTTTCTCGCCGACAACGGGGGGATGGATTTGAGGCCGAAGCATTCGAGCATCCCGACCATCGGGTAGACGTCCCGGATCTCGGATGCGCTCAGCGGCTGAACCGTGAACCCCTGGTGCTGGGAGGCAATGATGAGGCCTTCCCGTTCAAGGCGCAGCAGGGATTCCCGGACCGGCGTCCGGCTCACGCCGATCCGGGTCGCCAATTCACTATCGCTGATGCGCTGGCCGGGACTCAACTCCCCGCACAGGATCAGGTCCAGCAGTTCCCGGTGGACATCAATGCGCAGAGGTTTCCGGGAAATGGCCATATGCAAATTTATCGAGTATCCGATAGCCAGGCAAGGTTCCGTTCGTCGGGTTATATGAAAAATTTATTAAATGAATGGAGCAAGCGCGCCCTTCGAAGAAAAGCTGAGCGGATGGAGCTCGCCAAGCACTTCAAGGTCGGGACGGCCTGCGCACTCGGCGTGCAAAGCAGAACTCACCTCGAGGAATTCGAGATCGCGCGTATTGGCGATCCGCACCAACCTCAGGGTTTCGGGAAGAACCGGACCGATGGTGCCGATTCCGGCCTCTACCGCGTCACGATCGGTCGGCAGCACCATCGGGATGCGCGCATGCTCCGGTTCGGAGCCGGCCAGTGCGTTGACGTACAAAGCCTGCCGGTCGATTTTCCGGTAGAGGCGCTCGGTGATGAAATCGGCGATGCCGACCCCATCGGCATTGCCTTTGGAGGCGGCCGTCAGATCGCATACGACAATGCGCTTGACGCGTGGGCGTGGCGGATCGGGTCCGACCAGCGGCATGGACAGACGGCCGACCACCTTGGTATCGAAGCCGGAACCGGAAATATCCTTGCCCATCTGGTCGATGACCAGCACGTCCACGGCGTCGAACGGCAGCTTCGGGATCATGGCGATGGCCGACGCCAGCAGTTCGCCCTCTTCTGCGGCGATCCGCCCGGCCGGAATGATCCGCACTTCGGCCGTCTGGGCCCGCCCATCCTCGACGATCCCCACCCCGAAAAGTAGCGGGCGGGTCTGCATGACCTGATCGGCGATCGCCTGGATCGTTGCGCCATAGCCATAGTGCATGAAGTAACGATGGTAAAGGGTGGCGCCGAATTCCTTCCCCATGCCGATGGCCATCATCTTCATCAGGCCGGATTCGAAAGCGTGGGTGAATTCCGTGTGGGTCCTGATCCGGTTGACGACCACGAAGGCATCGGCGTGGAAGGCGGACCGATCCATGGCCACCGGCATGCCAGTGGCGAGCTCACCGATGACCTGGACTTCCATGGTGGCCACGACCGGGCAGCCCATGGACGCTTCGCTGATGCCGACCCGGGCCAGCACCTGGGCCTGGCCTTCGGCCGTGGCCGAGCCATGGCTGCCCATGGCGGGAAACAGGAAGGGCCGGTAGCCCTCGGCCTTCAGCTGATGGACGACCGCACCGACGATCTGAGCGTAGTTGGCGATCCCGCGGCTGCTGCAGCCGACGGCGACGCTGGCGCCCGGCCGCACCTTCAGCGCGGGCGCAAGCTGCGCGATCTGCCGGCGGATCGAGCCAGGAGGGTCGGCCAGGGGACGGGAAATGATCGTCTGCCTGACCCGTCCCATCCTGGGACTGGGAACATCCATGCCTGCCTCCTAGAATTTCACCAGACTGGACAGGTCCGCCAATTGGCTGCCTGGGTTCAGGTCGCAAGCGCGCATCAGGAAGTTGAGCTTCTCGATGCGTTCACCGGAGCGGGGGGCGCCGTTCTTCTGGAACGGCACCTGGAGGCCCACGGAGAAGTCCATCACGACATCGTTGACCGCCCCGCCCGAACGGCCGGAAGGAACCGCGATCAGGCCGTGCTCGCGACCGAACCGGTAGGTGTCCAGGGCTTCGGTGACGGTGCCGACCTGGTTGGGCTTGAGGATGAACCCGGCCACCGCATGGGACCGGTAGGCCTTCTCCAGCCGCTCCCGGTTGGTGACGATCAGGTCATCGCCCAGAATGAGCGTCCGGGTGAGCTGTGCCACGGCCTTCGGATAGTTTTCCCAATCGTTTTCGTCCAGCAGGTCCTCGACGAAGACCAGGTTGAACTGCTCGGAAAGCCGTTGGACATGGTTGATCAGCGTCTCCGCGTCGACCCGTTCCTCGCCCAGGAGATAGGTCCTGGTCCGTTCGTCATACATCTCGCTCGATGCGCAGTCCAGGGCGAAGGCCACCTTGTCGTGGAAGCCGCAACGATCCACCGCCTGCTGCATCAAGGACAGGACGACGGCCGGGTCGCTGGAAGGGGCCGCATAGCCATAGGACCGGGCCACCTCGGTCGCCTTCCCGGTGAACTTGGCAATGACGGAATCAAGCTCCTGGAAGACCAGGATGCCGATTTCCACGGCTTCGTAGATGTCCTTGGCCTTGTACGGCATGATCATGAATTCGTTGAAGGCCTGGGTGAAATGCTGGTATTTCCCGCCGTTCACCACATTGAAACTGGGGACGGGGATCGTCCGGATTGGCGCGCCGGCCAGATGGCGGTAGAGCGGCTGGCCGCAGGCCGCGGCGGCCGCCTGGAAACAGGCGACCGAGGTGGCATAGATGGCATTGCCGCCCAGCCGGCTTTTATCCTTGGTGCCATCGAGCCCGATCATGATCTGGTCGATGAGAACCTGGTTGGTGACCTCCAGTCCGAGCAAGGCAGGGGCAAGGATATTCTGGATGTTGGCGATGGCTTTATGCACGCTTTGACCGCGGTATTCGCCGGGGTCGTTGTCACGCAATACGCAAGCCTCATACATGCCCACGGAGATTCCGGTGGGGGCGCAGCCCCGGCCCAGGGCTCCGCCCTCGGTCGTCACATCCACTTCAACCATCGGGCGGCACTTGCAATCAATCACCTGCCTTGACCGGATCGATTGGATGGCGGTCGTTGCCATGACTCCCCCTATTACTCCCGAACCGGGATATATAAGACATTGAAATCACATAGATTGGTGCCCGTATTGCCCGTGCAGACCACATCGTCGATCCGGCTGAGGGCCTCGAAGGTGGCATGTCCGCGCAGGGCGGCATGCAGATCGACGCCTTGGCTGACGGCCATGGCGTAGCTCTGGGAATCGGTGATGCCTCCAGCCACTGGCGTGGTCCCGTCGGTTCCCTCCGAATCGATGGAGAGCATGCACGCGCCCTTGGCTTTGGCCGCGGCGATGGCGAAACTGGCGGTGAGTTCCTGGCCGGGGCCGCCATGGCCCGAGATGAGGCTGTTGTCGAGAATCTGGGTGGTCGTTTCCCCGCAGCTCAAGATGACGCATGGGGCCTGGATCGGGCTGCCGAAGGTCTGGACCTGCCTGGCGATGGCGGCGAAGAAAGTCCCGGCGTCCCGGCTCTCCCCTTCGAGAAACGACGTGAGGATCATGGCCCGGACGCCCATGTCCTCCGCTACCTTTTTCGCGTAGAGGCACGAATCGGGCACGGTATTGATCAGGAAATAGGTATTGTCCGGGAATTGCTTGGGCGTTTCCCCCTCGGGGCCCACCTTCATCAGGTGGTCCACCACGCTTCGCGGCAGCCGCCCGGCAAGGTCATAGTCGCGGATCACTTTCCTGGCGTCCTCCAGCGTCGTCTTGTCCGGTCCGATGGGGGTGCTGGCATAGTTCTGGTAAGGGACGGCGATATCACGGGTCGGCGCCACGCCGACGCCGTCGCTGATGCCCAGCCCGATGAATTCGGCCCCCACCGACTGGATCCGCTTGGCCAACATACCGCCGTTCATCTGGGAAACATGCCGGCGGATGGCATTGATTTCGAAGATACCGGCCCCGGATTTCAACAGGACGTCAGTGGTTTCAATTTCATCCTGCAGACTGATGCCTTCAATCGGGCAGCTCATCAGCGCCGAACTTCCGCCGCTGATCACGCCAATGAACAGATCGTCCGGGCCGGCGCGATCGACCAGCTCGATGATGTTCCTGGAAGCCCGATGGCCTTCCTCATTGGGCAGCGGATGGCCCCCCACATGAACCTCGGTCCGGTGGAAGACGTCCGCCTCGTCGGCCACCTTGACGATGGCGATGCCTTTGGTCAGCCGCTCGCCCAGGATCTCGTCGAAGGCCATGGCCATGGCGTTGCAGGCCTTGCCGGCGCCTACCAGGTAGACGTTGCGTTTCCTGGACAAGTCCCAGGAGCGGGTGCCGATCCACAGCAGGTCCTGGTCCAGGTGGGCGATGCTTTTGATCCGCTCATATGCGTCCAGATCCCGAAGGGTGGCTTCCGTGATGTCCAGGATGATCCTCCTGGAATGCTGATCGCCATGGCTTACAATCTTTTCATAATTTTTGATTTTCCGTTGCATGACTTGGCCTCGTCTTCGATGGGCAGGGAGCCGTCAGCCAAGGGCCGGCTCATCCCACAAGAGCAGCTTTTGGCCGATGTCGTTCCTCAGCGCGTTCTGGTAGATTTCGTAGCCCCAGGCCACATCGAACACGCCCATGCCGCAGGCGACAAAAATGAGACTCTCGTCGTTATTCTCGCGCCCCTGCCGATCGCCCAGGCTGATCTGGCCGATGGAGGTGAAAGCCTCCAGCTTCGGGAGCACACCCTCGTCGATCAGGTTGTAGATCGGTCCGCCGATGACGCTTCGGTAGTACCCCTGCTTGTCCCCCGAGGCATCGGCCTCCTCCACATAGGCCTTGTGCAGCTCGATGTGGTCGAGGATGATGCGGTTCCGGGTCCAGAATTCCCGATCTCCCTGGGCCGGCCCGCTCAGCATGACCAGGGCGCCCTTTTTCAGCCAGCTGTGGCTCAGGTTGACCGGCTTGAGCCTGGAAGCGGCCACCGTCACAAGGTCGGCCTCGCCGACGGCTTCCGGCAGATCCTGGGACGCCACCCCTTCAAGACCATAGGTCTTCGCGGCCCAGCCGGCCAGGGCCCGGGCTTTCTCTTCAAACAAGTCGAAACATATAATTTTTTGCAAGCCCTTGGCCTGGGTCATGATGTTCCTCAGGCAGGCCTGGTTGATGGGACCACAGCCGATGACGGTCAACACCTTGGCATCCTTGCGGGCCAAATGGCGGATCGCCACGCCGGGCACGGCGCCGGTGCGGGCGGCGCTCAGCAGGTTCGCGGACATCAGGCACAGGGGAGCGCCGGTCTCCTTGTCGTTGAGCATGACCGTCAGGATGGAGCGGGGCTGTCCCTTGGCGGTGTTGGCCTGGTTGGAGCCATACCATTTATTCCCGCAGCAATCAAACCTGCCACCCAGATAGGCCGGCATCGCGAAAAAGCGGCGATCCGGGCCGGCCACGGGCATGTTCGGAAACCTGGTTTCCTTGGGGAAGATGATGCCGATGCCATGGCTGTTGTGATTGCTCCCGCCCATCAGGTAGTCCCCCTGGGCCAGCAACCTGAAGACCTCTTCCGACACCTCCACGCAGCGCGCCGCATCGTTCACGCCCGCGGCGATAGTGTCCTGTTCGGAAAGGTAGAGAAATTCGATCCTTTTATTCACGGTGCATCCCTCGTAGGTGGTCATCCGATCCGTCCCTGGTGGTTTCTCCGGACCCGCGCACCTTCCGAACGGCCCGGGCTGGCGCGACCAGCCCGGCCGTCCGGGGTGCGGTATTGCCGACGGTCCTCACTTTCCCCGCAGGCCCTAGGGGGCCTTGATGTCGAGAGATTTGAGGATTTTGTTGCTCTTCTCCCAGGTGGAGGAATCCTTGGCCATGACCTGCACGATGAAGTAGCGGGACACGGCAGGATCGCCCTTCTGATTAAAATTGTATGTTGCGCTTATACCGTGGTAATCCTTGAGATCGCGGACGGCCTTGCTGACCTCGGCCCGCTCGGGCAGCTTGCCGTTGTTTTTCTCGCTCGCTATCTCGATGGCCTTCAGTAGGATCGCGGCGCAATCGTAGGCCTGAGGCGCGTAGGGCTGGATGGTATCGCCGAACTTGGTCTTGAAGGTGGCCACGAACTTGGCGGCGTCGGGGTAGAGGCTGGGCGGTCCCGAAAGGGTCGAGAAGTAGGTGCCGCCGGCCTGGCTGAGGAACTCGCCGCCAATCTTGCCCGCATCCGGGGAATCGAACGCGTCGTCAGAAAGGAAGGCGCCCTTGTAGCCCTTCTGCCTGGCCTGGCGGAACAACACTGCGCCCTGGTCGAACTGGCCGCCGAAGTAGAGACAATCCGGCTTGGCGGCAATGATCGGGGTGAGGATGGCGTCGAAGTTGGCCTTCTCCTCGGATCCGGCGAAACCGATCACCCGGATCCCATGTTCTTCGCACTCCTTCTTGAAGTATTCGGCGATTCCCTGGCCATAGGTCTGCTTGTCGTGCAGGACGTAGACCGACTTGAAGCCCTGGTCCGCGGCAAACTGGGCGCCCACCGCCCCCTGGACGTCATCCCGGCCGCAGACCCGGTTCACGTCCGACAGCATGCGGTCGGTCACTTTGGGGTTGGAACAGCCCGGGGAGATTGCGGCCAAGTCCACGGACTTGTAGACCTCAGAGGACGGAATGTACACACCGGAGTTCCAGTGCGCCACCACGCCCATGATGGAGGGATCGCCTATGATGGCCTTGGCGTTGGCCACCCCGGTGTCTGGATTGGCCTGGTCGTCATAGGCCGCCAGTTCAACCTTGAAGCCCATCTTCTTGAGTGGTTCGGACAGTTCCTCCACCGCGATCTGGGTTGAGTTCTTTTGGCATACGCCCATGACCGAAAGTGGGCCCGACAGTGGCATCTGTACGGCGACTTTGATGGTCTTGGATTCCTTGTCGCAACCTGCGAGGAGAAGACTGATGAGTGCCAGCGCTGGCACCAGGACGTTGTTCACCGTTCTCATGGGCACTCCTTCGGGTAGGGATTGGGGAAGTGCTGCGCACGGGCAGCCTTGGGACAACCGGAACAAGGGGAAAAACGTTGCTTGCCGTGGCCGCTTCCATTCATGACCACGTGGGGACCGAGAGCACCGGTCAGGCATCCCGGTCTCCGCGGACGGCAGGGTGCGAGTTACCGGAAGGCGGCTCGGATGGACGTTGTCCTTCCAAGCGCCTAGGGGCTGTTGACTAGCTGTAGCAAGGATGCAATTGGGTGTGATTCATCTTGTTTCGTATTCTGTATTCAGTCAAGCCTAAAATTTATGCTGTTTTTTACCATACGATATCAAGTTAATCATGGCATTATCGACAGCACCCCAATTCTTGCCATGCTCACGCCCATCCAATCTCCCCCCCCCTGTTCCCCAAAGCAAGGTCGCGGCACGTTCCCTGCCCAAGGAGATCCATCGGGCCCTGGATGACAGGAACTCCCTCATAGAGGCCAAGGCCCAAGGATGCTATTAAACTGATGACAAAGACGCATTGAACGGCCGTTACCCACCCATGAAGGGGATGCAATCATGCTCTGCCGCCTAGCGATGGACCCGCCCGGAAGCAAGCCCGGGGGCGATGATTCGGCGGCCGCCCCGGCCCGGGAGACCCGCTACATGGTTCCGGTGGATGGCCGGCCGGACTGCGCAGGGCTGATCCGCGCCACCTGCCGGATGGCCGAAGCGGGCGGGGCACCCTGGATCGGGGTGCACCTGGACGGGCCCCGTCCGCTCATGTCCTCCCGGGATGATGAGCGCCGCCTGGCGGACAACCTGCGGCTGGCCGAGGAGCTGGGCGCCGATCTGATCCGCCTGCAGCCCCTGACCCGCAACCTGGCCCGGGAGCTGCTGGCCCTGGCCCGGACGCATCAGGTCACCCACCTGGTGGTGGGCCGTGGTGGACCCGGCTGGCGCACCCGGCTGACCGGTTCGCTGCTGGAAGAGCTGGTCCAGGGGGATCTGGAGCTGGTCATCCATGTGGTCCCCGCCAGGCCTTCCGCAGAGCCGCCCCCGCCGGCGCCGGCGCCGCCGGAAGCCCTGGATCTGGTCGGCCTGGCCATCGCCATCGGCTTCGTGGTGCTGGCCACCGGGGTCGGCTTCCTGGTGTTCCATTACCTGGGCCTGGCCGATGTGATCATGCTCTACATGCTCTGCATCACCGCGGCAGCCACCCAGCTCGGCCGCTGGCCGACCCTGGCGGCCTCCGTGCTGAGCATCCTGACCCTTGATTTCTGTTTCATTGAACCGCGCTACTCCTTCGTGCTCACCGACATCCAGCACACCGGCACCTTCGCGATGATGCTCGGCGTCGGCTGGGTGATCCTGGGCCTGGCGGAGCGGATCCGGGCCCAGACCCGGCTGGCCCAGAACCAGGAGCGCCACACCCGCACGCTCTACCGCCTGGGCAAGGTGCTGGCCGAAGGCGGCTCGGTGGCGGCCATCCAGCAGCGGGTGGTGCCCTTCCTGCGCCAGGAGCTGGACCTTCCGGTGGCGCTGCTGCTCTGCGACGCCAAGGGCCAGCTGCCGGTGCCCGCGGGCCCGGGCCTGCGGCTGGAGGCGGAGGAGCTGGAGATCGCCCGGACCGTGATGGCGCGCGGGGTGCCGGTGGGCCACGGCACGGAGAGCTACACCCAGTCCCCCTGCCTCATGCTGCCCATGCCCGGCACCGAGCGCCCGCTCGGGGTGCTCGGGCTCTGGTTCACGCCCGGGGCCGGCGCCATGCCCGCCAGCCGGCTGGACCTGCTGATTCCCCTGGCCTCGCAGATCGCCCTGGCGCTGGAGCGGGCCAGCCTGGCCGAGGACCGCACCATTGCCCGCATCCAGGCCGAGCACGAGCGGCTGCGCAACAGCCTGCTGAGCAGCATCTCCCACGACCTGAGGACCCCGCTGGGCACCATCACCGGCGCCACCACCACGCTGCTCAACCCCGGCCCGCAATCGGCGCCGGGCGATCCGAAGGTGCTGCTGGGCACCATCCTCCAGGAATCCCGCCGGCTGCTGCGCATGGTCAACAACCTGCTGGACATCACCAAGCTGGAATCGGGCCTGGTGCAGGCCAAGAAGGAATGGGCGGCCGTCGAGGAGGTGGTCGGCTCCGCCCTCAGCCACCTGGAGGAGCAGCTGGGTTCCCGCCCGGTGTCGGTGGAACTGCCGGAGATCTGGGTGCCCATGGACCCGGTGCTGATGGAGCAGGCCCTCATCAACCTGCTGGACAACGCCATCAAGTTCAGCCCTGCGGGCAGCGCCATCGAGGTGCGCGGCTGGGCGGAGGGCGGGCAGTTCCTGCTTTCGGTCGCCGACGCAGGCCCGGGCCTGCCCCCCGGCGAGGAGGAACTGATCTTCGAGAAGCTCTACCGCGGCACCGGCAGGCCGGTGACGCCGGGGGCCGGGCTGGGCCTGGCCATCTGCAAGGGCATCGCCCAGGCCCATGGCGGGAGCATCACCGCCCGGACCCGGCCCCAGGGCGGCGCCCAGATCGTCATCGCCCTGCCCATGGATGGCATCTCCCCCGAACTCAACCCCGATTACCATTCCTGAAACCCACGGAAGGCGCCATGCTCCCAGAACAACCCCTGGTCCTGATCGTCGAGGACGATTCCCAACTCATGCAGTACCTCACCACCACCCTGCGCTCCCACGGCTTCAACGTGGCCGAGGCGACCACCTGGGAGGAGGGCAAGTCCATGGCCCTCGGGCTGGCCCCGGACGTGGTGCTGCTCGACCTGGGCCTGCCGGACGGCGACGGGCTCAGCCTGGCCCGGGAACTGCGCGCGGTGAGCCGGGTGCCGATCATCGTGGTGAGCGCCCGGGGCCGTGAGGAGGACAAGGTCCTGGCCCTGGACATGGGGGCGGACGACTACATCACCAAGCCGTTCGGCTCCAGCGAGCTGCTGGCCCGGATCCGGGTGGCCCTGCGGCACGCCGCCGACCTTACGGCGCCGGCGGCGACGGTGGTGGCAGTGGGCAGCCTGCGCATGGATTTCGCCAGCCGGGAAGTGACCCTGGAGCACAAGCCGGTGCGGCTCACCAAGAACGAGTTCGACCTGCTGGCGGTGCTGATGCGCCACGCCGGCCAGGTGATCACCAACCGGCAGCTGCTCCAGGAAGTCTGGGGCGACACCGCCAAGGCGCACGCCACCTACGTCCGCGTCTACATGCGCAGCCTGCGCAAGAAGCTGGAGGCCGACCCCACCCGGCCCCGGCTGCTGCTCACCGAACTGGGCATCGGCTACCGGCTGAAGCCCGATCTGGATGAAGACTGATCGCCGTTCCAGCCGAACCGGCCCAGATCGAGATTCCCCGCGTCATCCACGTCGATCCCCTCGTCGCGCAGCCGCTGGATCTGCAGCATCGCCCCCCACCAGCGGCCGCGGCTGGGCACGTAGCCCTTGACGCTGACGATGCGATGCCAGGGCAGATCGGTGCCTTCGGGCAGGCCCTTGAGCACCATTCCCACCTGCCGGGGCCGGCGCGGGTAGCCGGCCATCCAGGCGATCTGGCCGTAGCTGGCCACGCTGCCCCGGGGCACCTGGGCCACGGCCCGGCACACCGCCTCGCGGAAGGTCTCGCGCTCGTCCATCAGCCCTGCCTGGCCCCGGGTTTGAAGGCCACCGGAACCCGGTTGGAGAAGCCGCCTTCGTAGTCGTGCCAGTGGTCCAGGTCCTCTTCCGGGAAGGCCCAGCACCAGTAGCCGTCGCCGGAATCGAAGTCCACCAGCCAGGGCCCCTTCACATCGGGACCCAGCTCGCGCACGGCTTCCGCCCAGGATTCCATCAGCGCTTCCAGCCGGCCCTGCAGCGACTCCACCCGCTCCTCGTCCTCGCGGTCCTCGGCCGCCTGCAGTTCCTCGGCCATGCTCGAAGCCAGTTCGAACACGGGGCGGGTCACCGCCTGGACCCGCGGCAGGACCACGCGGGCCTCCTCCAGGGTGAAAACTCGGACCATGGGCGCCTCCGGTGCTTCATGATAATCACTTGATGCGAATTGTGCCCCTTCTCCCTTCTTCCTGCGCGCCGAAACCCTGGGGCTCGTTCCCGGCTGCTGAACTGTTATGGACAGGGACCTTACATCCGGATTGGAGCCGGCCTGACGCGGGCTGCCCGCAGGTGCACGCCCTGCATCTCCCGGCGCTGCCCTGGGGCCCGGGCCTGGGCGAGACCGCCCTGGCGGCCCTGCGCCCGCCCCTGGGGGCGGATTTCCTGGTGCTCCGGGCCGCGCTGCCGGAGGGCCGGGCCGGGGCCGCGGCCTTCATGGGGGTGCTGGAAGGCCTGCTGGAGGTGACCCAGGGCCAGGGCGCCAAGCTCGCCCTGCGCCCGGCCCCGGGGGCCGCCCCGGAGCTGGTGCGCCGGCTGCGCGAAGCCCGCGGCGAGGCGGTGGGGTTCTGCTGGGACGCCGGGGTCGGTGCCGACCTGGCATGCATCGCCGACCGGCTGTTCTGCGCCGTGGGTGAACCCGGCGACGATTTCCGGCCGATCCAGGCCCTCGGCTACCGGTGGAACCTGGCCATCCCGGCCCGGGATTCCGCCGCCCTGCAGCGGGTGGCGGCGGCCATCAACCAGGCCTTCCCGCCGGTGCTGTTCCCCGCCGGGCTCGACGAGGAGCAGCCATGAAACCCATCCTGGTCATCGCCGGCGAAGCCTCGGGCGACCTGCATGGCGCCGAGATCCTGCGGGCGCTGCGGGAGCGCCGCCCCGACCTGCGCTTCGTCGGGGTCGGCGGCAGCCTCATGACGCCGTTCCTCGACCGCAAGCTGGCGGATGTGCAGGATCTGGCCGTGGTCGGTTTCGTCGAGGTGATCCGCCACCTGCCCCGGCTGCGCCGCCTGTTCGCGGAGATCCTCGCCGCGGCGGCGGAGGAGGGCATCGGCACGGCCCTGCTGATCGACTACCCGGGCTTCAACGTGCGGCTGGCCAAGGCCCTGCGCAAGGCCATGCCCCAGGTCCGCCTGCACCAGTACGTCTGCCCCCAGGTCTGGGCCTGGAAGGCCGGGCGGATTCCCGACCTGGGCCGCACCCTCGACACCCTGTACTGCCTGTTCGATTTCGAACCCCGGCTGTTCGAGGGCTATCCGGTTGAGGCGATCTGGGTGGGCAATCCGCTGGTGGAGACGGTGGTGCCCGAAGTGGACCGGGCCGCCTTTTTCAGCCGGACCGGACTGGATCCGGCACGGCCGGTGGTGGCCCTGCTGCCCGGGAGCCGGGCGGGTGAATTGCACCGGCTGATGCCGCCGCTGGTCCAGCTGGTGGAGGACTGGCAGGCCCTGCCCGAACGCCGCGCGGTGCAGTGGGTGGTGCCGGTGGCCCCCACCCTGCGCGAGGCGGACCTGCAGGCCTACCTCAAGACCGGCCCGGTGCGCCTGCTGCACGGCCTGGGCTACGCCGCCCGGGCCTACGCCGACGCCGCCCTGGTCTGCTCGGGCACCGCCACCCTGGAGACCGCCCTGCTGGGCACCCCGTTCGCCATCATCTACAAGCTCAATCCCCTGACCCACTGGTTCGCGAGGCGCTGGGTGAAGATCCCCTATTTCGGCCTGGCCAACGTGGTGGCGGGCGGCCAGGTGGCGCCGGAACTGCTGCAGGGGGAGGTCAACGCCCAGCGGCTGGGCCAGGAGCTGGCCACCCTGCTGGACCCCGCGGTGGCGGCGCGGATGCGCTCGGACCTGGGCAAGCTGCGCAGCCACCTGGGCCAGCCGGGCGCCGCGGGCCGGGTGGCCGACCACCTCCTGAAAAGCGCGCCCTAGTGCCCGAAGGCCGCGAGCACGGCCTCCCAGCGGCCCTGGTCCTTGAGGATGCGCTCCGCCACCTCCCTCAGCACCCCCGCCCCGCCAGCCACCGGCACCACCCAGTGGGCCGCCGCGCGCACCTCGGGCACCGCGTCCTGGGGGCAGCAGGCCAGCCCGACCCGGTCGAGCAGGGGCAGATCGGCCAGATCGTCGCCCAGGTGGGCCACCTGGTCGAGCCGCAGGCCGTACTTGGCGCACAGCTGCTCCAGCACCGGGCCCTTGTCGAGCCGTCCGACGATGCAGTCCTCCACCTGGAGGTCCAGGGCCCGCTGCAGGGTGGCCGGGGAATGCAGGCCGGAGATGAAGGCCACCGGGATGCCGGCCCGCTGCAGCCACTTGATGGCGGCGCCGTCGCGCACGTTGAAGGTCTTGCCGTGGCTGGGCCCGTCGCCGTAGTGCAGCGCCCCGGTGGTGAGCACCCCGTCCACATCCGTGCATACCAGGCGGATCGCCCCGGTCCGCTGTTCCAAGGTTGTCATCCCGGCCTCCGCTGGTTTCAGCATACGGCGCCGGCCGGTGCCTTGACAGGCCGAGATCCGGCTATTATCTTTTTATTGTCAATATTTGGTATCTGACACAGCTGGCAACCCGCGAAGGGTTGGGGAGTATTCCATGAAATCCGTCGTGACTTGGAACTCGGGCATGGCTTTCACCGCGCACCAGGGTGGCCACGACATTGCCCTGGACGCGCCCCACGCCTCGGGTGGCCAGGACAGCGGCGCCAGCCCCAAGGGCCTGCTGCTGTCGGGCCTGGGCGGCTGCACCGGCATCGACGTGGTTTCCATCCTGGAGAAGATGCGGGTGCGGCTGGACGGCTTCGAGGTCGAGGCCAGCGCCGAACTCACCGAAGAGCATCCCAAGGTCTTCCAGAACATCCACCTCCGCTATACGTTCCGGGGCAAGGAGCTGGACCGGGAAAAGCTGGAGAAGGCCGTGATCCTGTCCATGGACCGCTACTGCGGCGTCTCGGCGATGCTGGCCAAGGCGGCCCCGATCACCTGGGAAATCGTGATCGGTTAGAGCTTCTTCGCTTCGACGTTCAGGTCGATATCCACCTCGTCGCCGACCAGCCCGGAGCCGTAGGATACGCCGTAGTCCTGGCGGTTCAGCTTCAGCTCGCCCTCGAATCCGGCGACCACGTTCTTCATGGGATCGGCGGCGGTGCCCAGGCTGGTGATGGGCAGCACCAGGGTCTTGGTGACGCCGCGCATGGTGAAGGTCCCGGTGACCTCCAGCTTGCCCTTGGCCACTTCCTTGACCGCGGTGCTCTTGAAGGTGATGTTGGGGTATTTCGCGGCGTCGAAGAAATCGGCGGTCAGCAGGTGGCCGTCGCGCTGGGTGTTGTTGGTGGAGATGCTGGACACCGCGATGGTCACATCCACCGAGGACTTGGTCACGTCCTTGGTGTTCAGGGTCACGGTGCCGTCCACCTTGCCGAACCGGCCGGTGACCTTGGACATGAGGTGGCGCACCCGGAAGCCGATGTTGGAGTGCACCGAGTCGATCTGGTAGACCTCCACGCCGGCCGGGGCCTGGGCTGAAAGGGTCGCGGGCATGGCGACCAGCGCGGCAAGGACGGAGAACATGAGCTGGGAAGAACGATTTCGCATGGGGGAACTCCCGAATCGGTGCTGTTGCGCCGTAACGAAAGACTAGTTCCAAACAATAGGTGTTGCAACATCCTTTTTTTAAAAAAAGCGCCTTGGCCCCCAAGAAAGCCAGCGGGCCGGACCAGGGAAGGGGTGGCCTGTTTCACAGATTTTGATTAAATAATTATTTAAACATTTACCACCCCAAAGGAACCGCGCTGTTACCTCCAACGATATTTTTGTGATGCTAATGGAATAAAGAATGTTGTGGATTGCCGACGGGCCAAATGATATTATAATTTATTTGTATTTAAAAATACCTTTTTCCAAGAGGACCCAACCATGCGCAACCACCTCCAGCTCCCCCTGTTCCCCTTATCCACCGTTGCCCTGGTCCTTGCGGTTGCCCCAGCGGCCCGGGCGGTGAATTGGCTGCCGTTGGCCAACCAGATCTGCAACGACTCCAGCCAGCCGGCAAACCTGAAGATCGAGTTCCGCACCGACTGGCGGCTCGGCTACCAGACGGTGCCCGGGGCGGCTGCCGGCGGCCAGCCTTTGGACGTCCCGGAGGTCCTGCATATCCCCGCCAACACGACGATATCGCTGTTCGTGGCCGAGCCCGGCGCGCAGCACCAGGCCCAGCCGGTGTCGTTCCTCCTCCTTGAACGCGACGAGAGCCACCGCGGGGGTGGGAACCTCTACCCGAGATGCACCTTGGACATCCACCCCACGGGCGTTTCAGCCTTGTTCCGGGACCACACCTACGACAACCGCCGGGAACAGCAGTACTGCCTTTGCGCGCCGGGAAGGTTGATCATCCTGGACAGCGGCACCGATGCCCATTCCAGCCTGGAGAGCAAATCGGGTCAGCTGCCGCCGGGCCCGCCGCCCATCCCGGACCTGGGCGACGAGGACATGGAAGCCGCCGTCAAGCAATCCTACCAGTACTACACCACGGACCGGCTCGGGGGCATGGCGTACCAGGCCCAGAGGCTGAACCCCGGATTCGGGGAGGAGCTGCACGCGCACGGCCACCTGCTGCCGGAGCAGGTCCTGGCCGACATTTTCTGCAATACCGTGTTCCAGTACAACACCGCGAAGATCATGGGCGTCCTGCCCAGGGTGAACTACGGCCAGTATCCGACCATGGAGCGCTACGACAAGAACTACCGCAAATGGCTGGAGGACTACTGCCGGCCCTGCGGGATCCAGGTGCTGGCGCCGCCTCATGAAGGCGGCGATTTCACGGCATTCCGCGCCTACAAGGAAGCGGTGGAAACGGCCATCGACGCCCTCCGGGCCAACAAGACCCTGCTCCTGCTGGGCATTGCCTACCAGCGCCAGAAGATCGTCTCGGAAAAACTGGGATGGGCCTGGAAGGCCGCATTGGCGAAAAATGACCTGGCTGGGAAAAAGCGGGTCCAGGAGATCCAGTCGGCCCAGAGCAAGTTCACCAATCAGCTCCAGACCATGGCCTTCGAACTCATGAGGGCCGGCTACACGGAATTCGTCCACCAGTACCTGGCCACACCGCCCGCGCATCGACGGGATGTCGGGAACCTGCTGGTGAACTACCTGCCCCCCTTCGCCAACACTCCCTATTACAAGCAAATCCTGGATCACATCCTGGACTACACCCGGCCCACCGACAGGGTGGACGGATTCAGTCTGGAGCCTCCGCCGCAGGGCCCCCGCCCAGTCCAATGATCCATTCAGGCGGCTCTCGAAGCTAGTTGGCGCTGCGCTTGCGCGGCGCCCGCACCGGGCGGGCCGTGGCCTTGCCGCTGCGCGGCGCCGTGCCCTTGCGCGGGCCGGTCTTGCCGCGGGGCCGGGCGGTCACGGCGCGTTTCGGCTGTTTCGGCCGGGCCGGGTGCGCTGCCGCATCCTTCGGCCGGGCCGGCGCGTCGGGGACAGCGGCCTTGGCACGGACCGGGGCCTTGGCGGGCGCGGCGGCCTGCGCGGGACCGGCCACCGGCTTGGCCCGGCCGGCGGTCTCCCGCCTCCGGGCCTGGGCGCCGCCGCGCGGCGCCGGGGTCTCCTGCTTGCGCCGGGGCTTCAGGCCTTCGCCCGGATCGAGGATGCGGCGCACCTTGGCCACGCCGTCATCCTGGCCCTCGCTCTTCTCGCGCTTGCGGAAGGCGAACCGGATCGGCGTGCCGGTGAAGCCGAACTCCTCGCGCAGCCGGTTCTCCAGGTAGCGCTGGTAGCTGAAATGCAGGTCCCGGTCGGTGTTGGTCTTGATCACGAAGCTGGGCGGGCGGGTGCCCACCTGGGTCATGAAGTAGAGCTTGGGCAGCTTGCCGTCCACCGCCGGGGGCGACATGCGCTCGACCGATTCGCGCAGGAACTGGTTCAGCTTGCCGGTGGGGATGCGCCGGGCGTGGCCTTCGGCCACCTCGTGGATGAGCGTGAACAGCTTGCTCACCCGCTGCCCGGTGAGGGCGGAGATGAAGATCATGGGCGCATGCTGCAGGAAGCCCAGGTCGTCGCGCAGCTTCTCCTCGAAGCTGATGGCGGTGAAGGTGTCCTTGTCCACCAGGTCCCACTTGTTGACCACCAGGACCACGGCCGCGCCGGCCTCCTGGGCGTAGCCGGCGATCACCGCGTCCTGGTGGGTGACCCCCTCCACGGCGTCGATGAGCAGCAGCGACACGTCGGCCCGGGCCATGGCCTGCTTGGCCTTGAGGATGGAGAGCTTCTCGGCGCCTTCGAAGGTCTTGCCCTTGCGCCGGATGCCGGCGGTGTCGATCAGCCGGTAGATCCGGTCGTTGATGTGGAACACGGTGTCCACCGTGTCCCGGGTGGTGCCGGCCACGTCGCTCACCAGGCTGCGCTCGTAGCCCAGCAGGCGGTTGGCCAGCGAGGACTTGCCCACGTTGGGCCGGCCGATCATGGCGAACCGCAGCTCCTCGGCCGGGTCGTGCAGCTCCGCCTCCTCCTGGGTGCGGTGGAACGGCAGCCGCGCGCGGATGCTCGCCAGCAGTTCGGGCACCCCGTCGCCATGGCTCGAGGAGACCACGTGCACCTCGTCGAAGCCCAGTTGGTAGAACGCGCTGTCCGGCGCGCCGCCCCGGACCCCGTCGATCTTGTTCACCACCAGGATGGCCGGCTTGCCCTGGGGCCGGATGCGCGCGGCGATCTCGGCGTCCCCGGGGTTCCAGCCGTCCCGGGCGTCCACCATGAGCACCAGCACGTGGGCCTCCTGCATGGCCGCCAGGGAGAAGCGGGTGATGCCCTGGGTGATGACGTCGTCCCCCTCGAAGTCCAGGCCGCCGGTATCCACCAACTCGAACACCTCCTCGGGATCGCCTTCCTCGGACAGGCAGGTCACGCTGCCGTAGCTCCGGTCCCGGGTCATGCCTGGCAGATCGTGCACCAGGGCGGCGCGGGAGCGGGTCAGGCGGTTGAACAGGGTGGACTTCCCCACGTTCGGGCGTCCACAAAGGGCTACAAGGGGGAGTTTCATGGGGCGACCGGGGAAGCTGTGGGCGGAAAGGCCCAGAATTCATGGTATTCGACTGGGATTGCAGGCGGTGGAAAGGTTCCGCCGGCCGCGGCGGGCGGGGAGCAAAAAAAAAGCGCCCAGTGGGCGCTTCCTTCTATTGGCGGGGCTGACGGGACTCGAACCCGCGACCTACGGCGTGACAGGCCGTCACTCTAACCAACTGAGCTACAACCCCCGGTATTACTGAACCTTGCTGTCAATTCCCCATTTCTGGTCACCATTTCTGGTGGGCGATGACGGACTCGAACCGCCGACATGCTGCGTGTAAAGCAGCTGCTCTACCGACTGAGCTAATCGCCCGTATCGCCGAAAAAACAGCTTCCCACGGTTCCTCCCCGGCGTCAAGGTTAAAAGGCGGGCTTGAGCATTGCGGCAGATCTTGCGAGAATCTTATTCTTATCCGCATGCGGTCATGGCTCAGCCGTTCTATCTGCGACTCCGAGTTCAGTGCATTGAAATACGATTGGGGAGGAACCTGTGTTTCCCGATGTAATGGCGACAATCTGGCAGTTCGGGATCCTGGCATCCCCGGGGACCGATGCGCCCAAGAACTTCATGGACACGCTTCCTGATCCCATGAAACTTGACGCGGGAACCCTGATCTTCGTGATGGTCCTGGTCACCTGCCTGTTCCTCTTCATGAAGCAGTTCTTCTTCAAGCCGCTGGTCAAGGTCATGGACGACCGGGAAGCCGCCATCCAGTCCGGCAGCGCCAGGCGGGCCGAAGCGGCCGCCCTGGTGGAGACGCGCCAGGCCGATTACGCCGGCCGCCTGCGCGAGCTCAGGGCCAAGGCCTTCGAGCACCGCAAGGCGCTGGCCGACGCGGCCGTGCGGGAAAAGGAGACGCTGCTGGAGCAGGCCCGCGCGGACGCCGCAGCGCGCCGCGCGACCGCCCTGGCCCAGCTCGGCACCGCCCAGGAGGCGGCCAAGGCCGAGCTGATGACCCAGGTGGAGGCCCTGTCCGAGTCCATGGTCCAGCATCTCCTCAGGCAGGCATGACGTGATGAACCTTCGACGAATCGCCCTTTGCGCCGCACCGCTCGCCCTGGTGTTCGCCCTGTCCGCCCCCATGGCCCTGGCCCAGGCCGCGCAGACGCCTGCGGCCCAGACCGAAGGCGCCGAGGCCGGGGAAGGCCACGCGGAGCACGCCCACCATCCCGAGGTCAAGCTGTTCGGCAAGTCCCTGGGCACCATGGCCCAGTTCGGCGTGCAGGGCTTCAACTTCATCCTGTTCGCCGGCATCCTCGGCTTCCTGCTGAAGGGCGCGCTGTCGTCGGCGTTCAAGGCGCGCACCAAGGATCTGGAAGAGAAGCTGTCCCAGGCCGAGCGGGAAAAAGCGGAAGCCGACCGGCAGATCCAGGAGCTGGAAACGCGCATGGCGGGGCTGCAGGAGGAGCTGGCCGGGATCATGGCCAAGGCCGACGCCGACGCCGAGACGGAGAAGCAGCGGATCCTCGAATCGGCCAAGCTCGAGGCGGCGCAGATCCTGGTCCAGACCGGCACCGAGATCGACGCCCAGGCACGCCAGGCGGAAGCCGCCCTGCGCGCCCTGGTGGCGGAGCTGGTGGTGGACGGCGCGGCCCGGCAGCTGGCGAACCGCGTGCAGGGCGAGGTGGCCGCCCGGGTGCTGGACCAGGCCATTGAGCAAGTGGGAGGTGGCAAGTGAGCAATCGCCTCGTGGCCCGGCGCTACGCCAAGGCCCTCGCCGGCATCGCCGAGGACCAGGGCAGCCTCGACCAGACCCGCAAGGAGCTGGCCGCCGTCGTGGACCTGGTGCGCGGCAACGCCGACCTGGAACGGCTGGCGTTCTACCCGCTGCTGGCCCCCAGCCTGAAGGCCAGGGCCCTGGACGCGGTGCTCGCCGCCGAGGGCGTCAGCGACACGGTGCGCCGCTTCTTCGGCGTGGTGGCCGGCGCCGCCCGGCTGAACCTCATCTACGAACTGGCGGCCGCCTTCGACGAACTGGTGGATGAACACCTGGGCGTGGTGGAAGCCAGCGTGCAGTCCGCCCAGCCTCTGACCGAGCCCCAGAGCGCCGCCCTCGTGGCCGCCCTGGGCCGGCGCACCGGCAAGACCGTCAAGCTGAACTGGCGCCAGGACCCCTCGATCCTCGGGGGCGTCAAGGCGCAGATCGGCTCAACCGTCTATGACGCCTCGCTCAAGGGGCAGCTCCGGCTGCTCCAGGCCCGCCTGCTTTCCGCATAACCTTTTCCCGGCATTTCGGAGGATCGAAATATGGACATCCGCGCGGAAGAAATTTCCCGCATCATTCGCAGCCAGATTGAAGGCTTCGACGCCCAGGTCGATGTGTCCGAGATCGGCACGGTCATCAGCGTCGGCGACGGCATCGCCCGGGCCTACGGTCTGGAGAAGGCCATGTCCGGGGAGCTGCTGGAACTGCCGCACGGCGTGATGGGCCTGACCTTCAACCTGGAGGAGGACAACGTCGGCATCATCCTGCTGGGCGAGACCGACCTCATCAAGGAGGGCGACACGGTCAAGCGCACCGGCACCATCATGTCGGTGCCCGTGGGTCCCGCCTTCGTCGGCCGGGTGGTGGACGCCCTGGGCAACCCCATCGACGGCAAGGGCCCCATCGCCTCGGTGGCGCAGAACCCGATCGAGCGCATCGCCCCCGGCATCGTCGACCGCGAAAGCGTCAAGCAGCCCATGCAGACCGGCCTGAAGGCCATCGACGCGCTGATCCCCATCGGCCGCGGCCAGCGCGAACTGATCATCGGCGACCGCCAGACCGGCAAGACCGCCGTCGCCCTGGACGCCATCATCAACCAGCGCGACACCGGCGTCATCTGCATCTACGTGGCCATCGGCCAGAAGCGCTCCACCGTCGCCCAGGTGGTGAAGACGCTGGAGCAGTACGACGCCATGAAGCACACCATCGTGGTGGCCGCCACCGCCTCCGAGCCGGCGCCGCTGCTGTTCCTGGCGCCCATGGCCGGAGCGGCGCTGGGCGAGTACTTCATGTGGACCGGGGTGAACGGCGCGCCCGCCGGCCCCGACAATCCGGGCCAGCACGTGCTCTGCGTCTACGACGACCTCTCCAAGCAGGCGGTGGCCTACCGCGAAATCTCCCTGCTGGTGCGCCGCCCGCCCGGGCGCGAAGCCTACCCGGGCGACGTGTTCTACCTGCACAGCCGCCTGCTGGAGCGCGCCTCCAAGCTGTCCGCGGCCCGGGGCGGCGGCAGCATGACCGCCCTGCCGGTGATCGAGACCCAGGCCGGCGACGTGTCCGCCTACATCCCCACCAACGTCATCTCCATCACCGACGGCCAGATCTTCCTGGAATCCGACCTGTTCAACGCCGGCGTGCGCCCGGCCCTGAACGTGGGCATCTCGGTGTCCCGCGTGGGCGGCGCCGCCCAGGTGAAGGCCATGAAGTCGGTGGCCGGCTCCATCAAGCTGGAGCTGGCCCAGTACCGCGAACTGGCGGCCTTCTCCCAGTTCGGCTCCGACCTGGACAAGGCCACCCTGGCCCAGCTGAACCGCGGCCAGCGGCTGGTGGAGATCCTCAAGCAGCCCCAGTACGTGCCCATGCCGGTGGAGAAGCAGGTGGTCACCATCTGGGCCGCCACCGCGGGCTTCCTGGATGACCTGCCGGTGGCCCAGTGCCGCCGCTTCGAAACCGAGCTGCACGCGTTCCTGGACATCAATGCCCCGGAACTGCTCCGGGCGATCAAGGACACCAAGACGCTTTCCGACGAGACCAAGGCCGGGCTGAAAACCCAGATCACCGGTTTCAAGGAGACCTTCGTGGCAGCCCTGAACCAGCCCGTGGGGGCATAACCCATGGCCGGCCTACAGGACATTCGCCGCCGGATCCGGTCGGTGAAGAACACCCAGCAGGTCACCAAGGCCATGAAGATGATTTCCGCGGTGAAGCTGCGGAAATCCAAGGAGCGGCTGCTGGCCCTTCGCCCCTACTCCAGCAAGATGGCCGAAATCGTCCGGAGCGTCGTCGCCAGGTTCCAGGAAGACCCCTCCATGCTGCGCAGCCCCCTCGCCCTGGCCTTCATGGCGCCCCGCGAGGAGAAGCGCATCCGGCTGGTGGTGGTGGCCAGCGACAAGGGCCTGTGCGGCGGATTCAACGCCAACGTGCTCAGGCAGGCCACCCAGTTCGTGCACGGCAGCGACGGCGAACTGGCGCACCTGGACGTGGTCGGCAAGCGGGCCGCGGACTGGGCCCGGAAGAGCGGCTACACGGTGGACCAGGAATTCCTGCACATCACCCTGCCCAACCTCGGCCAGGTGGCCGAGCAGATCTCCAGCCAGGCCGCGGAACAGTATGAGAAGGGCGAGATCGACGCCCTGTATGTGATCTACAACTTCTTCAACTCGGCCCTGACCCAGATCCCCATGGTCCAGCGCATCTTCCCCATGGAGATCGGCCAGGCGGAAACCGCCGGCGTGCCGCACCTGCTGGAGCCGAGCCCCGACCGGGTGCTTTCCGAGCTGCTGCCCCGGTTCATCGAGACCACCTTCCTGCACACCCTGCTGGAAAGCTCGGCCAGCGAGCACGGGGCCCGCATGGCGGCCATGGACAAGGCCAGCACCAACGCCGAGGACATGATCGCCCGCCTGACGCTGCACATGAACAAGATCCGCCAGGCCTCCATCACCAACCAGATCATCGAGATCGTCTCCGGCGCCAACGCCTGAGCACGCCCCCTGCCACGAGGTTCCCCCATGACTGAAATGAAACAAGGCCGCGTCATCGCCATCGTAGGTCCGGCCGTGGACGTGGAATTCGGCACCCATCTCCCCGCGATCTACAATGCCCTGCACACCGACATCACCGACAACCTGGGCTGCAAGACCCGGGTCACGCTGGAAGTCCAGCAGCACCTCGGCGAAAGCCGGGTGCGCTGCGTGGCCATGCAGCCCACCGACGGCATGGTGCGCGGCCAGCTGGTCACCGACACCGACCACCCGATCCAGGTGCCGGTGGGACCCGAGACCCTGGGCCGGATCATCAACGTGGTGGGCGACCCGGTCGACGAGCGCGGCCCCCTGGGCACCACCCGCACCCTGCCCATGCACCGGGAAGCCCCGGCGTTCGTGGAGCTGAACACCACCGCCGAGATGTTCGAGACCGGCATCAAGGTGATCGACCTGCTGGAGCCCTACGCCAAGGGCGGCAAGACCGGCCTGTTCGGCGGCGCCGGCGTGGGCAAGACCGTGCTGATCATGGAACTCATCAACAACCTGGCCAAGGGCCACGGCGGCCTGTCGGTGTTCGCCGGGGTGGGCGAGCGCACCCGCGAAGGCAACGACCTGTGGGTCGAGATGATGGATTCCGGGGTCATCAACAAGGAAAAGATCGAAGAGTCCAAGGTGGCGCTGATCTACGGCCAGATGACCGAACCTCCCGGCGCCCGCGCCCGGGTCGCCCTCACCGGCCTCACCGTGGCCGAGTACTTCCGCGACGAGGAAGGCAAGGACGTGCTGCTGTTCATCGACAACATCTTCCGCTTCACCCAGGCCGGCGCCGAAGTGTCCGCCCTGCTGGGCCGCATGCCGTCGGCGGTGGGCTACCAGCCCACCCTGGCCACCGAGATGGGCGAACTGCAGGAGCGCATCACCTCCACCAAGAGCGGTTCCATCACCAGCGTGCAGGCGGTGTACGTGCCCGCCGACGACTACACCGATCCCGCGCCGGCCACCACCTTCGCCCACCTGGACGCCACCACCAACCTGTCCCGGGAACTGTCGGCCCTGGGCATCTACCCGGCGGTGGACCCCCTGGCCTCCACCTCCCGGCTCATGGACCCCCGCATCCTGGGCGACCTGCACTACAACACCGCCATGCGGGTCAAGGCCATCCTGCAGAAGTACAAGGAACTGCAAGACATCATCGCCATCCTGGGCATGGACGAACTGTCCGACGAGGACAAGCTGGTGGTGGCCCGGGCCCGGAAGATCCAGCGCTTCCTGAGCCAGCCGTTCTTCGTGGCCGAGACCTTCACCGGAATGGCCGGCAAGTACGTGAAGCTCGAGGACACCATCCGCAGCTTCGGCGAAATCTGCGATGGCAAGTGGGATCACCTGCCCGAACAGGCCTTCTACCTGGTCGGCACCATCGAAGAAGCCGTGGAGAAGGCGGAAAAACTGGCTAAGGCCTGAGGCGCGCCATGACCGACTCCATCCTCCTCGAGGTGCTCACCCCCGAACGCCTGGTCTTTTCGGCCGAGGTGGCCGAACTGCAGTTCCCCACCGCCGATGCCGGCTATTACGGCATCCTGCCGGGGCACACGCCCCTCATCACCCCGGTGGGCGACGGCCTGGTCACCTTCACCCAGGACAGCGGCAAGCACTGGCTGACGGTGTTCGGCGGGTTCGCCGAAGTGGGGCCGGACCACGTCACCATCCTGGCCCGGGTCAGCGAGACCGTGGACATGATCGACGTGGAGCGGGCCGAAGCGGCCCGCCAGCGCGCCCTGAAGGTGCTGCAGGGCGTGCAGACCGAGACCGACCTGGACGAAGCCCAGGCCCGCCTGAAGGCCAGCCTCATCCGCCTCGCGGCAGCCTCCCAGCCCGGAGGGCACGGGTTCTGATCCCCGCGATCCCCTTGAAAATCCTCCCGGCTGCCGGGGATTTTCAAGGGCGGGATCGCCTCACCAGCTGAACTGCGCGCCCTGGTCCAGCATCCGGATGCGGGCATCCTTGATGGCCTCGATCTGCGGCAGCATGATCGGCCGGTCCCCAGGGGTCAGGTGGTAGATGCCCACCGGGATGTCCACCTTGAGCTTCTTCAGTTCCCGCTTCAGCTTTTCCGGGGTCAGGTGCTTGGAGGCTTCGGCCAGCCAGGCCTGCTCGTTGGGGAAACTGGCTTCGGTGATGAACAGCTTCAGGTTCTTGGTCTTGTTGGCCACCTGGTAGACCCTGTCGGTTTCGGCGGTGTCCGAGGAGAAGATGAAGGCGGAATGGTCATCCTCCACCAGGTAGCCGACGCAGGGCACCAGGTGGTTCACCGGGATGGGGGTGATGCGCAGGCCTTCCAGCTCATAGGTCTTGCCGGGCTTGATCTCGGAAAAGCGGATGATCGGGTTGTCGGGGCTGGGGATGACCGAGAAATCGGGCCACAGTTCGTCGTTGAACAGGTGCCGGCGCAGGGCGTCCAGGGTCTCCGGCAGGGCCCGGATCTCCACCGGGGTCTCGGTGTGGCCGAAGATGTTCTTGGTGAAGAACGGCAGGCTGCAGATGTGGTCCAGATGGGAATGGGAGATGAAGATCTGCCGGATGCCGATCTGTTCGCCCACGCTCAGCGCCTGGGTGAGCGACCCGGCATCGATGGCGAGCGAGCCGTTCACCAGCAGGCCGGTGAGCCGGTAGCCCTCTGCTTCTCCTCCGGAACACCCTAGAACCCGCAGTTCCATGCGACCTCTGGCATCAATGCGATCAGAACCGGATACCGCCATACAGGGCCACCTGGAGCGAGGGCGCCATGGCCTTGCGGAAATCCTCGGGAGAGCTGTTGGAATCGGAGCTGGTGAGCGGCACGGCCACTTCAAGGCGGACGAACGGGCTGACCGCAGGGGTGGGCACCTCGTAGCCCACGCCGGCCTTCACCCAGGGCCGGATCAAGGTGGTGCTGTCGGAGATGCCGCCCGCATTGGTGGTGAGCTTCTCCGAGCGCATGTCGAGGCCGGCATGCAGGTTCATCAGCAACTTCCAGTCCGCCTGGACGCCGATGGCGACGTACTGGTTGCCGTACTTGCCGATGTTGCTGCCGTTGAAGGTGAGATCATCCTGGGACTTCGGGTGGTAGGTCACGGCGGCGCCGAACTCCGCCGCCTTCAGGTTCAGGAAGGTGTAGGCGGCCCGGAAACCCAGGCCGGTGGGGCTGGACCTGTCGTAGGGTCCCTGCTGCAGCCCGTCGGCGTTTTGGGCGCCGCCGAAGGCCTCCGCCCGGCCGATCTCCTTGTCCAGGAGCAGACCGAACTCGCTCGCCTGAGCCGGCAGAGCGACAATGCCACAAAGGAGCGCTCCGATGGCTAAGGCATTTTTCATGGCCGGCTCCCGTGAACTTCTGTAAATTCAATCGTCCTAGGTAATCGTGCCAAGGTCAACCACCTTTGCTAATCTCGTCCCTATGAGAGCGCAACTTCAGTACCTGCTGCTGGACGGTTTCGATCCCGACACAGGCGAGTTGGCGCTCAGGGTCCGGGTGGACGGGGAACTGCCCGGGGAGGCCCGGTTCCTGCGCCTGAAACTGCACCTGGGGCGCTCCGGCGATCCGCTCCAGCCGCTGCGCCGGGAGCTCCAGACCCAGGTCCAGATGCCCATCCCGCCGCTCTGGGACCGGGGCCTGAAGATCGTGGTCCGCGCCATCGAGGACGAACTGGCCGCCCCGGAAGGCCGTAACCCAAATCGGTACACATGGGTCCAAACCCAGCTGCTGCACCCGACCGACGAGCGCAAGGGCACCCTGAACCACCCGGTGGCCCGCCAGGCGGAGGTGCTTTGGGACTGGGCCCAGCGGACCGACAAGGAAGGCGGCTCCGCCCAGGCCATCGAGCTGCTGGAGCGCATGCTGCTGCTGGCGCCCCAGCACGCCCCCGCCCTGGCCTGGCTGTGCTCCCTGCTGCGCCAGCAGGCCATGATCGATGAGCTGGCCGAGGTCAGCGAACGGCTCCTGAAGGTGAGCCCCGGCAGCCCCGAGGCCCTGCTCATGCGCGGCGAAGCCCTGCTGCACCTGCGCCGGCACCAGGAGGCCGGCGAGCTGTTCGCCCGGCTGCTGAAGACCAACCCGGTGCATCCCCTGGCCCACCTGGGCGCCGCCCAGGCCCGCAGCCTGGCCGGGGGCGATCCCTGCCCGCACCTGGACGCCGCCCTGGAACTGGACCGGGAGGCCACCCTTTCGGTGCTGCGGGAGACCTTCGACTACCGCATCCTGACCCGCACGCCCCAGGAGAACACCTACCCCCGGGACCTCCTGCCCACCCTCCTGGGGGTGTCCCCGGGCGAGGTGGAGACCCTGTGCGGCGAGCGGGGGCTGCCGGTCACCGGCCCCGAGGACAGTGTCCGGGAGTCCGAGCTGTCCCGCTGGGTGACCATCCAGAACCGCTACCAGCTTCTGCCCATCGGGCTGCATTGGCTCGCGCCGACCCCCCGGCACATTCCCGAACTGCCTTGAAAGGAACCCATGGCCGCCTTGCTCACCACCAACCTCCCCTTCCCCGCCTTCCGCCGCGGCAAGGTCCGCGACGTCTATGACCTGGGCAGCCGCCTGCTGCTGGTGGCGACCGACCGGATCTCGGCCTTCGACTGCGTCATGCCCGAAGGCATCCCCGACAAGGGGCGGATCCTCACCCAGGTGGCCAACTTCTGGTTCGCCGCCACCCGGGACATCGTCCCCAACCACCTGGAAGCCACCGAGGCGGAAGCCTTCCCCGCCGAGCTCCAGCCGTACCGCGAAGAGCTCCGGGGCCGCTCCATCCTGGTGCGCCGGACCGCCCCGCTGCCGGTGGAGTGCGTGGTGCGCGGCTACCTGGCCGGCTCCGGGCTGAAGGAATACGACCGCAGCGGCACGGTCTGCGGCATCCCCCTGCCCGCGGGCCTGCGCAACGCCGACCAGTTGCCCGAGCCGATCTTCACCCCGTCCACCAAGGCCGAGGAAGGCCACGACGAGAACATCGATTTCGCCGCCATGGCCGCCCAGCTGGGCCAGGACCTGGCCACCCGGATTCGCGACCTGAGCCTCGCCCTCTACCGGCGCGGCCAGGAGCTGGCCCTGGAGCGGGGCATCCTGCTGGCCGACACCAAGTTCGAGTTCGGCCTGCTGCCGGGCGGCGAGCTGATCCTGATCGACGAGGCGCTGACCCCGGATTCCAGCCGCTACTGGCTGGCCGACGCCTGGCGCCCGGGGGCCAACCCGCCCAGCCTGGACAAGCAGTTCCTGCGCGACTACCTGGAGACCCTGCCGGACTGGAACAAGCAGCCCCCGGCGCCGCACCTGCCGGAGGCGGTCATCCAGGGCGTACGCAGCCGGTATCTGGATCTGGCGGGGCGGTTCGGCATCCGGATCTGAACCGGAAGACCACGTCCCCGTCCGGCGCCACGTCCAGCGTCACCGCCGGCCAGTCGCCGCCGCCGAGCCGGGCCAGGATCTCCCTGGACAGGCGCGGCAGCACTTCGCCGTCCAGGATGTGGTCGATGCCCCGGGCGCCGGTGTCCAGCACCGCCGCCCGCCGCGCCACCAGGTCCACCAGCGCCGGGGCGGGGTCCAGGGCGAGCCGGTTGTTGCGCCACAGGGTCTCCTTGACCCGCTCCAGCTTCAGCTCGGCGATCCGGCGCATGGCCTCGGGTTCCAGGGGCAGGTACGGCACCACCGTCATCCGCGCCAGCAGGGCGGGCCGGAACACCCCCTGCAGGATCGGCCGGATGGCCGCGGCCATCTGGCCCGGGGCAAGACCGCCCTGGGCCAGGTCCAGGATCGCCGCGGCGGCCAGGTTGCTGGTGAGCAGGATGACCGTGTTGCGGAAGCCCGCCTCCTTGCCCTCGCCGTCGGTGAGCGCGCCCTTGTCGAACACCTGGTGGAACAGGTTCAGCACATCGCCGTGGGCCTTTTCCGCCTCGTCCAGCAGCACCACCGAATAGGGCCGCTGGCGCACCGCTTCGGTGAGCATGCCGCCTTCCCCGTAGCCCACATAGCCCGGCGGCGAGCCCACCAGCCGGCTCACCGAGTGGGCTTCCTGGAACTCGCTCAGGTTGATGGTGACCATCTGCTGCTCGCTGCCGAACAGCAGTTCGGCCAGGGCGCGCCCGGTTTCGGTCTTGCCGGTGCCGCTGGGGCCGGCCAGCAGGAACACCCCCAGGGGCTGGTCCTGGTTGCGGATGCCGGCCTTGGCCGCCTGGAGGCCTTCGGCGATGGTGCGCAAGGCCTGGTCCTGCCCCTTGATCCGGGCCTGGAGCCGCGCTTCCAGCTCCAGGAGGCCGGCGGCCTCGTCGCGCAGCAGCCGCCCCAGCGGGATGCCGGTCCAGTCCGACACCACCTGGGCCACCACGTCCGGATCGACCTCGTGGTGCAGCAGCCCCGCGCCGTCCTGGACCGCCCGCAGCCGCTCCTGGGCTTCGCCCCGCTGGCCCAGGAGCGCCTCCAGCTCCTCCCCCTCCGCCCCCTGGATCCGCTCGCGCACTTCCAGCAGCCGCTCCATGGCCAGCCGCTCGCGCACCCAGCGGCGGTCCAGCTCGGCCGCCTCGTCCCGGGCCCGGGCGATGGCGGACGCCAGTTCGCGGATGCGCGCCTCATCCACCTGGGCGCCGTTGGCCCGGTCCCGCTCCAGGCCCGACCGCTCGTGCTCCAGGGTGCGGATCAGGCTGTCCTTGTCCTCCAGCGCCGCCGGCCGGGAGGTCAGGTTCACCTTGATCCGGGCACAGCTGGTGTCCAGCAGGTCGATCGCCTTGTCCGGCAGGAAGCGCCCGGTGAGGTGCCGGTCGGCGATCTCCGCGGCCGCCACCAGCGCGTCGTCGCGGATCGCCACCCGGTGCGCCCGCTCGTAGTGGGGGCGGATGCCCCGCAGGATCTGGATGGTGGTCGCCACCGACGGGGCGTGCAGCTTCACCAGCTGGAAGCGCCGGGCCAGGGCCGGGTCCTTCTCGAAGTACTTCTTGTACTCGGTCCAGGTGGTGGCGGCGATGGTGCGCAGCTCGCCCCGGGCCAGGGCCGGCTTGAGCAGGTTGGCGGCGTCGCTGCCGCCCGGCGTGCCTCCGGCGCCGATCAGGCTGTGGGCCTCGTCGACGAACAGGATGACCGGCTGCTTCCCGGCGGTGATCTCCTGGATCACCCCCTTCAGCCGGCTTTCGAACTCCCCTTTCATGGCGGCCCCCGCCTCCAGCAGGCCGAGGTCCAGCGCCAGCAGGGTCACCCCGCGCAGGGTCTCCGGCACCGCGTCCTGCACGATGCGCAGGGCCAGCCCCTCCACCACCGCGGTCTTGCCCACGCCGGGGTCGCCCACGCAGATGGGGTTGTTCTTCCGGCGCCGGGCCAGGATGTCGATCATCTGGCGGATCTCCGCATCGCGGCCGAACACCGGGTCGATCCGGCCTTCCCGGGCGTTGCGGGTGAAGTCCACGCAATAGCGTTCCAGGAAGCCTTCGCCGCCCGGGGCGGGCTCGGCTTCGGCGGCTTCAAGGGACCCGGCCGTCAGGGCGGCGAAATCCTTGATCAGGGTTTCCCGGCCCAGATCCTTCAGCGCCTCCAGATGCCCGGCGGCGGCGAGCATGGGCAGCCGGCCCGCCAAGGCCGCCAGGACGGCGCCGGAGCGGATGCGCGGCTCCCCCAGCTCGATGGAGGCCACCAGCCACGCGTCCTGCAGCAGGTCCAGCAGCTGCGGGGCGAACACCGGCTTGCCCTTGCCGGCGGGGCAGCCCTCCAGGAAGCCGTCCAGGGCCTGGCGCAGCGGCGCCCCCTTGGCCGCCAGGATCCGGCGGCAGTCACCCTGGTCATGCTCCAGCAGTTCGCGCACCAGGTGTTCGGGCGTCACTTCGCCGTGGCCCCTGGCCACGCAACGCCCCGCCGCCGCATGCAGCGCCTGGGTGCAGAAGGGGTTCAACCGTTGCAATAGCCCTTTGATATCCACTCGCATCAGCATGGGGTCTCCACAGGTTGACCAACCAAAGCAGGGAAGCCGTCGGCCGGAGCCGGGCCTTGGCGTCTAAGTGACGTCAGCGGGCAGAAAATTTCCTTCCACCAATTATTAAAAATTTATTTTATTTTATAGCTCCTGGCGCGGAACCCATGGGCGAATTTCCAGCACCCAGAAGGCCAGGGGAACTGCCGATGCAACTGTCCAAGCCCACCGCGCGCATCCTGCCATGGCTCATCCTGCCGGCCCTGGCGCCCTTGCCCGGCAAGGAGCAGCCCCAGCCGGTCCACCCGCCACCGCGCCTGGAGATCCAGGGCGAGGCGGCCGCGGGCATCAACCGGGATCCGGTGGGCAATCCGCTGTCGGTGGTGGTGCGGATCTACCAGTTGAGGGACAAGGTGGAATTCTGCAAGCTCAGCTTCGACCAGGCCACCGGCGGCCGGCCGGAGCCGGAGATCCTCGGCCAGGAATGCCTGGGCACGGGCGAGTACACCCTGGTGCCGGGAGCGACCCTGAAGGAGACCGAGGCGCTGCTGCCGGATACCCAGTACGTGGGCGTCGTCGCCTGCTTCCGCCAGCCGGACCGCCACTACTGGCGCGCCCTGGCCCGGATCGAGCAGCCCAAGGCGCCGCCGCCCCGGCCGCCGAAAGGCTGGCTCAAGCGCAAGCTCACCAAAAAGGAGAAGCCGCTCCCGCCGCCCAGCAACCCCGAGATCGCCTTCAAGGTGCAGGACTGCTACCTCCGCCTGGCGAAACCCAAAGCCGAACCCATCCCCGGCCAGCCCGAGCCGTTCCGGCCCGATTGCGCCGGCGACAGCATCGCCGCGCCCGAGGCCGGCTTCCGGGCCGCCCGATGAGCCGGACCCACCGGATCCTTTGGGGCGAAGGGGTGTTCCTCCGCCCCCAGCACTTCCAGCAGCAGGAGCTGTTCCAGGAAGCCCGGATCAATCGCTGCCTGGGCTTCAGCCATGCCCATCCCTGGGGGGTGGAAGCGGTGAAAGTGGACCGGGAAGCCCTGCTCGGAGGGTCGCTCCGCCTGGACCGGCTGGAGCTGGTCTTCCAGGACGGCAGCTTCTTCGAGGCTCCGGACAAGGAGCCGCTGCCTGCGTCCAGGGCGCTGAACGACATCCCCGGCCTCGGCAACGAGGCGCTGATCCATGCCTGCCTGCCGGTGCTCAACGCCTTCGGCGGCAACTGCGCCGGCCTCGGCGAATCCGCCGGCCGCCCGGTGCGCTTCCAGATGGAGCGGGTCCAGGTCGCGGATCTGTTCACCGACGCCCTGGAATCGGAAGTGACCGTGCTGCGCTCCCAGGTGCGGCTGATGCTGGAGCTGGAGAACCGGGACGGCCACCTGTCGGTGCCCATCGCCCGGCTGGGGCGCGACTCGGCCGGGGCCTGGGCCGTGGACGACAGCTTCGTGCCGCCGGTGGCGGCGATCCGCGGCGCGCCGCCGGTGCTGGCCCTGCTCAAGCGGCTGCTGGACATCCTGCGGGTCAAGAGCCAGGCGCTGGCGGCGGCGCACCGGGAGCGGGCCCGGAGCGTGATGGAATACGGCACCTCGGACATCGCCTCATTCTGGCTCCTGCACACGGTGAACAGCAGCTATCCGCTGCTGAGCCACCTGCTCGCCCATCCCCAGGCGCACCCGGAGGAAGCCTACCAGGCCCTGGCCCGGCTGGCCGGGGAGCTGCTGACCTTCTCCTCCAGCCAGACCCTGGCCGAGATCCCCGCCTACCGGCACCAGGAGCTGACCAGCACCTTCCAGCAGCTCGACACCCTGCTGCGCAGCCTCCTGGATACGGTCATCTCCAGCCGCTACACGGTGATCCCGCTGCTGGACAGCCGCCCGTCGTTCCACCTGGGGCACCTGGACAGCGACCGCCTGGCCGAGGGGCATGACTTCTACCTTTCGGTCTCCGGCGAGCTGCCGGCGGCGGCGCTGCTCGAAGCGGTGCCGCTCAAGTTCAAGGTGGGCTCGCCCGACGACGTGGAAAAGATCCTCAATTCCGCCCTGCCCGGCGTAGGCCTGCACCCCGTGAGCCGGACCCCGGCGGCGGTGCCGGTGCGCGTCGGCAACCACTACTTCGCCCTCGATCCCAACGGGCCGATCTTCGAGCGGATGCTGAAATCCCGCTGCATCTGCATCTACGTTCCCCACTCCCTGCCGCCCCTGAAACTCGAACTGATCGCCGTCCTGCGCTGAGGCCCCCATGACCCCAAGCACCTCCACCGCCTGGTTCTCCCCCACGCCCGCCCCGCCGCCCCCGGCCCTGGCGCCGGTCCCCGCGCCGCCGCTCAAGGCCCTGCTGGAGGACGGCTTCGGCCTGCTGGCCCTGCTGCGCAACGGCGCCTGGCCCCAGCGCGAGGACTTCCGCGCCCGGCTGGAAGCGCTGCTGGGCCAGTTCGAGCGGCGCGCCCAGGCCCTGGGCAAGCCCCCCGAAGCCGTGCAGGAGGCCAAGTACGCCTTCTGCGCCCTGGCCGACGAGATCCTGCTGGGCGCCGATTCGCCGCTCCGGGACAGCTGGGGCGGCGCCCCCCTGCAGCTCAGCCTGTTCGGCGAACACCTGGCCGGCGAGGGCTTCTTCCGCCGCCTGGAGCAGCTGCGCCAGGACCCGGCGGCCCGCCTGGAGACCCTGGAAGTGTTCCACATGTGCCTGCTGCTGGGATTCCAGGGCAAGTACCTGCTCGATGACCCGGAGCGCCTGCACTGGCTCACCGCGCGGCTGGGCGAGGAACTCGCCCGGCACCGCGGCGAAGCGCCCTTCGCCCCCCATGCCCTCCCCGGGTTCCGGTTCGCCGGCCCGGGCCGCCGCAGCGTGCCGCTGTGGGGCTACGGCGCCCTGCTGGCCGGAGCGGCGCTCAGCTTGTTCCTCGGCTTCACCTTCCTGCTCGGCACCCAGACCTCCGCCCTGGCCGAACGGGCCGAGCGGCCCCGCTGAGGCCGCGCCATGGCCCACCCTCCCACCAAGCTCCTGGTGATGTCCTCGGTGCTGGACCGGCTGTTCGACGACGCCCCCCAGGCCGCCCAGGAACCCCCCTTCGAATCCCGCTTCGACCTGGGCCGGCACAAGCTGGCCGTGGCCCGGGACCTGGAGGCGCTGCTCAACGCCCGCAGCCTGGAGCTGGAGCTCGACCTGGCGGAGCGCTTCCCCCTGGCCGGCGGCTCCATGCTGGCCTTCGGCATCCCCGACCTGAGCAGCCTGAGCCTGCTCAACCCCGACCACCGCGCCCTGCTGCAGCGCCAGATCCTGCACACCATCGAACGCTTCGAACCGCGCCTGGACCAGGTGCGGGTGGAGCTGGACGGGCCCATGGACTGCAACCGGATGCTCCGGTTCCGGGTGGAGGCCGTGCTCCGGGTGCATCCCCATCGCCCGCCGGTGGTGTTCGACGCGGTGCTGAAGCTGTCTTCCAACGCCTGCCGGGTGAGGAGCCAGATCTGAATGTTCGAGGATCTCCTGCCGTACTACGAACGGGAATTGAGCAGCCTGCGGGCCCTGGCCTTCGAATTCGCCGAGCGCTACCCCAAGGTGGCCCGCCGGCTCCAGCTCGACCGCGACCATTGCGAGGACCCGCACGTGGAACGCCTGCTGGAAGGCTTCGCCTTCCTCGCCGCGCGCATCCACCGCAAGCTGGACGACGAGTACCCGGAGATCGCCGAGTCGTTCATGCAGGTGCTCTACCCCCATTTCCTGCGGCCGCTGCCTTCGGCGACCATCCTGCAGCTGCTGCCGAACCCCAAGGAGCAGGGCCTGACCGAGGGCTACCGGGTGCCCCGGCACACCCCGGTGTTCGCGCCGGCGCTCCAGGGCGTCAGCTGCCAGTTCCGCACCTGCGCCGACACCCAGCTCTGGCCCCTGCGCGTGGCCGGCGCCCGGATCGAGCTGTGCCAGGCCTCCGAGCACCTGCGCCGGCTCACCTCCGCCGACGCCGTGCTCACGCTGGACCTGCGGGCCCAGGGCGGCCTGGCCATCGCCGCCCTGCGCCTGGACCGGCTGCGCTTCTTCCTGGACGGGCCGCCGGCGCTCATGGCCCTGCTCTACGAACTGCTGTTCTTCCGCCTCCAGGAAGTGCGCGCCGGGGACGGCGGCGATCTGGCGGTGCTGCCCCGGGGCTCGGTCCGCCCGGTGGGGTTCGATGCCGGGGAGGCGATGTTCGAAAGCGACCCGCGCGCCTTCCCCGGGTTCCGGCTGCTGGCGGAGTACTTCGCCTTCCCGGAAAAGTTCATGTTCTTCGAGGTGACCGGGCTGGACGGCAAGCTGGCGGAATGCGGCGACCTGCTCCGGCTGCAGTTCATGCTGGCCCCGTACGGCGCCACCGAGCGGCACCTGCGGCTCATCCAGACCCTTGGCGCCGACCACTTCAAGCTGGGCTGCGTGCCCATCGTCAACCTGTTCAAGCACCCCGGGGCGCCGATCCGGGTGAGCCACCTGCAGCTCGGCTACCCGGTGGCGGCCGACAACCAGCGCCCGGGCGCCTTTGAAATCTATTCCATCGACAGCGTGGTCCGGGCGGTGGAAAGCGATGCCCCGGAGTGCACCGAGGAGGTCCCGCCCTTCTATTCCATCCGCCACGGCAGTGACGGCAGGAACGCCAGGTTCTACTGGTACGCCACCCGGGAGCGCGCCCGCGGCCGGCACGACCAGGGCACCGACGTGGAACTGGCCCTGGTCGACCTGGACTTCCAGCCGACCCGCCCGGAGAACGAGGTGCTCAGCCTGCAGCTCACCTGCACCAACCGGAACCTGCCGGAGAGCATCCCCTTCGGCGGCGGCGGCACCCAGGAGGCCTTCATCCTGCCCGCCCATCCCGCGGTGAAGCTGGCCCTGCCCCTGCGCAAGCCCAGCCCGAGCCTGCCGCCGCCCGCCAAGCGGGGCCTGCAATGGCGGCTCATCTCGCACCTGTCGCTCAACCACCTGGCCATGGCCTCCCAGGGCCCGCAGGCGCTCCAGGAGACCCTGGAACTCTACAATTTCACCGATTCCGCGGCGGTGACCCGGCAGATCCAGGGCATCCAGCGGCTCAGCACCCGCCCCGCCACCACCCGGCTCCCGGGCCGCGCCTTCGCTTCCTTCGTGCGCGGCGTCGAGGTGCACATCACCTTCGACGAAAGCTGCTACGTCGGCGGCAACCTGTTCCTGTTCGCATCCGTGCTGGAGCGGTTCCTGGCCTGTTCCTGCCCGCCCAACAGCTTCGTCAACCTGCATATGGCCACCCTGCAGCAGGAAGGAGAGGTCGCCCAATGGCCGCCCAGAGCCGGCGAAACCGCCCTGACGTAATCGCCGCCCTGAAGCGGGAACCGCACCGGTCGGGCTTCTTCCAGGCCATCCGGCTGCTGGCCCTGGCCGGCCCGCCGGCGGGCGACCCGGTGTCCCTGCCCGGCGTCCGCTTCCGCACCCCCGCCTCGCTGGCCTTCCCCGCCAGCGAGATCGGCGGGATCAGCGACCGGGGCAGCGGCGCCCCGCTGGAACTGGAAGTGGGCTTCCTCGGCCTCACCGGCCCCGCCGGAATCCTGCCCAGCCACTATACCGAAACCCTGCTGGAGCGCCGCCACCTGCACCGGGACGGCACCCTGCACGCCTTCCTGGACCTGTTCAACCACCGGGCCTGCTGCCTGTTCTACGCCGCCTGGCGCAAGTACCACTTCCACATCGCCTTCGAGCAGGGCCAGCGGGACGGCTTCACCAGCCACCTGGCCGACCTGCTGACGGTGCGCCCGGTCCGGAGCCCCGGCGCCCCGCCGATGGAGCGGGTGTATTTCGCCGGGATCCTGGCCCGCCGGCCCCTGCCCGCCGGCAGCCTGGCGGCCTTCCTCGGCAGCTACTTCCAGGTGCCGCTGCGGCTGGAACCGTTCGTCGGCCAGTGGACCGCGGCCCCGCCCGCCCAGCAGACCCGGCTGGGCGGCCAGGCCTTCGCCATCGGCGCCGGGGCCTTTCTCGGCCAGCGCATCTGGGATCAGCAGAACAAGATCTGCCTGCGCCTGGGCCCGCTGACCGGGGAGCAGTTCCGGGACTTCCTTCCCGGCGGGCCGGGGGCGGCGGCGCTGCGCCAGATCATCCAGCTGCACGTCGGCGAGCTGCTCGCCTGCGACCTCGAACTGGGCCTGACCGCCGCGGCCGTCCCGCTTCCGCGCCTGGCCGGCGCCGGCCAGGAGGCTCCCAGGCTGGGCCTGGACAGCTGGCTGCGCACCCGCGCCGGATGCCCTTCCCAGGTGGCCTTCCGGCTCCAGCCCTGAAGGAGGACCCCATGTCGACCGCATTGCCCGAAGCCCTCTGGGCCCCCATCGCCCCCGACGACCCCGGCGGCCCCGATCTGGCCTTGGCCCCCGAGCTGGACGAGATCCGCGCCGCCCGCAGGGGCGAAGACGACGGCCTGACCCAGGGCGACTGGGTCCGGCCGTTGAAGGCGCCGCAATGGCCCCTGATCCGCGACCGCTGCGAAACCATCCTGGCCCGCAGCAGCAAGGATCTCCAGGTGGCCTGCTGGTACGCCGAGGCCCTGACCATGCTCGAAGGCTTCGGCGGCCTGAAGCTGGGCCTGGAGGTGCTGGGCGGGCTGATCGACCGGTTCTGGGACACCTGCCATCCGGTCCTGGACGGGGATGGCGCCGAAGCGCGCATCGGCCGGCTCGACTGGCTCGACCTCAACCTCTCCCAGGCGGTGCAGCAGATCCCCCTCACCGCCGGCGCCACCGGGGGCCTGCCCTGGATGAAGTGGGAGGAGGCCCGCACCGTCGACAACCTGGGCCTGCGCAACCCCCAGGCCCGGGACGAAGCCATCGATGAAGGCAAGATCTCCGGCGAGGTCTTCCACAAGGCCGCGCTCGCCTCGGGCGGCGAATTCTACCAGGCGCTCCAGCCCCAGGCCGAGGCCGCCCGGGCCGCCTGCCAGGCCCTGCAGGCCACCCTGGAGCTCCGCTTCGGCATCGAGGGCCCCGGCCTGGAGGCCGTGGCCGAGGCCATCGGCAAGGCCCTGGACGTGGTCGTCCAGACCCGCCAGAAGCTGTTCCCGCCCGGCCCCGCCGACGCCCCGGCCCAGGCCCCGCCCGGCCCCGGCGCGCCCGCCCCGGCCCACTCCGGCCCCATCCGCAGCCGGAGCGAAGCCATCCTCACCTTGCGCACCGCGGCCGCCTACTTCCACAACACCGAGCCGCACAGCCCCGTGGCCTTCCTGGTGGAGCGGGCGGCGGCCTGGGCCGAGATGCCCCTGGACAGCTGGCTGGGTGAAGTCATCAAGGACCCCGCCACGCTCGTCCAGGTGCGGGAGCTGTTGAACCTGAAGAAGGACGGCAAGCCCCCCTGAAACGAGCGGGAGCAACTATTTAATTCATTTTTAAATCGTTAAACATCCTCGCTTATAAAATCATGAAGCCTACGAAACAGGATGAAACGTTGTCGCCATCCGCCGCATGACCTTTCCAGGGAGGCCTCGCCAGTCCCGCCATGGCCGCCCAGCCACGGCGGCCTGCCACCTCCATAATAAACTCAATATTTCAATTATTTTTTAATCCTTATCCTCAGTCACCTCTCTTCCCCACGGAACCCACGATGACTCTGCCCCGCCTCTGGAAACCCCGTCTGCTCCTGCCCCTGGCCGTGGTCCTCCTCATCGCCCTGCTCTGGTTCCTGGGTCCCTTCCTCGGCATGGCGAACCCCATGGTGCGCCTGGTCTGGATCCTGCTGCTCCTGCTGGTGGCGCTGTCCTTCCTGCTGCTGAAGGTGTGGCGCCGGCCCGGCGACGGGCCCGCTCCGGTGCCGCCCGAGCAGCCGACCCGGGTGCGGGAACTGCTGCTGGGCGCGCTGTGCGCCCTGAAGGCATCCCATGCCGGCCAGACCCGGGGCCGGGCCGCGCTGTACCAGCTGCCCTGGCACCTGGTCATGGGCCACCGGGAGGCGGGCACCAGCCAGGCGGTGTTCCACTCGGGCCTCACCTTCTCCCTGGCCCGCAACGGCCAGGCCACGCCGGACGGCCTGGACGACCCGCACTACTGCCGCTGGGGCTTCGCCACCGAAGGGGTCCTGCTGGACCTGCCGGGGCGCTACCTGAGCGAGCCCGCCGACCACGCCGAGTGGCTGGAATTCCTCAAGCTGCTCAAGGCGCACCGCCCCGCCGGCCCGCTGGAAGGCATCGTGCTGGCCGTGGCCCTGTCCGACCTGCTCCAGCCGGACAGCGCGGCCGTCCCGGCCAAGGCCCGGGAGCTGCGCAGCCGGATCAGCGAAGTGGAGCATCTGCTCGGGCTGAAGCTGCCGGTCTACCTGGTCTTCACCAAGCTGGACCTGCTTCCGGGCTTCAAGGCCTTCTTCGAGGATCTCACCGAGGAAGAGCGGCGCCAGGCCTGGGGCGCCAGCCTCAGCCACGAGCAGGGCCCGGGCTTCGCCCCGGTCGCCGCCGTGGAGCAGCATTTCGCCGAGCTGCACCAGGGCCTGGCCCAGCTCGGCGCCAGCCGGCTGGGCCGCAGAGGCAACCTGGACCGGCCGGCCCTCGCCACCTTCCCCATCGCCTTCCGCCAGCTGGGCCCGGCGGTGCGCAGCTTCACCGAACACCTGGTGGGCGACGACCCGTACCACGCCCGGCCCTTCATCCGCGGGTTCTATTTCACCAGCGCGCTCCAGGCCGGCGATGGCGAGGCCCAGACCGGCTTCGAACTCGGAGCGCCGAGCCGGGCCCGGGCCGCCGGCGGCGCCAGCCGCCCGTACTTCCTGGAGCAGCTGTTCCGCCAGGTGATCTTCCCGGACCGGTTCCTGGCCAGCAACCTCGGCGCCCCCCGGCGCGATCCGGCCCGGCTCGGCTGGATCGGCGCGGGCCTGGCCGTGCTGGGCCTGCTGGCGGCCGTATGGGGCTGGTCGTTCACCGGCAACCGCAGGCTGTGCGCCCAGGCCCGGCACGAGCTGGAGGCGGCCCAGGAACTGGCCGCCAGCCCGCGCCTGGGCGACCGGATGCGCGCCCTGCAGGTGCTCCAGCTGCGCCTGGAACAGCTGCACCGGGACCGCCGGCAAGGCCACCCCGGGTCCCTGGGCTGGGGCCTCTACCAGGGCCCAGCCCTGGAGCGGACCCTGCGGGCCCGCTACTTCGCCGGCCTATCCGAACTGATGCTGGCCCCCGTGCGGGCGCACCTGGAAGCGATCCTCGCCCAGGGCCACGCCCCGGAGCCGCAGCCAGCGCGACGCCGGCCGGCCCGGCCCCGGCGCAGGGTGCCGCCGCCCTCCGCGGACAGCGCGCCGCGCATCATCCGGATCTCCTACATCGCCCGCCCAGCGCCCCGCCCGGCCCCGGAGCCCAGCACCGAGCTGCTCTACAACGCCCTCAAGACCTACCTCATGCTGCACCAGCCCGAGCGCATGGAGGCGGCCCACCTCGCCGACCAGCTGCCGCGCTACTGGCGCCCCTTCCTGGAGGCGGACGGCGACCGCGACCTGCCGCGCCTGGCGGAACGGACCGTGGCCTTCTACCTGGCCCAGATCGGCGAACCCGACCTGCCGCTGATCGGCAACCGGCCGGAGCTGGTGGCCGGGGCCCGCGGCAGGCTGCGCGCCAAGAGCCGGCTGCTGTCCCCGGTGGAGCAGCTCTACCGCGGCCTGAAGACCCGCGCCGACACCCAGTTCGAACCCATGACCGTGGGACGCATCCTGCGCGACCAGGACCTGGACCTGGTGGCGGCGAGCCACGTCGTGGCCGGCAGCTTCACCCGGGAGGCGTACGAGAAGTTCTTCCAAGGCGCGCTGCACGACGCCGGCGACGGCCTGCACGGCACCGACTGGGTGCTGGCCGCGCCCCAGCCCCAGGACCCGCGCCTGGAAGGCCCGCGCAAGGCCGAGGCCCAGGAGCAGCTCCGGTCCGAACTGGCGGCCCTCTACCAGGCCGACTACCGCCAGGCCTGGGACGCCTTTCTCCGGGGCATCGTGATCCACGGCTTCGGCGATCCCGCGGGGGCCGCGGCGGCCCTGGGCCGGCTGGGCGATCCCAAGCAGTCGCCGCTCAAGCTGATCCTGGCCCGGGCCGCGTTCGAGACCGCCTGGGACAACCCGAGCGAGCTCGAGAAGTCGCTCAAGCACCTGAAGACCGGCGTCCTGGCCCGGACCGAGAAGCTGCTGGGCCCCCGCACCCCCGACGCCCCCGCCAGCGCCTATGGCCCCCTGGGCCTGCACTTCTCCGGCCTGGCCATCCTCGCCACCCCCGGCGAAGGCGGCGCCGCCCCGCTCGACGGCTACCTCCAGCTGCTGCAGAAGGCCCGCACCCGGCTGGGCGCCGTCGCCCAGGCCGGAGACCCCTGCGCCAGCGCCCGGGAATGCCTCCAGGGCACCCTGCTGGGCGCCTCGGAACTGGCGGAAGCCCAGCATTACGTCGAAACCACCCTGCTGTCCCGGGTGGACGGCCAGGGCCGCGACCTGCTGCGGCCGATCCTGCTGCGGCCCCTGGTGCAGGCCTACGGCGCCCTGATCCCCGCCGCCGAGCAGGACCTCAACCGGGCCTGGGCCCGGCAGGTCATGGGGCCCTGGAGCGCCCTCGCCGGCAAGTACCCGTTCGTCGACGCCGGCAACGAGGCCGCCATGGCCGATATCCAGAAGTTCCTGAAACCCGGCGAAGGCATCCTGCCCCAGTTCGTGGAGAAGCACCTCGGCCCCCTGGTCACCCTGCAGGGCGACCAGCTGGCGCCGCGCACCTGGGCCGGCCGCGGCGTGGCCTTCAGCGAGCCGTTCCTGCGCGGCGTCACCCGGCTGTGCCAGGCCTCCAGCGCGCTGCAGGACGGCGGCGCCTCCCGCTTCGAACTGCAGCCGGTGCCGGCCCCGGGCATGCGCGAGATCATCCTGGAGATCGACGGCCAGAAGCTGCACTACCGCAACGGCCCCCAGACCTGGACCGGGTTCTCCTGGCCGGGCCAGGCCAGCCTGCAGGGCGCCCGGCTCCAGGTGGTGGCGGTCAATGGCGGCACCGCCCAAGTGCAGAGTGCCCCCGGCCGGCTGGGCCTGCTCCGGCTGCTGGACCAGGCCCGGAGCGATGACCGCACCGTTGAATGGCCGTTCCGCACCGCCCAGCAGGTGGGCGCCGGCAGCGCCGAAGCCCCGGACCGGATCCGCTTCAACTTCCGCATGGTCAGCGGCCCCGACCCGCTGCAGCTCACGGCCCTGCGGCACCACAGCCTGCCCGCCAAGGCGACCCACTGAGCTTCCCGCAACCCCAGAGAAAGGAACGCCAACCATGGCCAAAGAAAGCACCCAGAAGAAGATTTCCCGGGACCGGGCGCCCCGCGTGCAGATCATGTACGACGTCGAGGTCGGCGGCGCCACCGAGCCCAAGGAGCTCCCGTTCGTGCTGGGCGTCCTCGGCGACTACAGCGGCCATCCCAAGGAGCCCCTGGAGAAGCTCAAGGACCGCAAGTTCGTCAACGTGGACAACGAGACCTTCGACGATGTCCTGGGCGGCATCGCCCCCCGGCTTGCCGTCAAAGTGGAGAACAAGCTCAGCGACGCCGGCGGCCTGCTGGGAGTGGAGCTGAACTTCGCCAAGCTCGAGGACTTCGAGCCCATGCAGATCGTGCACCAGGTGGACCCCCTGCGCCAGCTGCTCGAGCTGCGCACCCGGCTGGCCGACCTGAAGAACAAGATGGTCGGCAACGAAAAGCTGGAGGAACTGCTGGACGGCATCGTCCGGGACACCGAGCAGCTCCAGCGCCTCGCCCACACCCCCAGGCAGAAGAAGGAGCGTGACCCATGGCCGAGAACGAAACCCAGACCGCGGAAGCCCTCGAGCCCCGGGAAGCACAGCAGGAATCCTTGTCCGCCCTGCTGGACAGCATCATCGAGCAGAGCCGGGTCGCCGCCAACGACAGCGAGAAGGTGCACACGCGCGGCCTCATCGGCGAGTTCGTCGAGCAGATCCTGGACGGCCAGCTGGTCATCAACAAGGACCTGGCCACCAGCATCGACCTGCGCCTGGCCGAACTGGACCGGCTCATCTCCGACCAGCTGAACGCCATCCTGCACCACCCCGACTTCCAGCGCCTGGAGGGTTCCTGGCGCGGCCTGAAGCATCTGGTGAGCCAGACCGAAACCAGCTTCATGCTCCGGATCAAGCTGCTCAACGCCACCAAGCTCGAACTGGCCAAGGACTTCCGGACCGCCCCCGACTACGACCAGAGCGCGCTGTTCAAGAAGGTCTACGAAGAGGAGTACGGCACCTTCGGTGGCGCCCCCTACGCCGCCATCATCGGCGATTTCGAATTCTCCCGCACCCCCGAGGACTTCCGCCTGCTCGAAGAGTTCTCCCACGTCGCGGCCGCCGCCCACGCCCCGTTCATCTCGGCCGCCGCCCCGCGCCTGTTCGGGCTGGAAAGCTTCTCCGAGATCGGCAAGCCCAGGAACCTGGGCAAGCTGTTCGAGACCATGGAATACACCCGGTGGAAGAACTTCCGGGAATCCGACGACGCCCGCTACGTGGGCCTGGTGCTGCCCCACGTCCTGGGCCGGCTGCCCTACGGGCCGGAGACCAACCCGGTGGAGGAGTTCGATTTCCGCGAGGACGTGGACGGCACCGACCACGCCAAGTACCTGTGGGCCAACGCCGCCTACGCCTATGGCGCCCGGCTCACCAAGGCCTTCAACGACTTCGGCTGGCTGGCCGCGATCCGCGGCGTGGAAGGCGGCGGCCTGGTGCAGGAGCTGCCCACCCACACCTTCCGCACCGACGACGGCGAGATCGCCACCAAGTGCCCCACCGAAGTGGCCATCACCGACCGCAACGAGAAGCTGCTTTCCGACCTGGGTTTCATCTCCATGGTGCACTGCAAGAACACCGACTACGCGGCCTTCTTCAGCGGCCAGTCGGTGCAGAAGGCCAAGGTCTACACCAGCGAGTCCGCCAACGCCAATGCCCGCCTGTCCACGCAACTGCCGTACATCTTCGCCGTCTCCCGGATCGCCCACTACATGAAGGCGATCATGCGCGACAAGATCGGCAGTTTCGCCTCCCGGCAGGGAGTGCAGGACTTTCTCAACAACTGGCTCGCCCAGTACGTATTGCTGGACGACTCAGCGTCCCAGGAGGCGAAAGCCAAATTCCCCCTCCGGGAAGCCCACGTCGATGTGGTCGAGATCCCTGGAAAACCCGGGTGCTACCGGGCGGCGGCATTCCTCCGGCCGCACTTCCAGCTGGACGAGCTGACCGTTTCGCTGCGTCTCGTGGCGGACCTGCCCGGGTCCACCCAGTGATCCAGGCCCCGGCCACATCGACCCCTTTTTCAACCCTCTATTCCTTTCACAAGGAGCAGCCATGGCATTTGATGCCTTCATCAAGATCGACGGGATCCCCGGCGAAAGTACCGATGACAAGCACAAGGACTGGATCGAAGTGATCAGCTTCAAGCACAAGCTGAAGCAGCCCGCCTCGGTCACCGCCAGCTCCAACGGCGGCGCCACCGCCGAGCGGGTGAACCACAGCACCTTCGACATCGTCCACCTGCTGGACAAGGCCAGCCCGAAGATCTACGACGCCTGCTGCACCGGCAAGCACATCAAGGACGTCACCATCGAACTCTGTCGCGCCGGTGGCGACAAGGTGAAGTACATGGAAATCAAGATGGAGCAGGTGCTGATCTCCAAAGTGGTGCCCAGCGGCGCCTGCAACGAAAGCGAAGAAGGGTTCCCCTCGGAATCCATCAGCTTCAGCTACGGCCAGATCAAGTGGACCTACACGCAGCAGAAGCGCGCGGATGGCCTGGGTGGCGGCAACGTCAACTCCGGCTGGGACCTGATGGCCAACAAGGCCATCGCCTGAGCCGCTGAACGTGAAGCATTGACCCAGCAGTACGAGCCGGGGCCTCCGCGCCCCTTCAAGGTTCCCGCGGATGCGGAGACCCCGGCTCCCTGGAGGCCGCCCCATGAACCCGAAATCATTCCTTTCCAGCTTGACGCAGCCCCACACCCAGGAAAACCGCCTATTCACCCTGCACACCCCGCTGGCCGACGGCGTGCTGCTGCTGGACCAGTTCCAGGGCACCGAGACCCTCAGCGAGCCGTTCAGGTTCACCCTGCAGCTGCTTTCCGAGCGTGCCGACCTGGCCCCGAAGGAGCTCATGGGCAAGCCCATGGGCGTCACCCTGCGCACCGCTTCCGGCGCCGACCGCTGGTTCCACGGCCACGTGACCAGCTTCAGCCATACCGGTTCCGACGGCGGCTTCGCCGGCTACCAGGCCGAGCTGGGCCCCTGGACCGATTTCCTCAAGCACCGGATCAACTGCAAGCTTTTCCAGGACATGAACCTGCCCGCCATCCTGCGGGAAGTCTTCAAGGACTATGGCCGCCTGGCCCGCACCCGTTTCAATTTCAAGGAAGAGGAATACCCGCCCATCACCCTGTGCGTCCAGTACCAGGAATCCGACTTCCAGTTCATCACCCGGCTGCTGGAGGCCCATGGCCTCTACTACTATTTCAAGTTCGAACCGGACAGCCACGTCCTGGTGCTGGCCAACGAATCCCGGGCCGCGCCGGCGGTGCCCGAAGCCGCCCAGATCGCCTTCAACAGCATCCCCGGCGCGGCGACCGAAGACACCATCGACGCCTGGTCCCTGGGCGAGCGGCTGACCAGCACCGACTACAGCACCCGCCGTTCCGACTTCAAGAACCCGCGCGAGCGCACCGAGCACCGCCAGCACACCAGCCGCGAAACCGGCGCCGCCCCGGCCATGGAGCACTACGACCCGTCCGGCCCGTACGGCTTCAAGGATTTCGCAGCCGGCGAGAAGCTGGCCCGGCTGCGCATGGAGCAGACAGAGCAGCGCGGCGCCAGCTACCACGGCAGCTCCAACCTGCGCACCCTCACCTGCGGCCACAGCTTCGAGCTGCGCGACCACTACCGCAAGACCGACAACATCCATGACCGGCTGTTCCTGGTCACCCAGGTCAGCCACACCGGCACCAACAACTACCTGAACCACGGCACCAGCAGCCCCTACCGCAACGACTTCAGCTGCGCCCCCCGTTCCATCTGCTACCGCCCGGCCCTGGCCGCCCCGCGTCCCGTGATCCAGGGCCCCCAGACCGCCACCGTGGTCGGCCCGCCGGGCGAAGAGATCCATTGCGACCAGTATGGCCGGGTGCGCATCCAGTTCCACTGGGACCGCCTGGGCAAGAGCACCGACGCCAGCTCCTGCTGGGTGCGGGTGAGCAGCCCCATGGCCGGCGCCCGGTTCGGCTTCATCGCCGTGCCGCGCATCGGCCAGGAAGTGGTGGTGGAGTTCCTGGACGGCAACCCCGACCGCCCGATCATCACCGGCTGCGTCTACAACGAACTGATGCGCCCGCCCTGGGACCTGCCGGAAAACCAGACCCAGTCCGGCATCCTGACCCGCTCCAGCAAGGAAGGCGACGCCAGCACCGCCAACGCGCTGCGCTTCGAGGACAAGAAGGGCGCGGAGGAAGTCTGGCTGCACGCCGAGAAGGACCAGCGGATCGAGGTGGAGCATGACGAGAGCCATGAGGTCGGCCATGACCGGAGGAAGGCCGTTGGCAACGATGAGAGCACGGAGATCGGGAACGACCGGACGGAGCAAGTGGGGGCCAACGAATCCATCTCCATCGGGATCAACCAGAGACTGGAAGTCGGGGCCGCACAGCGCATCCACATCGGGGCCACCAAGAACGAGAATGTGCTGCTGTCCAGCACCGAGCAGGTGGGGGGCGTGCGAACGCTCACCGTTGGCGCGGCCTACCTGATGACGGTGGGCGCCGCCAAAACTGAAGTGGTGGGGCTGGATTCGCTGGAAGAGGTCGGCCATGGCAAGACCAGCAGTATCGGCAAGGTCTACACCCTCAAAGTCGGCGATGAGTTCGTGATCGAGGTCGGCAAGTCGAGGATGGTCATGACCAAGGACGGCAAGATCACCCTCGAGGGCACCGAAGTGACCATCACGGGCGGCGGCCCGGTGAAGGTCTTCGGCAAGAACGTGGAAATCAACTGACGAGGAACCCATGTCACATCCCGAAGGAGCGGCCAAGGAAGGCGTCTTCATCGCCGTGAGCGCCAGCCCGGATGTCTGCAAGACCCCGCCCAACAACGTCCCGATTCCCTACCGGGTCGTGGCCAAGCTGGATGAAGGACTCAGCGTCTCCCCCAACGTGTTTTTCCGGGGACACCCGGTGGTCCTGGCGGACGGGTCCAGCATCGCCAACGTCACCGGCGACGAGTCAGGCAGCGGAGGCGGCGTGTCATCAGGGTGCAACGAGGGCGAAGTGAAATTCATTGAGGGCGATGACACCTTTCTGGTCAACGGCAAGCGGGTGGTGCGGGATAAGGACGAAGTGACCATGAACAAAGGCAACACCAAAGGCAAAGTTCAGTGCCTCATGAGCGCCGCGCCTGCCAGCGCGGTGGACGCTGATGGCAAGCCGCCCAAACCAGCGAATCCAATGGTGAAGAGGCAGTCGATCGTGCCGGACTCGACGGAGCCGGGCGACGCTGGGGGAGGGGCAGATGGCGACTAAAATCACGGGCAAGGACCGGCAGGTTGTCGAGGCATTGAAGAATAAGATGCCTCCTCGCAACGTGATCCCCATTATCTTCGTGCCTGGGATTGCGGGGTCCAATTTGCGGGTCAAGCCGGGGATGGAGGAGGTTGTCAAGGATAGGTTACAACTCAAAGGAAAGGAACCGCCCGATCCTTGGCGCCCGCCTAGCGGGGTCGTCAGCTGTGAGAGCCGGGTAAGGCAATGGAAGAACTACAATCCATGCCATCGCCAGGCACTGTTGAACCTAGAGACCACGAGTGTGGATGCTGCCGGTTTTCTGGAGGGCGGTCCCGAAGGAATCTTCCTATCTCCATCCAGTTCCAAGGGGAAACACTTCCGTGGGTGGTCCTCCATTCATGCTTACTACTATGAGGATTTTCTTTTTTCCCTGGAAATGACCGCCAACATTACAGGAAGCCCCGAGCGCTCACCAGAGCAAACACCAGATGGAGAGCTCCCGCATTATTTACAATTGCTAGCCGATAATCAATCATCCAGACAATCAACCAAATGTTTAGACTTGAATGGAATATCACATTGTCGAATGCCAATGGATAAAATCAGGAATGTCTTCTTGAAAAATCTTATGCCAGTTTATGCCTTTGGCTATAACTGGCTTGATTCATCCTCGACATCAGCCGATGCCCTAGCTGCTATAATTCCCCAAATAATTAATCGCTATAGAGACGCAAGGTCCGATTCTGGAGATATCCTTTTCGTTTGCAACGAGGTGATCCTTGTGACCCACTCAATGGGTGGGCTTGTCGCGCGAGCGGCAGCAGCAGTACCCGCCACTGCTGGTTTGATCAAGGGAATATTCCACGCCGTCATGCCAGCTGTCGGAACCCCGGACGCATACCGGACCATGGTGGCCGGTAATGTACTGACTGTGAATGTTAGGAATTATTTCATTGATTTCCTTCGCAACGCAGGGTCAATACTCATGGGCCTAACTACAGAGGAAACGACACCAGTCATGGCTCACAGCCCAGGTTGCCTCGAGCTTCTTCCATCTAAGGAATATCCATGTAACTGGCTCATTGCTGGAATTACCAAAGAAGAGGGGAAAGGCGAAAAACTATTCTCTTTGCCCACTACGGACCCTTACAGTGAGATCTATTTGAAAGAGGATGCTTGGTACCGGCTCGTGAACCCATGCTTGTTAGATCCGTGTGGAATTTTTAAAGATAATCCAAATATTTCACCATGGAATTCCTATAACAATTGTTTACTTAAGGCCAAAATTTTTCACGAATTCCTTGAAAAACCCCACTCAATTCCCACCTATGCTTGTTATGGGAATGATAAAAAACTGCCTACCTTTGGAATGACAAAATGGCATGTGATTCGGAGTTCAGAAATACCCTATGCAAGTAAATATGACCTACAAAATGGTAATTTAATAAATATAACCATGGAAGGCAAATGCCGAGCGGTAAGTGCTCATTCTTCCATAAATAATTATTCGGTGGCCTTATTCCATTTCCATATACAAAAACAGGATACGAGTGGAGACCGCACCGTTTCCTGGCAGTCTGGCAGTGCGCCAGGAAACACGTGGTTGAAAGGACGGATTTGGCCTTTGACGGGGATAGTGCATTCCCCAGCGTATAAGGAGGATAGTGTTCGTTTGCTCACCCTTTGGGCTATTTGCCAATTTGTTGCAGGTGTTAAATGAACGAGAGACTACCGCTCCTGTTATTAAGCGGATTGCTCATCGGAACAGGAATTATGTTTGAACGCAAATGGATAAAAACGGTGACTAAAATGCAAAAGACCACCTTGCCTGCGGGAAGGTTCCTGATCGATGTCCCGAAGGAGGCTGAAATAGATTGGGGTCGCCAAGGGTTTGAGTGGGCAGGTCCCTTCATTCAAACTTTCCCAGTACCGGCCCCTGAAATGCTCAAGGAAGCCCTTGAAGCAGAGGCCGACGAATGGAGAGTTCCCCACAAAGAGGGGGGCACCCAATTGGAAAAGATCATAGCTGGTAGCATCCCAAACAGCTGGTTCACATACTATTGGAATGATCGAGAAATTAAATTCAGAAATGTTGTTAGGGTAAAAGGCTATTTCTGGGACTGCGGTCGTGGTTTTGTGTTCACCAGCAGTGCTAAGAACCATCCCGAAGGGCATCTGGAAACATCAAACCTCCTAGAGAAACAGTTTAAAAGAATCCGGCTTCGAGACCCCCAGGAAATCCCCCGCGAGCCCGGGTTTTGCTTCGACCATGCCTACTTCCGAGGCGAACCGGCCCACGATCCCAACGAACATATTGCCATGCATATCACCTTCCCCTCCAACCCCGACGTATACGTCCGCTTCTGCACCGATACCGTCAACGAGGCAGGCGCCAACGGAAGGAAACTCCTGGAACGGGTCGGCGCGAGTTCCCCCCTGCACGCGCTCATGGGTGTCAGACGTCTCCGAGGCCAGGAACGGAAAGTGGGGCCCTACCAGGGCCAGGAACTGGTGGAACGGGTCCGGGAGGCCAATCTAACTGTTGGCTACACCTTCATGTGGGAGTATCAAGGACAGGCGGAAAGTGCCACCGCCCCCAGCCTGATGCTGGAAATGTTCACCGGGTATGGCGAACCGCCGGTCAATTCCAGCCTGAGCAGAAAACAGGCTCTGGCCCTGTGGGACGCCATCCTGGATTCCATCCGCTACCGGACCCCCGAGACGCCGGCATCAGAACCTGAACCCAGGTGATCGCCCCGCATCGCGGCAAACAACCACCATATCGAGCCCAACCCATGCCCCTGATTAACTTCACCCCTTTGCCATGCCTCCCTTTCGACACGTTTAACCCGACGGGCACTGAGTTGGGGGTCGTCCTGGTCAAGGTGACCCTGGACCTGGTCCCCGCAGACACCACCCTTCAGGCCCAGGGCTTCACCCACGGCCTCAAGCTCAGCCAGACGCAGAGCCCGCTTGCCATGACTGATACCTATCACGGTGAGTTCCTGAACAGCAGCCTGTATTGGGAGAGCGACACAGCTGATCCAAAGCCCAAGTGCGACGTCATTTTTATCGGGGATGCCCACGCGCCCGGCAGCAAACCCCTCGCCCGGTTCCAGGTCCGGCTCAAGCTTTCCGCCCCGGATCGGGAACGCCCCACCCCGCACCAGCCATTCGCCCTGGAATTCGGATTTGAACTCACGCCGGAGGAGGACCGTCGTTGGCAGGAACGGATCGCCCATGCCCAGGCCAACCCCATTCCAGGCGAATTCCTACTGGACAAGCGCCTGCAAGTGACCGGAGAACGCTGGCTCATTCGCCGGAACCCCCTGGTCCGGGCTCTCTGGTGGTTGGTGAAAGTGGGCACGCTATCTCTCATCCGGCGCTGCCCCTTGCGGCTCACCCGACCGAAACCCTTGACCACCTTACCCCTGCGCTACGAATACGCCTTCGGCGGGCACGTCAAGGTGCATGCCGCAGACCCCGCGGCTCAACGTGTGCCCAGGCGCGTCTGCCTGCCAGGAGTGGACCGGGGCAAGCTGCGCCAAGCCTGGAAGAAAACTCATACCGATGCCCTCCTGGCAGAAGCCTTCTGGCCGGAAAACCCGGTGGGGCGTGGCTACAGCCCGTTCTGGCAGTTCAAGGCCAGCCGCACCAAGCGCCTACCAGCACCTCAGATCGAGGCCGCGGACCAACCTTTCACCGCCAAGGCCGCCTGGAAGGCCATGCTCGGAAAAGCCAATGAGAAGATCCGGGGTTCCCTCCGAGCCCAGGGAATGGGCGTGATTACCAGAAACTGGGAACCACGCGTGGGGTTGGCCGGAACCTGGAACGACGCCTGGGTCGCGAGCGGAACACCCTACCCCCCGGATTATTCCCTCGCCTTCAACAACTATGCCCACCCAGACCTGCAATGCCGCCACCTGGCAGGCGATGAAACCGTGGAGCTCACCAATCTATGCCCACCAGCCATGGTCGGCGCCCGCATGGACGCCCATGGCAACCGGGTGATCCGGTTCAAGTTGCCAGGATTGTTCCCATTCCTTCTGCTGACCCATGAGACAGGGGAACGGGTACAGGTTCCGGCGGTCCTGGACACGCTCATCCTGGAGCCCGGTTTGGGACGGGTGATTTTGCTACAGCGGGCCAGCTTCCTTGCAGAGCCTCAACCCGAGAAGCTGGAACTTCGCTTGGCCATGCCTGGAGAGCCACGGGAAGTTAAGTTCGAACTGGAGGCAGATGAGACCGAGGCATACATAGAACCAATACCTGATGAAAGGCTATAATAATATTGAGGTCTCCTTACGCCTTTACATGGGTTGAACAGCAATGAGGTTTCTGTTTGGAGATGATCATGGTTCGGGAAATAACTAGTATGTATCGAATTAAGCTACAATATATTAAACAATTGAATTCTCTATTGCACATATTTATTATGGGATGGGCAATTAGTATAATGATGAATATTATCATTTTTTTGTTCACAATTATTTGTACTTATTATGTTCCATCCGTTGTAGGATATTTTTTATTTTTCCCCATAACTGGATTGATCCAATGTTTTTCTATGCCCTGGTTTGACTATTTATCTGGACCGATTGGTTCCATTTTATTCCATTTTGATACCATACCTTTCTCTATCGGCGAATCTCTTTCATTAACAATTCAACCATTCTTGTTAATGTTTTTTGGATTTTCAATAAACTTAAACTTATTAGGTTTATTTATATACTTTTTTAAAAATCGTTAAATTCCGGAACCACTTCAAGCAATAAACCCATCGCTTCCTTTGCTCCAAGTCCTGATGGCGCCCCGTTCCAAGGCGCGCTTGCCCCCCTCACACCTCGATCGGAATCACCTGGATCGCGCTCGCCTTGATCAGCGCATGCACTTCCTGCCCCACCGCCAGCCCCAGATCCTCGCAAGCCCACGTGGTGATCAGCGCCTCCAGCGGCATCCCGGCATCCAGCCGCACCCGCCGCAGCGCCCCCAGCGGTTCGATCGCGACGACGGTCGCCGGCAGCCGGTTGCGCTGGGACATCAGGCCGTGCGGACCTCGTTCCAGCGACACGCCTTCGCCGCGCACACAGGCATAGGCCTCGGTGAACTGGCCGCCGGGGTCCGGGGCGAACAGCTGGGTGTCGCCCACCGCCAGGCGCAGCAGGCCCTCCGTCCGGCCCAGCACCTTGGCGCGCAACACTTCGCCGATCTCGGCCCGGGCGTTGTCGCCGTTGGCGGACAGCACTTCGGCGGGGGCGCCGTCCCGGATGATCCGGCCTTCGGCCATCAGCAGCATGCGGTCGCCCAGGGCCAAGGCCTCCTGGGGGTCGTGGGTCACCAGGATGGCGGGCACGTCGAGGGTCTGCAGGATCTGCCGCAGGCTGTGGCGCATCTGCTCGGCGGTTGCACGGTCCAGGGCGGCGAACGGCTCGTCCAGCAGCACCAGCCGCGGCCGCGGCGCCAGGGCCCGGGCCAGCGCGACCCGCTGCTTTTCGCCGCCGGAAACTTCCGCCGGGCGGCGCTCCTGGAAGGCTTCCAGGCCCATGATCCGGATCATTTCGGCCACCCGCGCCCGGCGCTCGGACCGGGGCCAGCCATGCAGGCCGTAGCCGATGTTGCCGGCCACGCTCAGGTGCGGGAACAGGGCGGATTCCTGGAACACGTAGCCGATGCCGCGCCGGGCCGGGGACAGGGCGGCCTTCCGGCCGGGATGGAACCAGACCTCGGCGCCGGCCTGGATCAAGCCGCTGTCCGGCCGCTCCAGGCCGGCCAGGCAGCGCAGGACGGTGGTCTTGCCGCAGCCGGAGGGTCCGAACAGCACGGTCAGGCTGAAGCCGCCCAGGGGCAGATCGAATTCCGCCTCGATGGTCGGGCCGGACGGGAAGGTCTTGCGGAACCGGGCCTTCATGCCCGCTCCCGGGCGCGCAGCGAGGCGGTGCAGGCCAGCACCGCGAAGGCGAACCCCACAAGCAGGATCGCCGTGCGGTTGGCGCCGGCCAGGTCGAAGGACTGCACCTGGTCGAAGATGGCGATGGAGGCGGTGCGGGTCTTGCCCGGCAGGTTGCCGCCGACCATCAGCACCACGCCGAACTCGCCGATGGCATGGGCGAAGCTGAGGATCAGCCCGGACAGCAGGCCGCGCCAAGCCAGCGGCAGGGCCACCCGGAAGTAGACGCCGGCCCGGCCGGAACCGAGGGTGCTGGCCACTTCCAGCAGCTTGCGGTCGACGCCGCCCAGGGAGGCCACCAGGGGCTGGAGGAAGAACGGCATGTTGGTGATCACCTGGGCCAGCAGCAGCCCCTGGAAGGTGAACACCAGCCGGGTGCCGGTCAGGCTTTCCCAGGCCACGCCGATCGGGCTGTGCGGTCCCATGGCGACGATCAGGTAGAAGCCCAGGACGGTGGGCGGCAGGACCAGGGGAATGGAGGTGAACGCCTCCAGCAGCACCCGGCCGCGGAAACAGCCATAGGCCAGCGGCCAAGCCAACAGGATGCCCAGGGGCGCCAGCAGCAGGACGGAACTGGCGGCCAGCCGCAGGCTGAGCCGAATGGCCTCCCAATCCATGTCAGGGCTTGGCGAAGCCGTGCCGGGCGAGGATCGCCTGGCCTTCGCCGCCAAGGAGGTAGCTCCGGAAGGCCCGGGCCTGCTCCTGCAAGGTGCTGCGCAGCAGGATCACACCCGCCTGGCGCAGGGCCGGGTAGGTGTCCGCGGGCACGGTCCAGATCACTCCGGACTGGCGCAGCACCGGGTTGTTGGCCTGGGCGGCGGAGATCAGGCCCGCCTCCGCGGAGCCCGCCTGGAGGAACTGGCCGGCCTGGGCGATGTTGTCGGCGAACACCAGCCGGGGCTGCACCTTGTCGTAGATCCCCACCTTGCGCATGGCCGCATCGGCCGCCCGGCCATAGGGAGCCACCTGGGGGTTGGCGATGGCGATCTTCTTGACGGCGGGGCTCAGCAGCACCTGCCAGCCGTTACTCGCCGGGTCCAGCGCCAGGTCCTTGCGCACCCACAGAGTCAGGCTGCCGGTGGCATAGCGGAAGGTGTCCTGGGCGGTCGCCAGGCCGGCCTTCTGCAACTGGAGCGGGAAGCCCTCGTCCGCCGACAGGAACAGATCGAAGGGGGCGCCCTGCTGGATCTGGGCGGTGAGGCTGCCGGAGGCGCCGAAGGACAGCTGGAGCTGAATGCCCGGATGCCCGGCCTCGAAGCCGGCCTTGAGCTCCTCAAGCACGCCGCGCAGGTCGCCCGCGGCGGCAATGGCCACCTGGGCGGGACGGGGCTGGGCCTGAATGGGAAGGCCCATCGTGAGGGCAAGGCTGAGCAGCAAACCGTAGAACTTCATGGCCTCTCCTGGAGCAAACCGGTGCGATGTATGATAGCTCATACATCGCTTCCTCCCTCCCCCTTTGTTGCCGCGGGCCACCCGCCGGGTTCCCTTGGGATTCAGCTCCGGTCGGCAACGGCGGTAGTCGCCTTGAATTTTCGTGCAAATCCATTAACTTGGTTAATGGACAGGCGGCCATCATGCGGCAGGAATCCAAGCTCACAGCTCAGGGACAGATCACCATGCCGGCCGAGATCCGCCGGAAAGCCAACGTGCATCCCGGAACCCGGTTCACCTGGGAGGTGGACGCGGCCGGCACTATCCTCCTCCGGCCCCTACGCCTTTCCCTCGCAGATGTGGCGGGGATGTTCCCGTCGAAACGCCCCATCTCCGACAAGGCAATCCGCGCGGCCATCGAGGAGGGTTATGCCCGTCGCCGGCGTTGACACCAACGTCTTTCTCCGGATCTTCATCCAGGATGACGGGCCCCAGCACAGGGCAGCCGTGGAGCTGGTGAGATCCCTTGGGCAGGTCTTCGTGGGCACGGTGGTCCTGGTGGAGAGCGTGTGGGCCCTCAGAAAAGTGTACAAGTTCCCCAGGGTGAAGCTGGTCCGCTTTCTCGACAGCGTCCTGGAGACGGACGCCTTCGTCATCGAAAACCGCGAGGTCATCGAGGCCGCGATGTTCGGATTTTCCACAGGGAACGGCGACTTCGCGGATCACATCGTTCTGGAATCCGCCCGCAGGAACGGCGCGGAACGGATATACACCTTCGACCTGGATTTCTCCCGGGTACCGGGAACGGCGCGCTTGAAGCGCTAGAAGCCCTGCCCCAATTGTTGCAAAATCTCAGCCTCCAGCCGGTCCAGCAGGGTGGCGTCCAGCGGGGCGGCGAAGATCGTGTCGTCCCCGGCGATGGTGCCGGCCAGCGAGGGCAGCCGGCCGCCATCCAGGGCCAGGGCCATGGCCTGGGCGAAGCCCGGGTTGGTCTTGATGATCACCAGGCAGGGCGGGACCTTGCTGAGGGTGTAGCGCGGCGCGGCACTGCGCTGGGGGCTGCGCTGCTGGTAGCGGCCCGCCTCCTTGCGCACCTGGAGCTTCTTCAGGTGGCGCGACAGGGTCGATACGGTGAGGTCGAACCCATCCGCCCGCAGCAGCTGAAGCAGCTCGCCCTGCTCGGGGATTTCCCGCTGGCTGAGGTGGTTGAGGATGGCGGAATCCAGGTTCATAGCGCAAATGTGCACTCATTTGCGCAATTTTGCAAGAGCGCAAAAATCGCAATGAAGCGGGAAATTCACACAACCACTGTGATATTTACCATTGACGATCCCACGAAGACCCTGCACACTTTGCATTACGCACCTGGTAGTCCCGGGTATTGCAAAATATGCCAACCCAATCGCAAGCTCCTTCCATTCCCGCTCTCCAGGCCACCTATGCGCCCTACCCCTTCCCCATCGTGCGCGGGGAGGGCGACCGGGTGTTCGACGACCAGGGCAACCCCTATTTCGACTTCTACGGCGGCCATTGCGTGTGCTCCACCGGGCACAGCCATCCCAAGGTGGTGGCGGCGATCGCGGCGCAGGCCAAGGAGCTGATCTTCTATAGCACGGCGGCCGATCTGCCGGTCCGGACCCAGGCCGCGGAAGGGCTGATCGAATTCGCCAATTCCGGCGAACCCTCGGGGCTGGCATCGGTGTTCTTCTGCAACAGCGGCGCCGAGGCCAACGAGAACGCCCTGAAGCTCGCCGCCAAGTTGACCGGGCGCACCCGCTTCGCGGCCTTCCAGGGCGGCTGGCACGGACGCACCACCCTGGCCCTTTCGGTCACCGACGATCCCAAGATCATGGTCGGCCTGGAGTCCTTCCTGGCGCCCTGCGACCGGCTGCCGCTCAACGATCTGGCCGCCCTGGACGCCTTCGACTTCAGCCGGACCGCCGGGGTGATCCTGGAACCGGTGCAGAGCATGTCCGGCATCCGCCCGGCGACGCCTGAATTCCTGCAGAAGCTGCGGGCCCGCACCGAGGCCTGCGGCTGCATGCTGATCTACGACGAGGTCCAGACCGGCGTGGGCCGGCTGGGCCATCCCTACGTGGCCGGCCGGCACGGGGTGCGGCCCGATCTGGTCACCTCGGCCAAGGGCATCGCCTCGGGCGTGCCCATGGGGGCGCTGCTCATGAGCAGGGCGGTGGCCGGGGCGGTCAAGCCCGGCGACCTGGGCAGCACCTTCGGCGGCGGGCCCCTGGCCTGCGCCGCGTTGCGGGCGACCCTGGGGGTGATCCTGGAGGAGGGGCTGATGCCCAAGGCCCTGGCCCTGGAAGACATGATCCGCCAGGGCCTGAAGGGCACCTGTGTCGCCGAAGTGGCCGGCACCGGCCTGCTGCTGGGCCTCAAGGTCCCCGGCGGGGCCGCCAAGCTCAAGGCCCATCTGCTCAAGCAGCGCATCCTGGTCGGGGGCAGCGGCAACCCCGAGGTGCTGCGCCTGATGCCTCCCCTGAACCTGAGCCTGGTGGCGGTCTCCGCCCTGCTCGACGCCGTCCACACCTTCCATCAAGGGAACTGACATGCGACACGCTACCGGCATTCAAGACTTCGGCATCGCGGGTGTGGAGGAGATCCTGGCCCGGGCCATCACCTGGAAACAGGGTCCGCACCCCAAGCACCTGGTGGACAAGATCCTCGGCATGGTGTTCTTCAACCCCTCCCTGCGCACCCGCGCCTCGTTCGAGGCGGTGATGGCCCGGGGCGGCGGATCGTCGATCGTGCTGGAAGTGGGCAACGGCGTCTGGAAGCTGGAGGACCGGGAAGGCGCGGTCATGGACGGCGACAAGGCCGAGCACATCAAGGAAGCCGCCCCGGTGCTTTCCCGGTTCGTGGACATGCTGGCGGTGCGCACCTTCGCCTCGGGCGTCAGCGACGACGTGGACAACGCCGACCCGGTGCTGAACGGGTTCCGGACCATGGGCACGGTGCCCACCATCAGCATGGAAAGCGCCCGGGAGCACCCCTGCCAGGGCCTCGCCGACCTGCTCACCGCCCGGGAGACCTTCGGCTCCACCAAGGGCCTGCCGGTCACCCTGGCCTGGGCGCCGCACATCAAGCCGCTGCCCAAGGCCGTGCCCAACAGCTTCCTGCTCACCGCCGCGGCCGCCGGCTGCGAGGTGCGGGTGGCGCATCCCAAGGGGTTCGAGCTGCATCCCAGCGTGCTGGCCGAGGCCCAGGCCTTCGCCAAGGCCACCGGCGGCAGCGTGGCCGTGACCGACGATCTGGACCAGGCCACCGAAGGCACCCGGGTGATCTACGCCAAGGCCTGGGGCCCCGCCACCGTCTCCGGCCTGGGCGCCGAGGCGGTCAAGGCTCACCCGGAATGGCTTTGCTCACCCCGGCATTTCGACAACGCGGCCAAGGACGCCATCTTCATGCACTGCCTGCCGGTGCGGCGCAACGTGGAAGTGGCTGACGGCGTACTGGACGGCCGCTGGTGCCGGGTGGTGGACGAGGCGGAGAACCGCTTCCACGTGCAGCGCTCGCTCATCCAGTGGCTCTTGAACAGCTAAAGAGGAAACCATGCCGCAACAGCCCCACCCCTTCGAATCCCTGCGCAGCGCGGCCCAGTATGTGCGCCGCTTCCGCCACCACCCGTTCGTGGTGAAGCTGGGCGGCGAGATCCTGGACGATCCGGCGCTGCGCCGCTCGGTCTGCGAACAGCTGGCCCTGCTCTGGAGCTTCTCCATCCCGCTGGTGATCGTCCACGGCGGCGGCGCGGGGCTGGACCGGCTGTGCGCCACCATGGGCCTGGCCACCCACAAGGTGGCCGGGCGCCGGGTCACCTCCCCGGAGGTGCTGGACGCCGCCAAGATGGCCTTCAAGGGCAAGATCCAGATGGATTTCATCGCCGACCTGGAAGCCGCCGGCATGCCGGCGGTGGGCCTGTCGGGCCAGGACGCCGGCCTGATCAAGGGCAACCGCCGGCCGCCGGTGGAGGTGGACGGCGCGACGGTGGACTACGGCATGGTCGGCGATGTGGCCTCGGTGGACCCGGCGGTGCTGAGCCATCTCCTGGCCGGCGGCTACGTGCCGGTGGTGGCGCCGTTCAGCGCGGACGCCGACGGCCAGGTGCTCAACACCAACGCCGATACCGTGGCAGCGGAAGTGGCGGCGGCGCTGGGGGTGGAAAAGCTGTTCTTCGTGCTGAAGGTGCCGGGGCTGCTGTCCGATCCCGGTGATCCCAGCAGCCTGGTGACCCTGGCCGACTTCAAGATGCTGGACGAACTGGCCGCCCAGGGCGCCATCAAGGACGGCATGCGGCCCAAGCTCACCGCCGCCCGCAAGGCCCTGAACGCCGGGGTGGCCAGCGTCCACCTGGTTTCGGGGGTGCGCCCGGACGCGATCCTGGCCGAGGTGTTCACCAACGAGGGCAGCGGCACCATGCTGGTGGCCAGGCTTCCCGAGGAGGGCGCGTGATGGACCCCGCCGCGCTGCTGAAGGCTCTGGTCGCCATTCCGAGCCCATCCGGTTCGGAGCGGGCCGTGGCCGATCATCTGGCGGGCCTGCTGACCGCCGAGGGTTTCCAGGTCCAGCGCCACGGCGACAACCTGTTCTTCGAACTGGGCAGCCAAGGGCCCCGGCTGCTGCTGGTGAGCCACCTGGACACCGTCCCGCCCTGCGCCGGATGGAGCGCCGACCCGCTCAAGCCCTGGTGGGCCGGGGACCGGCTGTTCGGGCTGGGCGCCAATGACGCCAAGGGCTGCGTCACCGCCATGGTGCTGGCGGCGCTGGCCCTGCGCGACCAGAGCTGCGGCGCCCGGGTGGTGTTCGCCTTCGTGGCTGGCGAAGAAGTGGGCGGCAAGGGCATCCAGGAACTGGTGCCGGTGCTGGGCCAGCTGGACGCCGCCGTGGTGGGCGAGCCCACCGGCCTGACCGTGTGCACCGCCCAGCGCGGCATGCTGATCCTGCAGTGCCGGGCCCGGGGCGAATCGGCCCATGTGGCCCACGCCCATCTGGGCGAAAACGCCGTGCACAAGGCCGCCCGGGACATCGCCCGGCTGGATGCCCTGCGGTTCGAGCCGCACCTTCTTCTCGGCGAGGCCCGGGCCCAGGTGACCGTGGTCCAGGGCGGCCTGGCCAAGAACCAGGTGCCGGATCTGTGCGAATTCGTCGTCGATGTGCGCAGCACGCCCAACCTCGACCACGCCGCCCTCACCGCCCAGATCACCGCCGAGCTGGAAAGCGAAGTGACGGTGTTCTCCGACCACTACCGGCCGGTGGCCACCGACGCCAACCAGGCGGTGGTGCGCGCCGCCCTGACGGCGGCCGGCACCCAGGGCGGCACCGGCTCCGCCACCGCCTCGGATTGGGCCTTCCTGGGCCACCTGCCCGCGGTCAAGGCCGGCCCGGGCGACACCTACCGCAGCCACCGCCCCGACGAATGGCTCTCCCTGGGGGAACTCCGGGCCGGTGCCGCCTTCTATGAGAAACTTGTGCTGACCTACGCCCAGCTGGCGTCGCGGGAGTCCCATCATGGCTGAAGCGCTCTGGGCGAAGGATCTGCCCCTTGATCTGCAACTGCACCGGTTCACCGTGGGCCTGGATCCGGTGACCGACCTGCAGCTGATGCCGTTCGACGCCGAGGGCAGCGCCGCCCACGCGCGCATGCTCGGCGAAACCGGCCTGCTGCCCGAAGCCGAGGCCAAGGCCCTGGTGGGCGCCCTGCGCCAGCTGCGCCAGGAGGCCCTGCAGGGGCGGCTGGTCATCCTGCCCGAAGAGGAGGACTGCCACACCGCCCTGGAGCACGCCCTGACCGAACGCCTGGGGGACACCGGCAAGCGCATCCACCTGGCCCGCTCGCGCAACGACCAGGTGGCCACCGCCCTGCGCCTGCTCATGCGCAGCCGGATCCTCGACCTGGGCCAGGCGGTGCATGCCTGCGCCACCGCCCTGCTGGACCTGGCCCGGCGCGAACAGGACACCCCGCTGCCCGGCTACACGCACATGCGCCGGGCCATGCCGGCCAGCTGGGGCATGTGGGCCGCCGCCTTCGCCGAAGGGCTGCTGGAAGAGCTGGAAGCCCTGCCGGCCCTGTGGGACCGGCTGGACCGCTGCCCCCTGGGCGCCGCCGCCGGCTTCGGCCCGCCCATCCCGCTGGACCGCGCCCGCTCAGCCGAGCTGCTCGGCTTCTCCCGGGTGCAGGGCAGCCCCATGGACGTGATGAACAGCCGCGGCCGCTACGAGCAGGCCATCGCCTCCTGGGTGGTCTCGGCCGCGGGCACGCTGGAAAAGGCGCTCTGGGACCTGGCGCTCTACAGCACCGAGGAGTACGGCTTCATCCGGCTGCCCGACGCCTTCACCACCGGCTCCAGCATCATGCCGCAGAAGCACAATCCGGACGTGGTGGAGCTGGCCCGGGCCCGCTGCCGGGAACTGCGCGGCCTGGCCGGGCTGCTGGCGCACCTGGCGGGGGGCCTGCCCTCCAGCTACCACCGGGACCAGCAGCTGCTCAAGGCGCCCTTCCTGGAGACGCTGGCCAAGGGCGAGGAGCTGTTCCGCATCTTCGCCCACCTGCTGCCGGGGCTGGAGATCCAGGCCGGCGCCTGCCGCGCGGCCTGCAGCGACGAACTGTACGCGGCCAAGGAGGCCTGCCGCCTGGCCGCCGAAGGCATGACCTTCCGGGACGCCTACCGGAAGGTGGCCGAACAGCTCAAGCAAGGCACCTTCGTGCCGGATCCGACCCCGGCCCTGGCGGGCCTGGGCCTGGATGGCACCGGCGCCGCCGTCGCTGCCGCCGAAGCCTGGATGGCCGGCCGCCGGAACCAGATCAACCAAGCCACTGAACTGCTTTTCGCCTGGGGGAACCAATGAAGCACAAAGCGCTGCTCGCCTTTTCCGGAGGCCTCGACACCTCCTATTGCGTGCTCTGGCTCAACGAACAGGGCCATGAAGTGCACACCGTCACCGTCGACACCGGCGGCTTCTCCCCCGAGGAGCTGACCCGCATCGAGAGCCTGGCCGCCAGACTCGGCTCCGCCTCGCACACCACCGTGGATGCGCGCGGCGAGCTGTTCGACAGCTACCTGCGCCACCTCATCGCCGGCAACGTGCTGCGCGGCGGGCTCTACCCGCTGTCGGTGAGCGCCGAGCGGGTGTGCCAGGCCCGGCGCGTGGTGCAGCACGCCAAGAGCATCGGCGCCACCGCCCTGGTGCACGGCTCTACCGGCGCCGGCAACGACCAGGTGCGCTTCGACGTGGCCTTCCGGGCCCTGGCCCCCGAGCTCACGCTCATGGCGCCGATCCGCGAACTGGCCCCGAGCCGGGCCGAGGAGCGGGCCTACCTGGCCGCCCACGGCTTCGACTTCCCGGAAAAGACCGAATCCTACAGCATCAACGAAGGCATGTGGGGCACCAGCGTCGGCGGCAAGGAGACCCTGGACCCCTGGCAGCACCTGCCGGCCGAAGCCTACCCCGGCGGCGCCGTGGATCCCGCCAAGGCCCCCCGGAGCCTGGTCATCGGCTTCCAGCAGGGCGTCCCGGCGAGCCTGGACGGCCAGGCCATGAGCCCGGTCGCGATCGTCCAGACCCTCAACGAAGTGGGCCAGCCGTACGGCATCGGCCGCGGCATCCACCTGGGCGACACCATCATGGGCATCAAGGGCCGGGTCGGTTTCGAAGCGCCGGCGGCGCATATCCTGATCGCCGCCCACCGGGAGCTGGAAAAGCTGGTGCTCACCGGCAAGCAGACGTTCTGGAAGGAATCCCTGGGCAACCTGTACGGCTCGATGCTGCACGAAGGCCACTTCTTCGATCCGCTTTGCCGGGACCTGGAGGCCTTCCTGGATTCCAGCCAGACCACCGTCACCGGCGACGTGCGGCTGCAGCTGCACCCGCTCGGCTTCCACGTGGAAGGCGTGCGCTCCAGGTACGCCCTGGTGCGGCCCGAGATGGCCAACTACGGCGAAAGCACCCGCCTGTGGTCCGGGCCCGAGGCCGCCGGTTTCGCCAAGATCTTCGGCGTGCCGCAGATGGTCGCGCTCAAGGCCCGGCCGGAGCAGTCGTAGACATGCGCATCCACCTCGACAAGATCGCCTCCATCACCCGCAACCTGAACCTCGGCCGCTGGGTCACCCTCAGCCCCGAGGTGGAGGCCCGGGAGGGCGCCGTGATCGCCGGGCGCATCCATGGCGAGAAGGAGGTCTACAACCAGCTGGAGGACGTGCACGGGCGCATGAGCGTGCTGCACGACGGCGACATCGTGGTGGGCGCGCTGGGCCACCGCAACGCCCTCCAGGGCTTCGAAGGCGAGCTGCCCGCCGCAGTCGCGGCCGGCGACCGGCTGCACATGCTCAACCTGGGCGGGGTGATCGGCCATTGCCTGTCCAGCAATCGCGGGGTGGGCGCGCCGTTCGAGGTGGAAGTGCTGGGCCAGGTCCTGGTCTTCCCCCAGTTCGGCAACCGCATGGGCCAGCCCGCCTTCATCCAGTCCTCGGCTCTGCAGGGCAAGGCCGACGTCACGCCGGTGCCGGTGGTGTTCGTGGCCGGCACCTGCATGAACTCGGGCAAGACCCTGGCGGCCTGCGCCCTGGTGCGGGCCTTTTCCCAGGCCGGCTACCAGGTGGGCGGAGCCAAGCTGACCGGCGTCAGCCTCATGCGTGACATCCTGGCCATGCAGGACTACGGCGCCGACGCCGTGCTCGACTTCACCGACGCCGGCGTGGCCTGCACCGGCCCCGCCACGGCGCCCGAAGCCGCGCGGGTCATCTTCAGCGAACTGGCCGCCCGGGGCGTGAACATCATCGTGGCCGAAACCGGCGACGGCATCCTGGGCGAGTACGGGGTCCAGGCCGTGCTGTCCGACCCCGAACTGGTGGGCTGGGGCGCGGCCTACGTGCTGTGCGCCAACGATCCGGTCGGCGTGGAGGGCGGTGTCCGGCACATGAAGGAGGCCTTCGGCCTCAACGTGGACGTGGTGGCCGGGCCCGCCACCGACAACCGGGTAGGCGTGCGCTTCGTCGGCACCCTGGGCTTGCCGGCCTGCAACGCTCGCAACAATCCGCAGGAACTGGGCGAGCTGGTGCTGGCCAAGGTCCGTCAATCCATGGGGGTATGATTTTGCATTCGGTCGTGATTCTCGGCGCTTCCGGCTACGGCGGGGGCGAACTGTTGCGCTGGCTCTGCACCCATCCGGCGGTGGGCACCCTCCGGGGCACCGCCCGGGCCCTGGCGGGCAAGCCGTTCTGGGCCGCCCACCCCAACCTCAACGGCGTCGTGGACGGCTGTTTCGAAGCGGACATCGACTGGTCCGAGTTCACCCAGGTCGAGCAGCCCATCGTCTTCTCCGCCCTGCCCCACGGCGAGCTGGCCAGGCAGCTGCCCGAGCTGGAAGCTGCCTGGGAGCGGGCCGGCATCGCCGCGCGGCTGCTCCTGGTGGACCTGAGCGGCGACTTCCGGCTGAAGGATCCCCAGGTGTTCGCCCAAGCCTACGGCGGCGCGCACCCCTGCCCCGAGCACCTGGCCCGGTTCGTCTACGGCCTGCCGGAATGGAACCGGGACGCCCTGCGCGGCGCCCGGCGCATCGCCTCGCCGGGATGCTTCGCCACCGCCCTGCAGCTTTCCCTGCTGCCACTGCGCGGCCTGGAGATCGGCTGGATGGCCGCCAGTGCCGCCACCGGTTCCAGCGGCAGCGGCGCCAGCCCCTCGGCCGGCACCCACCATCCGCTCCGGGCGGGTGATTTCAAGGCCTACAAGGTGCTCAACCACCAGCACCTGGCCGAAGTGCGGGCCGCCATGGCCGCGGTCGGCATCAAGGGCGAGCTGGCCTTCGTGCCCCAGAGCGCCCCCATGGTCCGGGGCATCTTCGCCTCCCTGCAGTTCCCCCTGCCGCCCGGCCTCGATCTGGCCGGCCTGCAGGCCCGCGCCCAGGACGTGTTCCGGGACGCCCCGCTGGTGCGCCTGGTGGCCGATTCGCCCCGGGTGGGCGCCGTGGCCGGCAGCGCCTTCGCCGACCTGGCCGTGGCCGCCCGCAGCGGCAGCGGCGTGGTGCTGACCGCCATCGACAACCTGGGCAAGGGCATGGCCGCGCAAGCGGTGCAGAACATGAACCTGGCCCTGGGCCTGGGAGAAACCCTGGGTTTAAGGATTCCCGGACGCTATCCTGGTTGATCAGTGTTTTTTTTCCCGGGCACCTTTGCCCGGGACCCCCATTGCCAGGAGTCATCATGTCGATTACCACCCCGAAACCTCGGGATGCCTTTGCCTCCACGCTCGGCGCCTTCGCCGCCACCCTGGGCTCCGCCATCGGCCTGGGCAACATCTGGAAGTTCCCCTACCTTACCGGTTCGCACGGCGGCGCGGCCTTCGTCCTGGTCTACCTGCTCGCCATCGCCTTCGTCGGCATCCCGATCCTGGTGGTGGAGCTCACCATCGGCCGGAAGATGCGGCTGAACGCCGTCCACGCCTATGGCGCGGTGATCCCCGGACAGAAGTTCTGGTCCGGCGTCGGCATGGCCGGGGTGGCCGCGGCCTTCCTCATCATGGCGTTCTATACCGACGTGGCTGGCTGGGTGTTCGCCTATGTGTTCAAGTCGTTCGGAGCCTTCCTGTCCGGCGCGACCCTGGACAGCAAAACCTTCGGCGCGCTGGCCGGCGGCACCTGGGAGCCGCTGCTCTGGCAGGCCGGGGTGCTGGTGCTGACCACAGCGATCATCGCCGCCGGCGTCTCCAAGGGCATCGAGAAGGTCACCAAGGCCCTGATGCCGCTGCTGTTCATCCTGCTCATCATCTGCGACCTGCGGGCGCTCACCCTGCCCGGAGCCGGGGCCGGCGTGGCCTACCTGTTCAGGCCCGACCTGTCCAAGCTGACCGCCTCCATCGTGCTGTACGCCCTGGGCCTGGCCTTCTTCAAGCTGTCCCTGGGCATGGGCACCATGACCACCTACGGCTCCTACCTGCCCGATTCCACCCGGATCGTGCCGTGCGCCACCCGGGTGGCCCTGGCCGATACCGCGGTCTCCCTGCTGGCGGGCCTGGCGATCTTCCCGGCGGTGTTCGCCTTCGGCGGCAAGCCGGCCGGCGGACCTGGCCTGCTGTTCAACACCATCCCGCTGATCTTCAGCAAGATGCCCCTGGGCGGCCTGTTCACCATGGTGTTCTTCGTGCTCACCGCCATCGCCACCGTCGGCGCCATGGTCAGCCTCATCGAAGTGCCGGTGGCCTGGATCATCGAGAAGGGCCACATGAACCGCCGCGGCGCCGCCATCCTCACCGGTGTGCTGATGTTCGCCCTGGGCATCCCCGCCACCCTCTCCCAGAGCCCGCTGCTGGCCGAGGCGAAGATGTTCGGCAAGAACTTCTTCGACCTGTTCGATTTCCTCTCAAGCAACGTGCTGCTGCCGGTGGGCGGCCTAGCCATCGCCCTGATCGGCGGCTGGGTCATGACCCGCAAAACGTTCAAGGACGAGATGGACCAGGGCTACGCCGCCGAGCCCTGGCACGGGCGGCTGGTATACGGGATCCTCCGGTTCGTCACGCCGGTGCTGATCCTGCTGATCCTGCTCTCCAGCCTCGGGGTGATCAAGCTCGGGTGACGGCCTTGAGCCGCTGCTCCAGATCCTTGGGTGCGATGAAGATGTAGGCCCGGCCTTCCTTGCGCTGTTCCAGGAAGCCGAATCCCGCCAGCTCAAGCAGATCCATGCGCGCCGTCTGGTAGACGATCCCGTGGCTGCGCTGGTGGGCGTCGATGCGGTAGCCATCGCCCGGATGCTTGAGCGCATGGGCGAGCAGGGCCCTCTGCCGGTAGTTCAACTCGGCGCGGAAGGCCGGCGAGGTGGCCAACAGCCGTTCGACGCTCTTTTGTTCGCTGGCTTTGCGCGCCAGGTACTCGTGCAGGCCGGTGATCGCCTTGCGGATGGTCGCCAGCTGGTGGATGAGGAAGTAGGTGACATCCCCGCGATCCGATTCCACATGGAGGTAGGCCCTCCCGTATTGGCCCGGGGCCATCTTCAGGATGCGGGAGATGGAGATGAATTCCGTGAGCCAGTAGCCGCTTTTCAGCATCGACCAGTAGAACAGCGCCCGGGCGGTGCGCCCGTTGCCGTCCTCGAAGGGGTGGTCATAGCCGACCATGAAATGCAGGAGGATGGCTTTCAGGATGGGATGCACAAAGGGGCGCTCGTGCTCCGGGGCATTGGCGAACCGGCATAATCGTTCCATCCTCTCCGGCAATTCCGTGTGGGTTGGAGGCTGATGCAGGATGGTCCCGGCTTCGTTATCCACCACGCGCACGTCATCCGATCGCCTGAATTTGCCAATGCTGGCGGCATCGGGCAGGGTGCCTTCGGCGATCAGGCTGTGCACTTCCAATAGCCTGGCAATCGTGATCGGCTCATCACGAAACCCCTGGATGGCCTGCATCGTCCGGAAGTTGTTGTAGATCATCTTTTCGCTGTGGTCCCGAGGCCGCCGGCCTTCACGCAGCATGTCCACGGCCACTTTGCGGGTGGTGGACGCGCCTTCGAGCTGACTGGAGGTGATGGATTCTTCAATGAGCGAGCGCAGGAGGTATTCGTCCTTGCGCTCCGGGGAGACCACTTCGGAAGGGGACCGGATCTGGCCGGCCGCATCCTGATCGATATGGTGCAGGTGGATCTGGACCGGCTCGGGCACTCCGAAGGTGAACGGATCACCATGCTTGTCCACCAGGGGCAACGGCTGGGCGAGCGCCTGGCGGGCAAGCCGGAGGGCCAGCCACCATTGTTCATGGGTCAAGCCGTCGGGCGGAGTCCGGCGCAGCAGTTCATCCCAATGCAAGTAGACCCCGTTCACCAGGGGCCCGGCCTGGGCCTGGATGGCCTGGACCATGAGTTCGGGGGCCGTTCGGGAAAGGATCTGGCTCAGGTCCGCGGGGCGCTTCGGGGGTTGCATCGCTCACCTACTAATTTAGTTTTAAAATAGTAGTAAGCCAGTAGCTTGTCCACCCTATTCGGACCCCACAAGCGCCGAAGGCTTCAATCCGGCCTGCTCCGCCGCCTGGAGCATCGGGGTATCCGCCCCCAGCAGCAGGAAGCGCACCCGTTCCGGGTCCAGCCAGTCCCGGAGGACCTGGTCGACCCGGGCCAGGGTCACCTGGTCCACCGCCCGGGCCAGCTCCGGCTCCAGCCTGCCGTCGGCCAGTTCGCGAAGCATGGCTTCGGGATGCAGGGCCAGCGCGCTGTTCTCGGCCTTCCACTGGATCAGGGCGCAGGCCAGGTCCTCCTGGGAGAAGCCGTTCCGGCGCAGGCCGGCCAGGGCCGCGGTGAACCCGGACACCAGGGCATCCCGGTCCGCCAGCGGCACTTTGGCCTTGATCAGCAGGGGGCTGTGGCCCTCCGGCGGGAGCTGGAAGGCCATTTCGAAGGTGCCGAACAGCGACCGGGATGCCCGGGCCAGAAGGATGGGCAGCAGCGCCTCCACGGCGGGCTCGCTGGTCCTGGGGCGGGGCGCTCCGGCCCAGAGTTCCGCTCCGGGGGCGGGATCGAACACCGCCATCAGGCAAGGATCGGGCACCGCCTTGGCGGCGGCCTTGGCCGGGATGCCCTTCACCGGCGCCTGGGCGGAGGGTCCCCAGATGCCCAGGTGCATGAGCACCAATTGCTTGGCCTGGGACAGGTTCAGATCCCCGTAGAGCAGCAGGGTGGAGCTCTCGGGGCGGATCACCCGGCGTCGGAAGTCGATCAGGTCCTGAAATTCGATTCGATCAAAGCCCTGCGCGCCGGGTACGGTCATGGCGGCGGGATCGCCGAGGCTCCACAGGAAAAGGGCGATCCCCCGCTCTCGCGGGGTCTGGGCGCCGGCCTGCCGGAGCAGCTCCTTGCGCTCGTTTTCCACCAGCGGACCGTCAAAGGCCGGCCGGACCACGGCATCCGCCAGCAATTCCATGGCCGTCTCCTGGGAACGGCTGTCGGCCACCATGGTCCAACGGAACACCCCCATCCGGGCCTTGAACGAGAAGGTCATGCCCAGGGCGTCCAGGGCACGGCTGAAGGCGGCGCGGTTGTAGGCTCCGGCGCCCCCGGCCTCGATGGCTTCGACCAGGAAGCCGGCGATCCCTTCCTTGCCGGCGGGCAGCTCGCCACGGTCCCAACGGGTCACCAGCTCCACCCGGATCAAAGGCCGTTCGTGGGTCTCCACCAGGACGCAATTCAACCCGGCGGTCTGGAAAGACTGCCGCTCCCGCGGGCCCTGGGCGGGAAGCGCCGCCGCCAGCACGACCGCGAGCGCCGGCCCGGTCCAACGGATCATGGCTGCACCTGCGCTTCCAGCAGCTTGAGGGTCTGTTCCCGCTCCGCCAGTGAAAGCATGCGCAGCTGGCGCAGCGCCTCGCGCAGGACGATATCGGCCTGGGCCGTGTTGCCCAGCTTGCGCCGCAGCAGCGCGGTGAGCACCTGGAGCAGCCGGCTTTCAGTGCGGTCCATGGGCAGGAGCAAAGGGTCCGGCCCGAGCTGGGCGATGGTCGCCCGGGCCGGCACCAGGTAGGTCCGGGCCACCCGCTGGATGTCGGCGGCCTTCAGGCCGCCCGCCTCCAGCGCCCGGAACGCCATCCGCCAGTCGCCGCCCTGGCACTGGGCCGCGCCCAGGGCCTCAGCCAGGTTGCTTGCGTCCTCCTGCACCAGGGTTTCCTCCGCTTCCATCTGGACCTGGGCCTGGCGCACCTCCAGGTCGGTCAGGGGCTCCCGCTGGAGCCGCAGCACCTCGTCCTGGATGGCCTGTTCCAGTTCGTCCAGGGAATGCCCCCGAGCCGGCTCGGCCTCGATGACCAGAAGGTTCACGTCGCGCCGCCCGGGCACGCCCATGCGGATCGTCAGCCGGCTGGCGAGGCCCCGGGTCGCCACCAGGTTCTGGTTGAGCCTGGAGCTGGGGGCGCCCCCCAGGATCTGGGTGAGGGCGCGCAGGGCCGAGCCGTCCGGATGGTTGGCGGGCGGCACGCGCCAGCCGAAAAAGACCCGGGTATCGCCGGTGGTGCTCACGATCAGCCGGCGCCCGCCGGGCGATTCCAGCGAACTCACCGCGTCGCTCGCCTGGAACAGCGGCGACCCCTCCCAGTGGGCCGCGCTGCCGGGGGATCTGGGCAGGGTGCCGAAGGTGCGTTCCAGCAGGGGCAGGGCCGCCGGGCCCTTCACATCGCCCACCAGCACCAGGCTGAGGTTCTCCGGGGAAACCGCCCACCGGGCATAGGTGCCCAGTTCCCGCCAGGTGAGCGTTTCCACCTGGGACCGGTGGAATTCCGCGGCCAGGGCATAGGGCCGGCCCGACAGCGCCGTGGCCAGCAGCACGGACAAGGCCGGCGGACTGGGCGGCGTCCCCGCTTCGATCTCCTGGATCAGCCGGTCCCGCTCCAGGGGAAACCGCCCCACCGGCTGGTGCAGCAGTTGGGCTGTCTCGGCCCGGCACCAGGCGTCGAAGGAGGCGATGGGAAGATCAATGCCCTGGGAAAGGAAATCGGCTGAAACCCCCACCATCCGCCTGGTGCCGCCCATGGCATCCAGCGCGTCCCAGGTTTCCGTTTCGCCCATCCGCTTCTGCAGGGTGGCCGTGGCGTTCTCTTCCAGCGCCTTGAGCGCGGCCTGTTCCGATGCAACGGGTGCTTGCGCTCCCTCGGGCAGCCGCGCCTGGGCCAGCCGATCCAGCCGCAGCGCCTCGAAGGCGCCCCCTTCCTGTTCCAGGAGGGGCTCCAGTTTCGGTTCCAGCCCGGCCGGCAGCATCCGCTGGAACAGGGTCCGGGCGAGCAGGTCCGCCGCCACCGGCGGCAGGCCGCCGGTGTTGGCCCGGCCGCCGCGAATGAACACCTGGGCGCGGATGGCGCCGCACCCCGGCCGTTCCACCACCATCACCCGGATGCCGTTGCCGAGGGTTTTTTCGAACACCTGCGGCAGGCGCACGCTCTGGGCCGGGCCCGCCACCCCGATCAGGGCGGAGAGGGCGAAGGGGGCCAGGGCGAACCGCATCAACCCAGAGTAGCAAATCTACCGGACCTGGATACTCCCGTTGGTGGTGCCCAGGACGATCTTCTGGGTCCGGCCGGGAATGCGCACGCGCACCCGGTGCTTGCCGAGTTCAAGCACCTGGGCGTTGGCGACCCTGACCCTGATGCTGCCGTGGGCGTTTTCCGCCAGCAGGTCGCCGGTGGCCCGGCCCAGCTCCAGTTCGATGGCGCCGTTGGTGCTCGCCAGGCTGATGCCTTCGCCCCAGCCATCCAGGTTCCGGGCCGTGATGAAGCCGTTGGTGGTCTCCATCTTCACCTGGCCGTCCACGTCCTCCAGCACGATCCGCCCGTTGGCGGTGCCGCCGCTGATGCGCGCGTGCAGTCCGCGCGCCTCGACATTGCCGTTGGTGGTCTCGGCCAGGACCTCCCCGGCGATGGCGCCGAGGTTGATATCGCCGTTGATGGTTTCGCAGCGGACATAGCCGATCACCATCTCCACGGAGATGGGCCCGTTGGTGGTGCGGAAAGAGGCCAGGAGCTTGCGCGGGACCTTCAGGGTCATGCGGCACCAGGGACTGGGCGCCGGGCCCAGGCCCAGGCTCAGCCGGGGCTGCTGGAACTGGGCCTCGATATCCAGGTCCGGCCCCTGCCGCTGCACTGCCAGCTCGATCCGGCGCTGCTCGGTATCCCGGATCTCTGCCGTCAGGCTGACCTCCTCCTTGTCCCAGCCACTGACCTGGATGGCGCCGTTGCGGTTCCGCACCCAGAGCTTGGAACCGTAGGCCAGGGTTTCGCTGCGGGTCTCGGTCCGGCTGGCCGGGCGGGTCTCCTCCTGCGCTGCCAGCCCCAGACAGAGGGCGAACGCAAGGACAGCCTTGAAGATCATTGGGATTCTCCCGGAGCGGCAGGTGGTGAGGGGGGTCGCCGGTGTAAGGTCTTATATTGGCAGGGACCAGCCTTGCCCGTCCCCAGGAGAAACCATGATTCCCGTGCCCATCCACCGGCTGCCCCATGGCCTCGGCCTCCCCCTGCCCGAGCGGGCCACGCCCCAGGCCGCCGGGATGGATCTGCGCGCCGCCATTCCGGAACGGGAGACCTGGACCCTGGCCCCCGGCGAGCGCCGGCTGGTGCCCACCGGCCTGGCGCTGGCGATCCCGCCGGGACACGAGGGCCAGGTTCGGCCCCGCTCGGGGCTCGCCCTCAAGCAGGGCGTCACCGTGCTCAATGCCCCCGGCACCATCGACGCCGACTACCGGGGCGAAGTCCAGGTGCTGCTCATCAACCACGGCGCCACCCCGTTCCTGCTGCGCCGGGGCGAGCGCATCGCCCAGTTGCTCCTGGCGGCGGTGCCCGCCTGGACCTGGCAGGAAGAGGCCTCTCCGGCAGCCCTGGGGGAGACCCAACGGGGCGAAGGCGGCTACGGTTCGACCGGCGCCTAGGATCCTGTCAGGGCGCTGGCGCCGTTTCGGCAGCGCCGGCCATTCCGTTGATCGCCACCGGCTGCCAGCGGGGAACCTGCCGTTCTGGCGCATCCAGGGCGGCGGGCCCGTCCCAGGGTTCCCAGCAATAGTTGCGCAGCCGGAGCGGCCCGGCTTGCCGGGGGCAGACCGTGTCGTCCAGGTGCTGGCGCGCGTACGCCACGATGCATCGCAAGGCTTCCGGGTCCTCGGCGCCCGCCACCAGGAGCATGTCGCGGTTGGGCAGCAGCACCACCGGATCGCCCAGGATGCGCAGGCGCTGCAGGACCCCCGGGAGCAGCATCCGGCTGCCGTCCAGGTTGTCGCGCCAGGTGGAGCGGTAGCAGCCTTCCCTCAGCGCCAGGAAGCGCTGCTCTCCACCCCGGGCCAGCAGGTTGGTGCGGGCGCGCTGCAGCAGGCTGTCGAAATCCACCCCCCAGTTCCGCAGGTGCTCCGGGCCCAGATCCAGATCCTGGTTCGGCAGGTCCACCACCAGGCTCACCGCGTAGTTCCCGGCCAGGGGCCGGTACTCGGCGGTCTTCCCCGTGTTGCGGGCGTGTGCCTGGTAGGTGAAGATCGGCCGGACTTTCGGCAACAACCAGGGCAGCGCGTCGGCCAGGGACAAGGCAGGCCGGGCCACCGGGCGCCCGAGGGCGCGCACAAGCCGCCCCAGCCGCACCCAGGCCGGCGGAACTGCCGGCTGCTGGGCCCGCATGAGCAGGCTTTCCATGGAATCGCGTAAAGGAGTTGGGTTCATAAGGCCATGTTTCATGGGCCAAACCGAATTGGCCTACTAAAAAATAATCCAATCCAACATATAATGTTCATAAAAATAGAGTAATTAATTTTAACACGGCCCTTATTCCAATAAAGGCAGGGCCGGGAGAGGATGACCGGCTCCATTCCATGCTATATAACGATTTTATATATCAAGGTTCCCATGCGGGCGCCGGCCGCATGCGATCGCGCCCGCATCCTCGGGGCCGACTGGAGGATGCGGGCGCAGGGCAGAAGGTGCGACTCAGGGTTTGGGCACGGCGGGTTTGGCCGCAGGCTTGGCCGCGGGCTTGGCGGCCGGAGCGGGGGCGGTGGACTTGGATTCATACTTGGCGTCGTAGCGCTTGGCGATCTCGTCGGAGAAAGCCACGATCCAGGTCTGGTCCGCGTAGGCCACCAGCCCCGGCTGGAAGGTCAGGACCAGCTGCAGCTTCTGCTCCTTGGCCAGTTCATCCACCAGCGGCGTAATCTCCTGCTGGAACTGGCCGACGATGCGCTGCTGGGTCTTCTGGTACTCGGCCTGGCTGTCATCCTGCAGTTTCTTGTCCTCGAATTCCAGATCGCGCAACTGTTTCTGGATATTTTCCTTGCCGGCTTCGCTGATGCTGGGGGACTGGAGCTGGCTGCCCAGTTTCTGGATCTCTGCCCGTTTGGTCTGGATCCTTTCGCTGAGGGTCTTCTTGAGGGTATCCAGCTCGGAGAATAGCTTGCGCCCGCGGGTGGCCTTCTCGATGACCCGGTCCGGCACCAGCATCCCGATCCGGGGCGCGACATCCTGGGCCGCCAGGGTGCAGGCCGCGGTGAGACAAAGTAGGGTATGGAGCGGTCGCATGGGACCTCCAGGCAACAGGGCCGGGGTCGGCCCACAGGTTTTAGAATGTGGTTCCGATGCTGAACTGGAAATCGGTGGTTCCGGTGTTGTCGAACGGGTAGGGGTTCAGCTTCTTGGCCCAGATGAGCCGCAGGGGGGCCGGACTGATGGGCAGGAAGAACCTGAGTTCGAGCCCGGCGCTTCGGCGCAGGCCCTGGGAGAACACGGGAACCCCTGGAGCCCATGCTTGACCCATATCGTAAAAGAGCACGGTCCGGAATTCATCAGCAATCTTGAACTGGTACTCGAGATTCGCAATGAACTGTTTGGTTCCGCCCACCACCACCTGCTGCAAGTTGTTGTCAATCATCACCGAGCCCACCTGACCGAACCGATAGCCGCGGATGGAGTTCTCGCCGCCCGGCCGGTACAGGTCCCAGACCGGCAGCTGATCGTTGCCCAGGTTCTTCATGTAGCCGTAGCTGGTATTGAAGGCGAAGATGTGCCGTTCGGCGAGGCTGGCGACCCGTTCGTATTCCAGGGTGGTCCGGTAGAACGGCGCGTCGGTGCCGAATTGCCAGCCACCGTATTCGAACCCGATCCCGATCTTTTGACCCGAGGTGGGCTTGAACGGGTGGTTGACCGTGTTGTAGGTCAAGGTCTGGTTGATGGTGGAGGTGAGCTGGCTGTTGGTGTTGCGGTAGTAGTAGTTCCGGCCGCCTTCGATGCGGATGAGGCTGAACCGGTAGCCCACCCCGTAGGTGGTGAAGAAGGCCCAGGTCCGGTCCGGCAGGAAGGTCGACAGCCGCGTGCCCACTCCAGTGGTGATGCCCCGGCTGAACTGTTTGTAGGCGTACGAGGCACCCACCCGGGAAGCGCTGTAGTCGGTGGAACCATTGGAAACGCTGGTGGTCAACGAATACGGCATGTCCAGCAGGTAGGGTTCGGTATAGCTGACCGAAGCGTTGCGCTGGTACTGGCCGACGGTATAGGCGACCGTGAGGGTCTGGCCGCCGCCGCCCAGGTTCTTGGTGGAGAAGCTGGCGCCCAGCGAGAAGCCGAAGACCGAACCATAGCCGCCCTGGAACATCAACTCGTTGACCCCGGCCTCTTCGCCGCGGATGGTGATGTCCACCTGGGGCTTGTCGGCGACGTAGTCCACCTTCGGGTCCTGGCTCTTCACGTCGAAGAAGCCCAGCTGGGAGATGCCGGTGAAGGAGTCCTTGAACTGCTCGGCCCTGAACACGTCCCCTTCCTTGAGGATCATGGAGCGCCGGAGCACCTTGTCCTTGGTCTTGGTGTTGCCTTCGAAGCTGACGTGCCTGACCGTGAACTGTTCGCCCTCGTCCACCTTGAGCACGACATCGACCTTCTTGACCCCGTTCTCCTCGCGCACCGTGAACTTCCGGTCGTAGTGGAAGGCGATGTAGCCCAGGTTGCTGTAAGCCTCCCGAACCTTTTCCATGCCCTCGTCGAGGGCGTCCAGGTCGAAGGGACGCAGCCTGGACCCGGGCCGTTCGGTGATGGAGGGTTTCACGCTGAGCCAGCGGGTCAGCCAGGAGTGGTTGCCGCCCTCGATCTCGGCGATCTTGGTACGGTAGAACTCATCCCCCTTGGCGCCCTTGAAGACCTTGTCGTTGCCTTCGACCTTGAAGGTGCCCTCCATGAACTGCTCGCCTTCCAGGATCGGAATGGTGAGGGTGGCCCGGAGGTCATAGCGAGGCGATTTGCCCTGGGCGATGCGCGAGACGTTCTTCTTCTTCTGGCTCCCCGAAGTCAGGTCCTGCACCTCGATGGTGGGCTTGCCGACGAAGACGTCCTTGTAGCCCTTCTTCCAGTACTGCCGCTTGATGTTGATCATGTCCTCGTCGAGGTTCTTCTGCACCAGCAGATCCTTCGACCCGATCCAGCTGAACATCCAGTGGGACTTGGTCTTGGCCAAGGCCGACTGCAGCCGGGAACTGGAAATGATCTTGTTGCCCCGGAAGGCGATCTTGTAGATCCGGACCTTGCCGCCCTCCTTGATGTCGAACACCAGCCGCGACATGGTCGGGCCCATGGGCTCCAGGGACACGTCGATGACGGGGTTCATGAACCCCTTCTCCGCCGCCAGATCCACCAGCAGGTCCTTGACCTTGCGGGTCGCTTCCGGGTCGTAGACGGTATCCGGATTGATGGTCAGCTTCTTGTCCTTGATCTTGTCCTTGATGCTGGAAAGCCCCATCTCGGTGCCGCCGACGAAGGTGACTTCCTTGATCAGGGGCCGCTCCTTCACCCGGATGGTGAGCTTCTTGCCGTCCGCCTCGTCGCTCACCTCGAACTTGATGTCATCGAACGAACCGGTGGCCCAGAGCCGATCCAGCACCTCGGTGAGGTCGACGGAGCGCAGGTCGTCCCCGGGCTTCAGCCCCGCCTTGAACAGCACCGTCTCCGGCGTCTGCTTCTGGGTGCCGACCACCTCCAGCTTGGTGATCACCTCCGAATCCTGGGCCGCCGCCGGCACGGCCTGTAGCCCGGCCGCCAAGACCAGTGGGATCAATCCACTCCGAAACCGGAAGCCAAGGTGTCCGTTCCGTCCTTTGTTATCCGATTTCATCCGCATCCACAGTCCGTAACAGGGGGTTGTACATTCAATGCCCAGGGGCAGGGTTGCCCGGGTCAACTCGTCTATGCTCAGCGTGGCAAACTGGCGCCGCCCCGATGGGCGGAACCGTTATTTATCCTTGAACCCCGGTAAGCTGCGGCTCAGGGACGATGTCTGGTGAAGCGGTATAGAGTGGAACCAGTTTGTCATCCACCAGGTCGAAATGCACCATGCCGGCCGGAACCGTGTCCTGGGCCACCATCAGCTCGGCCAGGGGATCCTCGACCTGCTTCTGGATGGCACGGCGCAGCGGGCGGGCCCCGTAGGCCCGGTCCTTGACGGTGGTCTTCACCAGCCAATCGCAGGCCTGGTCGGTGAGGGTCACCACCAGCTGATGCTGCTGCAGCGTGACATTGAGATCGGCGATGAGCAGGCGGACGATCTTGCGCAGATCCTCGTCCCCCAGCCGGTTGAACACGACGATCTCGTCGATGCGGTTCAGGAACTCGGGGGGGAAGGTGCGCTTGAGCACCTTGATGGCGTCCCCGGCCCCGGCGTCAGGCCGGGAGCTCTTCTCGACGAAGCCCAGGTTCTTGTCCGGCAGCAGTTCCCGGCTGCCGACGTTGGAGGTCATGATGATGATGGTATTCTTGAAGTCCACCTGATTGCCGAAGGCGTCGGTGGCGATGCCGTCATCGAAGATCTGCAGCAGCACGTTCATGAGGTCCGGGTGGGCCTTCTCCATCTCGTCGAACAGGATGACGCAGTAGGGATTGCGCCGGATGCGGTCGGTGAGCATGCCGCCTTCCTCGTAGCCCACGTATCCCGGAGGCGCCCCGAGCAGCTTGGAGACCTCGTGCTTCTCCATGAATTCCGACATGTCGAAGCGGATCATCTTCTTGGGATCGCCGAACAGGAACCCGGCCAGGGTCTTGGCCAGTTCGGTCTTGCCCACGCCCGTAGGGCCGAGGAACAGGAAGGAACCCATGGGCCGGTTGGGGTTCTTGAGGCCGGTCCGGGCCCGCCGCACGGCGCGGCTCACCGCGCTCACCGCCTCCAGCTGGCCGATCACCCGCTCGTTGATATGCTCTTCCATGTGGGACAGATTGGCCTTCTCGTCGTTCCTCAAGGCCCGCACCGGAATGCCGGTCCAGGAGGCGACCACATCCTCGATATCCGATTCGTTCACTTCCGCGAACTTCTCGTAGTCCTCCTCGGACAACTCGGCGGTGGAGCCCTGGAGCTGTTCCCTGAGCTGGACTTCCTTCTGGCGCAGCAGCACGGCCCGTTCGAAATCCCGGTTCAGCACCGCCTCGTTCATCTCGTTGATGACCCGGTGCAGTTCCTCTTCCGCCTTGTGGCTTTCGCCGACCGTGGCGCCGCCCCTGAGCTTCACCCGCGCGCCCGCTTCATCCAGCAGGTCGATGGCCTTGTCGGGCAGGAAGCGGTCGGTGATGTAGCGGTTGGACAGGTAGACCGCCGCGTGCAGCGTGGCCGGGCTGTACTTGACCCGGTGGAACAGCTCGTAGCGTCCCTGGATGCCGTCGAGGATCTTCAGGGTTTCCGCCTCGTCCGGCGGATTGACGTTGACCGGCTGGAAGCGCCGCACCAGGCTGCGGTCCTTGTCGATGTACTTGGCGAACTCCTTGTGGGTGGTGGCGCCGATGCACTGCACCTCGCCCCGGGACAGGGCCGGCTTGAGGATGTTGGCCGCGTCCAGGCTGCCCTCGGCGGCGCCGGTGCCGATGATGCTGTGGATCTCGTCGATGAACAGGACCACGCTGGGGTCCTTGGAAGCTTCGGCGATGATCGATTTCAGCCGCTCCTCGAACTGGCCGCGGTACTTCGTTCCAGCCACCACCAGGCTCAGGTCGAGCGCGTAGATGCGCTTGTCCTGCAGGCTCGGCGGCACCTGGCCCTCGAAGATCTTCTGGGCCAGGCCTTCGACGATGGCGGTCTTGCCCACGCCCGCCTCGCCCAGCAGGATCGGGTTGTTCTTGCGGCGCCGGCTGAGGATCTGGATGATGCGGTCCACTTCCAGGTCCCGGCCGATCAGGTTGTCGAAGATGCCCCGCTCGGCCAGTTCCGACAGGTTGCGCGCGAACTCGGCCAGCAGCGGATGCTCCTTTTTCTTCTTCGCGATCTTCTCCTCCTTGGTCGCCTCAAGCAGGATCTCCTTGGCGGCGATGAGATCGGCGCCGGCTTCCTTCAGCAGGCGCCCGGCCAGGCTCTGCTCCTCCTTGAGCATCCCCAGCAGCAGGTGCTCGGCCCCCACATGCTTGTGGTTGAGCTTGGCGCTTTCCTGGGTGGCATGCTGCAGGATCCGCTTCACCTCCTCTTCCATGGGGATGTCGATGCTGGTGCTGCTCGGCGCGGCCTTCTTGTCCCTGGGGCTCAGGGCCGAGATGAGGCGCTCGCGCAGCAGGTTGGTCTGGACGCCCATGCGGTCCAGCAGTTGGATGGAGGTCTTCTCCGCCTCGCGCAGGAGGCCCAGCAGCAGGTGACCGCTCTGGATGCTCTCGGAGCCGAATTGGCTCGCTTCGTAGCGCGCGAAGAACATGACGCGACGGGCTTTTTCGGTAAACTTTTCGAACACGGCTCCCCCCCGGGGAAAGGTCCATCCCCGTTAGCCCTTATGGGGCTCGGGGTAGGATAATCCAGGGTAGCCTCATCCGGTCCGGTTGTCCCCACTTGGTTCAAGCTGGGAGATGTTCACCGGACACGCTAATCTGGAGGTTGGGGGTTATCCATGAGTTCAGGTGCAACGAATCTTGCCATTCTCGGACTGCAGTGGGGCGATGAGGGCAAAGGCAAGCTGGTGGACCTCCTGAGCGCCCGATTCCGCAATGTGGCGCGCTTTCAGGGTGGCAACAACGCCGGCCACACCGTCGTGGTGAACGGGCAGAGCATCGCCCTGCACCAGATTCCCAGCGGCGCGCTGCACGCCGGCTGCTTCCTGGTGGTGGGTTCCGGCGTGGTGCTCAACCTGGAAGTTTTCCTGAAGGAAATCGAAAATTTACGCAGCCGCGGATTCGACCTGACCGGCCGGCTGCTCATTTCCGACCGGGCGCACATCATCCTGCCCCACCACATCGCCCTGGACCAGTGGCGCGAAGGCGGCAGCGTGAAGATCGGCACCACCGGCCGGGGCATCGGCCCTGCCTACGAGATGAAGGCGGCCCGCAAGGGCGTCCGGATGGGCGACCTGCTGCACCCGAAACTCCTGGCCGAGCGGATCCAGCCGGGCTATGACGAGGTGAAGATCCTGCTGGGCGATAGCTCCACCCTCGCGCCCCTGGCCAGCATCGCCGAGGATCTGTGCCGGCTGTCCCAGCCGCTCCTGGCGCTCATCGGCAACGCCCAGGACTACCTCTGGAAGGCCTGGCGCGGCGGTGAATCCATCCTGTTCGAAGGCGCCCAGGCCACGCTGCTGGACATCGACCACGGCACCTACCCCTACGTCACCAGTTCCAACTGCAGCATCGGCGGCCTGTTCACCGGCACCGGCCTGCCGCCCAAGGCGCTGGACCACGTGCTGGGCGTGGCCAAGGCCTACACCACCCGGGTGGGCGCCGGTCCCTTCCCGTCCGAGCTGCTGGACGCCACCGGCGAGCTGCTGCGCCAGGTGGGCCACGAATTCGGCACCACCACCGGCCGGCCCCGCCGCTGCGGCTGGTTCGACGCGGTCATCACCCGGCATGCCTGCCGCACCAACGGCGCCGACGGCCTGGGCATCATGAAGCTGGACGTCATGGACGGTTTCAAGGAAGTGGGCATGGTGATCGGCTACCGGGACGGCGAAGGCAGCGTGAGCGGCCGGCTTCCGGCCTGCGCCGCCGACTGGGACCAGATCCAGCCGGTGGTCAAGATGTTCAAGGGCTGGGCCGCCCCCACCCGCGGCATCACCAACCCCAAGGACCTCCCCGCCGAGGCCCGCGAGTACCTGGCCGCCCTGAGCGCCGAGGTGGAGACCCCCATCGCCTACCTGAGCACCGGCCCGGATCGCAGCGAAGGCTATGTCCCCGCCGGCAGCTTCCTGGAGCCGCTGCTGGGCTGATGGCCCGCTTGGAACACTGAAAGGACCAGCCGTTCGGCTGGTCCTTTCTTTATGGCAGCGCCAGGGCCTTGCCTTCCCGCCGGTAGTCGCTCACGGCCCGGTATCCCGCGTCCGCGCGCCAGACCCCTTGCACATCGGCGATCAGCTCATGCTTGTCCTTGATGGGGTAGCCCATGCCGGCCAGCGCGGCGAGCAGTTCGGGACGGTCGAAGCCCGGTTCGTGGGCCAGGGTGTCCGGCCAGCCCTGATGGTGCAGGCGGCCGGCACCGATCACCGCCTCGGGGCGCTTGCCATGAACCAGCGTGGCCAGGAGCAGATCCGCCAGGGTGGTGGGGATGGTCGGCCCGCCGGGGGTGCCGAGCACCGCTTCCACGCCCCCGGGCCCGGTCACCAGGACCGGAGCCATGTTGCTGGCAGGCCGCTTGCCCGGCTCAAACCGGTTCGCCCGGTTGCCGATGACGCCGTAGTAGTTCTCCTGGCCCTCGACGAAGGAGAACGAATCCACGCTGCCGTTCAGCAGGAAGCCCGCACCGGCCACCGCCCACTTGGAACCGTAGCGCAGGTTCATGGTGTAGGAGTTGGACACGGCGTTGCCTTCGGCATCGATGATGGCGAAGTGGGTGGTGTTCTTGCCCGGGTCCCGGCCCGCCCCGGTCCGGCCGGCGCGCATCCGCCCCGCCAGGGCATCCGTGGGCGTGTCCCGGGCCGGATCGATCAGTTCGAACAGGCTTTCCCCATACGCCCGCGTCAGCAGTTCCCGGTAGACCGGGTTGCCGGCCAGGGGCAGGTCCCCCATGTAGTCCAGGCGATCGATGAAGGCCATCTTGCAGGCCTGGGCCAGGTGGTGGTGGTAGGCGGGGCTGCCGTGGCCGTGCCGGCTGACCGATGGCCGGTCGAGGATGCTCAGGATCTCCAGCAGCATGGCGCCGCCGGCTTCCGGCGGCACGGTCCAGACCCGCTTGCCGGCCAGTTCGATCCCGATGGGGTCAAGCTCCCGGAAGCTGTAGCCGGCCAGGTCCTCGGCGCTGACGAAGCCGCCGTTGGCCGCCAGATCGGCGACGATCTGCTCGGCGATCCGCCCGCGGTAGAAGGCCGCCTCCCCTTCCCGGGCCAGCCGCTCGAAGGTCCTGGCCAAGGGCGCGTTGGTCAGCAGATCCCCGGCCTGGTAGGGCACGGGTCGCACATAGATCCTCCTGGCCTCCGGTGAAGCCGCCAGCTTGGGCGCCAGCCGGTTGAGACAGTCGGCCTCGTACTGGGTGACGCTGGCACCCGCTTCGGCGCGCCGGGCGATGGCCAGCAGCAGGTCCTTGGCCTTCAGCTTGCCGTAGCGCTTCTGCAGGGCGAAGAACGCCTTGACCGTGCCCGGCACGCACACGGACGCCGGGCCGAAGGCGGTCTTGTCGGGGTCCGGCGTACCGTCGGGCAGCAGGAAGGCTTCGCGCCGGGCGCCCATGGGGGCCTGCTCCCGGTAGCTGAAGACCTTGGGCTGCGCGCCCTTTTCCTGGAACAGCAGGTAGCCGCCGCCACCGATGTTGCCAGCCTGGGGGTGGTAGATGCACAGGGAGAAGGCCAGAGCGAAGGCCGCGTCGAAGGCGTTGCCGCCATCCTGGAGCACGGCGATCGCCAATTCCGAGGCCTGCCTGGAAGCGGAAGCCACCGCGCCCTTGCCCTGGGCCGTGGATACCTGGCCCGGGTTCCGGCCGGACATGGTGACCCTGAAGCTGTTGTACGTGTTAGCCAATCCGGAACCCTTTCCCAAGATACCGATGAAAGATCAAGATAGCATGACAAGGGGGCGCCCCTGACGGAGCGCCCCCTGGCGTGGCATGGCCCCCCGTCTACTCGGCGGGTTCCGCTTCCTTGGGCTCGGGCATAACGTAATCCACGAGCTCGATGATCGCCATGTCGGCCGCGTCGCCCAGGCGGTAATCCGTCTTGAGGATGCGGGTGTAGCCGCCGGGGCGGCCGTCGAAGCGGGCCCGGAAGGCGGGATCGAACAGCTTGGCCACGGTGGCCTTGCTGCCCAGGCGGGCCATGGCGAGACGGCGGTTAGCCACCGTGTCGTTGCGACCGAGGGTGATGAAGGGCTCCACGAACTGGCGGAGCTCCTTGGCCTTCACGAGGGTCGTTTGCAGCCGCTCATGAGTGATGATCGAGATGGCCAGGCCCTTCATGAGAGCTTTGCGCTGGTTGGTCGTACGGCCCAGGCGCTTGCCCGTGACATTGTGACGCATGGGGTTGCTCCTTAAACTTCTTGTTCGATGCGCATGCCGAGGGAAAGGCCGATGCGGGCGAGCTCGTCCTTGATCTCCTGCAGTGACTTTTTGCCAAAGTTCTTGGTTTTCATCAGTTCCGCTTCGGTGCGCTGAACCAGCTCGCCGATCGTCGTGATGTTGGCGTTCCGCAGGCAGTTGTTGGCCCTGACGGAAAGCTCAAGTTCTTCAACGGACTTGCTGAGCATGCCGTTGACGCCCTCGGTGGTGAGGATGGCGACGCCGGGTTCGGCTTCCACCGCATCCTCGTCCTGACGGGCGAAGATGAGGAAGTGCTCACGGAGGATCAAGGCCGAATCACTGACGGCGTCCTTGGGATCGACGGTGCCATTGGTCCAGACCTGCAGGGTGAGCTTCTCGTAGTCGGTGCTGTGCCCGACCCGGGCCGGTTCGACGATGTAGTTGACCCGGGTGATGGGGCTGTGATTCGAGTCCAAGGGAATGAACCCGAGTCCGAGCCGTTCGTCCAGGTTGCGGTCGGCGGTAACGAACCCGCGGCCCATGCTGACCTGAATCTCCATTTCCAGTTCGCCGTCCTCGCCCAGGGTGGCGATGTGGACATTGGGATCCGTCACCTCCACGTTCTGGTTGCAACGGATCGAGCCGGAAGTCACCACGCCTTCGCCCTTGTGGCTGATCGTGACGATCTGGGGCTGGTTGGAGTGGAGCTTCAGGGGCACTTCCTTGAGGTTCAAGAGGATGTGGGTGACATCCTCCCAGACGCCGGGCATGGCGGTGAATTCGTGCTGCACACCCTTGATCCGGACATTGGTGATGGCCGCGCCTTCGATGCTGCTGAGCAGCACCCGGCGCAAGGCATGACCGCAGGTCGTGGCGAAACCGCGCTCGAATGGATAGGCGACGAATTCGCCGTAAGAGCCCGTCTTCGAGCTCGCACTGACTTCCGCGAAACGCGGACGCTGGAAATCGCTGATGTTCAGCATTCCTGTCCCCTTACTTGCTGTAGAGTTCGACGATCAGCTGCTCATTGATGTCAAGAGGCACATCTTCCCGCGAGGGAACGGCGATCACCGCACCCTTGAAGGCGCTGGCATCGAGGCTGAGCCACTGGGGAATCCCGCGGCCAGCCGCGGTTTCCAGGGAGGACTTAACGAAATCATTCTGCTGAGCCTTGGCGGAGATCTCGATGCTCTGGCCGGCCTTGGTCTGGAAGCTGGGAACATCGACCCGCTTGCCGTTGACCAGGATGTGGCCGTGCATCACCATCTGCCGGGCGGCGGCGCGGCTGGGGCAGAACCCGAGCCGGAACACCACGTTGTCCAGCCGGCTTTCCAGGAAGGAAAGCAGGTTGTGACCCGTCACGCCCTTCTTGCTTTCGGCGTGTTTGAAATACAGGCTGAACTGCTTCTCGAGCACGCCATAGATGCGCTTGACCTTCTGCTTCTCGCGCAACTGCAGGGCGTATCCGGTGGGCTTCTTGGCCTTGGCAGCACCGTGCTGTCCAGGAATCTTGCCTTTGCGGGTCTCGAAGGAGCACTTTTCCTTGAAGCAGCGTTCGCCCTTCAGGTAGAGCTTCATCCCCTCGCGACGGCAGAGGCGGCATACGGCATCACTATATCGAGCCATTGTTCTCCTCCTCTCTTAAACCCGGCGCCGCTTGGGAGGGCGGCAGCCATTATGGGGAATGGGGGTGACGTCGCGGATGCTGGTCACTGAAATACCGGCGGCGTTGAGGGCGCGGATGGCGCTCTCACGACCCGCGCCGGGCCCCTTGACACGGACGTCCACGGAACGGACGCCCTGCTCTTTGGCCGCTTCGGCGGCGACGCCGGCAGCGATCTGAGCGGCGAACGGCGTGCCCTTCCGGGTGCCCCGGAAGTTCTGGTTGCCGCTGGACGCCCAGGAGAGCATGTTCCCCAATGGGTCAGAGATGGAAATGATGGTGTTGTTGAACGAGGCCTGAATATGCGCCACGCCGTGGGGTACATTGCGTTTTTCTTTTTTCTTGACCACCTTCTTGCCGGCGGTCTTTGACTGAGTCTTTGCCATGTCAGTTCCTCAAACCTTACTTCTTCTTGCCGGCGACGGTCTTGCGCTTGCCCTTGCGGGTGCGCGCGTTAGTGTGCGTGCGTTGACCCCGGACGGGCAGCCCCTTGCGGTGGCGTATCCCGCGGTAACATCCGATGTCCATCAGCCGCTTGATATCCAGGCCGATGTTCTTGCGGAGGTCGCCTTCCACGGTCTCTTCGGAGGTGATGACCCGGCGGATGCGGCCGACCTCTTCCTCAGTGAGATCCCGCACCTTGGTGCCGAAATCCACCTTGGCCCGGGTCAGAATGCTCTGTGCCTTGGGCCGACCGATGCCAAAGATATACGTAAGCGCGATCTCGATGCGCTTGGCAATAGGCAGATCGATACCTGCGATGCGTGCCATGCTTACTCCTTAACCTTGGCGCTGTTTGTGCTTGGGGTTTTTCTTACAGATGATCCGGTTGATGCCCTCACGGCGGACCACCTTGCAGTGCTCGCACAACCTTTTGATAGACGGCCTGACTTTCATGAATTCCCCCGATGGGACATTTGAGCGTTACTTGAATCGGTAAATGATGCGGCCGCGGCTGAGATCGTAAGGCGTGACCTCGACCAGGACCCGGTCACCAGGAAGAATGCGGATGAAATTCTTTCTCATCTTGCCGCTGATATGTGCAAGCACCTGGTGCTTGTTCTCCAGCTCAACCCGGAACACGGCATTGGGCAATGACTCCACCACTGTGGCTTCGAGCTCAATGGCTTCTTCTTTGCTCAAGCTGGCTCCTGAAATAGTTGAACTAATTGGTCGTGGATCTGTTCCGGAAGCCGGCTTCCGTCCACGGCCCGGTAATGGGGCATTCCCTTGTAGAAGGCCTGCAGGGGCTGGAAGGTCTTGTTGAATTCAACCATCCGGCTCTGGAAGGCTTCGGAGGTGTCGTCCGCCCTGTGCTTCAGCGAACCGCCGCACAGATCGCAAACACCTGCCACCTTGGGAGGCTTGCTGTTCAGGTTGTAAATTGCACCGCAGGCATTGTTGCTGCATACCCGACGGTTGACGACCCGCGCTTCCAGTTCCTGCCAGGGGACCTCGATGTCCATCACGTAGCCCAGAGCGATTCCCTGCGAGGAGAGGAAAGTCTGCAGAGATTCAGCTTGAAATAGGGTTCGGGGATAACCATCGAACAGCACATCACCGGTTTCGTCCTGCAGCCGCGCGAAAACGATTCCATTGACCGTGCTGTCATCCACTAGCTTGCCACTGGCCATGAGGGCCTTGGCCCGAAGGCCGACTTCCGTTCCTTTCGAAACGGCATCTCTCAGAATATCACCCGTAGACAGGTGGATCAAAGACCTTTTTTCGACCAGGCGCTTGGCCTGGGTGCCTTTACCGCAACCGGGCGGTCCCAGCAGGATATGTACTTTCATTTGGAACGCCCTCCAGCTTTGGCGAGGCGTCCTCCGCGGAGCCGCCCCTGCTCTAGGAAACCATCGTAGCGGCGCATGACCTGGTAGCTTTCCAGCTGGGCCACGGTATCAAGAGCGACGCCCACGACGATCAGGAGCGAAGTCCCGCCGAAATAGAAGTTCAAGCCCGGCATGCTGTTGGTGATCACGGTCGGCACGATGGAAACCACCGCCAGGTAGATGGCTCCGACGAAGGTGAGCTTGGACAGGATGCTGTCCATGTAGATGCTGGTTTCCCGGCCCGGCCGGATACCCGGAATGTAACCGCCGGATTTCTTCATGTTGTCGGCGGTCTCGTCGGGATTGAAGACAATGCTGGTGTAGAAGAAGGAGAAAAAGATCACCACGGCGACGAACACCGGCACGTAGACCCAGAAGTGGGTTTGCGGGCTGATGTAGCTGGAGATCTTGGCCAGCCATTCCCATTTGGTGAACTGGGCGATGGTGGCGGGGAAGAAAATGACCGAGCTGGCGAAGATCACCGGCATGACGCCCGCGGTGTTCACCTTCAGCGGCAGGTAGGAACTGCGCTGGCTGGCCATGCTGGAGGAGTCCACCCGTCGGGCGTAATGGATGGGGATGCGGCGGTAGGCGTTTTCCACCAGGACCACGCCCAGCAGCACGGCGGTCATGGCCACCAGCAGCAGGAGGAACACGCCCGGAGGCGCCACGTTGCCCTTGTTCTGAAGGGAATCCCTGAACATGGTGCCGATCGTCCCGGCCGCCCTGGGCAGCCCGGAAACGATGCCGGCGAAGATCAGCAGCGAGATGCCGTTGCCGATGCCCCGCTCGGTGATCTGCTCGCCAAGCCACATCACGAAGATGGAACCGGTGGACAGGGTGAAGGCGCAAAGCAGCTTGAACTCAACACCGGGGATGATGACCACGTCAGGTCCCAGGCTCTGGGCCAGGGAGGCGATGCCGAAGCCCTGGACGAAGGCCAGGCCCACGGTCAGGTAACGGGTCCACTGGTTGATCTTTTCTCGACCCGCTTCGCCCTCCTTCTTCTGGAGGTTCTCGAGGGTCGGGACCACCGCCCCCATCAACTGCAGCACGATGCTGGCAGTGATGTAGGGGGTGATGCCCAGGGCAAAGATGGAAAATTTCTTGAACGCGCCGCCGGAGAACAGGTCAACGACGTTGAGCAGATCGCCCGCCTTGCCCAGGTTCTTGGCCAAGGCCTCGGCATTCACGCCCGGAACCGAGACATGCACGCCGAGACGGTAGATCACGAGCATGACCAGCGTAAAAAGCAAACGCTTGCGGAGTTCGGGGTTGGTGAAAAGCTGTTTGATCTTTTCCATCCTGGTTAGCCCTTTTTATTTAGCCGCCTGCTTGGCGCAGGGGGGCTCTTGGATGGTGCCGCCGGCAGCCAGGATGGCTTCACGGGCGCCCTTGGTGATGCGATCGGCGACGATGGTGACCTTGTGGGCCAGTTCGCCGCTGTTCAGGACCACGATGCCGTTGGCGGCGGAATCCAGCAGCTTCTTGTCGCGCATGGATTCGAGGCAGACGGTCTCGCCTTCGGCGAAATGCGCGCTGATGAAGGTGAGGTTCAGTTCCTGCAGGTTGACGGCGTGGATGTTGGTGAAACCGCGCTTGGGCAGGCGGCGCACCAGGGACATCTGGCCGCCTTCAAAACCGCGCTTGGAGGAGTAGCCCCGGCGGGACTTCTGGCCCTTTTCGCCGCGGCCGGCGGTCTTGCCGGTGCCCGATCCCTTGCCGCGGCCGACCCGCTTGCGTTCCTTGACAGCGCCCAATGCGGGCTGGAGTTCATTCAATTTCATGGCTTACCCCTTCACCGTGATATCGATGAGGTAGGGAATGCGCTTGACCATGCCGTGGACGTTCGGCGTGTACTCGCACTCGCGGAAGTCCCCGACCTTCTTGAGGTGCAGGGTCTGGAGAAAGGCACGGTGCTTGGGCACCATGCAGATCTTGGAGCGTTTGAGGGTCAGGATGACCTGCTTACCGAGGAGCTCTGACATGCTAGGCCTCCGCCTGGTCTAGACCACGATTGACCATGGTCTGGTAGGGGTCCATGAGCTCCTTGAACCCTTCGAAGGTGGCGCGAACCACGTTGTGCGGGTTGGAGGAACCAAGGCTCTTGGTGAGCACGTTCTTGACGCCGACCGCTTCCATGATGGCGCGCACCGCAGCCCCGGCGATGACGCCGGTGCCCTCGGGAGCGGGCTTCATCAGCACCGAACCGGAACCGAAACGCCCGGTGATCGGGTGCGGCAGGCTGCCGTTGGCGGTGACGGGGACCTTGATCATGTTCCGCTTGGCGCTCTCGATGCCCTTCTTGATGGCCGAAGGAACTTCGAGGGCCTTGCCGAGGCCGAAGCCGACCTTGCCGTTGCCGTCGCCCACGACCACCAGCGCGGAGAAGGAGAAGTTCTTGCCCCCCTTCACCACCTTGGTGACCCGGCCGACGTAGATGACCTGGTCCTTCATTTCGCCCGACTGGGACGAATCCTGTGAGTGTCTGTTGTCTGTGTATGCCATTGGCCCCTCCCTAGAACTGGAGCCCGGATTCGCGGGCGCTGTCAGCCAGCGCCTTGACGCGGCCGTGATAGACATATCCGTTGCGATCGAAGACGACGCTGGTGATGCCCTTCTCTTTGAGACGGGCGGCGACGGCTGCTCCGACGGCTTTGGCGGCGGCGATATTGGAGCCACTTTTCAAGGTTCCGCGCAGATCCTTTTCCAGGCTGCTGGCGGCGGCCAGGGTGACGCCCTGGGTGTCGTCCACGGCCTGAACATAGATCCGCTTGAGGCTCTTGAAGATGGTGAGACGGGGGCGCTCGGGGGTCCCGGACAGGCGACCGCGGATGCGGGCCTTCGTCTGTTGACGGCGAAGTGTGAGATCTTTACCCATGGTTTCTCCTACTTCCCAGTCTTGCCGGCCTTGCGGCGGATGACTTCACCGGTGTACTGGACGCCCTTGCCCTTGTAGGGCTCCGGCTTGCGGAACTTACGGATGTCGGCGGCCACCTGGCCGACCAGCTGCCGGTCGATTCCGATCACGGTGAGGTGAGTGTTCTTTTCCACGCCGATGGTGATGCCCTCGGGGGCGATGTAGTGGATCGGGTGACTGTAGCCGAGATCGAGACGAAGGTTGGGGCCTTCCATCGCCGCCTTGTAGCCCACGCCGACGATATCCAGTTCCTTCTTCCAGCCCGTGGTCACGCCGAGGACGGCGTTGTTGATCAGGGCGCGGGTCAGGCCGTGGTAGGCACGGTACTGGGCTTCGTCGGAGACGCGGGTCAGGTTGATGGAATCGGCCTGCACGTCGACGGTGATCCCAGCGTGGATCGGGCAGCGGAGCGTGCCCTTGCTTCCTTCGACGACGGCCTCAGCCCCGTGGATGGTCACTTTGACGCCTTTCGGCAGTGCCACTGGCTTTTTTCCGATGCGAGACATGATGGTTTCCTTGGAAAGGGTTTAAGGGCGAAGGGCTACCAGACGTGGGCGAGAATTTCCCCGCCCAGGTTCTGTTTGCGGGCATCCTTGCCGGTCAACAGGCCTTTGGGAGTGGTGAGAATGGCGATGCCAAGCCCGCCGTGGACTTCCGGAATCTCCTTGACGCCGGCGTAGACACGCAGGCCGGGGCTGGAGATGCGCTTGAGCCCGTGGATGACCGGCTCGCCGGTCTTCACGTACTTGACGTTGACGATGAGGTAGTTGCGCCCCTCGTGCTCCACGGCCTTGTAGCCATGGATGTAGCCTTCCTGCTTGAGGATGGCGGAGAGACGCACCTTCATGCTGCTGGCGGGGATGACCACGGAATCGTGGCCGGCCATGATGCCATTGCGCAGACGGGTGAGGTAATCGGCGATCGGATCGGTGTTCATGTTTGCCTCTCCTTACCAGCTCGACTTCTGGACGCCCGGGAGCTCGCCGGCGAGGGCGTGCTTGCGGAAACAAAGGCGGCAGAGTTCGAACTTGCGCATGTAGCCCCGGGGACGGCCGCACACCTTGCAGCGGTTCCGGTGCTGGGTCGAGAATTTGGGTTTGACGCTGTCTTTGTATCGTTTGCAAGTGCTTGCCATGGGGGCTCCTTACTGCTTTCGGAAAGGCATGCCCAGATGGGCGAGGAGCGCGCGGGCCTCGGGGTCCGTGGGCGCCGACGTGACGAAGGTGATGTTCATGCCCTTGATCTTTTCGACCTTGGAGTAGTCGATTTCCTGGAAGATCAGCTGGTCCTTGAGGCCCAGGGTGTAGTTGCCCCGGCCGTCGAAGGACTTGGTGGGCACGCCGCGGAAATCGCGGACCCGGGGCAGCGACAGGGTCACCAGCCGGTCCAGGAACTCCCACATGCGGGGTCCGCGCAGGGTGACCATGCAGGCGATGGGCATGCCGGCGCGCAGCTTGAACTGGGCGACGCTCTTCTTCGCCTTGCGCACGACGGCCTTCTGGCCGGCGATGGCGGTGAGCTCGTCCACGGCGACGTCCAGAACCTTGATGTTCTGGATGGCGTCGCCGACGCCCATATTGATGACGATCTTTTGCAAACGGGGCACTTGCATCGCAGAGGTGTACCCGAATTCTTCCTTCAGCTTGGCCGCCACTTCGGCGACGTAGCGGGCCTTGATGCGGGGCTCCGCATGGGTTGGCATACTTTCCTCCATTTCCGGGGGGCGACTACGTCCCCAGGGTTCGG
>CAZVHQ010000012.1:0-93434 GCA_964627225.1 uncultured Mesoterricola sp.
CACCCGCAGCGGCCGCCAGGTGGCGAACACCACCAGGGCGATGGCGATCCAGCCCTTCCCGGCGATCATGCCCTCCACCCAGAGGGGGGTGTAGAACACCGACAGGAAGGCGCCGGCGATCCCGGCCATGGCGCCGCCGAACAGCACCGCCAGGTAGCGGATGCGCACCACCTTGTAGCCGATGGCGTGGGCCGAGACCGGCGCCTCGCCCACTGCCCGCAGCACCAGCCCGGGTTTGCTGCGGTACAGGAACCAGGCCACCGCCGCCAGCAGCGCCCAGGAGAAATAGACCAGCGGCTGCTGCTGGAACAGGGCCGGGCCCAGGACCGGGATCTTGTCCAGCAGCGGGATGGCGACCGGCTTGCCCGCGGTCAGGGACATGGATTCCAGGGGCTTGCCGACGAAGGCGGCCAGCCCCACCCCGAAGATGGAGAGGGCCAGCCCACAGGCCACCTGGCTGGCCATCAGGGTGAGGGCGGCCACCGCGAACAGCATGGACATGACCATGCCCGCGGCCATGCCGGCGAGGATGGCCAGGAAATAATTATGGGTGAAATAGGCGACCGCAAAGGCAGCCACCGCCCCCACGGACATCATGCCTTCGCAGCCCAGGTTCAGCACGCCGGCCTTTTCCGTGACCAGTTCGCCCAGGCCGGCGATGATCAGCGGCGTGCCGGCCATCACGGTGGCGTAGATGATGTATGTCAGGAGTTCGAGTCGCATGGTCCGCCCCTACTGCCGGCGCGCCAAGCGGCGCAGCCTGAAATTGATGAACACGTCGGACGCCAGCAGGAAGAACAGGAGCATGCCCTGGAACACGTTGGAGATGGCAGACGGAAGGCCAAGGTACTGCTGCACCTGCTCGCCGCCCACGTAGAGCAGCGCCAGCAGCAGGCTGGCAAAGAAGATGCCGATGGGGGACAGCCGGCCCACGAAGGCGACGATCATGGCGGCGAAGCCGTAGCCGGGGGAGATGTGCTCGGTGATCTGGCCGATGGGCCCGGCCACTTCGGACATCCCGGCGATCCCGGCCATGCCGCCGCCCACCAGCATGCCCATCCAGATGGCGCGCTTGGCTGAGAAGCCGGCGTAGCGGCCGGCGTTCTCCGCCTGCCCCGCCACCTTCATCTGGTAGCCCATGAAGCTCCGGTTCATGAACACCCAGCCCAGGATCAGCGCTCCGATGGCCAGGAACAGGGCCGCGTTGACCCGGGTGCCGGTGATCAGCACCGGCAGCATCGCATGGGCCTGGAACATCTTGGTCTGGGGGAAATTGAAGCCTTCCGGGTCCTTCCAGGGCCCGTGCGCCAGCCAGGACACCACCAGCTGGGCCACGTAGACCAGCATCAGGCTGGTGAGGATCTCGTTGGCGTTGAAGCGGGTGCGCAGCCAGGCCGGAATGGCGGCCCACAGCATGCCGCCGATCGCGCCGGCCGCGATCATGCCCGGCAGCAGGAAGGGGCTGTGGGTTTCCGGGAAGGCCAGGGCGACGCCGCCGGCGGCCAGGGCCCCGATCAGCAGCTGCCCCTCGGCCCCGATGTTCCAGACGTTGGCACGGAAGCCCACCGACAGCCCCAGTGCGCACAGCATCAGCGGGGTCGCCTTGAGGAACAGTTCGGAGATCCCGTAGACGTCCTTGAGCGGATTGATGAAGAAGATCTTGAAGCCGGCGATCGGGCTCTTGCCAAGGACATAGAACAACAGCATCCCGCTGGCCAGCATCATCCCCACCGCGATCAGCGGGGACAGGTAGCGCATGAGGGAGGACGGTTCCGGCCGCTGTTCGAATTTAAGCCACATGGGTGCTGTCTCCTGAAACGGCGGAATCAGGCCACATGCCGCTCATCCAGATACCGATCTCTTCCACCCCGGTCTCGGAAGTCACCTTCGTCGGCGACAGGGTGCCCTTGGCGATCACCACCAGGCGGTCGCAGATCTCGAACAGTTCGTCCAGCTCTTCGGAGATCACCAGGACCGCCGTGCCGGCGTTGCGCAGGTCCAGCAGGGACCTGCGGATGAACGACGCCGCGCCCACGTCCACGCCCCAGGTGGGCTGGGCCAGGACCAGCAGCTTGGGATCCTGCATGATCTCCCGGCCGACGATGAATTTCTGCAGATTGCCGCCGGACAGCGACTTGGCTTCGGAACTCGCGCCGCCGCACTTCACGTCGAATTTGGCGATGCACTCCTCGGCGAAGCGCCGGGCCGCGCCGAAGCGGATCATGCCGCTGATCAGCATGCCCTTGCGGTAGGCGGTGAGCAGGATGTTCTCGGTGAGGGTCAGACGCGGCACCGCGCCGCGGCCCAGGCGCTCCTCCGGCACGAAGCACATGCCCAGGCTCCGGCGCCGGGCCGGATTCAGCCGCCCGACCGGAACGCCGCACATCAGCACCGCCTGCTTGTCGTGCAGCGGCTCCTCGCCGGAGATGGCCTTGAGCAGCTCCTGCTGGCCGTTCCCGGAGACCCCGGCGATGCCGACGATCTCGCCCGAACGCACCTCCAGGTGGATGTTCTTGAGATTGACCCCGAACGGATCGTCGGTGGCGTGGGACAGCCCGTCAATGCGCAGCCGCACCTCGCCGCCCTCGGCCGGCTCGCCGTGGTGGATCACCGGGAGATCCTCGCCGATCATCATCCGCGCCATGCTCGCAGGCGTCTCCCGGCTCGGCGTGCAGGTCCCGGTGACCTTGCCGGCGCGCAGGATGGTGGCGGTGTGGCACAGCTCCTGGATCTCGTCCAGCTTGTGGCTGATGTAGAGGATGCTGACGCCTTCGGCGGCCAGCTGCCTGAGCGTCTCGAACAGCTTGCGCACCGCCTGGGGCGTGAGCACCGAGGTGGGCTCGTCCAGGATCAGCAGGCGCGGGCTCTGCAGCAAACAGCGGATGATCTCCACCCGCTGGCGCTCGCCCACGGACAAGGCGTAGACCAGCCGGCGCGGATCGATGGGCAGCCCGTAGCGCTCCGAAACTTCGATGATGCGTTTCGAGAGGCCGGCCAGATCGAACTTGCCGGGCAGCGCCAGGGCGACGTTCTGCGCCACGGTGAGCGTCTCGAACAGGGAGAAGTGCTGGAACACCATGCCGATGCCCAGCTCGCGGGCGGCGCCGGGGCTGGGGATGGTCACCCGCTCGCCTTCCCAGCAGATCTCTCCCGCGTCCGGACGGATGACGCCGTAGATGGCCTTCATGAGGGTGGATTTGCCGGCGCCGTTTTCGCCCACCACGGCGTGGATTTCACCCGGCATCACGGTGAGGTCGACACCGTCATTGGCGATCACCGAAGGGTACACCTTGCGCATTCCCTTGATGGTGAGTCGGGGCGTTACGTTTGTTTCGTTGGTCATTGGGGTTCCGCCAGTTCAACGAGGAGGCTCTCGGACAACCGATCGCATCCCGGGCTGGGAATGAACATTCCCGGCCGGAAATAACACGATCGCTTCATGCAAATGGCTTCCAGCCTGTGGGATCGGCAAACCGGACATGGGGATGCCCGGGCCTGGGCGGTGGAAGATTGGAGCGATTTCCAAAAAACGGATTGGCTTCGGATCAGGACAAGTGTAAAAAATTTTTCCCGAAAGGTCAAAATTTTTCTTACTTGTGCTCTAAAGTAAGGGCAGTCCGTTCTCACAAGGCTGCGGACGTTGGGACCGACAGGCCATTTTCGTCCCTTAGTTTAACGCTAACGGGTGGATTCCCCTTGTAAAAACCATAAAAAACATAGCAGTTTTCCTGCTATGGAAAATTTAACGCCACCCCTAACTGCGAACAAGACTCAACTAGCGTTCCATGGTTCCAGTTAATTGCGGAGCGCCTATCCTGATGCTTCCCGAACCCCGCCGGAGGTGCCTGTGCCCTTGAACGAACAACGGTTATTGATCTGCCGCGCCCGGTTCATGCTGCCTCTGGCGGGGCCCGACCGCAGCGCGCGCATCCAGGACGGCTACGTGCTGGCCCAGGGCGAACACCTCCTGGAAGCCGGCCCCTACCGTCCGGAAACCGGCCGCCGGCTGCTGGACACCTGGGGCAGCCGGATGGAGATCCTGCATACCCGCAGGGAGATCCCCTCCGGCGACCTGATCGCCATGCAGGACATGCTGCTGCTTCCGGCGTTCGTCAAGGCCCATGGCCATGACCATGAGCAACCCCTGATCGGGATCGCCAAGGACGAGCCGCTCACCGACTGGCTGGATCACGCCGTCAACCCCTTCACCGGCTTTCTCAACGCCCGGCGCGCCGAGCTCACCGCCCGGCTGGGCTGCACCCCGCAGCTGGCCACCTACCGCATGGCCCGGGTGGCCGACATCCACTACGGCATCACCGCCTCCATGGTGCACCACTGCAACTGGAACAAGTTCCACCTGGAGGACATCGCGGCCGCCAACGAAGCGGCCGGAACCACCATGATCGTCGCCATCGGCGGCCAGGACCGCTTCTATGCCCCCGAGCTGCTCGACCCGCCCGGCGCCGCCGTGGCGCGCCTGGAGAAGGCCCTGATGATCCAGGCCGGATGCCAGCGCACCCGCTTCGCGCCGGGGCCGGACCAGTGCTTCTCCAACAGCCGGGCCGCGCTGGTGCCCCAGAAGGCCTGGGCCCGCGAACATGGCACCCTGTTCCACATCCACAGTTCCGAAGAGCCCCGCACCACCCGGTGGTTCACCGAAGCCATCGAACCGGGCCTGACCCCGGTGCAGTACTTCCAGGAGATCGGCATCCTGGACGCCGGCACCGTGCTGGCCCACCAGGTCAACTGCGGGCCGCGGGACGTGGAGCTGATCGCCGCCAGCGGCGCCGCGGTGGTGCACAACCCGCTGGCCAACACCATCCTGGGTTCCGGCATGCCGCCGCTCATGGAGATGCTCGCGGCCGGCGTGCCGGTGGCCATCTCCACCGACGGTTCCGGCTCGGCCGACAACCAGAACATCCTCGCCGCCGCCCGGCTGGCGTCCCAGTACCAGAAGGCCCTGCACCAGGACGCCACCCTGCTGCCCTCCCAGGATCTGCTGGAGATGATCACGGTGGCGCCCAGCCGCATCCTGCGCCTGAACCAGGGCGAGCTGGCGCCGGGCCGGCAGGCCGATTGGCTGCTCATGGACCTGACCCGCCCCAACCTGGTGCCCACCCGCCTGGACAACCTCACCGAGAACCTGCTGTGGGCCGCCGACGGCTCCGAAGTGGACTGCGTGGTGGCCCGCGGCCGGCTGCTCAAGCACGACGGCGCCATCCTGCCGTTCCTGGACGGCACCCGGCCCGGCGAGGTGATGGCGCAGATCCAGGCGCTGTCGGAATGGTACGCCGACTACCGGCGCACCGCCCCGGAGGTGCGCGGCACCGGAGCGCACGGATAGTTTGCCTATATGGCCTTCAGCACCTTGCTGGCGGTGAAGGAATCGCCCGCCTCGTTGCTGATCCGGCAGCGCAGGGTGAGGGTGGGCCCCTTGCCGGCCTCGAACAGCATGGCGGCCGAAGCCCCGCCGGCGGTGATGGTGCCGCCTTCGATTTCCCATGCGTAGCTCATCCCGGCCAGCTCGGGCACCCGGGCGCGCAGCCCTTCCGCCCCGGGCCGGAAGGAATCCGGCGCGTACAGGTTTTCCGGCGGCTTGGCCACCACCTTCACCGTAGCGCTGGCGCTGACCGTAGGGTCATCCACCGAGTCCACCCGCACGGTATAGAGGCCCGGCACCGCCGGAGCCACGTAGTCCCCCGTGGCCTCCAGCCTGCCGGCGCCGGGTTCGAGCTGCTTCCAGACCACGCCCAGGCTGGTGCCGCCCACCAGGTCGAAGCCGAACTTCATGCTGCGCTCCGCGGTGATGGTCACCTCCGCGGGCTTGATGGCGAGGACAACCTTGGCCGCCACCGGCACCTCCAGCGAGGAGTTCAGCCCATCCCCCGCGGCGTTGGTCACCTTGCAGGCCAGCACCAGCTTGGGCCCGGCCCCGGATTTGAAGGATACCGAAGGGGTGTCGGTGCCCGCGGTGATCGTGGCCCCGGTGAGGGTCCAGTGGTACTGCGACCCGGCCACCGGCGCGATCCGCGCCACCAGGTTCGGGGTCTCCGGCAGCACGCGTTTGGGCGCGACGATCTCCCCCACGGGCGGAGCCACCACGGTCACCTTGGACGCCGCGGTCAGCCCTGGGCCGTCCTTGAAGGTCGCCCGGACCGTATAGACCCCCGGCGTGGCGGGCGCCCGGTACTTGCCGGCCGCGTCCACCCATCCGCCGCCCCCCTCCAGCACGCTCCAGACCACCCCCTCCGCCGGGCTGTCATCGACCCGGGCGGTAAAGGCCAGGGTCCGCCCCGCGGTCAGCGTCGCCGCCGCCGGCAGTACCTGGGCCGTGGCCGGAGGAGGCTCCACCGCCGGGCCAGGGCCCCGCCAGCAGCCCAGCCCCAGCACCATCGCCGCCACGCCAAGCCAACGCCCTACGCCGAGTGCACCCATCGCCGCCACCTCGCTTCCCGTACAGGATAGCTCACTCCCAGCCGGCGCATGCGCTGGCCTGGGGGCGATCCGAGAAAGCGCGGGTGATTTCGCAGCGCCGCCTAAACCATGATGACGAGCAGGTAGTCTAACGGCGATATGAAAATGTACGGTGCAGGTCGTCCGTCCGGCCAGGCTTTGATCGCCTGTCTCCTGCTGGGGGGCATGCCCCCCATTTGGGGAGCGCCCCCAGAGCCCGCCAAGGCCATGCGGACCGAAGCGCCGGCCCTGGTCGAGGCCTTCCAGAAGGGGCCGATCTCCCTGACCGCCAAGGTCATCCGGAACCTGGGCGGCGGCGAGCAGGCCGAACTGCCCTTGTTCCAGGTGCCCGTCCTGAAGTTCAAGGACAGTCTGGAATTGTCCTTTGCCGGCGAGGCGTTCGACCAGCGGGTCAGCGACGCTGATTGGTCTCTCATCGTCGTCTTCCTGCCCCGGACGGTCGCCCCCACCGACCAGGGGGTGGTGGACTTCCGCTTGAAGCGCCAGGACGGCCGGATGGTGGTGCCGCCCATCCTGGCGCCCTACGATTCCGTCCCCATGATCTTCCTGATCCCGGACCGCAACGGCCGGAAGAAGGTGCTGAAGGACCTGAACGACCACCTGCAAGCGTTCCGGACCCTGTGCGCCAAGATTTCCGACATCGCCACGGAGCGGGCGGCGGCGGACAAGTTCATCCAGGATCTGGACGCCATCGACAAGAACCTGTCGCCGGTCCAGTACGACAACGCCCTTTCGGGTTTCCTGCACGCCTATGGCGATCCGGTTTCCGCCGACCTCCAGGGTTTCCTGGCCACCCCCAGCTCCAACCTGGACAAGTGCCAGTTCATCACCCAGGAGTTCCGCAATACCAACGTCCTGGTGCCGGCCACGGGCGCGGCCGCGCCCGCCGCGGCCCAGATCGCGGTCGTCCCGGGGGAGACCCGTCCGGCCTCGGCCTACGTCTCGATCCTTTTCGATCTGGCTCAGATCATCAACAACCTCTGGCCCGGCCATCAGTTCCAGTATCTGCCGGCGGTGGCCCGGGATTTCCACGATTCCAGCGCCGATCTGTACTACAGCGACTGGATCCGGACGACCGGCGACGTCCGCGGCGCCCTCATGTGCTGCCCGGGAAAGTGGGAGGACCTGACGCCGCCCGCCTTCGATGTGGAGTTGCCCCCCGGGGAATCGCTGCTCAAGAAGCAGGCCCTGCTGGCCGTCCGCCCCAAGGACAAGGACCGCAATCCCTTTTCCCTGTTCGGCCACGACTGGAAATTGCTGGTGACCGGCCCCAAAGGCGACAGCCTCCCCCCGCTGCCCTTGACGGTCAGCCCCAACCGGAAGGCGTTCGTGGCGTCCCCCGGCCCGCTCCTGGATGCCCTGCGCACCCTGGGTTCCCCGAACGTGAAGGCGCGCATCGTCGGCCGCTGGGGTTTCACCAGCATCGCCATGGACCCCACGGAACTCCCTGCCGGATGCGACCCGGCCTGGAAGCCGTCCCCCGCGGAAATCACCGCATTCCAGATCGGCAAGGCATGCACCTTCAAACTTCCGGGCGCCTGGGCCGCCGCAGTGGAGCGGGTGATCTTCCGTCCTTCCGCCCCGGGCGCCGTTCCCCTCCACGCCAAGCTGACGGACCTGAAGGGCGGGGCCCGATCGGCCGAGTTCACCCCCCAGGCCCAGGACGCCGGGCCCGGCACCCTGGAGATCGTCGCCTTCGGCGTCGACCAGCCTGCCCTTTCCAGCCCGTTGACCCTGCGGCAGACCCCGCCGGAGGCAGACCAGCTCCTGGCCCGCCTGGGTGAAACCACCGTGGTTCTGCGCGGCCGGCATCTGCAAGGGGTCCGGGCCGTGGCGATCGGCGCGCGCCGGTTCCGGGCGGCCGCCCAGGATGCGGGAGATGGGACCAGCCGGATCTTCCAGGCCGAGGACGGCAAGCCCGTGGAAGGCCAGGCCGGCAAGCCCCTCGCCGCGACCATGGTCGGGCCGGAGGGCACGCTGACCGCCCTTCCGGTGCTGCTGCTGCCGGCGCGGCCCCGGATCGCGGAGGTGCAGATCCTCCCGGTGGCGGGGAAGAGCACCGGCCTGGCGGTGAGTTCCAGCATCCCCATCGCCTCCACCAATGACCCCAGCCAGATCAGCCTGCTCACCGACAAGGCCTACCAGCTGCCCCCGGACGGGGCCTTCCGGGCGGCGCTGCGCAACCCCGAGGAGCCCACCGAGATCCGCGTGATCTCGGCTTCCAAGATCCGGGTCATGGGGCACAACCGGAAGGCGACCTTCACCTTCACCCCCTCGGAACTGCTGGGCGGGAGGGCCTCCGGCAAACTGGAACTCCAGGTGCAGGATGACCACGCCGGCCCCAGCGACTGGCTTGCGCTGCCCGCCACGTTCCTGGACCTGCCCGCCATCGGGGCGGTCCAGCAGACCGCCACCGGCTTCCGGCTCACCGGCACGTCCCTGGACCAGATCGAGGCCGTGGCCCCTTCCCGTGACGGGCCCTGGGAGAAGGCGGGCCTGACCATCGAGGATGGGCGCGAGGTGGCCGAATTCAAGACCCCCCTGACCGGCAACACCTGTTTCCTCCGGCTGTTCGGCTGGGACGACCTGGCGGTGGCGGTGACGTTCCCGCCGCCGCTCAAGCCTCCAACGCCTTGAGCCGCACCAGCCATCCGTTCAGTCCCAGCGCAAGGGCGATCACCGCTCCGCCCGCGGCCAGCCGGAGCCAGTCGACCCGGTCGTGGAACACCAGGGCCGAGGCCAGGATGGCCAAAGGAATCTTGGCATTGTTGAAGATGGCCAGGGTGCCGATGTCGGTCCGGCGCGCCCCGGCGTTGAACAGGAAGAAGCCCACCCCGGAGGCGATGGCGCCCAGGTACAGCAGCGTGCCCAGCTGGCCGGACGTCATGCGGGCCACCTTGTCCCAGTGCACCGAGGGCAGCGCCATGGCCAGGGCGATCACCACGGCGCCCAGGTACAGGATGCCCATGAGCTCGTGATCGGCCTTGCCGGTGCGCGGCGCCGTCCGCCGGTAGAGGATCTGGCCCAGGGCGAAGCAGGCGTTGGACAGTTGCATCAACAGGAAGCCCCACAGGATGCCCGGGCGGTCCAGGGACGTCCACAGGCAGATCCCGGTGCCGGCCACGGCCAGCGCCGCCGTGGCCAGGAAGACCCAGGTCAGGCGCCGCACCAGCAGGCCGTTGAACAGGGTCACGAACAGGGGCGTGAAGATGGTGAACAGCGCCACCTCCGCGGGATGCAGCCAGCGGTAGGACTCGATGTACAGCACGTACATGAGGCCGAACTGCAGCGCCCCCACCCCCGCCAGGGCCAGGATCTGTGAGGCGCGCAGGCCGCGCACCCGGATGAAGGGCAGGAACACCAGCGCCGCGAGCACGGTCCGCGCCGCGGCCACGAAGGTGGCGCCGAGCCCGCTCACCTGGGCGATCAAGCCGAAGGAAAGCGCCCACAAAAGCGAAACCGCGAACAGAAAGACCATGCTTACCCTTTCAGGAGTCACCATAGTACGTGATGCCTTCCCCTTTTGGCTTTATAGTTCAGCAGGCATGCAACCCTTGAAGCACTGGAGGCCACGCCCATGAATTGCGGATCCGAGCAGGATGGAGTAGACCGGATGGCGCCTTTTTCCCAGCCGTTCCGTGATGAGCTGCTCCGGCTGTTCCAGTTGCGCCGGGATGTCCGGCGGTTCCGGCGCGACCCCCTGCCCGAGGCGGACCTGATGGCCCTGCTGGAGGCGGCCCACACCGCGCCCAGCGTCGGCCTGAGCCAGCCGTGGCGGTTCGTGCGGGTGCAGAGCCCGGCCGCCCGGGCCGCGGTGATCGCCTCGTTCGAGCGGGCCAACGAAGCCGCCAGCAAGGCCTACGATGACGAGCGGAGCCGGCTCTACCGGAGCCTGAAGCTGGCCGGCCTGCGCGAGGCGCCGGAGCATCTGCTGGTCTGCTGCCAGACCGACACCGCCCAGGGCCACGGCCTGGGCCGCGCCACCCTGCCCGGCACCCTCCGGGACTCGGTGCTGTGCGCCATCCAGAACCTGTGGCTGGCGTCCCGGGCCCGGGGCATGGCGGTCGGCTGGATCAGCATCCTTGACCCCGAGGAGCTGCGCGAACCGCTGGAAATCCCGCCCCATTGGCAATGGGTGGCCTACCTCTGCATGGGCTGGCCGGAAAAGGAGCAGGACCGTCCCGAACTGGAGGCCGTGGGCTGGGAGCAGCGCCGGCCGCTGAGCGAGGTGCTGTTCACGCGCTAAAGGCGCGCCAGGGGATCGCTGGCTCGTTCCTGGGCCAAAGCCAGGTCGGTCAGCGAACGGGCCTCCGGGGAGCGGGAGGGTCTCGCCTACCGCATCGCCTCCGACCCCAAGCCTGGCCGGCTGCTGCTGACCTCCGCCATCACCTGGAAGGACGCCGTGGTCCGGCCCGGCGCTTACTCCGCTTTATGGCGCGCCTACGGCCAGGCTGCCGGTCCCGGCAACGGCCTGATCCTCCTGGCGCGCGACAACCGGCTCCCCGCCTGCGGTTGTTCACCCGTCGCCCGCGTGGCCAGCCAACGGCCGCAGCGATCCGGTTCCAGGAAGGAAAGGGTGGGGCGAAGGAGCCTCGCCGCCGCCCATGGGATTGCCAAGGCCGCAAGGGTGACCGGTTAGCACCAGGTCCGCACGGCGTGTGGACCGGCCTCGGGGGCCTGCCGGCCACTTGACAAGGGGTAAAAACAATGTATCTTTTATTAATTTGAAATCAATGAAATGTTTAAATTCCACGATGGGGGAGACATGTCATACAGATCAATGGTACTTTCCGGTTGTCTGCTGCTGGCCTCCAGCCATTGTTTCGCTGAAATAGTCATTAACGTTCTGCGAACGGATATTGACTATAGTTTCGGCTATGACACCGACTTGACCAACTGCTTCCTGCTGCCTCCCGCACATACGCCAACCGAGTTCGTCGCCAGTTCCAAGGATGCCTTGCTTGCGGAAAAGCCGGGAACGATCGGGAACAATTGGTTCGTCCTCTTTCAAGCCCACACCGAACAACCGCTCAACCTCACCAACAAGTATGATCGCACGATGCGGACCATAAAGTGGGGAACCCCATATGACAATGCTGTCATTGCCATCCAGAATGGCAAGTCCGCTCACGATAAATTGGCTCTTTTGCGGTCTTGGTACATGGAGAAGGTCAGAAAATTTGGGACCTTCATTTGCATCCCGCCCCGTTCGAAAGTGCGATTCTGGAGCGGATACGCAGCTCCTATGAAACTTTCAGTCAAGGAGCCTGAAAGTGAAGCAACAATCATCAAGGAAGAGCGTCCTGGTGGAGGCCTCCAGGTGCGATTCTATTCCATTCCCAAGGGCGCGATTTGCCTGACCATTGGAATGTTCGATGAAAAGAGTGGGAAATCGCTCAAAAAAGAGGAGAAAAATATTGACTTGCAGGCAAAATTTGCGGAATGTGTCAAATATTACAATCAACACCCCGTAGGTGGCATCAAACTTCCAGAAAATTTAGCAAACCCGAGGAAATTTTCTGAAATCTGGGATGATGAACAAATTATTAAATTTTATATGGACCCCACCACCACGCGCCTCAAGCCTTATGTGAGGGCAAGGTAATTCAACTTATTCCATCACCTTCTAGCCGGTCTCCCCCAGCCGGTTCACCTCGCCCGCGGTGGTCTGCTCCTCCAGCCGCACCGGGAACCCCCAGAGGTGGGCGACGTGGCCCAGGACGGCGGTGAAATCGTGGTGCAGCGGCCGGCGCTGGTAGCTGAAATAGCGCAGGGTGAGCGCCCGGTCGCCACGCCGGTCCATGTTCCAGACCTGGATGTTGGGCTCGCGGCTGCCCAGGTTGTACTGGTCCGAAAGCGACTGGCGCAGGGTCTGGTAGCCCTGCTCGTCATGGATCGGACCCACCCGCAGCTTCGGGCTGCTGTCGTCGTCCACCACCGAAAAGAACCGGAATTCCCGCATGAGCCGGGGCGACAGATATTGGGCGATGAAACTCTCGTCCTTGAAATTGTTCATGGCGAAGGTGAAGGTGGTGCGCCAATCCGATCCGGCCACCTCGGGGAACCACTGGCGGTCCTCGTCCGTGGGGTTTTCGCAGATCCGCCGCAGGTCGCGCCACATGTTGAAGCCCAGGGCATAGGGGTTGATGCTGGAGTACCACTTGCTGTTGTAGGGCGGCTGGTAGACGACGTTGGTGTGGGACTGGAGGAATTCCAGGATGAAGCCGTCGCTGACCCGGCCTTCGTCATAGAGCGTGTTGAGCAGGGTGTAATGCCAGAAGGTGGCCCACCCCTCGTTCATCACCTGGGTCTGGCGCTGGGGGTGGAAGTACTGGGCGATCTTGCGGACGATGCGGATCACCTCGCGCTGCCAGGGTTCCAGCAGCGGGGCGTTCTTCTCGATGAAATAGAGGATGTTCTCTTCGGGCTCCACCGGGAAGCGCTTCTCCTCCGCCTGGCCGTCCTTGCCGGGCTGGGGCGGCAGGGTGCGCCAGAGCTCGTTGACGTGGGCCTGCAGGTACTCCTCCCGCTCCCGCTGGCGCGCCTGTTCCCGCAGCAGCGACAGCTTCGGCGCCCGCTTGTAGCGGTCGACCCCCAGGTTCATGAGGGCGTGGCAGGAATCCAGCAGCCGCTCCACCGCCTCCTGGCCGTGGCGCTCCTCGCAATCGGCGATGAAGTTCCGGGCGAACACCAGGTAGTCGATGATGGCGTTGGCCGAGGTCCACTGCTTGAACAGGTGGTTGCCCTTGAAGAAGGAGTTGTGCCCGTAGGCGGCGTGGGCGATCACCAGCGCCTGCATGGGCAGGGTGTTCTCCTCCATCAGGTAGGCGATGCAGGGGTCGGAATTGATCACGATCTCGTAGGCCAGGCCCATCTGGCCGCGCTTGTAGCGGCTTTCGGTGGCCAGGAACTGCTTGCCGAACGACCAGTGGTGGTAGTACACCGGCATGCCGATGGAGGCGTAGGCGTCCATCATCTGCTCGGTGCTGATGATCTCGATCAGGTGCGGGTAGCAGTCGAGACCGTAGTTCTGGGCGATCCGGCCGATGGCCTGGTCATAGGCTTCAATCGATTCGAAACTCCATTCCGAGCCACCGGGCAGGGGCTGGATCTTCTTGCGCGCCATGCTAGCCTCGCTTCTTGAAGAGCTCGTGGAAAACCGGATAGATGTCAGTGACGGCCTTGATTCGCCGCATGGCGAACACCCCGGGATGGGAGGCCTGGACCTTTTCGTACTCCTCCCACAGGTTCTGCGGGTTGTCCTCGGCGATCTCGATGTAGGCGTAGAACTGGGTCAGGCCGACGATCTGCTCGTTGAGCAGGTCGTAGCAGAGCACCGAATCCTCCAGCCAGTTGTCGCCGTCCGAGGCCTGCGCCCCGTAGATGTTCCACAGGCCGCTGGCGTAGCGGGTCTCGATCACCTTGCGCATCAGCTTCAGGGCGCTGGAGACCACCGTGCCGCCGGTCTCCCGGGAGTGGAAGAAGTTCTCCTCGTCCACCTCTTCGGCCACGGTGTGATGCCGGATGAACACGACGTCGATGTGCTCGTAGGTGCGGGTCAGGAACAGGTAGAGCAGGGTGAAGAAGCGCTTGGCGATGTTCTTCTTCTCCTCGTCCATGGAGCCGGAGATGTCCATCAGGCAGAACATCACCGCCTGGGTGGTGGGCTGGGCGATGCGCACGTGGTTGTTGTAGCGCAGGTCGAAGGAGTCGATGAACGGCACGTTCTCCATCCGGGCCCGCAGCTTCTGGATCTCCAGGCGCACCCGCTTGACCTCCGCATCGCCTTCGCCGTCGGCCAGCAGCAGCCGGTCCAGCTCCTCCTGCAGCTCGCGCAGCCGGGCCTGGAACGGACCGCCCACGGCGATGCGCCGCCCGGCCGCGCCGCGCATGGTGCGGATCAGGTTGATGTTGGTGGGCACCCCGGTCTGGGAGTAGCCGGCCCGCACCCGCTTGAATTCGGTGATGCTGGCCAGGTGGCGCTTGACCAGGTTGGGCAGGGCCAGCTCCTCGAAGAAGATGTCCATGAACTCGTCCCGGGTCAGGGTGAACACGAAATCGTCCATGCCCTCGCCGTCGGGGCTGGCCTTGGAGCCCCGGCCCCCCTCCTGGGACTGGGGCCGGTCGAAGGTCTCCCCGCTGGTGAAGCGGTCGTTGCCCGGCAGCACCTGCTCGCGCACGCCGCCCTGCCCGGTGCTGAACTGCGGCTCGGCGATGTCCCGGCCCGGGATGCCGATCCGCTTGCCCTCGGCCAGATCGCGGATGCCGCTCTTGTCGATGGTGTCGGACACGGCCTTCTTGATCTGGTTCTTGAAACGTCGGATGAATCGGCTGCGGTTGACGGAACTCTTGTTCTTGCTGTCGAATCTCCGATCGACGATACGGATCATGGGCTCTCCCCAGCAAAACCTCAGGACGACTTGCGCACCCGGAGATACCAGTCGCACAGCAGGCGCACCTGTTTTTCCGTGTATCCCTTGCTGATCATCCGGTCAAGGAAATCCTGGTGCTTCTTCTGGTCGTCGGTGCTGGCCTTGGTGTTGAACGAGATCACCGGCAGCAGTTCCTCGGTGTTGGAGAACATCTTCTTCTCGATCACCGCGCGCAGCTTCTCGTAGGAGGTCCACAGGGGGTTCTTGCCGTCGTGCTTGGCCCGGGCCCGCAGGACGAAGTTGACCACCTCGTTGCGGAAATCCTTCGGGTTGGAAATGCCCGCGGGCTTCTCGATCTTTTCCAGCTCCTCGTTGAGCGCGACGCGGTCGAGCATCTCGCCGGTGTTCGGGTCGCGGAACTCCTGGTCCTGGATCCAGAAATCGGCATAGGTCACGTAGCGGTCGAAGATGTTCTGGCCGTACTCGGAGTAGCTCTCCAGGTAGGCGGTCTGGATCTCCTTGCCGATGAACTCGGCGTAGCGCGGCGACAGGTACTCCTTGAGGTAGCGCCGGTACTGCTCCTCGGTCGCCGGCTGGAACTGCTCCTGCTCGATCTGCTGCTCCAGGATGTACATGAGGTGCACTGGGTTGGCCGCCACTTCCCGGTGATCGTAGTTGAACACCTTGGACAGGATCTTGAAGGCGAACCGGGTGGATAGCCCGGTCATGCCCTCGTCGACCCCGGCGAAATCACGGTACTCCTGGTAGCTCTTGGCCTTGGGGTCGATGTCCTTCAGGTTCTCGCCGTCGTAGATGCGCATCTTGGAATAGATGCTGGAGTTCTCCGGCTCCTTCAGCCGGGAGAGCACCGAGAACTGGGCCAGCATGCGCAGGGTGTCCGGGGCGCAGGGCGCCTGGGTGAGCGAGGAGTTGTCCAGCAGTTTCTGGTAGATGTTGACCTCGTCCGAGACCCGCAGGGAGTACGGGACCTTGACGATGTAGATGCGGTCGAGGAACGCCTCGTTGTTGCGGTTGTTCTTGAAGGTCAGCCATTCCGCCTCGTTGGAGTGGGCCAGGATCAGCCCGTCGAACGGGATGGCGCCGAACCCCTCGGTCCCCTTGTAGTTGCCTTCCTGGGTGGCGGTCAGCAGCGGGTGCAGCACCTTGATCGGCGCCTTGAACATCTCCACGAATTCGAGCATGCCGCGGTTGCCCAGGCACAGGCCGCCGGAGTAGGAATAGGCGTCCGGATCGTTCTGCGAGTAGGTCTCCAGCTTGCGGATATCGATCTTGCCCACCAGCGAGGAGATGTCCTGGTTGTTCTCGTCGCCCGGCTCGGTCTTGGCCAGGGCGACCTGGGACAGGATCGAGGGGCGCTGCTTGACCACCCGGAACTTGGTGATGTCCCCGCCGAACTCGTGCAGGCGCTTGACCGCCCAGGGGCTCATGATCGAGCCCAGGTAGCGGCGCGGGATGCCGTAATCGTCCTCGAGGATGCGGGCATCCTCCACCGGGTTGAACAATCCCAACGGCGACTCGTTCACCGGCGACCCCTTGATCGCGTAGAAGGGCACCTTTTCCATGAGGGACTTAAGCTCTTCCGCCAGGGAAGACTTGCCACCCCCCACCGGTCCGAGCAGGTAGAGGATCTGCTTCTTTTCTTCCAGGCCCTGGGCGGCGTGCCGGAAGTAGGCGACGATCGCCTCGATCACCTCCTCCATGCCGTAGAAGCCCCTGAAGGCCGGGTAGATCCGGATCATCTTGTTGGCGAAAATGCGGGAATTGCGATCGGTCAGGTGGGTGTCCACCACCTCCGGCTCGCCGATCGCCATCAGCATCCGCTCGGCCACGCTGGCATAAGCTGATGAATCTCTCTTGCAAAGCTCCAGGTACTCCTGGACGGTCATTTCCTCATCCCGCGTGTTCGAATAGCGGTTGAGGCATCGATCGAAAACGGACATTGATCCCCTCCCCTGGGTGATTTTGGTGCTGCCGGCCTGCCTTTCCATCTCCTGAATCGGAGAACCCGACCTTTGTAGTAATATTAATGTATTCTCCCTGCGGCGCCCGTCTAAACTTATTCCTTTTTGCCTTTATGGATTTTTGATTTGGAAAAACCAATAATAACTAAACAAATTATTTATTAAATCTAGGCCTCCCCGGGAGGGGCGCCAGGAGTCATTTCGCCCTTTTTTCCACTCGATGTCGCGAACTGACTGTTCGTCGAGAACCTGCGCAAGTGTGCGGCCCTCATGGCCGCGATGAGCCTACCGTGGAAGCAACCCCAGGCAAGGAGTCATACCCATGGTGCAGGAGGAATCCATCCCCAGCGAGCGGATCAGGCGGCTCAAGGCGGCCTTCAACGAGGCCCAGCCGAGCCTTTGCGTCGCCCGGGCGGCGCTCTACACCCAGGCCCAGCGGGAGCACGCCGGGGCCAGCCCCGCGGTGCGCAGCGCCCAGGGCTTCATGGCCATCTGCGCCGGCCTGCCGGTGACCATCTTCCCGTTCGAACTGATCGTCGGCTGCCCGGGTGCTTCCCGCCGGGCCGGGTCGATCGACCCGGAGCTGTCCTGGCGCTGGATCGAGGCCGAGCTGGACGCTTTCGAAAGCCGCAGCCAGGACCCCTACCGGGTCACCGGGGAACAGAAGGCCCTGCTGCGCCAGGAGATCTTCCCGTACTGGCGCGGACGCTCCCTGGAGGAGGCCTACCTGGCCCGGCTGCCCGAGGAGACCGCCCGGGTGACGGTGGACACCGGGGTGGTGGACAACGACTCCAAGTGGCGCGCCTATGTGGGCGAACATACCCCCGATTTCCAGGACATCATCTTCGCCAAGGGCTTCCAGGGGTTGCGCGACGAGGCCCGGGAGCATCTCGCCGGCCTGGAGCCCACCGGTCCGGAAAGCCTGGAACGCATCGAATACTATAAGGCCGCGCGCCTCAGCTGCGAGGCCATCATCCGGCTGGGGGAGCGCTACGCGGCAGCGGCCGCTGGCCTGGCCCAGAGCGAGGACGGCCCGCGCCGGGCCGAGCTGGAGACCATCGCCGAGACCTGCCGCCGGGTGCCGGCCCTGCCGCCGCGCAGCTTCCGGGAAGCGGTGCAGATGGTCTGGTTCGTCCAGGTGGGCCGCATCCTGTCGGAAAACTCGGTGGCGCTCAACCTGGGGCGGCTGGACCAGAGCCTCGCCCCGTACTATCAGGCCGATCTGGAACGGGGCGCCATCAGTCCTGAAGCGGCCCAGGAGCTCATGGACTGCCTATGGATCAAGCTTTCGGAGTGGGTCTGGGCGGTTTCCAGCAACACCGCGCGGTTCTTCGCCGGCTACAGTGCCTTCCAGAACCTCACCATCGGCGGCCGGCGCCCGGATGGCGGCGACGCCACCACCGCCGTATCCACCATGTGCCTGCAGGCGGCCCGGCACGTCCGCACCCACCAGCCCAACCTGAGCGTGCGCATCCACGCCGACTGCCCGGAGCCGTTCCTGCTGGAGGTCTGCCGGCTGGCGCGGGAAGGCATGGGCTTCCCGGCCATCCACAACGACCGGGCCGGCACGGCCATGCTCATGGCGGCCGGCGTCCCGCTCGCCGCCGCCCGGGACTGGAGCAACGGCGGCTGCGTGGTGCCCCATTCGCGCAAGGTGGGCGAATGGACCGCCGCGGCCAACATCAACCTGGGTTCGGCCCTGGAGTTCGCCCTGAACGACGGCCGCCAGCGCCTGGGCGGCGCCCGGCTCGGCCTCGCCACCGGCGCTCCCGAGGCCTTCACCAGCTTTGCCGAGGTCAAGGCCGCCTTCTTCGCCCAACTGGCCTACCTGGTCAAACAGGCGAGCATCGCCACCCTGGTCGCCCAGCAGGTGCATGCCGAAATGGCCCCGCGGCCCTTCCTTTCCCTGATGGTGGAGGGCTGCATGGACCAGGGCAAGGACCTGTCCCGGGGCGGGGCGGCCATCAACGTCGGCGCCGTGCTCACCGGGATCGGCCTGGCCGACGCCGCCAACGCCCTGGAGGCGGTGCGGGTCATGGTGTTCGAACGGCGTTCGGTCAGCCTGGCCGCCCTGTGCCAGGCCCTGGAGCGCGACTGGGATTGCGAAACGCTCCGGCTGGAAGCCGCCGGCTGCCCCAAGTACGGCAACGACCTGGAGCCGGTCGACCGCCTGGCGGCGGAGATCAGCGACGTCTACCAGAGGGAGGTCCGCAGCCGGCGCGACTGGTTCGGCAACCCCTTCAACAGCGCCTTCATGGGCATCTCCAACTACATTCCGGCCGGCGCGGTGGTGGGCGCCACCCCGGATGGGCGCCGGGCGGGAAGTCCGCTCACCGAGGGCTGCGCCGCCCACGCCGGCACCGATATCACCAGCCCGACCGCGCTCATGAAGTCCGCCGCCCGGATCGACCACGAAGCCCATTCCGGCGGCACCCTGCTCAACCTCAAGCTGTCCCCGGACGCCCTGAAGACCGACCGCGACCTGGCCAACCTGGCCGCCCTGATCCGCGGCTATTTCGAACTGGGGGCCTTCCATGTCCAGTTCAACGTCATCTCCCCCGAAACGCTCCGGGCCGCCCAGCAGCACCCGGAGGCGCACCAGGATCTCCTGGTCCGGGTGGCGGGCTACAGCGCCCGGTTCGTCACCCTGTCCCGGGAGGTGCAGGACGCCATCATCGCCCGCACCTCCTATGCCCACCTATGATTGAAGGCTGCATTTTCGAGATCCAGCGCTGGTCCACCGACGACGGGCCGGGCATCCGCAGCACGATCTTCTTCCGGGGCTGCCCGCTGCGCTGCGCCTGGTGCTGCAACCCCGAGGCCTGGGCCCGGAGCGGCGCGCCGATGTCGGCCGAGGCCATCCTGGCTGCGGTGGAGCGGGACCGGGTGTTCTACCGGCGTTCCGGCGGCGGGGTCAGCTTTTCCGGCGGCGAGGCCACCGGCCAGCCGGAACTGCTGGCTCACCTGGCCGAACGGCTGCACGGCTCGGGCATCCACCTGACCCTGGAGACCTGCGGCCATTTCCCATGGGCGCCCCTGGAAGCGACCCTGGCCCGGATGGACCTGGTCTACTTCGACCTGAAGCACATGGACAGCGCCGCCCATGCCCGGCTGACCGGCCAGCCCAACGGGCTGATCCTGGCCAACGCCGCCCGGCTGGCGGAGCGGGGCATCCCGATGATCCTGCGCCTGCCGCTGATTCCCGGGCGCAACGACGACCCCGGCAACCTGGCCGCCACCGGAGCGTTCGCCGCCGCCCTGGGCGCGCCCGTCGAGCTGATGCCCTACCACACCCTCGGCGTGGGCAAGTTCAGGGACCTGGGGCTGGCCTACGGCCTGGACGGCCTGGCGCCGCCTTCGGCCCAGGCGCTCGAACAGGCCAGGCTGGTTCTGGCCGGGTGCGGCGCGAAGCGGGTGTAGTCTATCCGGTGCCGGGAAAAATCCCTGCGGGAGCAGTCATGATCCATACAAAAGCCTATGCCGCGCCCGCGGCCGCCCAGCCGCTGGGCCCCTTCGAATTCGACCGCCGGGAAGTGGGTCCGCAGGATGTGCTGATCGAGATCGCCTTCTGCGGCATCTGCCACTCGGACCTGCACCAGGTGCGCGACGAGTGGGGCGGTGCCGTGTTCCCCATGGTGCCCGGCCACGAGATCGTCGGGCGGGTCGCCGAGGTGGGCGCCCAGGTCAAGGGCTTCAAGGTCGGCGACCTGGCCGGGGTCGGCTGCATGGTGGACTCCTGCCGCGTCTGCCCCAGCTGCCGCCGGAACCTGGAGCAGTTCTGCGACAAGGGCGCCGCCTTCACCTACAACAGCACGGAGATGGACCGGGCCACCCGGACCTACGGCGGCTATTCCGCGCGCATCGTCGTGGCCGAAGCCTTCGCCCTGCACGTTTCGCCCAAGCTCGACCTGGCCGCGGTGGCCCCGCTGCTGTGCGCCGGGATCACCACCTACTCGCCCCTGCGCCACTGGAACACCAGGAAGGGCGACAAGGTGGGCGTGGTCGGCCTGGGCGGCCTGGGCCACATGGCGGTGAAGCTGGCTTCGGCCATGGGCGCTGAAGTCACCATGCTCAGCACCTCCGCCGGCAAGGAGGCCGACGCCAGGCGCCTGGGCGCCGCCGGCTTCGGCCTGACCTCGGACCCGGCCACCTTCAAGCGCCTGGCCGGCCATTTCGACCTGATCATCGACACCATCTCCGCGCCGCACGACTACAACCAGTACCTGGGCATGGTCCGGCTGGAGGGCGCCATGGTGCTGCTGGGGGTGCCGCCGGCGCCCACGCTGATCGCCGCCACCTCGCTGATCTTCGGCCGCAAGACCCTGAGCGGCTCGCTCATCGGCGGGATCAAGGAGACCCAGGAGATGCTCGATTTCTGCGCCGAGCACAACGTCACGTCCGATATCGAGCTGATCCCGTTCGAGAAGATCAACGAAGCCTACGGGCGCATGATCAAGGGCGATGTCCGCTACCGGTTCGTGCTGGACACGAATACGCTGTAACGGCCGGGGCCGGGGCGTTCAGAGCCCTGGCCCGTCGATTTCGGCGTAGAGCGGATGGCTCAGGTAGCGCTCCCCGGTGTCGCAAAGCACCGCCACCACGGTCTTGCCCCGGCCCAGCTCCACCGCCAGCTTGATGGCCGCGTGGACGATGGCGCCGGTGGAAATGCCGGAGAACAGGCCTTCCTTGCGGGTCAGCAGGCGCGCCACCGCCAGCGCGTCCTCGTAGGAGACATCCTCGACCCGCTGGTAGACGTCCCGGTTGAGGATGGTCGGGATGAAATTGGCGCCGATGCCCTGGATCTTGTTCGGGCCGGCGGTGCCCTTGGTGAGCAGCGGCGAGGATTCCGGCTCCACCGCCACCACCAGGGTGCCGGGCTTGCGCGCCGCCAGGACCTCGCCCACCCCGGTGATGGTGCCGCCGGTGCCGATGCCGGCCACGAAGGCGTCCAGTTCCGGCACCTGCTCCAGCACCTCCAGGGCCGTGGTGCGGCGGTGGATCTCCGGATTGGCCGGGTTGTCGAACTGCCGGGCCAGGAAATAACGGGGGTCGGTCCTGGCCAGTTCCTCGGCCTTCTCCACCGCGGCCTTCATGCCGCCGCTGCCCGGGGTCAGCAGCAGCTCGGCGCCGTACGCCTTGAGCAGGGACCGGCGCTCCAAGGTCATGGTGTCGGGCATGACCAGGGTGATGGCATAGCCCTTGGCGGCGGCCACGAAGGCCAGGCCGATGCCGGTGTTGCCGCTGGTGGCCTCCAGGATCACCTGCCCGGGCTTCAGCGCGCCGGTGGCTTCGGCATCCTCGATGATGCTCAGGGCGATGCGGTCCTTGACGCTGCCGCCGGGGTTGGCGCTTTCCAGCTTCACGTAGACCGTGGCGGCCCCTTCGGGCACGATCCGGTTGAGCCGCACCACGGGGGTGAAGCCGATGAGTTCGTAGGCGTGATTGACTCGATTGGGTCTCGGCATGGCATTCCCTCTGAGACCCAGGATAGGTTCCTGACAATTATTATCAAGAATGTTTTTTCACCATGACCAGCCAGGGCCCCGCGGTCATTCCGCGGCCACCACCCGGTTCCGGCCCTGGCGCTTGGCTTCGTACATGGCATCGTCGGCCCGGCGCAGCACCGCGGCCGGGGTTTCGCCCTGGCGGTGCACGGCCACGCCGATGCTGAGGGTGATGCCGGGCAGGGGTTCACCCTCCGGCCGCTGCTGGGCCGCCCGGCGCAGCTTCTCCCCGACCCCGACGGCGTCCGCCATGGCGGTCTCGGGCAGGAGCACCAGGAATTCCTCACCGCCCCAGCGGGCGCAGGTGTCGTAGGCGCGCACGGTGGAGCGCAGGGTGTTCGCCAGGGACTGCAGCACCTGGTCGCCCGTTTCGTGCCCGTAGCTGTCGTTGACCTGCTTGAAATGATCCACATCGACCATGAGCAGGGCCGGGCTGGCGTGGTTCCGGTCGGACCGGCCCAGCTCGCCGTTGACCCGTTCCACCATGGCCCGGCGATTGGGCAGGCCGGTGAGCAGGTCGGTGAAGGACGCCTGGGCCAGGGCCAGGTTGGCCTCCTTGAGCTGTTTCTGGTACCGGTCGGAGATCCGGGTGAGCTTGCGCAACTGGGCGTCCTGCTTGCGGTGCTCCCGGAGCAGCGCCTCCAGCACCGGCCGCAGGGCGTCCTCCGGCGCCAGCTGCGCCAGCGCGCCGGTGAGCATCATGATCACCCGGGCTTCCTCCATGGCCTTCAACCCTGCCGCTGCAACGGGATGATGGCGAACGGCAGGGTCAGGTCCTCCTTGAATTCCTCGGCCAGTTCCATGGCGCGGTCGTCCTCCAGGTCGTAGTACCAGTTCAGCGCCACCCTCCGGCCGGCGTGGTGCGCCTCCTCCAGCTCGTCCAGCAGGTCGATCAGGCACTTGACGCTGCTGGTGTTCAGGTAGGTGAGGCGGATCTCCAGGGTGAGGGGGCGCTCGTCGCGCTGCAGGAACGCGGCCAGCCACTCGGTGATGGGGCGGTAGAACTCGAAGGTGTTCTCGGGGTACGATTCACCCGCCAGGCAGATCAGGCCCTGCCCGGGATCGGCCCGCACCTGGGGGCTGGAAACGGTCGCCGGGATGTCCATGATGTCCAGAGACGGCTCGGTCATACGATCACCTTTAACGAGAAGAAGGTCAGGCCGGCCTGGTCGGGCACCAGGCTGTACTCCAGCGGCGCGCTGGCCTTCCGGGCCATCTCGATGAGCCCCAGGCCGGCTCCGCCGTCCGGGCCGCGCTTGCTGCGCATCTGTTCCTTGTAGAGCGCCTTCAGGCCCGGCTTGTCCAGGGCGCCCAGCCGGTCCAGCCGCTGGCGCAGGAGCTCGGCGTCCGGGGCCTGCACCGGGTTGCCGCTCTGGACCACGTAATGGTCCCCTTCGTGGCCAATCACGATGATCCCGGCGTTCAGCCTCAGCCGCTCGTCCGCCGTCCACTGGTCCCGGGTGACGTAGTTGCTGACGTTCTGGGTGGCCTCGATGTAGACCGAGAACACGTCCATGAGGGCGGATTTCTGCACCTCCTCGATCTCCAGATATTTGCGTACGGCCTTGCCCAGCTCCTCGATGATGCCGTGGGTGAACGGGCCGTTGAAGCAGATGAGCGCCCCTTGGCTTGAGAGGGTGCCGCGCAGATCGTGCAGGTTCGGCATGCTTTCACTCCTGTTGGCTGTCCGGGCCCAGCCTGAAGCCCATGAAGGTGATGTCGTCGCGCTGGAGGTTGTTGCCCTGGTAGTGCCGCAGGCTGCTCTCCAGGATACCCCGCTGGATGGCCATGGGCTGGCCGCGCATTCCCAGGATCACCTCGCGCAGGCGCCGCTGGCCGAAGCCGAAGCCCTGGGGGCCGCCATGCTGGTCCAGGATGCCGTCGGTGAAGAGGTAGAAGCCGTCGGCCCCGGCCAGGGGGATGTCCGTGTTGGTGAAGTGGAAGTCGGCCAGGGACCGGCGGTAGCCGAGGCTTTGGGGGTCGCCCTTGTGCTCCTGGAGCGCGCCGTCCGGCCCCACGGTCCACAGGGCGAGCCGGGCCCCGGCGAACCGGGCCTTGCCTTCACCGGGCAGCACCCGGACCAGGGCCAGGTCCAGGCCGTTGTCCAGGCGCCCGGATCCCAGGGCCCGTTCGCTCTGGTGCAGCAGCGACTTCATGGCATCGTTCAGTTCGCCCAGGATGAGGGCCGGATCCTCCGGTCCCAGCCTGCCCAGGAGCTGCTCCAGCACCGCGCTGGCGCTCATGGACATGAACGCCCCCGGCACCCCGTGCCCGGCGCAATCGCCCACCGCCACCAGGAAGCCGCGGGCATCCCGGGCGAAGGCGTAGAAATCGCCGCCGACGATATCGCGCGGGCGGAACAGCACGAAGTGGTCGGGGATGGCCGCGGCCAGGGTCTCCGCCTTGGGCAGCATGCTGGCCTGGATCAGGTGCGCGTAGTCCAGGCTGTCCATGATCTTCCGGCTGGATTCGGTGAGCTTCTGGTTGGCCTTGCTGAGCGCCTCGGTGCGCTCCTCGACCTTGCGCTCCAGGTTCGCCGTGTGGTCCCGGATGGTGGCGGCCATGTGGTTGAAGGTCCCGGTCAGCCGGCCGATCTCGTCCTGGCGGTCCACCGGCAACCGGGTGTCGTACTGGCCTTCGGCGATCCGCTGGCTGGACGCCGTGAGCCGCTCCAGCGGCTGCAGCACCATCCGGTTCAACAGCAGGGAGACCAGCGCGACGGTGAGCACCAGGCTGAGCAGCATGAACCCCAGGATCGGCGTGAACGGCCGCAGCCCCATCACCTGGGAAGGGTCCACCAGGGCCAGGTTGACCCAGCCGATCTCGCCCATGAACGTGGCCGCCACCAGGCAGTGCCGGCCCTCCACCACCAGCGGGAACACTTCCACGGCCGATTGGCCGCTGGCCAGCCGGGCGATGCGCGCCGCCAGCAGGGCCCGGTCGGCGTCGCTGCCCAGCAGCTGGGCCAGGGTCATGCGCCGGGGCTCGTCCTTCATCCGGGCGTTGTAATCCATGTACTGGGCATTGGGATAGGCCTGCAGGACGCCCTTGCGGTCCACCAGCACCGTCGTGACGGCCCGGTCGCCGCCCTGGGTGGTCTCGCGCATGAAGGCCGAAAGGTCCACCCCGGTCCCCGCCAGGCCGACCTTGCGCCCGTGGTCCTGCACCACCACGTTGATCCAGACCTTGAGCAGTCCCAGATGCTGCGAGGAATCCACATGCAGGGCGAACTCGGGCACCGTCGCCATGGTATCGAAATACCAGGTATTGTCGGGATCGCCGGGTTCCAGGGTGTAGCTCAATTCCCGGCCGCGGAACTCGTCGGCGGCGTTGTTGAAGTAGTAGTGCCGGCTGGTGGCCGGGACGAAGAAGTAGCTGTGGTCGGCGAAGGCGCGCCGGAAGCTGGCCAGTTCGGCCAGGGCCGCGGTGCGGGCGGCCGGATCGTCCTCGGCCCGGCACCAGGCCCGCATCACGTCGGAATCGGCCAGCTTGCGGGCCAGCGCCACCTCCCGCTCGATGGGCGCGAGCACCCTGGCCTTGTCCAGGAGGGCGGACTTTTCCGCGAAGCGCCGGGCGAAGGCGTTGGCGACGCCCCGGGCCGTCACCAGGAAGGCGGCCACCGTCAGGGCGCCCACCAGGAGGTTGATCAGGAGCAGGACCAGGGCCGAGCGGCCCCTAAGGCTGGCAATGCGCATGCAGATCACGACCGGAATCAGAAGGGGGTGGAAAAATCAAGATTCATCCATCATGCCCGAATCGCCGGCCGGTTGTCGTCTCTCTTCTCCCGGCAAGGTATGATGATCCCAACGAAAGGCAGGTCATGAAGGGTAGTGTCGTTCTTTCCCTATCGTTGGATGTGGTCGCCATTGGCATCCTGTTGATTCCAGATGAAAAATTCCTACCCCTGACCCGCAATCCGAAATGGATCAGGAATGGCAAGCGCCTCTGTTTCCTGGTGCTGCTCCTGGCCGGGTTCCTGATCGATAGATATATTTCCCATCCAGGCTGACCTGCCGGCGGGTCGTCACCGGGCCTGGAAAGGGCACGGTGCCGGAGGCCTGCTTTCTAGCGGCACTCCCAAAATTGCCTTAAGTTAAAGTAACGGTAGCCCGGAAGGCGACATATGAATCCTGTCATCGCCAATAAGATCATCGATTTCATTTTTGCCGAGACCGGGCTGTACACCATCGTCTGTGATGATAAGGCCGTCATCGTAGCCGCCAAGGTCGCCTCCCGGGTGGGCAGCGTCCATACCGGGGCGCAGCGGCTGCTGCAGGAAAAGCTGCCCCAGATCGTCGTCACCAAGGAGGAGGAGGAGCGTTCCGGCGGGGTGGTCCGGATGGGCGTAAGCCTGCCGATCATCCACCGGGGCGAATGGATCGGCACCTTCGGGGTCACCGGCGACACCCAGTTCACGGTGCCCATCGCCAAGATCATCGCCGGGATCATCGCCAAGGAACTGCAGGAGGCCGAGGCCGAGGAACAGTTGCTGGAGCAGGCCCGCCAGATGGACCGCGCCATCGCCGCCATCGCCGCCACCGCGGCCGACCTCAACGGCTCCCAGGCCAAGCTCGCCACCGCCATGCGGGAGGCCGCCACGCTGCTGGGCCGGTCCGCCGAGGACGTGGAAAACACCGGCCAGGTGATCGAGACCATCCAGGCCATCGCCACCCAGACCAACATGCTCGGGTTGAACGCGGCGATCGAGGCGGCCCATGCCCGGGAGCTCGGCGCCGGCTTCGCCATCGTCGCCGAGGCGGTGCGCAAGCTCTCCGAACAGAGCGGCCGCTCCGCGGAGGAGATCAAGGCCTCGCACACCCAATTGCACGCTTCCATGGCCCAGGTCATCGCCTTCTCCGAGCGCGCCACGGCCCTCACCCAGGACCAGGTCCGGGCCGCCGGCACCATCGCCGGCATGGTGCAGGACCTGAAGGGGATCAGCGAGCACCTCCTGGCCATGGCCCGGCATGAGGGCTAGACTTGGGGGCGAACCCACCCCACTCAATAAAGGAACATCGGCTTGCCTTCCACGTGGCGGATCTTGGGCCGGTAGTTCTCCTTGTCGTAGAGTTCCTCCACATCCACCCGCTTCTGCCCCTGGGTGATGATGGTGACGGGGACGCTGGTGTAGGTGCCGTTGCGCAGCGCCACCAGGCGGTTGCGCTCGCCGCTCTTGATGATGTTGATGGCGACGTTGGCGAAGTTCACCGCCACCATCAGGTCCAGGCTGTCCGGGGTGCCGGAGCGCATGAGGTAGGACACCTGCTGGTTGAGCACGTCCTCGCTGGTGAGCCGCTTGAGCGCGTCGCCCAGGATGTGGCCGATGCCGCCCAGCTTCTTGTGCCCGTAGGCATCCTCCTCGCCGAACTCCACCGGGGTCCCGCCGGTCATGTGCGCGCCCTCGCTCACCGTGATCATGGCGTAGTTGCTGGGGTTGTCCCGCTTGTCCTGCATGATCTTCTCGGCCAGGCGGAGCGGGTCGAACGGCACTTCGCTGATCAGCGCCCGGTCCACGCCGGACAGGTACGAAGCCAGCAGGGAGGTCTCCCCCGAATTGCGGCCGAACAGCTCGACGATGGCGATGCGCTCGTGGGAGCCGGCGGAAGTGCGCAACTGGTGGATGAACTCCACGCTGCGGGTGACCGCGGTGGAAAAGCCGATGCAGTAGTCCGTGCCGAAGATGTCGTTGTCCATGGTCTTGGGGATCGCCACGATCAGCACGCCCTCCCGGGCCAGGTGCTCGCCGTAGGACAGGGTGTCATCGCCGCCGATGGGGATCAGCATGTCGATCCCCAGGCGCTCGATCACCTCCAGCACGTGCGGGGTGAAGTCGAACGGTCCCTCCTCGCCCTCCTTCACCTGGCCCTTCAGGAAGGCGGGGACCGAGCGCAGCCGCACCTTGCCCGGATGGGTGCGGCTGGTGTGCAGGAAGGTGCCGCCCGAGCGGTCCACCGTGCGGGTGTTCAGCTTGTCCAGCGGCGTGATGCACTTGGCGTGGGTTCCGGGATCGTCCAGGTCGTATTCCAGCAGGCCCGCCCAGCCGCGCCGGATGCCCAGCACCTCGAAGCCCTCCTCGGTGGCCCGGGCGACCAGCATCTTGATGCATGGATTCAGCCCCGGCACATCGCCTCCACCCGTCAGCACCCCGATCCGCATGGCTGCGCCTCCGCCAAAGGTCACCGGGCGATTTCCAGGGCCCGGAACTCGCTGGGAAGATCATAGTCCATCTATCCCGGCACCTTTCAAGTTCACCTTGAAATTTTCATTTCAGCCGCTCAGTGTAACCAAAGGTCCCTCTGCGTCGCGAACCACCCGATCCGTTCCAACCTAGACCTTTCAGCCAGAGCCAAAGGATGGGCCACACCAACTTCAACCCGTCGAGCCCGAGCCGGATCCTGCCGGAGGCTCCGGCGCCCGCGGTCGTGGCCATCGACGATGACCCCATGGTCCTGTTCATGATCGCCCGGGCCCTCCGCGCCGAAGGCATGGCCTGCCTCACGGCCACCGACGGCGCCGAGGGGCTGCGGCTCATCCGGGAGCACCCGCCGGACCTGGTGCTGCTGGATATCGTCATGTCCGGCGGGGACGGCTTCAGCGTCTGCCGGGAGATCCGCCAGACCTGGTCCGCCGAGCAGCTGCCGGTGGTCATGGTCACCGGGCTGGAGGACCTCGCCTCGATCCAGGCGGCGTACCAGGCCGGCGCCAACGATTTCCTCACCAAGCCCCTGCACTGGAAGCACCTGCCCTTCCGCATCCGGCATGTGCTGCAGGCCAACCAGGCCTTCCGGGCGCTGCAGGACAACAGCAAGACGCTGACCTCCCTGTTCTCCGTCCATCCCGATTCCATCTTCAGCGTCGCCGCCGACGGCACCGTGACCCTGGTCCATTCCAGCTACCACCATCCGGCCCAGGGATGGGACGCCCCGCTCGGCAAGCTCGAGACCCTGCTGCCCGGCCCGCTGGCGGCCCAGGTGCAGGATCGCTGCCGGGCGGCCCTGGCCGCGCCGGCCCAGGTGTTCAGCCTGGAGAGCGCGCTTCCGCTTGGCGACGACCTGCGCTACTGGGAAGGCCGCTTCATCGCTTCCACCGAGAACCAGGTCCTGGTGATGGTCCGCGACATGACCGAGCGCCGGCGCTCCGAGCAGGCCCTGCACGACAGCGAGGAGCGCTACCAGCGGATCACCGAGGCGATCACCGACTACATCTACACCGTGCGCCTCGACCGGGATTCCGCCGGGCAGACCGTGCACGGGCCCGGCTGCTTCGCCGTCACCGGCTACAGCCCGGACGAGCTGGCCCGGGATCCCTTCCTATGGATCCGCATGGTGGCGGATGAGGACCGTCCCGCGGTACTGGAGCAGGTGCGGCGCATCCTGGCCGGGGAAGACCCGCCGCCCATCGAGCATCGGCTTCGGCACAAGAACGGGACGGTGCGCTGGGTGCGCAACACCTTCGTGCCGCACCGCGACGCGCGCGGCGAACTGGCGGCCTATGACGGCCTGGTCCAGGACATCACCGAGCGCAAGCGGGTCGAGGAGGCCCTGCGGGAAAGCAACCAGCGCCTGGAGCTGGCCGTCCAGTCCGGCAGCCTGGGGATCTGGGACTTGAACCTCCAGGACCGGTCCGCGATCTGGAACGACCGGATGTTCGAGCTCTACGGCCTCCCCCGCGCGGCCGTCCCGCCCGCCTACGAAGCCTGGTCCGACAGCGTGGTGCACCCGGAGGACCGGGCGGCGGTCAAGGAGTGCATGCGGGCTGCCCTGGAGGAGGACAAGCGCTACGAGGTGGCCTTCCGGGTGGTGCTCCCCGACGGGGAAATCCGCCACATCGCCTCCACCGGCCTGGTGGTGCGCACAGCCACCGGCCGGGCCATCCGCGTGCTCGGGGTCAACCGCGACCGCACCGAGCAGGTGCGGGCCGAACTGGAGCGCCGGCGCCTGCAGGAGGAGCGCCAGCACTCCGAGAAGCTGGAGAGCCTGGGCAGCCTGGCCGGGGGCATGGCCCACGACATGAACAACGTGCTGGCCGCCATCATGGGCATGGCCTCGGCCCTGCGCGCCGGCTGCACCGACCAGGATCCCCGGGCCCAGTCCCTGGACAGCATCCTGCACGCCAGCGGCCGCGGGCGGGACCTGGTCAAGGCGCTCACCGATTTCGCCCGCAAGGGGCTGGAAGAGCCCCACTGGTTCGACCTCAACGAGATCCTGCGCAAGGAGGCCGACCTTCTGGGCCACGCCCGGCTGCGCCAGATCGACCTGGTGCTCGACCTGGATCCGGCGCTGCCCAAGGTGCTGGGCGACGCCTCCGCCCTGGGCAGCGCGATCATGAACCTGGGGATCAACGCCCTGGACGCCATGCCCAGCGGCGGCACCCTGCGCTTCCGCTCCCGGGCGCTCGCCGATGGTTCCATCCGGCTGGAAGTGAGCGACACCGGCCAGGGCATGACCCCCGAAGTCCTGGCCCGGGCCATGGAGCCGTTCTACACCACCAAGCCCGTGGGCAAGGGCACCGGGCTGGGCCTGGCGCGGGTCTACGGGACCGTCAAGGCCCATGGCGGCACGCTGGAACTGCAAAGCGAGCCCGGCCGGGGCACCACCGTGCGCATCCTGTTCCCCGCCGACCCGGCGGCGCCGCCCGCCGTCACCGCCGAGCCCAGCGCCGAGGGCGGGCAGCGGCCGCTGCACGTCCTGCTGGTGGACGACGACGACCTGATCCAGGGCTCGACCCACGCCCTGCTGGACATCCTGGGCCACGACACGGTCGCCGTGTACAGCGGCGAGGAGGCGCTGGCCCGGCTCGAAGCCGGCTACCAGCCGGATATCGTCCTGCTGGACATGAACATGCCCGGCCTGGGCGGGGCCGGCACCCTGCCCCGCCTGCGCCTGCTGCGCCCCGGGCTGCCCGTGCTGCTCGCCACCGGCCGGGCCGACCAGAGCGCCCTGGACCTGGTGCGCGGCTACCCGAAGGTCAAGCTGCTGTCCAAGCCGTTCGGCATGAAGGAGCTTCGCCATCAGCTGGAAACCTTCGGGCGCGGCCGGGAGCCGGCTCGACCCTGAAACACCTGGGACCGGCGGTCAGACCTGGAACTGAGCCACCGCCAGGGCCATCCGGTCGGAAACGAGCGCCAGGTCGGAGGCGGTCCTGGTGATTTCCTGGACCGTCGCCGAAAGCTGCTGGGTGGCGGTGGCGTTCCTGCCGACCTCCCGGGCGCTTTCATGCATGCGCTTGGCGATCTCGTTGCCAGTGGAGGACTGTTCCGTGGTGGCCGTGCCGATCTCGCCCACGTGGCTGGCGATGCTCGAGATGTTGCTGTGGATGGCATCCATGTGATCACAGGTGGCCAGCACGGCGGAGGCGCTCTGCTCGACCGCCTCATGGGTTTCGTTGACCAGTTTCTCGATGTCCACGGTCGCCTGGCGACTCCGCTCGGCGAGCTTCCGGACCTCCTCGGCGACCACGGCAAACCCCTTCCCTTTCTCGCCGGCCTTGGCCGCCTCGATGGCGGCGTTCAAGGACAGCAGGTTCGTCTGCTGGGCGATTTCCTGGATGACCAGGATGGCCTTGGAGATGTTCTGGGTGGCACCTTTGACCCGTTCCATCCGTTGGCCGGTCGCCTTGCCGCCCTTGGCCCCGGCGGCGGTCGCCGCCACCGCCTTCCCGGCCTGTTCGACGGAAAGCCGCACATTCCCGGCAACCTGCTCGACACTGGCGAGAAACTGGGTGACGGCGGAAGCCACGCTGTCCGTCACGGTGTGCAGGGTTTCGCCGCCCTTGGCCATTTCGCTCGTCGTGGCCATCATCTGCTCCGCGGAGGCGGACAGCTCGGTCGCGCCGCTGGCGACGGTGGCGGAGGCCTGGGCCACCTCCTGGATGGAATGGCGGATCTGGCCGAGCGCATGGTTGAGGGAAGTTCCGAGTTGGCCGATCTCGTCCGCCGAGTCGACTTCGGCGGTGACGGTCAGGTTCCCTTCGGCCACCTTGCCCAGGAGCTGCACGAAACCCTTGATGGGCCCGACGATGCTCCGGCCGATCAGGATGGCCAAAACCGCAACCCCGGCCAGACCGAGCAAAACCATAAGAGAGATCGCCTTCTCGTTGAAAGCGATCTGCGCCTTGACCTCATGGATCGCCTGGGCCATTTCTGCGCGGCCATGCTGGTCCAGCTTGGCCAGGGAACTGCTCCACGCCTCCATTCTCGAGACCGATTCGGACTGGAACAGCTTGATCGATTCGCTCTGCTTGCCGGCCTTGGCGAGGGCCGCAACCTGGCTGTTGGTGCCCCGGGCCATGGTGATGAGGGCCTCCGTTTCGTCCAGGGTCGCCTTCCCGACCGGGTCAAGGGATACCTTCAGCTCATCGACGTCACTGATGTAGTTGGCCCGGTACATGGCGATCTTGTCGATGTAGCTCTGGTAGACCAGCGTCTTGGGATCGCTGGCAGTCGCACTGGCCAGGTAGACGACGGTCTTCAGGAGGTTCGCATGGGCGCTCTGGATCAGGCTGGCATTCCGGGTCTGCACCGCAGCCTTCTGCATGGCCTGGTCCAGGTCGCTGTAGCTTTGCAGGACCAGCAGGGAGGCGCCGGCCATGGCCAATCCAGTCAGGCCGAAGCCCAGAAGGAGCCGTCTGGCGATGCTCCAGCGCTTCAGGAATGCTGTGAGGTTCAACATGGATTCCCCTTTGCCAAATAATCAGTCACGCATCTCTGGGCACAGGCCGTCGTGAGCATGTATTAGTCATGCCCAGCGGTTCTTTCAGCTGCGCCCCCATTCGAGGTGAGGGCAACGGCCGCACGTGCAGAATATGATGACCTTTGTATCTTCTATGCTTTGAACCTGGAAATTCTCGGCACCCTCTTGCCCGGCGCGGCACGGAGCTTTCCGCTATGGTTGAGATATCCCGACCAGGAGGCCCCATGGACATGAAAGAACTGGTGTGTCAAAGCCGGAGCTACCGCCGCTTCCAGGAAAGCCGGAGCATCGCCATGGAGGTCCTGGAGGGCCTGGTCGACCTGGCCCGGCTCTCCCCGTCGGGCCGCAATCTGCAGCCCTTGAAATTCATGGTCAGCAACGACCGGGAATGGAACGCCCGGATCTTCCCGGAACTGGCCTGGGCCGGTTATCTGTCCGAATGGCCCGGTCCGGTCGAGGGGGAACGGCCTTCCGCCTACATCGTGGTGCTGGGCGACCAGAGCCTCAGCCGGGAGTTCGGCTGCGATCCCGGCATCGCCTGCCAGAGCATCCTCCTGGGCGCCGCCAGCCAGGGGCTGGGCGGCTGCATCATCGGCTCGGTCAAGCGCGAGCCGCTGCGGCGCATCCTGGCCATCCCTGCCCACTTGGAGATCCTGCTGGTGATCGCCCTGGGCAAGCCCGTCGAGGAGGTGCGGATCGAACCGCTGGGCCCGGACGGCGATGTCAAATACTGGCGCGACGCGGCCGGGGTCCACCACGTGCCCAAGCGCGCCCTGGGCGAGATCCTGCTGCCGCTCGGCGGGGCGGGAATGGCAAAAATCCGTTGAGGAAGGGTTGACGCGGGACCCGGCGCAAGGGAGACTTGGGCGCGCTCAAATCGCCTGACAGGAGTTCTTATGTTCACCTTGGCCCTCGTGCTCGCCCTGACCCAGACCCAGGCCCCCCCCGCCTGGAGCCCCACCACGCTGGAGGCCGCCGCATCCGAAGCCAACAAGCAGGTCCTGGCCGCCGCCAAGCCCCTCACCATCACCGGCGAAGTGGTGGACGTGTCCTGCTACACCCAGATGGGCAAGCGCGGCGAAGCCCACAAGGCCTGCGGCGCCAAGTGCGTGCTGGCCGGGGCTCCGGTGGGCATCGTCACCCAGGACAACGTGCTCTACATCCTGATGCCCGAGCCGCACCACCCCCGGCGTGATGGCCAGGTCAGCATCGCCAAGGAATACAGCGAGAAGATGGCCAGCACCGTGACGGTGTCCGGCATGGCTTCGGAATATGGCGGGGTCCACACCCTTTTCATCGCCGCGGGTCCCGCAGCGAAGTAGCATTGGCGTATTCGATGCGGCGGCGCCCGGGCCGGTGACAGCGTTCCGTCAGTAGCGCGGGTCCCTGCCCTCCTGTCCCTGCTCATGGGCCAGGATCCCCCGGAGGGTGTGCGGCAGCAGGCGCCAACGCCCCTGGAAGAAGCGCTTCTGCAGCATGTTGAAGGCCATCCCGACCCGGGCGGCCCCGGCTTCGGGGTGGATCTGCCGGTGCAGGTTGAGCTGGTTGCGCACCCCGTAGAAGGTCGCCAGGGGGCTGCGCCGGCCGATGGTGCTGGAGCGCGGGTGGGTCACCGCCAGGTCCACCAGCGCCATGGGCAGGCCCATGGCGTGGGCCCGGAAGCACCAGGCGGCGTCCTCGAAGTACAGGAACATCTCCTCGGGCCAGCCGCCCAGGCGGTTCCACTGCTCGCGGGTCACCAGGATGGACGCGCCGCTGAGGGTTTCCTGGCCTTCCAGCTGCCGGCAGCCCGGCGGCACATCGGCATGGCGGACGTTCAGGCCGCTGGCGAACCAGGGTGCCTGGACGTCGGTCCCGAGCACCCGGGTCCCGTCCCGCTGCTGGGTGCCCCACAGGGCGATCCAAGGCGCCTTCCGGGCCAGGGCCATGAGCCGAACCAGGGCCGGGCCCTCCAGGGTGGCGTCGTTGTTGAGGAACCAGACGGCCTCGGCCCCTTCCCGGAAGGCATGGCTGGCCCCCTGGTTGCAGCCCGCTGCAAACCCGGGATTGGCCGGATTGGCAAGGAGGGTAAGCGCGGGGTGGGCGCCGGCCAGGGCGGCTTCGAGCCGTTGATCGCTGCCATGATCCACCACCAGGACCCGGTGCGGCTCGGATTCCATGGCGGCCAGGCTCAGGATGCAGCGCCGGGTCAGCTCCGGCTCGCCATAATGCACCAGCACGACCGTGGGCAGGCCGGCGGGCGTGGTTCCGGGGGCTGGGGGCAAGCAACGTGCTTCTGTGATCATGGAATTTTAAATCATACCAGGAATATGTGACAATGAGCCCTTGCGATGATTCAACGTCCAACCTGGAGGTAACATGCGTTTGAAAGGGATCGTTCTGGCCGGCGGCACCGGCTCGAGACTCTTTCCGCTCACCAAGGTCACCAACAAGCACCTGCTTCCGGTGGGCCAGGCGCCGATGATCTGGCATCCGGTATGGAAGCTCAAGCAGGGCGGCATCGACGAGATCCTGATCGTGACCGGCACCGAGCACATGGGTGCCGTGGTGGGCTGCCTGGGTTCCGGCAAGGACTTCGGCTGCCGGTTCACCTACAAGGTGCAGGACGAGCCGGGGGGGATCGCCCAGGCTCTCGCCCTGGCCGAGAACTTCGCCGGCGGCGAACCGGTCTGCGTCATCCTCGGCGACAACATCTTCCAGGACGGGCTGGACGCCCAGGTGGCGACCTACGCTGCCCAGGGAAAGGGAGCCCGGATCCTGCTCAAGGCGGTGAACGATCCCCAGCGCTTTGGCGTGGCGGAAGTCCAGGGCGACCGGGTGGCCGGCATCGAGGAAAAGCCCAAATCCCCCAAGTCCAACCTGGCGGTGACCGGCATCTACTTCTACGACCGGACCGTGTTCGATATCATCCGCACCGTGCGCCCCTCCGGCCGGGGCGAAATGGAGATTACCGACGTGAACAACGCCTACATTGAGCGCGGGGAGATGTCCTTCGGCACCTTCCAGGGCTGGTGGTCCGACGCGGGAACCTTCCCCAGCCTGGCCCATGCCGGGGAGCTGGCCATGAAGGAACCCGTGCCGTTTCCCGATATCCCCCGGAAGGACTGAGACCATGGCATTCAAGGACGGACCGATCGAGGGCGTGCGGGTCGCGCCCTTCCGCAAGTACCAGGACGACCGGGGCTGGCTGATGGAAGTGTTCCGCCACGACGAGCTGGCGGCGGAGTTCCACCCGGCCATGGCCTACCTGAGCCTGACCCTGCCGGGCGTGCTGCGCGGCCCCCACGAGCACGTGGACCAGGCGGACCTGTTCGTCTGGGCCGGCCCCGGCGATTTCCTGGCGACCCTGTGGGACAACCGCCCCGCCAGCCCCACCTTCGGCAACCGCATGGAAGTGCGCATGGGCGCCCTCAATCCGGGCTCGGTCCTGGTGCCCAAGGGCGTGGTGCACTGCTACCGCTGCGTCAGCCCGGAGCCCGGGCTCGTGCTCAACTGCCCGAACCGCCTGTTCATGGGCGAAGCCAAGGCGGAGCCGGTGGATGAGATCCGCCACGAGGACGATCCCGGCAATCCTTTCGTGCTGGATGAATTGGCCCGCCGGGCCGGGCCGCGATGAGGATCCTGGTCACCGGCGGTTCGGGCCAGCTGGCCCGGGCGGTGCGCGCCGCCTGGACCGACCACGAGCTGGTGGTGCCGGACGAAGCCAGCCTGGACCTGGCCGATCCCCAGGCCATCCGGGCCGCGGTCGCCGCCGTCCGGCCCCAGGTCCTGCTGAACCTGGGCGCCTTCACCCAGGTGGACGCCTGCGAAACCGACCCGGACCGGGCCATGCTGATCAACGCCACGGCGGTGGGCTGGCTGGCCGAGGCCTGTCGCGCGCAGGAAGCCCTGCTGGTGCAGATCTCCACCGATTACGTGTTCGACGGCCTGGGCCGGCGGCCCTACCGGGAAGAGGACCCCACCGGTCCCCGTTCGGTGTACGGCCGCACCAAGCTGGCCGGGGAGGTCCAGGCCCGCCTGGCCCCCGAGCACCTGATCGTGCGCACCGCCTGGCTCTACGACGCCCAGGGCCGGAACTTCTACCGCACCATGCTCGACGCCGCCGCCCAGGGCCGCGCCTTGCGGGTGGTGGACGACCAGCGCGGCACCCCCACCAGCTGCCGGGCCCTGGCCCGGCAGCTGCACCGGGCCCTGGCGGAAGGCTGGCGCGGCCTGGTGCACGCCACCTGCTCGGGAGAGACCACCTGGCACGGCTTCGCCGCGGAGATCTTCCGGCAGCGGGGCATCCGGGCCAGCCTCAGCCCCTGCGCCACCGCCGACTACCCCCGCCCCGCCCCGCGCCCCGCCTACTCCGTCCTTTCCGGCCAGCGCCGCGCCCGTCTCGGCACCGACCTGATGCCGGCCTGGGAAGCGGCCCTGGCGGACGTGGTGGCCGCCGACAGCGCACCCCCGTCCCCCGTGAGGCAAGCATGAGCGAATCCATCCTGGTCACCGGCGGCGCCGGCTTCATCGGCTCCAATTTCGTGCACCAGTGGCGCCAGGGGCATCCCGCCGACCCGATCCTCGTCCTGGACAAGCTCACCTACGCCGCCGACCCCGCCCAGTTGCAGGGCCTGGAAGGGGTGGAGCTGGTGCAGGGGGACATCCAGGACCGCGAGCTGGTGATCCAGCTGCTGGAGCGGGGCGCGGTGCGCCGGCTCGTGCATTTTGCCGCCGAAAGCCACGTGGACAACAGCATCTCGGGGCCCGCGGCGTTCGTCCAGACCAACCTGGTCGGCACCTTCACCCTGCTGGAGGCGGCCCGGCAGGTGTGGGCCGGCGATGCCGGCTGCCGGTTCCTGCACGTTTCCACCGACGAAGTCTACGGCGCCCTGGGAGCGACCGGCAAATTCAACGAAACCATGGCCTACGCCCCCAACAGCCCGTACAGCGCCACCAAGGCCGGCAGCGACCACCTGGTGCGCTCGTACTTCCACACCTTCGGCCTGCCGGTGGTGACCACCAACTGTTCGAACAACTACGGCCCGCGCCAGCACCGGGAGAAGCTGATCCCCCTGGCCATCACCCGCATGGCCGGGAACCAGCCCATCCCGGTCTACGGCGACGGCCAGCAGGTGCGCGACTGGCTTTACGTGGCGGACCACTGCGCGGCCATCGAGACCGCCATCGCCCGGGGCGTGCCCGGCGCGACCTACTGCATCGGCGGCGACAACGAGTGGAAGAACCTCGACCTGCTGAACCTGCTCTGCGACCTGGTGGACCGGGCCCTGGACCGGCCCCAGGGCACCAGCCGGGCGCTGCAGACCTTCGTGCAGGACCGGGCCGGCCACGACCGGCGCTACGCCATCGACGCCAGCAAGATCAAGGCCGACCTGGGCTGGGCGCCCCGGGAGGACTTCCGCAGCGGGCTGGAGAAGACGGTCCGCTGGTACCTGGGGAAGGATGGTGGCGCATGAAACACCTGATCCATCATTAGGGTGGCTTGCAGGCAGGACTGACTCATCCCTTATCCAACCAAGGTCGAAAAGTGGCATCCATGTGTGAAGAGTCCCCGCTGGTTTCATTCATCATTCCGGCCTTTAACCACGAAAATTTCATCACTTTGTGTCTGGAAAGCATCAAGGCCGACCCCTATCCCCGGAAGGAGCTGATCGTCCTTGATGATGGTTCTAGAGACCGGACGTTTGCCGTGGCCAAGGAATGGTGCGAACAGAACCAGGAAGCTTTCGAACGCACGGAGGCCGACAGCCGTCCCAACCGGGGGGTGTGTCGCACCCTCAATGAATTGGTGGCCCGGACAAAGGGGGAATTCATTATTCCCATCGCCAGCGATGACGAGGTGGTGCCGGGCACAGTTCGGGAGCGGGTTGACTTCCTGCTGCGAAAACCGAAGGTTTTAGCAGTCTATGGGGATTCCTGGCTGATCGACGAAGCAGGGGCGACCATGGGAGCGAGCCTGATCCTCGACCTTGGGGGCAACAAGAAGGCCTTGGCCAATCCTTCGCTCATTGCCATGGAAGTCATCCTCAGGTGGAGCGGGTGCGGCCCCGGCTTCATGGCGCGCCGCGCATGCTACGACCCGATCCGGGGTGTCGGACTCTATGACGAAAGTCTGTTTCTCGAAGACCGGGAGTATTTCCTGCGAATGGTGGCCAAAGGCATACTCAGGTTCCTCGATATCCGGGTGGCCAAGTACCGGGTGCGCGGCTCCAGCATGTCCCGCTCCAAGGAGAATGCTCTCAAGATGGAAGCGGGCATGCTGCTCAGTGAACTGAAGAACCGGATCAGGTTCAGGGGTATTCTTCGGCTCGCCTTGGAAGGCGTTATCATCCATCGGCGGTTGCGGCTCAAAGGCGGGTTCTGGAAGAATCTGAAAGTGCTTCCGCGCACACTGGTGCTACTGCCTTTGAAACTTGCCCTGGACCTCCGGTCCCGCCATGGAGCCAAGCATGGAACTCCTGATCATTCTGCTTAAGAGCAGGGACAATCTAGGCGACACCGTGCGGGGATGGTGGGCGCGAGTCTGGTGGCCTTCGCTCATCCATGCCGGCGGGCGGTTCCGGCTCCGGGCCATGCCCCGGTTCCGGGCCTACTTTGGCAAGGCCGTATTCGGCCGTCGTTGCCGGGTCTTTGGGACCATGACCTTTGTCCTGGGCGACCGGAAGCAGCCGGGAACCATCATTGTGGGTGACCAGATGGTGGCCGAGGCGGGGTGTACCCTCGCGCCGAGGGGGGGCGCCATTGAAATCGGCCGGGACTGTTTCTTGGGAAATGATGTCATCCTGCAGGCCTACCAGGGCTCAACCATCAGGATTGGCGACCACGTGATGATCGCCAAGGGGTGCTGCCTGTACGCGTCCAACCATGTCCACAGTGCGACCACCCGGCCGATGAAGGAACAAGGGGAAACCGGCAAGGGCATCGTCATAGAGGATGACGTATGGTTCGGGGCCAACGTGATCGTCCTGGATGGCGTCAAGGTGTGCAAGGGCGCCATTCTCGGGGCCGGTTCGGTCGTTACCCGGGATGTCCCCCCCTTGGCCATCGTCGGCGGCGTTCCGGCCGTTCAGATCATGGCCCGCGGCTGACGCCCGAGCCGCGCCCAAGACGCAACGTGTGAGTGTTATCATGATTTCGTTCACTCTTTGCTGCTCCGGTTTTCGGGGCTGCTGCTGCATTCGCAGGCACCGCCCGGGACTTCAAAATGAATCAGGATTTGGCCGATTGTCTCCGCACCATGGACCCTCGATTCATCAATGACATGGCCATTCACACCAAAGAGGCCCAGTCGTTCACAGAGGTCATCCGGCTGTCAACGCTCCGCCGAAGGGCCATGCGTGCCGGGCTGTGGCCGAAACCGGAGGAAGGCGAGGACCTCCGGGTGGCCGTGCTGGGCGGCTGCACGCTTTATCCCTTCACCGAACTCCTGGAGCATCACCTGGAGGCGTCCGGCACACGCTGCCGGCTGTTCGTGGGGGACTATGACAACTACACGGCTGAGATCCTGGAGGAGAGCAGTCCTCTGCGGGCCTTCCGGCCGGAAGTCACGATCCTGATCCCGTCCGCGCGGCGCTGCGTATCCTCGGGGCTTCTGGCCGACCCGCCCCAGGTCCACCGAGCCTGTGCCCAGGCCCAGGTGGAGAACCTCCTGGGGCTTTGCGGCGTCCTCCACGCGGTCACCGGCTCAGAGGTGATCCTGGCCAATTTCCTGCTCCCCAGCCGTATGGATCCGGGTTCCTACCGCACCCGCACCCTGGGATCCCCATGGTCCTTCCGCAAGCAGGTCAATCTGGAGCTCGGGCTCCAGGCGCCGGCCTTCGTCCAGATCTGCGATGTGGAGCAGATGGGCTGCCGCTTCGGCAACCTGAATGCCGCGGATGACCGGACATGGTTCGAGTCCAAGCAGGCCTTTACGCCTGACATGACCGAACGGGTGGCCCGGGAAGCCGCACACCAGATCCGCTCGCTGCGCCAAAGCACCAAGAAGGTCCTGGTGATGGATCTGGACAACACGCTTTGGGGGGGAGTCATCGGCGACGACGGGCTGGCTGGGATCGAACTGGGCGACACCTCCCCCCGCGGCGAAGCCTTCAAGGCCTTCCAGGCCTATGCCAAGGCGCTTACCCAGCGGGGCATTCTGCTGGCGGTGTGCAGCAAGAACGACGAGGCGGTGGCCAAGGAGCCCTTCGGGCATCACCCGGAGATGGTCCTACGGCTGGACGATATCGTCGCCTTCAGAGCCAACTGGAATCCCAAATCAGAGAACCTGGTGGAGATCGCCGCCCAGCTGAACCTGGGCCTGGACAGCCTTGTGTTCGTGGACGACAACCCGTCCGAGATCGACATCGTGCGCCAGTTCGTGCCCGAAGTGGAAGCCATCCTCCTGGGGCCGGATCCCTCCGCGTTCGTAGCCATTCTCGAGGATTCAAGGCTGTTCGAGCCGCGCAGCCTCACCCGGGAGGACAGCGAGCGGGTGGCCCAGTACCGGTTGGCCAACCTCGGCCAACAGCTGTTGGCGAAGGCCACTGACATGGACAGCTACCTGAGCTCCCTGGAGATGCAGGCCTGCATCCAGCCGTTCACCCCGCTGGACGTGCCGCGCATCGCCCAGCTCATCAACAAGAGCAACCAGTTCAACCTCACCACCCGGCGCCGGACTGAAGGGGAGGTGGCCGCGCTGGTGGACGATCCAGCCCGTCCAGCCTTTTCGGTGCGTCTGGCCGATCGGTTCGGAGACCACGGCCTCATTGCGGTGGTGATCACCGAACACCGGGGCGAAACGCTTGAGGTGGATACCTGGCTGATGAGTTGCAGGGTCCTGAAACGCCAGGTGGAGGATCTCGTGCTGAACGAGATCGTACGGCTGGCCCGGAAGCGGGACTGCCAGCGCATCATCGGGCGCTATGTCCCCTCCCCGAAGAATCAGATGGTCAGCACCCTTTTCCCGGACCTGGGCTTCGCGCCGGCGTCCAGCTCCCCGGAGGGGTGTGCCAAATACGTCCTGGAAGCAGGCCGGTTCTCCGATCGGAAGACCGCGATCAAGCTTGAGCCCCCGAGGAGACTCCATGGATCCGAATAGCGTCATCAAGGAAATGCAGGTGTTGTTCGATGAAATTTTCCTGGATCAGGTGGTCCTGACCCCCGAGCTGAGCGCCAAGCAGGTGCCGGAATGGGATTCGCTCATGCACATCAATATCCTGGTGGCCGTGGAGGAACACTTCCATATCCGGTTCCGGGTCGGCGAAGTGGAGGCCACCCGCAACGTCGGGGAATTCGCCGAACTGGTCGGCCGGCGGATCCTGGAAGGGAACTGACGGATGCCGGAACCGGAGTCCAACCCCTGGTCCAGATCCCGCGCGGCGGGCGTGTGCTCGCTTCTGAGCGCCTGTCTGCTGCTTCCCGTCCTGGTGGCCTGGGGGGCGAAACCCGGCCGGGAGGGCATGTACCGCACCCTGCCGGTGAACATGGGCCCCTATGTCGCCATCGAACGCCAGATCTACCAGGAACAGGGGGACATCGACGTCCTCTTCCTGGGAGATTCCTTCCTGTGGCAAGCCGTCGATATCCCGCGGGTCCGGGATGCGTTGACCGGGGACCTGGGCCGGCCGGCGCGGGTGTTCTCCTTCAGCACCAACTGGGCCGGCCTGGACCGCCAGTACGTGCTGCTCCGGGACCTCCTGGCCCGGCGCCGGGTGGGGATGGTGGTCCTGGACCTGCCGGCTCCGGATATCCCAATGGAGGACAAGCCCCACAACCTTTCATACTATTGGCTGCGCATGGGAGACGACCCGGAATTGTTTCGCGGCCTCTCGTCCAAGGACCGGGCCACCGTGTACTCGGTCATGGTCCTGGGCGCCCCGCGCTTTCTACTGGCGCGCCTGCGTTCCAGTCCGATCGACCCGAAGCAGGCCGATCCTGCGCTCCTTTCCCTGGTCGAGAATCGCCTGGGCTACCTGGGGGCGCCTTTCCAGGAGGAGCCGGTCCGGGAATCGCCAGGGACCGTCATACGCTTCTCGCCCAAGTCCCAAGGGGATTTCCGCTTCACGGGTCCGGCCCTGGGCCCTCTTCAGCGGCACTTCGCGGTACTCATCGCCGGTTTGCTCGGACGCTATGGGGTGCGCGGGGTCATTCTGCACGTTCCCCGCTACAGCGAGCGCCACGGCACGATGGTGGACGAGCGGGAGTGCTGGCCCAAAGCCCTCGACGGGCGGCTGGAACTGATGGGCATTCCGCCGGCCCGGCTTTTCCAGGGGCTCAGCGAGGACCAGATCCAGCATCACTTCTATAACGAACACTTCAACGCCAACGGAAAACGCTTGTTCACTCAATTTCTCCTTCCGGCCCTGAGGACCCTCCATGCCGAAACTCCGCCTGAATCCTTGCCTCTGGCTGGCAATCCTGCTGATGTTGGCCTGCCTTGAGCTGATCAGACTCCTGCCGTCTGAGTCCACCACAGTGGGCCTCGTCTACGGCGGATTCTGAGGATGCCGCGGACCCTCGTCATCGTGATCATCCTGTTCCCGCTCTGGGTCCATCTGGCCCGTGTGCTGCTGCCGCGGGTCCCCAAAGCGGGGGTTCTGGCGCTGGGGAGCCTGGCGGGGCTCTTCCTCCTGACCTCCGCCGCCTTCCAGCCCTTGACCGGGTCCAGAGCTTCCGCACAGCATCTGGCTGAAGCCTGCCTCGTTGCCTATCTTGGCCTCGCCGTCGTCCACTGGGGGCTTCTGCGGCGATGGGCGCAGCGCGGCGGATGGCGCACGCTGGCCTCGTTCCTGTTCCCCATCCTGGTGCTGGTGTTGGTGAAGTACCTGCCGCTGGCAGGCTTGTTCATGAGCAGGGCCGGTTTCAAAGGCGGCGCCGGCACCGACCTTCTCCTGGGCATTTCCTACATGGCATTCCGCCTTTCCTACCTGACCCTGGAAGTCCGCAACGGCACCGTGCCCCCGCCCGGGATCGTGGCCTACCTCGCCTTCGCCTTCTTCCTGCCCACCCTGTCGGTGGGGCCCATCAACACCTACGCCAATCATTGCACCCCGGGCGAGGGCCGATCCGGAGCTTTCGGTCACGCCCTGAGGGTCCTCCTGGGCGCCGTGAAGTACCTCTTCCTGGCGGTGCTGGTCAACCAGCTCACCTACACCGGCCTGTTCCTGGACGGCCATCCCCATGCCTGGGTGGACCTTCCCATCGCCATGGCCAGCTACTACGTCTACCTCTACTTGAACTTCTCCGGATACTGCGACATGGCCATCGGGACGGCCGGCCTGGTCGGCATCCGGTGCGCCGAGAACTTCGACAACCCGTTCGCCGCCCGGAACGTCAAGGAATTCTGGAACCGGTGGCACATCACCCTTTCCACCTACATGCGGGACGTGGTGTTCTCGCCCCTGTCCAAGTGGCTGGTGCGCCGGGTGGGAGCGACCCGGGCGAACCACGCCACGGCGGCCTGCATCATGGTGGTCTTCCTCATCGTGGGGGTCTGGCATGGGGTGGGCTGGAACTTCCTGCTGTTCGGCCTGGCCCATGGCCTGGCGGTGGTGGCCAACCACTACTACACCCTTTTCCTGAAGAAGCGCTTGGGCCGGGAGCGATTCCTGGCCTACGGGAAGAACCCGCTGGTCCGCTGGATCGCCGTTGGCTCGACCTTCGCCTACATCTCGGCTTCCCTTTTCCTCTTCGCCAATGATATTCCTTCCATGCGCAGCATCTTTGCCCTGCTGCGGTAGGAGTGGCCAGTGATCCAGGATGATGGCGCCGCCGAACACAGCTTCGAGACGATCCAGGAAGGCCGGGAGGAGCACCGGGACTACTGCATCTCGCCAGAGATCCTTGCGGGTTTTCTGGCTACATTTGGCGATCGCAGCCCCCTCCATGTGGACGCCGAGTACGCCCGGGCCGCCGGTTTCCCGGGCCCCGTGACCCATGGGACCCTGCTCAACGGTTTTCTCTCCCACTTCGTGGGCATGGTGTTTCCGGGGCGGCGGGCCATGCTGCTCTCCGTCGACCTGCGCTACCTCTCGCCCGGCTTCCTGGGCGATGAGATCCGCCTGGACGCAAGGGTCGCCCAGAAGCAGGAGACCAGCCGCGCCCTGGTGCTCCATGTGCGTTTCACCCGACTGCGGGATGAAATGCTTCTGGCCGCAGGGAAAGCGCTCGTGATGGTGCATGATGCCTGAGGCACCGGGAACGACCCTGATCACCGGCGGAACCCGGGGCCTGGGCAGGGCCCTTTCCCTGCGCGCGGCCCGCGCGGGCATGGAGGTCCTCGCCCTCTACCGGTCCGATGAAGAGGCCGCCCGGGCGCTCCTGCGGGAGGCCGCCGGGCTTCCCGGAACCGTTCGCTGCGTGCGCCACGACGTGACGCAGCCGGGCTTTCCCGAGCCTCCCGAAGGCGGCAGGCTGGTGTTCATCCATGCCGCCGCTGTGCCGTTCCGTCCTGCGCCTCTGCACCTGCTCAAGGACGAGGATTTCCATGACCAGTGGCGGGTCGCGGTGCTAGGTTTCCTGAACGGGTTGCGGGTGGTGCTGCGCCCCATGGTCCGCTCCGGCGGCGGGACCGTGGTCGCCGTGCTGACCTCCGCCCTGGCGGGTGCGCCCCCAAGGGGCTTCGGAGCCTATGCGGCGGCCAAGGCGGCCCTCCAGGAGATCACCGGGTCTGTGGGCACCGAATACGGGCCCAGGGGGGTGCGGGCGCTCTGCGTTTCACCCGGGTTCATGGCGACGGACTTCAGCGCCTCCTGGGACGAGCGCATCCGTGCCGCGGTATGCGGGAGCCAGGTGGGCGGCGCCCTTGCGCCGGATGCCGTGGCCGAGGGGATCTGGCGCCTGGTGGACCCGCCGGATTAGGAATCCTCTGGCTCCTGGGCCAGCCAAGCCATGAGTCATCCTTCGATAAGTTCTATTAGCAGACCATTGCGGAACATCACAAAACTGATTCTGTGACAACCAAAAGCAATGGCTGGAACGGGGTTCACAATCACTTTACCCTTGTTACTTTTTACCCAGTCAAGGGCCAATTCAATGTTTTTTACTTGATAGCCCAAGTGATACATTTTAATACCTGCACTCAGGAAAGGTGTCAGCGTCTCGGACCCAGGCATGGGTTCCAACAGTTCCATGCGCGGTCCTGGTCCAGTCAGGAAGCAGCCCACAACTCCTTGGGTCGGGTCGCAAAATGTTTCTCCATCCTTTTGGTAGCCAAGAAGCGAAAAAACGTTATATTCACGATCAATGTTTCGAGTAGCGTAACCCACATGGTGAAACATCCAATTTTCGGGGATAGACGGTAGGTTATCCACGTATTTTCCTTGCAGTTATTTGGGCCAATTTCTTTAACCGGGGTGAGCGTTCCGCCCAGAGGGCCCTGTCGATTCGGTGTTCGATGGCATCGAACACCCGGCTCCCAAGAGTGAAATGCCCCTTCAGCCGCTTGCCCGCTCCCAGGCCACACGACTCATGAAAGGAAACCACGCTGCGATTGTCAGCAACGGTTCGACAGTAAAGCTCTGTCAACCCGATTTCCCCGAAGGCGGCCGTATAGATCAACCAGGCACATTCAACGGCCCCCAGTGAGCCTGGACGCAGGATCCATCTACCCCACTCGCCGATTCCCTGATGCTCATCAATATCGTAGATCGCCACAAGGCCTTCGCGTTCCGATGTGCTCTGCCTTTCCAGGACGAAGTAGTAGTCCCCGGGCCTCTGGTAATAGGCCTGGAACCAATCCAGTTGGTCGGCAAGCCGTCCTGAGGAAGGGTGCAAGAATTCGTTGAGGTTGCTGTCGCTTCGCAGTTGCAGAACAAAGGCCGCATCGTCATCGGCAATGGGGCGCAGGCGGAAGGCGAAACCCTCGACGCTGATGCTATGCCGCATACTTCCCCTGGGCGGCTGCCATGATTTTCTCCAGGCTGTCCATGCCGGCCAGTTCATCCTCGGTGAACTCCAAACCAAGTTCCTCCTCCAGGCCGAATATGATTTCAATATGTTTGAGCGAGTCCCAGTTGGGCAAATCCTGGCGGCTCGGCCTGCACCCGGACTGTAGGTCCAAATGCAAAACAGAGTTCAAGACGGAAAGCACCTTTGCTTCGAGTTCGAGTTGATTCATCGCGATTCCTCAGAAATATTCACGCCCTCGGCAGGTTCAGTGGCAAGGAAGGACTGGACAGGGATTTGATACAGGCCAGGTTCAGGCAAATCAGGAAGCCCCAGCAATCGGGCCAACCATTCAAGCGCCGGATGATTCCGCGGTCCATGATCCACCTGGAAAGCCAGCGTTCGGCAACCGGCAAGAATAGGCATCCGCCTTATCGCCTCCAGCACCATGGTATCTTCCAATTTCCGCCCCAGGGCCCGGCAACTGATACACAATTCCTCGATCAGCAATGAATCGCCCTGACGATGCCCGACAACGACAGCGACAACTCCGCTATCCGACAGACGATCCGATAGCTGAACGCTGGCGACGCAGGCATCGGAGCGCTCAAGGCGGTCGACCAATTCGGCTTCATTTAGACGGCGCAAGGCCAGGTTAAACTGATTGGTTTTTCTGCAAAGGTCCGCAAGACGGCTTACCTGGTCGGCTGGGTCAAAACGAAGGTTCAGGGTGACATTCAAAGAACGATAATAAGCAGTCAGATCCGAATGTTCGGCCAATAATTTCTCTCGCTCGGCATTTACCTCCAGGTCAGCAATTCGCAAGCCGTCAGCTGCTTCTATTTTCCACCTCCAACAACCTGGATAGTATTCCAGGGCGCGCAGCGTCACCCCGGGATCATCGCCGGCAAATACCGTGTGTAGATGTGGCAATTGGGCAGCAACGGAGGCAAGCTCGCCTGGATTATCGTCCACAAAAACAATGGCGTCAGTGGCGATCCGCAGGGCTTCCGCAACCCGGCGCAGGGCATCCGCCTTTTCGCCCCAGGAAATTTCGGTCGCGGAAAAGTCGGCCCACCGGAGTGGGTAATCGCCTCGACAGGTAAACAGGTTCTCAACATCGGCGTAATTGTTTCGCGATACCAGGGCCAGGAAAATGCCGCGCTGGCGAAGGCCCACCAGGAAATTCTGCAAGTCCCGGTGGCCAGGCCCCAACAGCACACCATCCACCCCATCCTCGCCCAGCACGCCCGCATGCAGGGTATTATCCAGATCCAGGGCAATGGCTTTGATGGGCGGCAGAACCGCAGCCGGAATCCAATGGCAGGCCAGTTTCCTTGCAATGACGGCCTGGGCGGATGGCCCCACGGGCGACCCGGTTACTTGGGAAACACGGGGATCCAGCAGATTGACTCCTGCTTCGGCGCAGAGTTCCCCAAGGTCGCAGAAAAAGGCGGCTGTGATGGCTGCCAATGCCGCCTGTACTGCCGCCGAATGAACCGGCGAATCCGTCCAGGAAACCAGAAGGATGGGGGCGGAAGTGGCACCGCGCAGACATTTGACCCTGCCAGTGAGCCATTCCAGCCATGGTTCGAAGGAGGTCGAATGGTGATACCTGGAGAAATCCAGCCAGAGGATTTCAATTTGTGCTGGCAGCCTGTTGCTAAAAGCCAAAGAGTCATCGTAATCACTGTATTTAAAATTGCCCTGCCAGCGCCCAAAGGCTGCGTAAGGTCCAATCAAGGTTTCGATAGGTTCAAATGAATGATTGCGCCATATATTTATTTGGATAACCTGCGGCCTGGGGCCGGTCAATTCCAAATTCATCAAACCTATACGGGCAGGCCGGGTCGCGAACAAGGTGGCTTGTGCCTTATAACGATGAATGTCATAGCCAAGAAGGTCTGTCATGGTATCTGGGCCTACCCGTATCGTGATGGTTCCACAGGATTGAATGAAGGTCTAGCGCGCGGCGGACTCGCCGCCAAACATCCGCTGCCAATGGTAGGCGAGGCGGCCCTGGATATCCATGCCTTGGATGGGGACCTGGAGACGGCAGGCCGCCAGCAGCCGGTCGTGCATGAACGTGGGTTCGCCCATGGCGTCTCACTCCTCCGGGCCGCAAAGGCGCCGCAGGGTCCGGACCACCGCGTCGATGATGCGGCCTTGCTGCTCAATGCTCAGGTGCGGGCCCATGGGCAGGCTGAGATGGGTCCGGGCGGCCCGTTCGGTGACCGGGTAGCTGCCCCAGGCCTGGTCTGCTGCGTAGGCCTCGCTCAGGTGGGGCGGAACGGGGTAGTGGATGAGGCTCTCGACGCCCTCCTCCCGGAGTTTCGCCTGCACCTGGTCCCGGCCGGGGACATCCACGACGAACACGTGCCACACCGGATCGGCCTTGGCGATCACCTTGGGCAGGCCAACTCCGGGCAGGGCGGCCAGCCCATGAAGGTATCCCCGGGCCAGGACGGAGCGCCGCCCATTCCAGTCATCCAGATGCTTCAGCTTCACCCTCAGCACGGCCGCTTGAATTTCGTCCAACCGGGAGTTGTGGCCCTTGATTTCGTTTCGGTACTTCACCCGGCTGCCGTAATTGCGCAGCACCCGGATCCGGTCCGCCAGTTCAGGGTCGTTGGTGGTCACCGCCCCGCCGTCGCCGAAGCAGCCCAGGTTCTTGCCCGGATAGAAGCTCCATGCGGTGATGTCCCCGCACGCGCCGATCCGCCGGCCCCCGTAGCGCGCCCCGTGGGCCTGGGCCGCATCCTCCAGCACCCGCAGTCCGTGCCTGGCCGCGATCGCCAGGATCGGCTCCAGATCAGCGGGCTGGCCGTAGAGATGCACCGGCAGGATCACCTTGGTCCGGGAGGTGAGGGCGGCTTCGATCCGGTCCGGATCGATATTCCAGACGCCTGGGACGGGTTCCACCGGCACCGGCACGGCTCCCGCATAGGATACGGCCAGCCAAGTGGCGATATAGGTGTTGGCCGGCACGATGACTTCGTCTCCCGGTCCTACCCCAAGGGCCTTCAAGGCCAGAACCAGGGCCTCCAGGCCATTGGCCAGCCCCACACAATGGCGGGCCTCCGAATAATCGGCGTACTCCGACTCGAATGCTTCGATCTCCTTGCCGAGGAGGTACCAACCACTATCCATCACTCGCGCGATGGCGTCGTCGATCTCTTGTTTCAGCTCCAGGTAACTGGCTTTGACATCAAGGAATGGAATAGATAGGTCGGAACCTGGGGTCATGCCGAGAATACTCCATTTTCCACAGCTTGTTTGAACTCTTCGTAATCCCTATAGTAATCGCTTTCGTCGTAGAATTCCGAGGCCAGGACCAGGCAGACCGAACCGGAGGTGAAGTTATCCAGTTCCCGCCAGATTCCTGGACAAAGGTAAAGCCCTTCGTTGGCTCTGGAAAGTTTCTGTGTCCTCTTTTCATTCCCATCATCGAGCCGCACATCGAAACTGCCATTGATCGCGATGATGACCGAGGCGAGGGTACGGTGGGCGTGGCCGGCCCGGGATTCTCCGCCGGGGACATCGTAAAGGTAGTAGACCCTCTTGATCTCAAATCCGACATGGCGCCCGCCTTCCACAAAGGTCAGGTTGCCTCGATGGTCCTTGATTTTCGGGAATTCCAACAGATGGCAGTCAGCGATTCGGCCCATGAAGCTCTCCTACAGTTGGTCAACCAACGCCATGTCATCCCCTCGAATGATCGACCGGAAGCATGATTCTACCGGAAAAAATTGACAATCTCACATCAAGCCATGACCGGCTGCCCGGCGTTGGGAGCCGGAGTCATGTCGCAAGCAACACCATGGTTCAGTTCCCAGCGCCCTTCCGCCTCACATCATGACACCTGTGTGGGTCAACCGGAGGCCGCCGCCCCACCAGGCTTTAATGCTTTCTTAATATCAAGACTGCCCTTTTTAACTCCTTCTTGAGAAGCGAAGACTAATTTATCCATCTGTGAATGTGATCTTCATGCCGGGGGTGCTGGAGCACCGCCGTGAGAGGTGTTGGCCACGGGTTGAAGGGGAGTTGCGGCCGTTGCCGCGGTTGCTTGAAAGGAGTCTCAGATGAATCTCGCTGTCTGGATGGTCGCGATGTTCTTGCTCGGCATCGCCGCGATGGCGGTGTGTTTCCTGTTCCTGGAAGGGTGCGAAAAAATCTGACACAAGGAGCTTCGCCATGATCTACCTCACCGTGGCCATCGTCACGTCCCTGTTCGTATACCTGTTCGCGGCGCTGATCCGGCCGGAATGGTTCTAGGCATAAGGAGCCGACCCCATGTTGATGCAAACCTGGTTGCTTCCCGTCGCGCTGCTGGTCGTGGCGACCGTGATCGCCTACCCGCTGAGCCGCTATCTGGCCTGGGTCATGGACGGCAAGTACCGGCCCATGCCCGTCCTGGGCTGGTTTGAACGACTGCTGGACAGCGGCGACCAGACCTGGAAGCAGTACACCGCCGCCCTGCTCATCTTCAATACCCTGCTGTTCGTCTTCGGCTTCCTGGTGCTGTTCCTGCAGCCCTGGCTGCCGCTCAACCCGGACGCCAAGGGGATGCTGGCCCCGAGCACCATCTTCAACAGCGTGGTGTCGTTCATGACCAACACCAACCTGCAGCACTATACCGGGGAAGTGCACCTGTCCAATTTCAGCCAGATCTTCTTCTGCATCGCCAACATGTTCCTGTCGGCCTCCATCGGCTTCTGCGCCCTGGTGGCGATCATCCGGGCCTTCCGCGGCGAGTCCCGGCTCGGCAACTTCTTCGTGGACATGTGGCGGGTGGTGGTCTACATGTTCGTGCCGGCGGCCCTGGTGTTCGGCCTGATCTTCATGGCGGAAGGCAGCCCGATGACCCTGAAGGGCGCCACCCAGGTGGCCACCCTGGAACCCGCGGCCATGGGCACCACCGACAAGGGCGAGGCCAAGAAGCAGACCATCGTGGTGGGGCCGGTGGCGGCCCTTGAGTCGATCAAGATGCTCGGCACCAACGGCGGCGGGTTCTATGGCATGAACTCCGCCCATCCCTTCGAAAACCCCACCGGGCTGTCCAACTTCTTCAACACCCTGGCCATGATGGTGTTCCCGTTCGCGCTGGTGTTCATGTACGGCCGGATGCTCAAGCGGATGCGCCATTCCGTGGTGATCTTCTCGGTCATGTTCCTGCTGATGGCCGGCACCGTGGCGTGGTCGGTCGGGTTCGACACGCTGAAACCCAATCCTGGATTGACCGGCCAGGCGGTGGCCCGGACCTACGAGGTGCCCAGCGCTTCGGCGCCGGGGGGCAAGCGCTCCATCGTCCTGCCGGCGGTGGCGAGCCTGCCGGTGGACCAGCACCTGGGCAACCTGGAGGGCAAGGAGCTGCGCTTCGGCACCTCGGCCGGAGCCACCTTCGACGCGATGACCACCGATGTGACCTGCGGCGCGGTGAACGCCGAAGAGGACAGCATGAATCCGATGGCCTCGCTTTCGCCCATGGTGGGGATGTGGCTGAACTGCATCTTCGGCGGCAAGGGGGTCGGCATGGTCAACATGCTGCTCTACATCATCATCGGCATCTTCATCGCCGGCATGATGGTGGGCCGCACGCCGGAGTACCTGGGCCGCAAGATCGGCGCCCGGGAGGTGAAGCTGGCGGTGCTCGCCCTGCTGGTGCACCCGCTGATGATCCTCATCCCCTCCGGCCTGTTCGCGGCCACCAGCTGGGGCATGAAGGCGGTCAGCAACCCCGGCTCCCACGGCCTCTCCCAGATCATCTACCAGTTCTCCTCGGCCTCGGCCAACAACGGCTCGGCCTTCGACGGCCTGGGCGTCACCTTCGGCTTCGCCAACAGCACCACCGCGGCGGCCATGGCCGTGCCCTGGGACATCGCCACCGGCCTGGTGATCGTGTTCAGCCGCTTCCTGCCGATCATCGCGCCGCTGGCCATGGCCGCCTACCTGGGCGCCAAGCAGGCGAGCCCCGAGGGCCTCGGCACCCTGCACGACGACACCACCACGTTCGGCATCCTGGTGCTCGGCACGATCCTCATCGTCGGCGCCCTGCTGTTCCTCCCGGTGGGCGTGCTGGGACCGCTCGCCGAGCACTTCGGGCCCTTCCCCTTCGGCGGTTGATCGAGCCTTCCCACAGAAACCAAGCACGTGTTGAACAGGTGAAACATGAATACGACACTGACGATCAAGCAAACCGGAAAGAGCCGGCCCTCCAAGCCGGGTCAGCCCGAATCCGCGCGCCGGGTGCGCCAGCGCAACCTGCTGGAACGGGAGACGGCGCTGCCGGCCCTGCGCCAGGCGGTGGTGATGCTGCGGCCGGACCTGCAGTGGAAGAACCCGGTGATGTTCGTGGTGGAGGTGGGCGCGTTCCTGACCCTGGCCTACATCCTGCGCGGCGCCTTCGGCGGGCCGGTGAGCCAGGTGCCGATGACCTACTTCATCGCCCTGGACGCCTGGCTGTTCCTGACCGTGCTGTTCGCCAACTTCGCCACCGCCCTGGCCGAGGCCCGCGGCAAGGCCCAGGCCGATTCGCTGCGCAAGACCCGGCATGAGATGGTCGCCTACCGCCTGACCCGGGGCGGCAGCTTCGAGCAGGTGGCCTCCACGATGCTGCGCCAGGGCGACCGGGTGGCGGTGGCCGCGGGCCAGATGATCCCCGGCGACGGCGAGATCGTCGAAGGCGTGGCCTCGGTCAACGAGTCCGCCATCACCGGCGAATCGGCCCCGGTGATCCGCGAAGCCGGCGGCGACCGCTCCGGCGTGACCGGCGGCACCACGGTGCTGTCCGACCGGATCGTCGTGGAAATCACCAGCGCCCCGGGCAATTCGTTCCTGGACCGGATGATCGCCCTGGTCGAAGGGGCCATCCGCCAGCGCACCCCCAACGAGATCGCGCTCACCCTGGTGCTCTCGGCCTTCACCCTGGTGTTCCTGATCGTCGTGGTGCCGCTCTGGCCCATGGCCTGGAACGCCGAGCAGTACATGATGGGCTACCTGGGCCTTCCGGAGCCCCTGAAGAGCCTCGGCACCGACATCCCCACCCTGATCGCCCTGGTGGTCTGCCTGATCCCCACCACCATCGGCGCCCTGCTGGCGGCCATCGGCATCGCCGGCATGGACCGCGCCATGCAGGCCAACATCATCGCCAAGAGCGGCAAGGCGGTGGAACTGTGCGGCGACATCGACGTCATCCTGCTGGACAAGACCGGCACCATCACCATGGGCAACCGGCACGCGACCCGCTTCATCCCGGTCGGCGCCGCCACCGTGAAGGAGGTCGGCAAGCTCGCCGCCCTGGCCTCCACGGCCGACGACACCCCCGAAGGCAAGTCCGTGGTCGCCCTGTATGAGGAAGATCAGCGCACCAAGAACACCTGCCCGGCCGACGCCCAATTCATCCCGTTCTCGGCCACCACCCGGATGAGCGGGGTGAACCTGCCCGACGGCCGGCGCATCCGCAAGGGCGCCTCCGACGCCATCATCAAGTTCGTCGAAGAGCAGCACGGGATGGTGCCGCCCGACCTCAGCGCCACCGTCGACGGCATCGCCTCCCAGGGCGCCACGCCCCTGGTGGTTGCCGACGGCAGCCGGATCATCGGGGTGATCGCCCTGGAGGACATCCTGAAGCCCAACATGGCGGCGCGTTTCGCGCGCCTGCAGAAGATGGGGCTGAAGACCGTCATGATCACCGGCGACAACCCGCTGACCGCGGCCACCATCGCCGCCCGGGCCGGGGTCGGCGACTTCATCTCCCAGGCCACCCCCGAAGCCAAGCTCGCCTACATCCGCAAGATGCAGGCGGAAGGCCACCTGGTGGCCATGACCGGGGACGGCACCAACGACGCGCCCGCCCTGGCCCAGGCCGACGTGGCCCTGGCCATGAACGCCGGCACCCAGGCGGCGAAGGAAGCCGCCAACCTGGTGGACCTGGACAGCGACCCCACCAAGCTGATCGAAACCGTGGAGATCGGCAAGCAGCTCCTGATGACCCGGGGCTCGCTCACCACCTTCTCCATCGCCAACGACGTGGCCAAGTACTTCGCCATCATCCCGGCCCTGTTCGCCGGCACGCTGCCGTGGCTGAAGGTGATCGACATCATGCACCTGCATTCGTCCACCTCGGCGATCCTGTCGGCGGTGATCTTCAACGCGCTGATCATCCCCGTGCTGATCCCCATCGCCCTCAAGGGGGTCGCCTACCGGCCCCTGGGCGCCGACGCCCTGCTGCGCCGCAACCTGCTGATCTGGGGCGCCGGCGGCGTCGTGATCCCCTTCATCGGCATCAAGCTGATCGACATGATCATGGTCGGCCTGAACCTGGCGGCCTGACCCCCGCACCCATTAGGAGAGATTGCCATGCTGCGAATGCTTACCAAGAGCACCCTGCTGCTGCTGGCCTCCGTCGCCATCTGCTGCGTCATGTATCCGCTGGTGCTGTGGGCCATCGGCCAGGCCGCCTTCCCGTTCCAGGCCAACGGCAGCCTGCTGAAGGGGCCGGACGGCGCGGTGGTCGGTTCCCGGCTCATCGCCCAGCCGTTCACCAAGGACGAATACTTCCAGCCGCGGCCTTCGGCCGCCTCCTACGACGCATCATCCTCGGGCTCCTCGGCCCTGTCGGCCTCCAACTACGCGCTGCGCGACCGGGTGGCCCGGACGCTGGGGCCGATCGTCAAGTACCGCGACGGCAAGCCGGTGGCGCCGGACGTGGAGCAGTGGTTCCAGAAGGATGTCTTCCAGGGCAACCCGGGCATCGTCGCCCAGTGGGCCGATCTGCACAACAGCCTGGCCCAGGCCTGGGTCGCCGCCGACCCGAAGAACGCCGCCTATGTGGATGACTGGACCAAGGCGCATCCCGCCCTCGTGGCCCAGTTCATCAAGGACAACCCGGCCACGCCCGCGCCCAAGGCGGCCGACCTGGCGGTGGTCTTCTTCAAGGACTTCGCCAAGGCCAACCCCGCCCGGTTCCCCTCCGCGGTCACCAAGAACGGGGCGGACGGCAAACCCGTGACGGCCATCGAACCGGTCAAGGACGGCTCGGACATCCAGTCGATCTTCTTCGACATGTGGCGCCAGGATCACGCCCAGGCCGAGCTGCAGGACGTCCCCGGCGACCTGGTCACCACCTCCGCCTCGGGCCTGGATCCGCATATCACCCTGCAGAACGCCGAGTTCCAGCTGGAGCGGGTGGCGCCCAAGTGGGCCGCCGACCTGAAGCGGGATCCCGCGGCGGTGCGCGGCGAGATCGAGAGCCTCCTCCAGCGGCACACCCTGGCGCCCTGGAATGGGCTGATCGGCGAGAAGCTGGTCAACGTCCTGGAAGTCAACCTCGAGCTGCGCAAGCAGTACGGGGCCCCCTGAGCGCCGGGAACTTTCCCTCCGGCAACCGCAGCCTGAGGGAAAGAGGTCGGCCATGTCCCAGATCGAGGCCCTGCATCAATCCTGTTCCCTGGAATCCAACTGGTGGATCTTCAGCATCCGCGGGATCCTCGCCCTCATGTTCGGCAGCCTCGCCCTGCTGATGCCCGTGGCGGCCGTGCTCACCCTGACCCTCGCCTTCGGCGCGTACGCCACCATCGACGGGGCCTTCCACCTGGTTTCCGGCATCTCGCTGGCCCGCAAGGGCCGGCGCTGGGCCGGTCTGGTCGTGGGCGGCAGCCTGGGCATCCTGGCCGGACTGGTGACGCTCATCGCCCCGCAGCTGGCCTCCTTCGGCCTCACCGCCTTCCTGTGGACCATGGTCTCCCTGTGGGCCATCGCCACCGGCGTGATGGCGATCGCCAGCGCGATGCGGCTGCGCCGGGAAAGCCAGGGCGGCGGCTTCCTGGCCCTGAGCGGCGGGCTCTCCGTGCTGCTGGGCGCGGCCATGCAGGTGCTGTTCTGGCTGAACCCCGCGGCCGCCATGCCTCTGCTGGGCCTGGTCATCGCTTTCAACTCGTTGGTTTCAGGCGTGATGTTACTGATGCTGGCATTCCGGCTGGTGAAGCTCGAAAAACCCGCGACCAGCGGCTAACACCGTCAGAAGTATTGTGATTGAAGGGCCGTGCCGGGCACAAGCAGCTGTAACGGAGCTCCGCTCCGCAACAGCTGCTAGCATGGCAGCATGGAAGCCATGGTCCTGGAGGCCCCAGGCACGCCCCTGTCGCGGGAGGAACGGCCCATCCCCAGCCCGGGCGCGGACCAGGTGCTGATCAAGGTCGGCGCCTGTGGCGTCTGCCGCACCGACCTGCACATCCTGGACGGGGAGCTGGACCGGCCCGCCCTGCCCCTGGTGCCGGGGCACGAGATCGTGGGCCGGATCGCGGCGCTGGGCGCCGGGGTCACCGGCCTCGTCCCCGGGCAGCGGGTGGGGGTCCCCTGGCTGGCCGGCACCTGCCAAAGCTGCGCCCCCTGCCGCTCGGGACGGGAGAACCTCTGCGACCGGGCGGTCTTCACCGGCTATGACCTGGACGGCGGCTACGCGGAGTACACCGTCGCCAACGCCCAGTTCACCTTGCCCATGCCCGAGCGGGACACCGACGCCGCCGACGCGCCTTTCCTGTGCGCCGGCCTCATCGGCCACCGCGCCTACCGCATGGCCGGGGACGCCCGGGCCCTGGGCATCTACGGCTTCGGCGCCGCCGCCCACATCATCACCCAGGTGGCGCTGCGCCAGGGCCGGAAGGTCTTCGCCTTCACCCGCCCGGGCGACGCCGAAAGCCAGGCCTTCGCCCTCGGCCTCGGCGCGGCCTGGGCCGGCGACGCCACCCGGCCGGCGCCCGAGCCCCTGGACGCGGCCCTGATCTTCGCGCCCGCCGGCGGCCTGGTCCCCGCGGCCCTGGCCGCCGTGGCCAAGGGCGGCACCGTGGTGTGCGCCGGCATCCACATGTCCGACATCCCCGCCTTCCCTTACGCCCTGCTATGGGGCGAGCGGGTGCTGCGCTCGGTGGCCAACCTCACCCGCCAGGACGGCCTGGATTTCTTCCGGACCATCCAGGGCATGGACATCCACACCACCGTGACGGCCTTCCCGCTGCGGGAGGCCAACCTGGCCCTGGCGCGCCTGCGGGCCGGTGCGCTCCAGGGCGCGGCGGTGCTGGTGCCCTGAATCAACGCCCGCACCAGACCGGCGGCCGCTTGTCCAGGAAGGCGGCGATGCCCTCCCGGGCGTCCTGGGCCCGCAGGTTCGCGGCCATCACCGTGCCGGCATACCGGTAGGCCTCGGCCAGCGGCAGCTCGGCCTGCCGGTAGAAGGCCTCCTTGCCGATGGCGAGGGTGAGCTTCGATTTGGCCGCCAGCCGGCGGGCGAAGGCCAGGGTGCGGGCCTCCAGCTCGCCGAGCGGCGCCAGTTCATTGACCAGGCCGAAGCGCAGCGCCGTCGCGGCATCGATCAGCTCGCCGGTCAGCAGCATCTGCATGGCATGCTTGGGCGCCACGTTGCGGGACAGGGCCACCATCGGGGTCGAACAGAACAGGCCGATGTTCACGCCGGGCGTGGCGAACCGCGCGTCGTCGGCGGCGAAGGCCAGGTCGGCGCTGGCCACCAGCTGGGCGCCGGCGGCGGTGGCGACCCCATGCACCCGGGCGATCACCGGCTGGGGCAGATGGACGATGGCCAGCATCACCTCGGCACATTCCGCGAACAGCGCCTCGATGAACCCCGGATCGTAGCCGCTCTCCCGCAGTTCCTTCAGGTCGTGCCCCGCGCAGAAGGCCGGCCCGTTCCCGGCGAGGATCACCACGCGGACCGCCTCATCAAGGACGAGCTCCGCGAGGGCGCCGCGCAGGGCGCGCAGCATGCCCAAGGAGAGGCTGTTGCGCGACTGGGGCCGGTCGAGGGTCAGCGTGGTGACCCCGCCGTCATCGGTGCGCCGTAGATAAGGGGAATCGTTCATATCCGGCTCCTTCCGTTTTTTCTAACGCAAGGTGAAGACGGCCGCCACCATTTCTCGACATGTCCACTTGAAAAAGACGGTCTGCTGATCGCCACCCGGGGCAAGCCCCCTATCCGAACGCTCCCACCGGGTAGGCCGTGATGACGCAGTCTCCCTCCGGGGACAGGACCACCACCAGCCGCTTGGTCTTGGCCCACCGGGTTCCGTCCCAGTGGCCTTGCCGTCCTGGGACGTGAACCACATCGTGCCCTTCCCCAGGAGGAAGCCGAAAACCAGGACCGGCTTCCGGGGGAAGACGGTCAGCATTCCCCGGGGGCCCAGGTGGGCGATCGGGTCGAGCGGTGCGCTGATCCAGCCGATACCGCCGTCCACGGCCCTCACGCGCCGGGGCAGGCCCAGATCCGGGGGGGTCTGGATCTCCAGGAGGTCGCCCATCGCCCCCGAGGAGGAGAAGAAGGCGTCAAAGGCGGCCTTCCGGCCAGTCGTTTCACCCGGGACCTTGGCCTCCGTGGCGGGAGCCTCCCGGGGCGGCCGGAACGCGAGAGCCTCCTCGTCCGCTTGGAAGGCCGCAGGGGGCACCATGATCCCGGAGGCCAGCACCGGAAAGGCGGGAACCAGGAGCCCCGTGGCAAGCAATTGATTTCGGAGAGATGGACGCATGGCTGGATGGGCGGGGGGGCCGCTCCCGGTGCCCTTGATCAGGTGCGTTTCCCGCCCAGGATGGTTCCCCCGGGCCGGCTGTGAATCATGACGGAACTTATATATTAAACATAACATCCAGAAGGGCAGGGCGACGCACCGCCCTCGCGTGGCCCCATTGCTCAACCGGAGTTGAACCATGCCTTTTCGCCTTTCAAGCGCCCTCCTGGCCGTCCTCCTGACCAGCCCCGGCCACGCGCTACCTCCCCGGGTGAAGAACCGCACCGGCAAGCCCATCTGGCTCAGGCCCATGGCGGAGCATCCCGGCAACAGCACCGCCGGGCGCTTCGAATTCAAGCTGTACGACAGCCAGGACGCCGGCGGGCAGGAATCCCAAAAACAGACCGGACCCGACCTCAGGTACTTCCTTGATGGGGTGCCCGGAAAGCCCTTGGCCATCGAACTCCCGCTTCCCAAGCCCGGGCCGGAGCCGGTCTCCTCCCCATCCGAAGCGGCTGACCAGGGGGATGCCTGGAAGGAATATGTCGACTGGATCCGGGTCTCGGGGGTGTTCATCCCCCCGGGCTTCGAACTGGAAATCACCGAACTCACCGGAAAGGCAAAATTCGACTACGCCTTCGAATTCCGGGAAAGCTTCAAAGCCCCCCTCCTGCCCAAGGGGTGCGGCATCATCGGTTTCCACCGGAAGGCCCCGGAAGGCGCCGAGCCCGGCATCAAGCTGAGCTGCGCTTATATCGAGGCCAGTCCGGAGGATCGGATCCGACCCCGGACCGATGCCCAGGGATCGCTGATCCTGGGTTTGAAGATGGGCGCAGCCAGACCCATCGGCGAGGGAAAGGCCGAGTGAAGCGGAGGATGGCGTCCAGCATTATCGGCCAGTCACTGAGGCGGCTTGTACATGCCCAGCTTCTTCATCCGCGAAATCAGAGTGGTCGGCTTGACTGCCAGCATCTCGGCAGCGCCCCTGGGTCCGTATATCTTCCAGTTGGTCTGCTTCAGGGCATCCTGCATGTTCTCGATTTCCAGTCTGCGAAGTTCGTCTTTGGACAAGGGTTTTTGCACCCCGGGCACTCGGGCCGGGGCGGGCGGTGCGGTGACCCCTGGCAGGGCGGAGCGCTCCATCTGCATCAGCACCTGGTCGGGTTGGGAGGTGATCACCAGCCGTTCCAGGATGTTCTGCAGCTCGCGGATATTTCCCGGCCAATCGTGGCGGGTCAGATTGCCGAACTGCGCCTCGGTCAGCCGGATCAGCGGACGGTTGAACTTCCTGGCATACAGCTTGAGGAAATGGTCGGCCAGAAGCCTGATGTCGCACTTCCGTTCCCGCAGAGGCAGAACCTCGATGGGAAAGACCTGCAACCGGTAATACAGGTCTTCGCGGAACCGGCCTGACTTGATGGCCGCTCGCAGGTCGGTATTGGTTGCCGAGATGATGCGCACATCCGCCGTGCGCACCAGGTCCTCGCCGACCCGCCGGTATTCGCCTTCCTGGATCACGCGCAACAGCTTGCTTTGCAAGTGCACGGGCAGCTCCCCCACCTCATCCAGGAAGAGGGTTCCCCCTTCAGCCGCCTGGAAATATCCGATGCGGGCCTGGACGGCCCCCGTGAAGGCGCCCCGGGCATGGCCGAAGAACTCGCTTTCAAACAGCTCCGTTGGAATGGCCGAGCAGTTGATCTTGATCATCGGCTTGTTGCGCCGGCCGCTGGAGTTGTGGATCTCCCGGGCGATCATCTCCTTGCCGGTGCCGGACTCGCCGTAGATGAGCACGTTGGCGTCGGTTGGCGCGACCATGGCGATGGAATGGAGGATCTGCGCGATATCGGGACTCTCGCCGATGATGCCCTTGAAATCGTGAGCCTCCTTGATCTCCTCGCGAAGAAAGGCATTTTCGGTTTCCACCTGCTGCTTGAGCCGCGCGATGGTCTCGAAGGCGCGGGCATTCGAGATGGCGTAGGCCAGGTGGTCGGCCACCATGCGCAGCATGCCGAGCGCGCCCTCGCCGATCGTCACCCGGGTGAACACCGCCAGCACGCCCAGCAATTCGTCCTGGCAGATGAGGGGCTGGCCGACGAAGCTGGCAATCTGTTCGCGCTTCATCCAGTCCGGATCGCTCACCCAGCTCGCATCGGGGTCCACGGCCAGGACCTCCGTGGGCACGCCCTCCTGGGCGATCACGCCCACCTTGCCCTTGCCGATGGGGAAACGGCTGTGGGTCCCGTCGATGTGGGTCCACGTGGCCCCATCCACGATGGATTCCCCGGTGCTGGCCAGGAGCCGGAGACACAGGCTTTTGTCCTCGCATTGGGTGGTGAACTTGCAGACAGCGCAGCCGCCGGCCGGCGACTGGATGAGCCACACGCGTGCCAGCGCCACCTCCGGATAGACATGGAGGGTCTTGACCGCCAGATCAAGGACCGCATCGACCGTCTTCCGCTTGGCCATGTCCAGAAGGAGGCGTTGGACGTTCTCGAATTGAAACACGGATGGAGCCATCAATTTTCTCCTGGAAGGAGCAGCCAGATGAAGCCGGGACGATTCCAATGCTTGCCGTTCGTGGCGGACCCGAGACCACGGTTATGCCGATTGAGTTCATGAATGGCGGGGTGCGGCACATAACCGGCCATCGCCCACGCCTGCCTTACGGCCTCCTGGTCCCGGCAGGCCTCTGTCAAAAGCAGGTACACAGGGGCCTTCTGCGCCCGACAGGCTTCGAAAAGGGTTTCCATATCCTTTCGCGGGAGGTAATCCGGAACATTGCTGAGGTAGATGAAGTCGTGCCGCACCCCGGTTCCCAGCAGATAGGAGCCGATATCGTCCTGAACGGTATCAATGCTTGCCAACGCCCGCTGGACCCGGTGGAAGGCGTCCTCATCAAAGAAAAAACTCAGACCGAAATGCTCGGTAAGGGCAGCGAGGATGTTCCCCAGATTGTACCGGCGTCCCCTGCGCCGGTAATGATTTTTCAGTTCAGGACAGACGGAAAGACAAAACCACGCGCGCAGCGCGTCCGTGGATTCGGCCCCCTCGATGGCGCGAACGAGCCTCTGGAAGTACTCGGTCTGGAAGGGCGCGATGTCCACGAAGGTCGCGCGTTCCAGTGCCGGAAGCGCAACCGCCGCCTCAAGCAGCAGCATGCCGGACCCGCCCACGAAGACCGGCCGCCGCACCGGACGGTCCAGGAGCCGCAAGGCCGTGCAGACCACGGCGGCATCTTCGTTCGGCAAGTAGAAGCGGCTGTTGAGACCCCAGGAAGGCGCGGCGGGAATCATGAATCAGCCCCGCCGGCGAACCCGCTCCGGCCGAAATCCCAAAGCACGGCGCGCTCGCTGCCTCTGGCCAGGAGCACCCGGCCTTCCTCGTGGAAACTGCCGATGTCGGTCCCATCAAGCCCTTGGCGCCGGAAAAGGCCCACCAGAGCGTCCACCTGCGCCGGGTCCACGGCCAGGACGAAGCCGTAGGACATGAAAGCCAGGAGCCAGGGCACGAGCGCCACACCCTGCGGCGGCGAGATCCTGTCCAGATCGATGCAGGCGCCGAGGCCGGAACTTTCAGCCAACATGACCGTGGTTCCGGCGATTCCGGCCATGCTGACGTCCTTGCCCGCCCGGACGAGCCCCAACTCGGCAACCTGGGGCAGCATTTCCAGATTGGCGACCAAGTCCGCGTTGTTGCATTCCAGGGTGCAGTTCCAGAACCCTTGGCTCAGCCACTGGCCCTTGGCATTGCTGATCAGCACCAGCCGGTCTCCCGGCCGGGCAGCGAAACTGGTGATCAGTTTCCTGGCCTTTCCCAGGATGGCCACCGAGAGCGACACATCGGATTGGGTGCGCAGGACATGACCGCCCACGACGGGCACCCGGAACCGGGCAGCATTGTGGGACAGCCCTCGGCAGATTTCCCGGGCCCCAGCCTCGTCCGGGGTGCCGATGACGTCAACCATCGCCAAAGGGCGGCCCCCCATGGCATAGATGTCATTGACGTTCGCCAGGACCGCGCAAAGCCCTGCCATGTGGGGATTCTCGTGCAGCATCGAAGGGATGATCCCTTCGGCGGCCAGCAGCAGAAAACCGTCGCCGTCGGGAATGGCGGCCGCGTCATCGCCGTTTTGGATGCCGAACGCAGCGCCCAAGTCCGCAAAGGCCTCGATCGCCGGCTTAATGTGACATTTATTCCTGAAAGCAGCCGATTCGCCGAGGGCCTGGGCCAGTTCAGGCAGACTTAATTCATCCATGGACGCTCACCTATGATGGTTTGCAGAGCAAGAAACATACCAGATAGGGTATCCAGACCGCTGGAGTGGCCCAGCGCGGCAATCTCCGGAACCTTCCCGGCCGCCAGCTCCGCCAGGCCCCGATGCACCGCATCCAGCCAGTCTGCCAGCGGTTCGGCCACCAGCCCCCTGGCCGCCGCGGCAAGCAGGAAGGCGGAAAAGGGTGACGTGAGCTTCCCCGCTTCGCCGGCCACTTGCTCCAGACGGTCTTCCGGGAAAACCGCCTCCCCCGAGCTTCGGGCGTAGAACCGCAGGGCGGCCAGAACGCCAGCCAGCAGATCATCCCCGGCCGGCGTCAGGCCAACCCCCATCCCCGCCAGGCCGGCAGCCGCCCGGAACAAGCCTTCCTCGTCCCTTGCGGCCATGGCCTGGCAGAGGGCCGAACCATGCCGGGCCCCAGCCATGGCGAAGTGACGCTGCAACCGGCTTGGGCTCTCCTTGGGCCGGGGATGGCCATGTCGAATCAAAACCTCATGGAAACCGCCCCTGGACGGCAAGGTGACCGCCCGGGCCAGCGAAGCAGAGAGGGCCAGGGCGATCCTGTCCTTCCCGGCCATGGGGCGCGCTGCCAGAAGCGGGGAAAAGACCTCCATTCCCCTGAATTCCGCGACCACGCCGCCATGCGAATAAAGCCCTTCCGAGGTGACCGTCATGGCCTGCCCAACCACCAGGGCATCCGGGAATCCCGGCCACAGCACACTGTAGGGATGCGCCGCCAGACCCGGCCGCCCCAGGGTGAGGAAGATGCCATCCCCCCACAGGTGGGCGGAACGGGCGAACACCGCCCGTACCTGGCCGTGCCAAGCCTGCCGCCCAGGCCTCGGCACCTCGCACCCCACGGTTCCGGCGACCCCGGTCATGGCCCCACGGATTCCAGCAGCAGCTGTTCCAGCCCCATGAGCTGGATGGTTCCCTGCAACTCGCCGATGGCCTGGGAGAAACTCGTCTGGCAGAAGGGGCACATGGTCACCAGGGTGTCCGCCCCGGTTTCAATGGCTTCACTGACCCGGTCCCGGGCAATCTGCGCGGCCATCTCGGGATAGTTCGCCTTGACCCCGCCGCCCGCCCCGCAGCAGCGCGACTCCTCGCGGCAGTGCGCCATTTCCACCAGGCGCACGCCGGGGATGGCGGCGAGGATCTCCCTCGGCTCGTCGAACAGGCCCTGGGAGCGCCCCACGTGGCATGGGTCGTGGAAGGTGACGGTCCTGTCCACCCGCGTCCTCGGCTTGAGCCGCCCCTCCCGGATCAGGCTCACGTACACCTCGGAGAAATGCAGCACCTCCACGTCGAAGGGCTTGCCGAGCTTCCTGGCCCAGGCCGGATAATCGAACTTGAGCGTCTTGGAACAGCCGCCGCAGGGCGTGACAATCCTGGTCGCGCCTTTGCGCGCGAACAGGTCCAGGTTCCGGCTGATGAGTTCCTGCGCGGCTTCCAGCTGCCCGGTCCGCAACAGCGGGCTGGCGCAGCAGCATTCCTCGCCGCCCGCGTAGGCGTACGGGATGCCCAGGCGGGTCAAGATGGTCACGCCGCTCTGGAGCATGGCAGGCATGCGGTAGGAAGCGGTGCAGCCGCCGAAGATCAGGATCTCGGCCCGTTCGACCGGAGCGTGCTCCGGAAGCAGCCACTGGGACTGCCTGGAGCTCGGCTCGCCATAGGGGTTGCCGAACTCCGCCGCGGCAGCGCGCAGTTTCTTGTGCGCAGGCATGGGACCCAGGCCCTTCTCCACCATCCCAGCGCGGGCCTTCTCCCAGAGATGCACCAGGGGGATCCCGGTCTGGCAGACCGCTTGGCACCGTTCGCAGGTGGTGCAGCGGTACAGGCGATCCACCCACTCCGGGGTGAGTTCCGCACGCCCCTCCTGGTTCTCCTTGAGGAAATGCACCTTGGCGCGCGGCGAGGAAGCCTCGAAGCCGCCGCCAAAGGGATAGGTGGGGCAAACGGACTTGCAGAACCCGCACCGGGCGCAAGTATCCATGGCATGGGCCAGTTCCTCAGCGTTGCTGGTGGCACTGGCGCCTATCTTGTTGGTCATGGCCATTCTCCGTTCTGCTCAGAAGGTTTTCGATCGCTTGTAGGGCAACCTCGCCGACAACGGCGCGATCATGGCTGTCCCGATCACGATCAGCCGCGACAAGCTCAGGAACGGCAAAAAGGGGAAGCCCGGCCCGCCGGTCTTGCCCGGGTTCAGCAGATCGTGAGGGTCCAGACGCTTCTTCAGCCGCGCCACAGCCGTGAACTTGTCCGGGCCGAACAGCTTCCTGCGCTCGGCGGCGAACCACATCCCGGAGGCGTAGACCCTCCCGCCGTGGCGTTGGGCCAGGCGCAGCGGAATCATGGCCTTGCCCATGCGCAGCGGATAGAGAAGAGCACCCGCATCGTCGAGCATGTAGACGAGCACGGCCAGGCTGCCATTGCGCACCGCGAACGCTTCCAGGCCCAGCACATCCCGGGGCAGGGCGGCTTGCACGGCCTTGATGCAGGCGGCAAAGCCGCTGAGAGGGATGTAGAATTCGCCCACCAGCACCGAAGGTCCGATCTTCTTGATGCGCATCGGATAGAAACGTTCGGCCCACTCCCGGGAGGCGACCGCCTGCCCGAGCACCCTGCCTCCGTGGGCCTGGGCCAGGGACGCCAGCTCGGCCTCGTCGAGGGTGGCTTCGGGCGCCGCCAGGGTGATCAGGAATCCCGCAGCGATGGCCGGGGCATGGCCATCGGCCTCCGCGCGCAAGGCGCAGTAGCCCGAGGATTGCAGGCAGGCCGAATAGACCGGAAGCTGTGCCTCGGCCTGGGCCAGGAACCGCGCCACCTGGTCCGCGCCGGGGAGCCACACGGAGGCCGGCCGCATCGCCTCGGCCTTGCGGCAGGCCAGCCGGAGCCGCGTGATGACCCCCAAGGTGCCGCAGGTCTGGTGGAAGGGTTCGATCTGTTCGCCCGCGTAGGTGGTGACCCGGCCATCCAGCCCGGCCACGTCGATCTCGATGACGTTGTCCCGGATCGAACCGTAGCGCAGGCTGCCGATGCCCACGCCGCCCATGGCGAACCAGCCCCCGACCGTCGAGGAAGGGGCGCTGGTGGGGCATACCCGGTTATCCAGCCCGGCCTTGGCCAAGGTGCGCGACAGCGCTTCCCAGACGACGCCGGGCTCCACATCGACGATGGCCTCCTTGGCGTTGATCGCCAGCACCCGGTCCAGCCCACTGACGTCCAGCACCATGCCCCCCTTGCAGGGAATGGCTCCGCCGTAGCCTGAAGTGGCCTGTGCCCGCGGCGTGACCGGGATGCGCAGGCTTCCGGCGATGGCCATGGCCCGGGTCACGTCCTGCACGCTCCGCGCCGCAACCACGACCTCAGGCACGTGCTTGATCATCGCCATGAGCGGACCTGGCATTTCCCCCAGATCGTGGTCGTAGGTGCGCAGAATCTGCGGATCGAAGGTGACGGCGGTTCCCAACGCTTCGCGCAGTTCCTTTTCGGGCGTTTTCATGCCTGGCCTCTCTGTCATTGGATGATCGCCAGCGCGGCCCGGGCCGCCTGCGCATTGGTCGGAAAGAGGAATGCTCCCGCTTCCTCCAGCACCCTCACCTGCTCGTCCATGGGTTGCGGATCCGTGTCCGTGCCGCAGATATGCACCAGGATCACCGGGCCGCCGTCCGCCAGGCCCGCGCGGGCCGAGACCAGGACCGGGGCCAGCAGCGCGGCCGAATGGCGGTTCGAGCCGTAGCCGAGCATGATGTCCAGGAGCACGACCTTCACGGACGGGTCGCGGATGTCCTCGTTGAGCCTTTCGATGCGCGTGCCCAGATCAATCATGGGATGGGGCACGCCCTGGGTGAAATCGTCCTCCCCCAGGTCCACGCAGCAGTGCGCGGTGCCCTTGGCGGGGTAGTGGAGATTGAGGTCCGGGCGGATGGGAACATTGGATTGGACATCCAGATGGTCCTTGAGAATGAACAGCGTCTCGTAGCACAGCGTGCCGCCCGAATAGAGACCGCGCAGGTACCGGCGCCGGGGATCGAGGCCGTTGATGCGCTTTTTCAGGGCCTCCGGGAAAACCATCTCCGGGATCGGCTGGCCCAGGGCCTCGAACGCCGCTGCTTCCAGCGTGCTCACCAGCGTCACGTCCGGATAGCTGCTGGCGGTATCCCGGTCGGCCCCCAGGAGACACGCCACGACCTTGAGGCCGGTGGCCTTGGCCTCGTCCAGCACCTTGCGCAGGACGGCGGGATCGCCCGGCTTGGACAGGATGATCAGGCTCCTGGTGTTCGGGTCCTGGGCCAGGCTGCGGATGGCCTGGCACATCATCAGGCCGCCGACCTCCTTCTTCAGGTCGCGCCCGCCGACGCCGATGGCGTGGGACACGCCTCCGCCGAAGCGGTCGATGAGGCAGGTGACCTCCTGGATGCCGGTGCCCGAGGCCGCGGCCAGGCCGATGCTGCCGCGGCGCACCACATTGGCGAAAGCCAGCGGCACGCCATTGACGATCGCGGTGCCGCAGTCCGGTCCCATGCAAAGCACGCCGTTGGCCACCGCCAATCGCTTGAACTCGATCTCGTCGGCGATGGAGATGTTGTCGGAGAAGAGCATGACGTTCAGGCCGCGCGCCAGCGCCGTGGTCACGTCCAGCTTGGCCAGCCTGCCCGGCAGGGAGATCAGGGCAAAGTTGGCGCCGGGCAACTTGTCCATGGCGTCGTCGATGGACTTGGGCTTTTCCGCCTGGGCCTGCCCGGTGGCCACGGTCTTCAGCAGGGCGTCCACTTCGGCCACGGCCGCATCCACCGCCCCGCTGGTTTCAGCCTCGACGCAGATGACCAGGTCGTTGGGCGTGGCCGCCGAAACCGTGGCGGACATCAGCCCGAGGTCGGCCAGCACTTTCTTGTTGCTGTCGGTGCCAAGGATGGCCATCACCTTGAGGACGCCGGGCAAGCCGCCGGCTTTCCGGGAAACGCTCATCAACCGGACGGAGTCCTGGTACTGGTTTTTTCGCACGATCGCTTGCTGAAATATCATGACAGAGCCTCGACGGGGTTGTTCTGCTTGACGATCCGGGTGCAGGTGCTGGATTGCAGCGCGGCGGTGATATTGTTCTGGGAGGTGATGATGGCTTCCAGCCCGCCATTCTCCACATACTCAATGGCACTGCGGATCTTCGGCCCCATGCTGCCGGGCGGGAACTGGCCTTCCGCAAGCCACTTCTGGGCTTCCCCGACGGTCATCACATCCACTGCGCGCTGGGTGGGCCTGCCGAAATCCACGTACACCCGGTCCACGGCGGTGAGGATCATGAAGAGCTCGGCCCCGATGTTCTGGGCCAGCAGCGCAGCGGTCGAATCCTTGTCGATGACGCCTTCAATGCCAACGAGCTGATCGCCCAGGCGGTGGACCGGTATGCCGCCGCCGCCGCAGGCGATGACCACGGTGCCGGCTTCCGCCAGGCGCTTGATCGTCCCGAGTTCCAACACCTCGCGCGGCTGGGGCGAGCAGACCACGCGCCGCCAGCCTCGGCCCGAGTCTTCGACGATCGACCAGCCCTCGGCCGTCCTGTGGTGCTCGGCCACTTCGCGGGAGTAGAAGGGGCCGATCGGCTTGGTCGGGTTTGAAAAGGCAGGGTCGTCCGGATCGACCAGGACCTGGGTCAGGATCGTGGCAACATCGCTTTCCATGCGGCTTTCCGCCAATACCGCGCGCATGCTGATCTCGAGCATGTAGCCCAGCAGCCCCTGGGAAGCGGCACCCGCCACATCCAGGGGTGGAACCGGAATCCGGTCCTTCGCCCTGTCGAACTGGATGAGCAGGTTGCCCACCTGGGGGCCATTCCCATGCACCATCACCAGCCCATAACCCATTTTCAGGACCGTGAGCATCTGCCGACATGCCGCTTTGGCTTTTTCCAGTTGAGTGGCGAAGGTACCATCGTCCCCCGCCTCAAGAATGGCGTTGCCGCCAAAGGCTAATACCGCTATAGGCTTGGCCACGTTCACATCTCCTGGGCTGAAGGCTGTTTGCATGCGTGCCCCTCGGGCACGTTGGCCGACATGGCGGTGAGCGCTTTCACGAAGGCAGCCATCGGGGCGCGAGCGATGCCCGTGCCGATCTGGCCCACGCCGGAAGCCTTGTGCAGCACGCCGGTATCCACGATGGGCGTAATTCCCAGGCGAACGACTTTGCGGATATCGATGCCCAGGGGAGCGGGCGTGAAATCCACGGCACCGGGCGCGAAGGCGGGGTTGGCTCCGGCGCAGATCGAACGCATCGTGGCCATGGCCTGGCGGGAGTGCTGCATCGTTCCGCCGACAAAAGAGCTGATGCTCGGCGCGGCCCCGATGATCATGCCGCCCAGACCGAGCGTTTCAACGATGGCGCTGTCACCGATGTCACCGGCCGCGTCCTCCGGCCCGTAGCCGGAATAGTAGATCGCCTCGTCCATGGGCGCCGTCTTGGTGATGAACCAGTCGTCGATGCCCCCGACCCGAAGCGCAAAATCGACGCCGTTCCGGGTCATGGCGGTCACCACCGTGGAATGGGGAATGCCATGGGCGGCGTCCGCCGCCACCTTGCATGCCGTCATCGTCAGGCTCAGGAAGGAGTGGTTGTTTTGACTGATGAATTCCACGATCCTGGCGATGGTGGCCTTGTCGGCGTCCGTGGCAAGCAGCATGGGCACGAGCTGGCGCAGGAGCAGGAGGGTGGTCGCCGCGCTGCGCGCATGGACTTCGTCGCCCATGAGGGTGCCTTCGGCGATGAGCTTGAAGATGTCGATGAAGTCTTTCCGGGTATGCAGGGCGGCCCGGAGGTTCGGGGCCAGCACATCCCGCATCCAGCGCAGGCGGTCGATGGTCCCCTGGTCATAGGTGCCCATCCACATGACATTGCCCTTGCCTTCGTTGAACGTGGCCCAGGAACGGTTGCCGTAGGTCTGATTCTCCGTCACGATCACCGGCATGGACGGCGAAAGGATGCCGCACATGGGGCCCACGCTGCCCAATTCATAGTTGGGCCTCAGCTTGATCTGGCCTCGCTTGAGTTGAGTGATCAACCCGTCCCGGTCCGCCACCCAGCCCTCGAAAACCGCCGCCGCTTCCACCGCGCGCTGCTGCGGGTCGCACATGTCGCCGAAGTCGATGGGCGGCCCGGAGTGCAGCAGTTGAAAGGGCTCGAAGCCGGGGATGGCGAAGATCGCCGGCTGCACGTCGATCCATACCGGACGGCTCGCCATCATGCGCTGAAGGGTGCGGGCGTTGGCCTCCTCCACTTCGGGGCATTGCAGCCTGCACAGGCCCTCGATGAGGCCGACATCCCCATCCGCGGGCGGTCGCCAATCCACCTGCACGGTTGGGACCCCCTGGTCCTTGAATTCGTCATGGAACATTTCCAGACCAAGGTTGATGACACTGAGTCTTTGATTGAGGTCCGCCATCGCGAATGCTCGCTTTCGAGTCAAATGGTTTGCTGCCGTTGCTCGCGACCGACGCGGACGTCCATCACGATGCTTATCCCGGGCAAAAGAGAATTGGTGACGTAACAATGTTTCTGGGCTCTTGTCGCGATGTCGCGCAGGGTCTCGGCGGGGCAATCCGCCGACACGGCGATTCGGATACCGGCGAAGCGGTGGGCCTGCTGATCCCTGATGCCTTCCACCTCGAGCGCCAGGTTGTCGACGGTCTTCCGCATGCGGGAGGCCACGAAGCGCACGGCCTGCCCGAAGCAGGCCGCCACTGCCCACAGCAGCAATTCCGTCGGCCTGGGACCCAGGCCGCCGCCGCCGTATTGCGGTGACTGATCGGACACCAGGTGGTGCCCTCCGGACTGCAAGGCGAACTGCCATCCTTCCAGATGCGTGGCCCGGACGATCACGGCTGGGCCTCATGCAGCTTCTTCTCCATGGTCTGGTGCTTGTGACCGCTGATCAGCGAGCTTTCCTCCAGGCAAGTCCAGCCGAGCCGCTGGAAGAATCGAACGTTCTGGATCTGGATGGTGGCCAGGAACCGTTTGACATCCTTGCGCGCTTCCATGATCTGCACCGCCTTCTTCACCAGCAGGACGCCGAGGTCGAACCCCACCCGATAGTCCTTGCGCACAGCCAGCCTGCCGCCGTACCACACACCGTCTCCGCTGGGATAGCAACGCACCGTCCCGGCCACGCGGCCGTCCACCAGCGCAATGATGGGAATGCCCTCGTCGTCATGGGCATCCTTGTCCGAATCCTGGAAGACGCCCTGTTCAAGGACAAAGATCTCGCGCCGCACTTGATAATATTCGGCGAGTTGTTCTGCCGTGCCGGCGATGGACAGTTCGACTTCATGCGGAGCTGGCGCCGGGGCGATGCTCTCCCCCTCGATGAACTGGAGCGGCGAACATGCGCGGCACCTGACGCAGCCGGCGGTGCTGGCCGACGAGGAAAGCCCATGGGCGTCCAGCATCTTCCCCACCGCTGTGACCATGCGGAACAGGTAGGCGGGATCGGGCGCCGCCGTGTTGGCCAGGTAGGAGTCCGGCAAGGGCCGCAGCGGCACCACGAAGGGGTAGACACCCAGCGCGGCCGCCGCCTCGCAGCACTCCAGGGTGAGGGCTTCGTCTTCACCCAGGCCCAGGATCACGTAGGTGCTGACCTTGTTGCGACCGAACACCGCCACCGCTTCGGTGAAAGCCTGGAAGTAGGCCTCCACGCTGGTCGCGGCCTTGCCGGGCGTCATGCGGCGACGGACCTCCGGATCGAAGCTTTCGATGTGGATGCCCACGTCGTCGACGCCCATTGCCTTGAGCCGGGCGTAGATCGTCTTGTCCCGAAGCGGCTCGAACTGGATTTCAACGGGCAATCCGGTCGCCTGCTTCACCGCTTCCGCACACCGCCCCAGGTAGAGCGCCCCCGAGTCGAAGTCTTCCGTGGTGCCGGAAGTGAGGGTCACATGCCTGATCCCATCGAGCGCCTGGGCCGCCAAGGCCACCTCGGCCAGCTGCTCCGGTGTCTTGGTGTGGATGGTCGTGCCCCGGTCCAGGGACGCGCCGATGGCGCAGAAGCGGCAACGGGTCCTGGGGTCATTGTAGCGGAAGCACTCCTGGACGACCGTGGAGGCAAGGGTGTCCGCGCCATGACGCCGGGCGATGTGATGGTAGGGAATGCCGTCCCCGGTCTGCCCCTGGTAGAACCGCGGAGCGGGCAGGGATTGGGCGCGGCAGAGGGCATGGCCCTGCTTCTCCAGCAGCCAGTCGCCGTTCCCGGCGGTCAGCGTGTACGGCGAATCCGTGGCCGAAGGCTCCAGGATCGGGATCGTCAGCGGGTGACCTTCGATGAGGAGGGTCTTGGCATCCGATGGCCCGGCGCCGCCTTTCCGGTCGGCCTCGATGCCGTCGGCCTTGGCTCCCTGGCTTTGAAGCGCCAGGTATTTCTGTAGCTGGGTGGTCATGACTGCGCCCCGGAATTCAGGTGGGAACGGCAAGTCCGGCCCCGGGCCATTTGAAGCTGTGGCCGCGCGGCTTTGATCCGGCGCGGCAGCGCCTCCCAGGCCCGGCACGGCCGGCCTCTTTGCTGCCCCAAGCTGCCCCTGCTCCGAAGCGGAGAGGGCAACTTGAGGCGTACGCTACAGCAGCGGGCGAAGCCGGGGACTAGATCCCGTACAGCTTTTCCGCGTTCTCCCAGAAAATCTTCTTCTTGAGCTCCTCGGAAATGCCAAGGCCCTCGAACTTGTAGTACTCGCCCCAGAAATCGCTCCAGGGCTCATCCGAGCTGAACAGCACCCGGTCGTCGCCCAGGCCCGCCTTCTCGATCTCATCGAACAGGTACCGGTTGCAGAAACCGATGGACCAGGAGGTGTCGGTATAGACCTTGTAACCCTCGCGAATGAGTTTCAGGAATTCGGGAATGAACTTGATGTGGCCCGAAACGCCGCCGCCGCAGTGCACCACATGCACCTTGACCCGCTTGCCATAGGCACGGACGAACTTGATGGCATTGGCGACGTCGGAGCCGCCGCCGGGGCTGGTGTGGATGTGGAAGACGTGGTCGTATTTCTCGCACACGTCAATGATGCCTTCCCACATCACCTTGGTCTCCGGGTCCCAGTCATCGGGGTTCCAGGTGCCGCCCAGCAGGCAGGTGGCCTTGAGCACCTTGACGTTCGCTTCGCCCGCCAGCTTCATGGACGCTTCGTTCGCTTCCTTCATCTTGAGCAAAGGCGAGAACCAGACTCCGCCGAGGATGCGCTTGTCGGGCTTGGCGCACGCATCCAGGACCACCGGATTGAGGCCGAAGGGCTGGGCGGCATCGGGGATGCCGTAATTGGACATGACGATGGCCCGGTCCACCCCCAGCAGATCCATGATCCCGATCTTGGTCCGCCGGTCGTTATCGGTGTAGACCGTCGGATTCACCGGTTCAGGCAGGCCGTAATATTTATAGCCCTCCATGAAGCCGATGTGATTGTGCACATCGAAGACCTTCCGTTTGGTTTTCTCTCCAGGTGCATATCGTTGCATAATCTCTCCTTACGCATTAATGACGCGCACGCGATCGAACGACGACTATACCGTCCAGGTTGAAAGGATCAGAGCACCGGCCCGCTGGTGGGTGAGGATGCAGTCCAGAATGTCCAGCGGATGGATCGCGACCACGCCTTCGATCAAGTCGCTTTCGCGCATGCCGTAGAGCGCGCCCATGGCGAAACGGCATGCCACGACCTTGCCGCCTTCCTTCATGATGGTCTGGAGCTGCTTGTTGAGGGCCAGGTTTCCGGCGAAGCCTTCGTCGCCCACCTTCGGGAATCCGCGGTTCCCGGCAGCCATGAGGACGCCAGGACCATAGAGGAGGAAGGTGACGTCGTAGCCCTTGCGGATCAGGCGGGTGGCCGTCAGCATGTTGATGAGACCGACCGAACCCTCGAACGGCACCGTGTGCATGCAGATGAGGGCCTTCTCGCCTTTATTGGCCTTGATGTCTTCGTAGATCTTGGGACCGGTGTATTCGACAATAGCGTCACCGGGCTTGATGGGAACGGACGTTTCCATTGCAGACTCCTAATGGGGTGGTGGGGGTTGAAAGGCTGCTCCGCGGATATTGGCTTTTCTACGCAAGTCATGTGCCAATAACTTAATTGTTAATTTCGTAAGTTTTTGTTGCTGTTCGGCTGCACAGGCCACTGAATTTCGTTGCGGTTCCTCGAAGAATCGCTGAAATAAACGAAAATTCATGACCAACAACGATGGTCGCCGCGGCCCGGGGCAGGCCCGGTCCGCTCACGCTGGAGAACCTTGAATCGGAACCGTTCTTGCTTGGAACAGGGATCAGCGGAGGCGACGATTCACTATCTGCGAATAAAGGCCGGGAACCTGCACGGCGAACTGTACCAGCCCCGGGACGGAGCCGGCATCCACCCCGCCATCGTCATCATGAACAGCAGCGCCGGTGTGTGTGACACGCGGGAGCGCTTCTACGCGCGTTTCCTCGCCGAGCACGGCTTTGCGGCGCTGGTGGTGGACAGCTTCCAGGTTCGCGGCATCCCGGAAACCACCACCGACCAGAGCCGGATCAGGGATCAGGAGATGGAGCAGGACGCCTATGAAGCCTTCGGGTTCCTTGCCTCCGACCCCCGGATCGATGCCCGGCGGATCGGCATCATGGGCGTTTCCAGGGGCGGCCTGGCCGCCCTCAACACGGCGCTCCTGGCGCGGCGGCGCTGGTTTGGGCGTCCGGACCAGGACTTCGCCGCGCGGGTGGCCATCGTGCCGCCCGCCCACCTGCAGCAACGGGACGCCCGCACGGACGGAAAGCCCTTGCTGTTCCTGCTGGCGGGCCGGGATGACTATACCGGCGTCGAAGCGGCCCGCGACTACGCTGCCCGGATCGCCTCCGCGGGCAATACCGGCACGCGGGTCCTGGTGTACCCGGAGGCGCACCATGCCTGGGAACGGACGGGGCCGGCGATCTTCCTGGCCGAGGCCGAAAACTATTCCAGGTGCCGGATGTGGATCGAAGATGACGCCACCCTGACGGAACGGCCCGCCGGGCGCAACATGACCATGGAGGCGTTCTTCGCCGGCCGTGACCGCTATCGCGTTCTGGGTGGCCACGCGGGCGGCGGGACCGAGGCCTTCAAGCTGCGGGCCGCCGAAGGGGTGCTGGATTTCTTCGCCTCGAAGACCAGCGGCCCCACCCACCCATAACCTTGCAAAGGAACCTGGCATGGACGAAAAGCTCGACGACCCGCAGCACGAAGCCGATGAACCGGCCGCCAGCCTGGAAGAACTGGAGGCCGCCCTGTTGAATTCCCTCCTGGGCAGCTCCAGGTCCGCGGCTCAAGGCCTCGACCGGGAGCATGACCGGGCCGGGCTGGCCCGGCAATACAACAATATCGTCCCAAGACTGGCCCTCCTGGAGGAGAACGTTGCCCGCATGTGCAACGCGCTGGGCCGGTTGGAACAATCGTTCGCGGCTTTCCAGAGCACCTTGGAGAAGAAATAGGCTTGCACCGCCGCAAAGCAGCGAGCCGTCGTCAGCAGGTAACGATATTTCGTTGTTTTTAACGTCTTTTCGTATCCGGCCAGCCGGGTGGCGTTGCTTGGCTTCCTGCCGGGCGGGTTTCGCCATGGGTTGGCTGGTGGCGGGTGCTGGCATGGCAATTGCTCAAAAATGATTTGAATTTCATTATCGAGACCAATACCCATGTTTGACTTATACGCGAGTTGCAACGGAGCCTTGGCCGAGTCGGGCGGCGATTCGGCCATCGTTCCCTCTCCCCGGCAGGACGGCCCAAGGCGGGCAGAACCACCGGCCGTGGTGCTCGGCATGCCGCACCTCTGCATGGGCGGGCTTTCCGAAACCTGGCTGCTCAAGGAGCTTGGCCATCGCCATTGGTCCATGCTCGCCGGAGGAAGCGGCAGATCGGTGCCCGACTTCCGGGATGCCGCCGGCGAACCGGTCTACCCGGCGTTCACCTCCATCGCGATCCGGGATGCCGCCTTCAATACTTTGCACCAGCATGATGAGCTTGCCTTTTCCAGCCAAGGTTTCAGGATCTCCCGCTCGCAGTTCACCACCGTGCACCGTCTGTCGGTGAAGGGGCGCTCCGTCGGCATGCTGGAACTCACCTCCATTTTCGTGAAGAGGCTGGAAAAGGGGCGCAACCGGTCCGTGGTCCGGCTCACCATCGACGGACTGCCGCCTTTCAGCCCCTCGGCCGGCCTTGGCACCTTCGCGGCGACCGCCGCGGACATCCGCTCGGACCGATGGCATGAACATTTCGGATTCAGCAAAGAAGATCGCCGGGAGAGCGGGCGCCTGGTGATCGACCCCTGCCCCTCCCAGGACTTCAACGGCGTCGATTTCCTTTACTTCGCGGCCTACCAGGCGTTCATTGACAGGGCCGAATGGGCGTTCTTCCGTCCGCTGGGACCCCGGTGGTCGACCGTGCGCCGCGACCTGGTCTATCGAGGCAACATTGAACCTGGCGAACGGATCGTGGTCACCCTGCTCGGCGCCCGGCGCGACAAGGCCACCTTGTCCCACTGGTGCCGGATCGAACGCGAAGAGGATGGGCCTCCGCTCGCGGACGTCTTCACGTTGCGGACGGGGCTCCAGCCATGACCGAACCCGTCAAGCCCGGCCCCGCCGGCACCAGGCTCAAAGACCAGTGCAACCTGGTGCCGCTGCCCTATCGAGGCACCAGCGTGCAACCCTATGACGGCCCCATGACCGAGGCGGGGATCGTGGGCCGCTTCCGGGGCCGCGAGACCTATCGCCGCACCGAGTTCGTGGTGCTCCGGGCAGGCGCAGCAGGGGATGCCATCATCGCCGTCCGGGCGGCGGACCGCGAGCCGCTGTTCGCGCCGATCGAACAGGTGGAGGTGCTGGCCCTTCCCGGCGAATGCGTCTACGTTCGCGACCCTGAAACCGACGTGGGCAACCGGTCCGCGCTCGCGGCCCTGGCACGGCGCCACGGGGTCGGCAAGGACCGCACGCTCATCTGTGAAGGCAAGTTCGACCACGTGAACTTCATCCACCATCCGGACCCGCTGGAGCTCACCGTCGTCGAGGTCACGCCGCCCGAGCCGCCCAAGTTGTTCGCGCTCATCAAGCATGTCTTGAGCTATGCGGACCTGCCGCCGATCCTGCCGATCCTGGAACGGATCGACCTCAAGGAACTGGTCAAGGGCCTGAGCCCTTCGTCCTTCCTGGTCCCCTGCCGCTCCGGCGGGCTTGACGGGCTTGGCGCCCCCGTGCACTACCTCGACGAACGCCCTCCGGAGCGGCTCGACTGGGTCCTGATCGGCTGCGAGCGCAGCCTGCAGTTCCACCGGCACTATTACGGCAATGAACCGCCACGGATCGAGATGTGCCCCAAGGTCATCGCCGGGCCCCGGAGCAGGCCGACCATCCTGAAATGTTGTCTCGAGGAATTCGATTTCAAGCGAGAGGGCCAGGTCGTCATCGTCCCATGGGGCTCCGACCTGCCGATGATTGAACGCGCGTTAAAGGAAGTGTGTCATGGCAGCCACTGAAACCCGATCCCCCTGGCAGGATATCTGGTCGCTCGACCAGCTCATCGACCGAAGGCTCCGCAAGCCACGCATCCAGGGCGTAACGATGGTCATTGATGTCGGCCTGGGCGTTTCCGGCCTGCGCGACCTCCTGTGCCTCGCGGGTCCCCATATCGATCACTGGAAGTTCGGCTTCGGCACGTCCGCCCTGATGCCGCTCCCCGTGCTCGAGCAGAAGCTGGAACTCCTTCGGGAACACCATATCCTGACCTATCCGGGCGGCACCCTGCTCGAGGCCGCCATCGTCCAGCAGCATTGCCGGCCCTACCTGACCCGCGCGAAGGAGCTCGGGTTCACCGCGGTGGAGGTTTCCGACGGCACCATCGAGATGCCGGGCGAACGCCGCCGCAGGGTGATCGAGAGCGCCCGCAACCTCGGCCTCACCGCCATCACGGAGGTCGGACGCAAATCCCCGGACCGGCAGCCCGCGGCGGCGGATCTGGCCATCCAGGCCTTGCAGGACCTGGAATGGGGCGCGTCCTGGGTGATCGTCGAAGCCAGGGAGAGCGGGCGCGGCATCGGCATCTATGACCGGGCCGGCGAGATCTGCACCAGCTTGTTCGACGAGATCATCCGTTTGCTGGGCGGGGCGGCGGCCCAGATCATCTGGGAGGCGCCCCAGCGCTCCCAGCAGGCCGATCTGATCCAGCGGCTCGGCCCCAATGTCAGTCTGGGCAACATCGAACCGTCGCAGGGCCTGGCTCTTGAGGCGCTGCGCTGCGGGCTCCGCTACGAGACCCTGGCGAAGGTGGCCGAGCATTGGCGTGCGACGGGAATCTGGAATCCGGCCCAGGTCGAGATGGCCCCTTGCGGGGTGAGCGCGGAGCGGCCGTGACGCGGCCCATGGGCGAGGGCCGCGCGGATTCGGCGCTCGAGATCGGCGAATGCCTGGCGGAACCGCCTTCGCGGCAGCTCATCCAATCCGCCTTCGACCGCGAATTGCACTCGCAGCTGTGCCTGGCGCGGGCGGTGAACTGGGCCGACCTGGCCCACACGCTCGTGCTGGCCGACCGCGGCGTGATACCCGAATCCTCTGCCCGCGCCCTGCTCGCGGCCCTGCTCGAGCTCGAAGCGGCGCCCCCCTCCTTTGCGCCCTCCGCGGAGTTCGGCGACCTCTACACCAACCGGGAGGCGTGGCTTGCCGAACGCACCGAAGCGGCCGGCTGGCTCGGGGTGGCGCGCGCCAGGCGTGAGGCCCTGACGACAGCGTGGCATCTGGTGGTATGCGAGGAACTGCTCAACCTCGGTGAAGCCCTGGCCGCCATGGCCCGCAGCCTCATTGCGGCATCCCTGAAGCACCGGGACACCCTGGTTCCTGACTACACCTACCTGCAGGCTGCCGAGCCGACCACCTTCGGGCACTACCTGCAATCCTTCGCCTGGCCCATCCTCCGCGATTTCGATCGCATCGCCGCGCTCCATGGCAGGGTGGACCGCTGCCCGGCCGGCATCGGCAGCGCCAACGGTTCCGTGACCATGCAGGACCGGCGGGCGCAAGCGTCCATGCTCGGTTTCCGCGAACCGGTCCGGCATGCCCGCGATGCCATGTGGCAGCCCGATCTCGCCATGGAATCGGTGAACGTGGCCGTGATGGCGACGGTCAACCTGGATCGCCTGGCCGAGGATCTGCTGGTGTTCGCCTCCGCCGAATTCGGCTTCATCCACCTTGCCGACCGCCATGCAAGAGCCAGCAAGATCATGCCCCAGAAGAAGAACCCGTTCGCCCTCGCCTTCCTTCGGGCCACCGCCAACCGGCTGATCGGCCTGCAGGCCGGGACGGCTGCAGCCAGCCGCACCCTTTCAGGCCAGGTTGACAATCGCATCTTCACCTATGGGGACGTGCCGGATGCCTTGCGCTCCGCTGCCGAAGCCGTTTCGCTGCTCGCCGAATGCCTGGACGGGCTGAGCGTGGACACGGCCCGCGCGGCGGCGCTGCTCGATGACCGGTCCACCTGCGCGGCCGATCTGGCCGAGCGCCTGATGGCTGAAGCACCCATCAGCTATCGAGACGCCCATGGCGTCGTGGGCCGGCTCATTCATGCTCTCGGGGAGCGGGGGCGAAGCCTGGCCGACGCGACGCCCCATGACGTCCTGCGGGCGTTCCAGGCTGCCGGGCTGCCCATGGCAGGGATCGGCGACGAGGTGGTGCGCATGGCCCTTGACCCCGCGGCCTGCATCGCCGCCCGTACGGATATCGGAGGCGCGGCAGCCGGCGAAGTGACGGCCATGGCGGAGGCTCTGGCCGCCGCGGTGGACGGCTGCCGACCCTGTTTCAGGTCGATCGGCGAAGATCGGAAAGCCGCCATCGGAAGGCTGCTTGCCAAGGCACGGGCACGGGCGGGGGGTGCGGGATGACGGACTGGTCGTTCTCTTCGGACGTCTACGGCGGGGCATGGGCAACGCCGGAGATGCGCGCGCTCTTCGCCGACGGGCCGCGCACCCGGTGCTGGCTGGACCTTCTGGCCCTGCTCGCCGAAGTTCAAGCCGAGTTCGAGGTGATTCCCGCGGAGGCGGCCAGGGGCATCGGCGACACCTGCCGGTCCATCGACCCCGACGACGGCTTTCTCGCCGAATGCAAGGCCGGCTACGAGGCCACCTGGCACTCCACCGCAGGCCTCATCGCCGCGGTGGCCCGCCGCTGTCCGGGCTCCAGCGGCGAATGGTTCTATTACGGGGCGACCGTCCAGGATCTCACCGACACATGGCTCATGCTGACGTTGCGGAAGGCGCGGGTTCTGCTCACTGCCGATCTCGGCCGGGCCATCGCATGGGTTGAGCAACTCTGCCAACGGCACAGGGACACCGTGATGATCGGGCGGACGCATGGCCAGCATGGCACGCCGATCACCTTCGGTTTCAAGGCCGCTGGATGGCTGGCTGAACTCCTGCGGCACCGGCAGCGTTTCTGCGAGATCGCCCCGCGCATGGATATCGGGCAATTGTCCGGCGGCGTGGGCAGCCTTTCGGCCCTGGGCGAACAGGGGCTGGCGCTGCAGAAGCGCTTCCTGGACCGGATCGGCCTGGGGCAGCCGGATATGTCCTGGACTTCCAGTCGCGACAACCTTGCGGAATGGGGTCACCTCCTGGTGCTGGCGACCGCCACCTGCGACCGGATCGGTCACGAGGTCTACAACCTGCAGCGTGACGAGATCGGCGAGCTGCGCGAAGGCGCGCTGCCCGGGGGGATCGGCAGCATCACCATGCCGCATAAACGCAATCCCGAAATGGCCGAACATCTCGGCACCCTTTCGCGCCTGGTGCGCGCCAATGCCGGCCTGCTCGCCGAGGGGCTGGTGCATGACCACGAGCGCGACGGCAGATCCTGGAAGACCGAGTGGCATGCGGTGCCGGAACTGACCATGGCGGCCGGCAAGGCCCAGGCTCTGCTGGTATCCCTCCTTGCCGGCCTCGAGGTGGACGGCGAGCGCATGCGGACCAACCTGGATGCCTCCGGCAAGCTCGCGCTTTCGGAAGGCCTCATGCTCGCCCTGGCGCGCCGGGTGGGCAAGGAAAGCGCCTACCGGATCATCCACGCTCTTTCCGCCGCGGCGCGCAGTGCGGACCAGCCCTTCTCCGTGGCCGTCACCGCGGATCCGGCCATCACGGCCCATTTCAGCCAGCAGGAACTCGCCGCGTTCTTCTCCGCGGAGGCCCAAACGGGGCAGTGCCGGGCCCTGGTGGATCGCCTCCTGGCAAGGAGCAGGCCATCATGACCACCTGGACCGACCAGCTCGATTCCCTGCCAAGCCTCGGGCTCATCGCCGGCCCCACGCCCCTCGCGCCCGCCCGCCGGCTCTCGGCCGCCCTGGGCGGCCCGTTGCTATGGCTCAAGCGTGACGATCTTCTTCCGGTCGCATTCGGCGGCAACAAAGTCCGCGCCCTGGATCTGATCGTCGCCGACGCCTTCCGGCAGAGCGCGGACACGCTGATCACCGGCGCGGGCCCCCTTTCGAACCATGTCAGGGCAAGCGCCTGCGTCGCGGCCATGTCCGGATTGCACTGCGTGGCGGTCTATTGGGGAGCGCCTCCGGAACGGGCGCAGGGCAACCTGTCCCTGACCCGCATGCTGGGCGCCGAAATACGTTTCACCGGCGAGCAGGATCGCGATTCCACGGATCGCGGCATGGCGAGCGCGGCAGCCGAAGCCATCGCCCACGGCCGCCGGCCCTATTGCGTGCCTCGGGGCGGTGCCTGCGCCCTGGCGGTCCTGGCCCATGTGCTGGCAGTCCGTGAAACGCTCGCCCAGTGCGAGGCCCTGGGCATCCAGCCGCGGGTGGTCGTCATGGCCGTGGGAGGGGCGGCAACGCTGGCCGGGTGGGTGCTGGGTTCCGTTCTTTTCGACGCAAGCTGGAGGATAGAAGGAGTCGCCGTGAGCCGGCCGGCCAAGGAGGCCTGGAGCAGGGCCGTGGGTTTTGCCCAGGAGGCCGCGGCCCTGATCGGCTATCCATTGGACCCCGGCCGCCTCGCCGGGACCATCCATGACGGTTTCCTCGGTGCCGGTTATGGCATCCCATCGCGGGAAGGACAAAACGCCATCGCAACCATGGCGCGCTTCGAAGGGGTCTTCCTCGATCCCAGCTATACCGGCAAGGCCATGGCTTGCCACCTCCGGCTGCGCTCGGAGGGACGCTACCTGGCCAACGAGAGCGTCATCTTCCTCCATACCGGCGGAACGCCCGGGTTGTTCTAGTCCAGGGCCGCCTCGATCTCGGCCCTGACCGGCGCGGCAGGCTCGCTCCCCAGGCGCCTTTCCAGCACCTTCCGGGCGGCGCGGCCGCCGATCCTTCCCAGGGCCCAGGCCGCGTGCCCGCGCACCAGGGCCTCGGGGCCGTCCATGGCCCGGTCCAGGGCGGGCACGTGCTCCGGATCCCGGGTGTTGCCCAGGGCGACCGCGGCGTTCCGCTGGAAGTATTTCTTCTCTTTTATGTAGTTGTACATGATCGGCTGGACCGTCTCGGCATAGAAGGCATCGGACAGCTCCAGCAGGGCGGGCAGGCTGAACCGCCCGGCCAGGGCTTCCAGGAACGGGTCCGGGGCGAAGCCGCCCTTCACCTTGGCCGCATTGCGCGGGCAGGCTTCCTGGCAGAGGTCGCAGCCGTGGACCCGGGTGCCCGTGGCGGCCCGGATCTCGGGCGGAATGGAACTGCTCACGCCGGGACGCCCCTCCTGGGTCCACCAGTGGTTGAAGCCCAGGCAGCGGCGCGGGTCGAGCCTGAAGGGCGCGAGGATGGCCCGGGTGGGACAGGCATCCATGCACCGGGTGCAGTCCTTGGGGCAAAGGCCTTCCTCGGCCGGCGCAGCGTATTCCAGTTCCTGGTCCACGACCAGCGCGCTGATCACGTTGAACGAGCCGATGCCCCGGGCGTAGGCGAAGTTGTTCCTGCCGAACTGCGCCACCCCGGCCCGGGCTGCCGCCGGGCGCTCCGGAACCATGAGCTCGGCGCCGACGGCGCAGCCCCTGGCCTTGAGGAAGTCCGCCATCAGCCGGAGCCGGGCCCCGTTGATGCGGTCGGGCGCCGCGTGGTAGCAGCGCGCAAGGTAGATCCGTCCGATCTTGTCCACCAGGGACTCGGGGAAGGCCTTCTGGGCGTAGTCCCAGACCAGGACGATGATGGACCGGGCGCCGGGCATGGCCACCCTGGGCCGGGCGCCCTTCATGAACTGGCGCGGGCTGCCCACGAAGAAATCGTAGGTGGCGCCCCGGGATTCGACTTCCTGGATGTGCCCGGTGAAGTCGTCGGCGGTGGTGATGCCCACCAGGCTGTACCCGAGGTCCAGGGCATAATCCTTGATCTCCCCCGTGAGCGACATGCCTTTCTCCTTTCCGGGAGGTTGCCGGCAGCGGCCGGCTGCTTCTATGTTGGCATGGTTTTGCCGATGGCCGGGCTCAGGGCCTTCCGCACGGCCGCCAGGAGGGTTGCGCGGTCGAACGGCTTGGCGATCAAGGGCCGGCCCGCCAGGGCTTCGCCCGCGGACCGGGCGTCGTCCGGATGGCCCGACATGAAGACCACCCGGATCGCCGGCTGGAGGGCGCGAGCCCTGCCGGCCAGGGTCCAGCCGTTCATCCCGGGCATCACCACGTCGGTCAGCAGCAGATGCACCGGCTCGTCCAGGTCCTGGAGCCGTTCCAGCGCCGCGGCGCCGTTCCCCACCGCGATCACCCGGTAGCCCGAGGACGCGAGGTGGTGCGCCGTCAGCTGGCGCACCCCTTCGTCGTCCTCCACCAGCAGGACGGTTTCGGTGCCATGTTCCGGTTCCAGCTCCGCGGGCCGGGGCATCGCTGGCGCGCCGGCCGCCGCCCGCGGCAGGGTGACCATGAAGGTGGTGCCCAGGCCGGGCCCGCTCTGCACGTCCAGGCTGCCGCCGCTCTGCTCCACGATGCCCAGGGCGGTGCTGAGCCCCAGCCCTGTGCCCTTGCCGATCCCCTTCGTGGTGAAGAACGGCTCGAAGATCCGCCCCAGCACCTCCGCCGCCATTCCGGTCCCGGTGTCGGTCACCGAGAAGGTCACCCACGGGCCCCGGTTCCGGGTCTCCAGGGTGAGCGTGCCCCCCTGCGGCATCGCGTCCCGGGCATTGACCACCAGGTTCATGATCACCTGCTCCATCTGGTTGGGATCCGCTTTCACCGGTCCCAGGTCCGGCGCCAGGACGAGGACCAGCCGGATGTCCGCCTCGACCACCCGCCGGCAGAACTTCTCCATCTCCCGGACCAGGGCGTTGAGGTCCACGATCTCCTCCGCGAGCACCTGCCTGCGGCTGAAGGCCAGGAGTTGCCGGGTGAGGGCGGCGCCCTTCTGCCCGGCCCTGCGGATGGCTTCCAGGCTCTCCCTCAAGGGATGGACCTGGCCCAGGTCGGCCAGGGCCAGCTCCGCATAGCCATCGATGACCTGGAGCAGGTTGTTGAAGTCGTGGGCCACCCCCCCGGCCAGGGTTCCGACGGCCTCCATCTTCTGGGCATGCCTGAGCTGCTCCTCGCTCTGGCGCAGGGCTTCCAGGGCCTTGTCGCGGTCCAGGAGCCGCATGGTCAGCGCCTCGTTGGCCTGCACCAGCTCAGCGGTCCGGTCCCGGACCCGCTGTTCCAGTTCCTCGTTGAGCCTTTGCAGGTTCAGGGTGGTTTCCCGCAGCGCCTGCTGAGCCCTGTGCTCGGATTCCCGCAGTCTGAGCGTCCGGATCGTGTAGGCCAGGTCGTCCGCCAATTCCCCCAGCACCCGCACCTCGGCATCGGAAAAGGCGTCAGGCTCGGGAGCATACACGGTGATCGCGCCGAAGGCCTCCCCTTCGTCCAGGAGGGGCAGGCCCAGGGTTGAAGCGTAGCCCCGGGCCCGGGCATCCTCCCGCCAGGGGGCGAAGCGGGGATCCGTTTCCACGTTCCTGCAGAGGCTGGGCAGGCCGGTCCGGATGGCGGTCCCGCTGGGACCCTGGCCGCGCTCCTGGTCGGCCCAGGTGAGACGCAAGGTGTTGAGGTAGCCATCCTCGAATCCCGACCAGGCGATGGGCCTGACGGATCGCCCCGGGTCATCCTCCTTCTGGCCGATCCAGACCAGGAAGTATCCGCAATCTTCCGCCACGATGCGGCAAACCTCCGCCAGGTAACCCGCCTCGTCCCGGGCCCGGGCCATGGCCTGGCGGCTGCGGCTCAGGGCACGGGTCATGCGGGTCAATTCCTGCACATCCTTCCCCATGGCTGCCTCCACTCCCAGGGTGCGGCGGCGGGGCCGCGGATTCCCTGGCGCATATTCCCGTCGCTCCGGCGCGTCCTCTGCCCTATGCTTGAATGCTGGCTTTCTTCCCGGGATCAATTGATATGTCCGATCATTGCCAAGACCACCAGGAACATGGCCATGCGGCCGCCGGTCCGGCACCGGTCAGGAAGCCCAGCATCTGGCGGTTCCTGGGCTGGTTCATCGGCTTTTCCGGGTTGTACTCCATGAGCGCGGTCTGTCCGTTCTGTGGCCGGCCGGGGTGCCCCACCGGCGCGGCCAGCGCCGGACTGATCGGCCTCATGTGCGCCTCCCTCTGCCAGTGGGGCCGGAGCCTGCAGGCATTCCTGGGCCGGCTCGGCCGGCACCCGGCACCCTGAACCGCCCGAACGCGAAGCCGGGAGCCTGCGTACCAGCGCGGCCATGAACCGGATCCCGGCGGCCATCGGCCCAAGACCAGGCGCCTGGGGGCTGTCCTCTCGCCGCAGGGGGATCTCGCCGTGAGCGGCTATCCCGTGGGGAAATGCCAGGCCCGAGGGCAGCAGCCTGAAGATGTTTATGTAACTGTTTATATTTTACTACTTAATAAAACATGGACGACGGTTGGGCACACTTTCAACCTTTACTAAAATTTTTACCTTGACTTCAATTTCACTATAACTTAATGTTTCAGGTGAAATCACCCAACAACTTGAAAATTCTGAGGAGGCTGGAATGCAGCCGCTACCATCGGGGTTTAGCCATGGAGGCAATTGAGAATGGTTCATCTAGGGAAAGGCATTCGCGAGCGTCGCCGCGAATTGAAGAAAACGTTGAAGGACATTGCCGATGCCACCGGATTCTCGATCGGCTTCCTGTCCCAGGTTGAAAGGAACCTTACCGCCCCGTCTTTGACATCCTTGGCCAAGATTGCCCGCGAGCTGGGCGTTTCCATCGGCGAGCTCACGGGCCCGGCGGAGGAGCCCCATTCGGTCACCTACCACGACCAGCGGGTTCCCTTCACCCTGCAGAATGGCATCGCCAAGTACGAACGCCTGTCCAGCGTCTTTCCGGGAAGCCTGATCCATGCCCTCAAATGCATCTGGCCGGTGGGTTATCACTCAGAGGTGAACTCCCACGAGGGGGAGGACCTCTTCCTGGTGCTCCATGGCACGGTCTGTTTCACCGTCGCCGAAAACAAATACGTTCTTGCGGTCGGCGACAGCATTCACATCGACGCCAATGTGATCCACAGCGTCATGGTCATGCCCGAAAGCAACGGTGCCGCGGAAGTGTTATGGTGCGGCACCATCGACCTCTTCAACCAAAGCAAGTCCTAGGCCGGAACAGGCACTCCTGCTCCGATAACATCGTCGTCGCTCCCTCCCTGGCCTCTTCGGCCGGTTGAGGAATGTCGCCCTGGGAGGCGCATTTCCCAGCGGGACCGGCGAACCGTTCCATTCATCCATAGCCGGGCCGGGACCGTTCGCCGGTCGCCGGGGGGAGGTACGTCTGCCCGGCCCCCATGGTGACCAGCGGGACCCACCGGGTCTCCCATATCGAAAAGAGGATACCTTGCATACCCAAAACGAATCCGTTGCCGAATCCTTGCAGGAACTTGCCGAAGCCATGGCGGACCGGAACTCGGTGGCCGCCGTACTGGACCAGCTGTCAGCCATTTTCCAGCGGCAGATCGGCTACAAGATCTTCACCCTGTCCATCCTCGACACCGAGAACGAATTGACGGCCAAGCGGATCTGGACCAGTCATCCCCGGGAGTACCCGGTCAACGGGCAGAAATCCAAAATCGCACCCGAGTGGTACGAGCAAGTCATCAAAAACAAAGCCTCGTTTATATGTGAGAACAAGGATGATGTCCGAAGAGTCCTGTACGACCATAAAGTGATATTCAGTCTGGGATGCGGTTCCGCGCTCAACATTCCCCTGCGCCTGCTCGGCAAGGTTATCGGGACCATCAATATTCTCCACGACGAAAACTGGTTCTCGCCGGCCCGTGTGGAAAAGGCCGAACGCCTCGCGGCGCTGGCCTATGCCCCCATGCTGCTGGCCCGCTGCGCCGATTCCGCGTCTTAACCCGATTCTCTTCCATCAGGGAGGCAAGCCATGGCAAGCCAATCCAAGACCGTCCGTGTGGCCACCGACGTCGGTGGCACCTTCACGGACCTGGTCTATTTCGAAACCGACCCGGCCACCGGCGGGCAGTCCATCCGGACCGCCAAGACCCACACCACGCCTCCGGACTATGAGCGGGCGATCCTCCAGGTCCTGCGCAAGGCCGACATCCCCCTCGCCGACATCGATTTCCTCGTCCACGGCACCACGGTGGTCATCAATGCCCTGACGGAGCGCCAGGGGGTTCGCACGGCCCTGCTCACCACCGCCGGGTTCCGGGACATCCTGGAGATCGCCCGGGCCAACCGGCCCGATTTCTTCAACCTCCGCTGGGTCAAGCCGGCTCCCTTCGTGCCCCGGTTCCTGCGCCGTGAACTGCCCGGCCGGCTCGATTCCAACGGCCAGGAGCTGGCGGCCCTGGACCTGGCCGAGTTGCCGCAGATCCTCCAGGAATTCCGCCGGGAGGGCGTGCAGGCGATCGGCATCTGCCTGCTGCATTCCTACGCCAATCCCTCCCATGAGGAGGCGGTGCTGGCCCGGGTGCGGGAACTGTGGCCGGAAGTGTCGGCGGTCGCCTCCCACCAGATCACCCGGGAATGGCGAGAATACGAGCGGACCAGCACCACCGTGCTGTCGGCCTATGTTCAGCCCATCGCCGCCCGCTACCTCCAAAGCCTGGAGGACGGCCTCCGGACCAACGGCTACCGGTCCCCGCTCTACGTCATGCAGTCCAACTGCGGGGTGGACACCGTCGCCCACGCCCGGGAGATCCCCATCACCATGGTCGAATCCGGACCGGCCAGCGGTTTCTGGGGCGCGGCCGAGCTTGGCCGGCTGATCGGCGAGCCCAACGTGCTGGCCCTGGACATCGGCGGCACCACAGCCAAGTGTTCCCTCATCCGCAACAGCGAAATCACCCTGAAGACCGACTACTGGATCGAGCGCAACCGCACCAACGCCGGCTACCCCATCATGATCCCGGTGGTGGACCTGGTGGAGATCGGCAACGGCGGCGGCTCCATCGCCTGGGCGGACGAGTACGGCAAGCTGCACGTCGGGCCGCAGTCCGCCGGCGCCTTGCCCGGGCCTGCGGCGTATGGGCTGGGCGGGACCCAGGCCACCACCACCGACGCCAACCTGATGCTGGGGCGCATCAACCGCGAGTATTTCTGCGGGGGCGAGCTGGACCCGGACCTGCCGGCGGTGGAACGGGCCCTGGACCCCCTGGCGGCGCAGCTGGGCATGGACCGGCAGGGCGTCGCCCGGGGCATCATCCGGATCGCCAACGACAACATGGTCAACGCCCTGAAGCTGGTTTCGGTGAGCCGCGGCCATGATCCCCGCGAATTCACCCTGGTCGCCTTCGGCGGCGGCGGCGGAATGCACGCGGTGGCCCTCGGCCAGGAACTGGGGGTGAAGAAGGTGGTCATCCCGCGCAGCGCTTCGGTGTTCTCCGCATGGGGCATGCTGATGTCCGACCTGCGCCGGGACCTGCTGGTCAACCGCCTGTTCGAGATGAACCGCCCTGAGGCTCCGGCCCAGTCCCAGGCCTTGCTGGACAGCCTGGTGGAATCCGCCCACCTGCAGTTCTCCAGGGAAGGGATCGGCCTGGACCAGGTGCAGGTGCAGCGCTACTGCAAGTTCCGCTACCAGAACCAGGAACACGCCATCGAGGTGCCGCTGCTGGCCGAGGAGCGGATCCCTTCCCATTGGCCGGCCATCGCCGAGCGCTTCCACCAGCTGTATGAACGGGAATACTCCTACCGCCTGGAAGCGAGCCTGGAACTGGTCGGCTTCCATCTCGTCGCCATTGCCGAGGTGGGGAAGCTGGACCTGGTCGCCATGCCGTCCACCGGAGCCAAGCTGGCCTCGGCCGTCAAGGGCCGGCGGACCGTGGACTACGCCCTGGATGGCAGCCACGAGGCGACCATCTACGACCACGGCAAACTGGAACCCGGAATGACGCTGACCGGGCCGGCGATCATCGAGGACTACGGCAGCACGACCGTGGTCCACCCGGGCAACCAGGTGATCGTCGACCGGTTCGGCAACCTCCACATTACGTTTTAACCACCTGGGGAAACGGAAATGAGCAGCAACGACATCTTCACCTTGGAAATCATCCAGAGCGCCCTCCAGGCCATTGCCGACGAGATGTTCGCGGCTCTGCGCAAGACCGCGATGAGCCCGATCATTTACGAGGTGCTCGACATGGGGACCGGGATCACCGATGCGGCCGGCAATATCGCCAGCTCGGGTGCCGGCATTCCGGCCTTCGTGGGCGTCCTCGACAAGTCGGTCAAGAACATCCTGAAGGTGCACAACCAGCCGGGTGACATCGAGCCCGGCGACATCTTCATCACCAACGATCCCCACAACGGCGGGGTCACCCACCTGAACGACGTTGTCCTGGCCATGCCGGTCTTCGCCGAGGGGGGCATCGTCGCCTGGACCGCCAACATCGCCCACTGGAACGACGTGGGCGGGATGGTGCCCGGCTCCCTGTCCACCGAAGCCACCGAGATCTTCCAGGAGGGGTTGCGCCTGGCCGCGGTGAAGCTCATCTCCCGGGGCGAGCCGATCCGGCCGGTGATGCAGATCCTGCGGTTGAATTCCCGCATGCCCGATTTCCTCGAGGGGGACATGTGGGCCGGCATCGCCGGGGCGCGCAGCGGCGCGGCCCGGATCGTGGAACTGACCGGGAAATACGGCAAGGAGTTGTTCCTGGCCGCCATGGCGGACTACATGGATTTTGGCGAGAAGGTCTCCCTGCGCATGCTCGCCGAGGCGCCCGTGGGCAGGTACTCCCTGGCCGAGGAGCAGGACGACGGCCAGATCTTCCACACCACAGTGGAACTCACCGGTAGCGAAATGATCATCGATCTCCAGGACAATCCGGCCCAGGCTTCGGGCTCCACCAACCTGAGCCGCGACTGCACCATCATCGCCGCCCAGATGGCCTTCAAGGCCTTCACCGCCCCGGACTCGGCCACCAATGCGGGAACCTTCCGGCCGCTCAAGGTCCTCACCCGGCCCGGAACGCTGTTCGACGCCAGCAGTCCCGCCGCGGAGGGGTTCTACTTCGAGAACCTGATACGGGTCCAGGACCTGATCCTGCGCTGCCTGGCCAACATCTTCCCGGGCAGGATCCCGGCGGGGAATTTCGCTTCGGTGTGCGGCACCTTCATCGGCGGCATCCACCCAGACACCGGCCGGCGCTTCCTGCTGGTGGAGCCGGAAGTGGGCGGCTGGGGCGGGGAAACGGGACGGGACGGCAACAATGCCATGTTCTCGGCCCTGCACGGGGAGACCTACATCTGCCCGGCGGAGATCTCCGAAGGGCGCTACGGCCTGTTCGTGGACTGCATGGAGCTGAACGAGGAGGCTGGCGGTTATGGAAAGTTCCGGGGCGGTCTGGGCATCCGCATCGATTACCGGGTCCGTGCCGCCGGCACCTTCCTGACCTGCGGCTATACCCGCTCCCGGATCGCCCCCTGGGGCCTGAACGGCGGCGCGGACGGGTCCCTGAACTACGTGGAGGTGGCCCGCACCGACGGCACGGTGCAACGCTACGCCTTCGTCAGCAGCCTGATGCTCGATGCCGGTGACGTCATCCGGGTCCGCACCGGATCCGGGGGCGGCAACGGCAATCCCCGGGAGCGCTCGCGCCAGGCGGTCCTGGAGGACCTCCGCAACGGCTATGTCAGTCCGGCCGTTGCTTCCGAAGTCTACGGCGTGAAGACGTCCTGAGCCCGTCCCAGATCCGCCGCAGGTAGCGGCGGAGTCCAGGCCAACCGCCGTTCCCCGGCTTTCGCGGGGACGGTGGTGGCGGAGCTTTTCGCCTCAGGGCAGGTCCCAAACGGTTTTGTTTCGGTTCCGGGGGTCTTCGGATGGAAGTCATGCACGGAAGCACGAATGGGGGTCCGGGCACAACCCCGGAGACCAAGCGGGGCCCTTAAGCCGCCGCCGCGCCCTCACTTTTGGAACCCATCTTCCCAACCTCTCACAGAAAGGAAATGAATCATGACCAAACATGGTTTTTCAGGGATTCCGAAGTACTGGAAAGTGCTGGGCATTGCGGCACTCTGCGGCCCCAGCGCCCTCATGGCGGATGTTTTCATCGGCAATGGCATGGAGGGCAAACCCGGCAGCTGGGCTGCCGAAGCCTGGCCCGCCTACTCCCACACCACGCCCAGCACGAACGATGCGAGCATGTTCCTCAACCCGGCCTATTTCACCGAGACCGGCGTCACCGGAACCCACCGGGACCAGTCGGCTCGTTGTTCCTGGCCATGATCCCGGGCGCCCTGATCTGGGGCAAGGTCGCCGACCGCCTGGGGCGCAGGAGGTCCATGATGCTCGGCTTCATCCTGTATGGCGTCTTTTCCATGGCGAGCGCGTTCTCGGTCAACTACCCGATGCTCTGGACGATGCGCTTCTGCGCGGGTCTCGGACTTTCCGGGGTGCTGGTCACCGCATTTCCCTATTTCATCGAACTGCTGCCGGTCCAGGCCCGGGGCAAGGCCACGGTCTATCTGGCTTCGGGCTGGCCCATCGGCTTCCTGATCGCCATCGGGGTGACCTATCTGTTTACCGCCCTGGGCTGGCGCTGGTCGGTGGGAGTCAGCTCCCTGGCCGGCCTTTGGAGCCTGGCGATCCTCTGCCTGCCGGAATCGCCCTACTGGTTGTGCGGGCAGGGCCGCCAGGACGAGGCCAAGCAGGTGATCAACTACCTTTCGGGACAGCACTTCACCCAAGAGCTGGCGACCCGGCCGCTGCAGGTGGATGCCTTCAAACAGGGTTCCTACCTGGAAACGGTCAAAGGCATCTTTCTCAAGATCACCCTGGTGCAGATCCTGATCAACTTCGCCTTCTCCTGGGGCTACTGGGGGCTGACCTCCTGGATGCCGATCCTGCTCGGCAAGCGGGGCCTGAGTTCGCCCCAGGGCCTCAAGTTCATGGCCATCTCGGCGGTGTTCATGTTCCCGGGCTACATCGCCTCCTCCTACCTCACCGGCAAGTTCGGGCGCAAGCGGGTCATGTTCTGGTTCGTGCTGATGTCCGCGGTGGCCGGGTTCGGTTTCGCCTGTTCCAGGTCGCTCGCCCAGATGTACCTGTTCAATTTCGCCCTGTCCTTCTTCAGTCTGGGAGCCTGGGGCGTCTGGGACACCTGGATGGCCGAGCTGTATCCCACTGAGATCCGGGGCGTGAGTTATTCCCTGGGGCTTTGCGCCCAGCGCCTGGCGAACACGCTGGCGCCCATCACCATCGGCGCCATGCTTGCCGCCAACACCAGTTTCCCGGTGACGGTGTCCTTCATCTCCGTATTCCTGGTCATCACCTTCATATCATCCTTGTTCCTGCCCGAAACCGAAGGTCAGATCCTGACCTAGGAAAAGGG